>NZ_JBTXLV010000003.1:0-446354 GCF_054871765.1 Enterococcus sp. LJL120
GAAATTAGCCACCTGGCTAAGTTAAAGGCAGAAGGCCTTTATTTTTTTGCCCAAATTTGAATGAGTAAAACAAAAAATAGGCTTTTAGAAGAATTTTACTTCTAAAAGTCTATTTGTCTACAGTCTGCGGCAGCTTAATTAAAGCTGCCGAACTTCTGACAAAAGCGAGTTGGCAAAGATTCATTTATTTTTGCAGACTTTGTAGAGCCCGCATGTCGATAATTTCCACATTTCCATCAACGGTTCCGCTGGCGGTTTTCAAAACTAGATTTTGAAAGCGGGGATTTAATTCTAACACCGGTTCCTCAGCAAAGTAATTGCTGGTGTATTCCTTAATATAAAGGTCGCCGATGGGGGAGGTTAAAGCCGTTGGATAGTCCTTCAAATCACTATCTTTTGCGACTACTAAAACCCGAAAACTGGTATCTAAAGAGCAAACACCGAATTTTGAGAAACTGCCGACACCATCGTCTAAATCTAATAATAGTTTAGCATCCTGTTGATAGGGTGCTAATTTTTTTTCAACTTCTGGACTCATTTTGATTTCCATTGTAAAACCCCCTGTGAGTTTATACATTCTATTAAGTACAGCTATATCCTACTCTTTTTAAGCAGCAGACTCTAATAATCTGCTTATAAAACCAAAGCTAATCAGCAAAGCTATCTCTTGTTGCAGATTTGCGGTATAATAAAAAAACAATTTGCAGCTTTTTTGGGAGGCGTTGAAAATGAACGGGATAGGGATTTTTTTAGCGCTGTGGGTCAGCTTTAGCGGACTGACAGCTTGGTTCCAATGGCGCCAGCAGCCACAGCAGGTTTGGCTGAAGCTTGGCGGCTTGAATTTGGCATTTTTAGCAGCCAGCCTCTTCATTTTTTCAATATTTTCAACAATTGCTGGCTTTGCAGAGCAGGCTTATAATAGTATCTTTTTGATGATTTTCGCTCTGTGTATCAGTTTAGTGCTGGGACTTGCAAATCTTGGTATTCTTGGCAATTTTTACGGGAGTTATTCTGCAGCAGCTATTTTACAGGTCAAAAAAAGTAGCCACTTGATGAGTATCACGAGTTTTAGCTACTTGACGGTGGTCAGTTTAGCCGCGTATTTTTGGCTGGACAATCACAGCGGCCTGAGATTTGCATTGTTGGCGTTGGTGCTGACTGGCCTATTTATTTTTTCTTACGTACAACGCTATCAATTAAAAAATTAATATCATGAAGCTCTGTTGGGTTTGCTTCACGAATTTTTTTTCAAATCAAATGAACAGGATTTTTTCAGGCGCCAATGCCTTTTGATAAGGCTTGGCTGACCTGATTATCCACTTGATTGAATAAGTTTTCGTCAGGCAAGAGACAGCGCTTTTTTTGTTTGAAGAATTATTGATTGACAAGCTGTTTAGTAAACAGTAAATTGAAATAAATTAATACCTGACAGGTGTTTTTTTTATAAGGGGGAATCAACCATGGAGAGTACACAGTTATCTAAACGCAATCTTTGGTCATTTTCAATCGGTACTGTCGGTCGAGATATGGCGGCCGCCGGATTATTTGTCAACTATCTCTTAAATTATGTGTTGTTTACTAAAACTTTAACGGCGGCCCAATTTTCTGTGATTACCGTTATTATGGTGGCGGCCCGCTTTTTCGATGCGGTCATTGACCCGATTTTGGGGAATGTGATTGATGCTTCCCATAGTAAGTGGGGAAAATTCAAACCTTTTATTTTAGCCGGGGTCATCGGAACAGCAATTATCGTCAGTCTGTCTTTTTCATCTAATTTGCAGGGCTGGCCCTACGTTATTTTCTTTGGCATCATGTATTTTCTTTTTAGTATTTTCTTTTCGATTAACGACATTGCCTATTGGGGCATGATTCCCGCTTTGACAAAAGATCAAGACGGTCGCAATCGCTTGATGTCTTTAACCAATTTGATGGCGGGCATCGGGGCCTTCTTAACGGCTTTGATTGTGCCGACATTTACCGTCGGCAGTTTGGTAATCGGCGGCAGTGCCGTAACCGGTTATGCAGCTATCGGGATTGGCTTTTCTTTAATTATGCTCTTGACGCAGGCTATTACATTATTTGGCGTTGAAGAACCGCCAAGACCTGCGGTGAAAAAAGAAACCACGAAAATCAGCGTAAAGGAAATTGTTCATATTATCTATCGCAATAAACAAGCCTTGTGGAGCGGCGTAATTTTATTTGTTTATATGTTGGTTACCACTTTAAGTACAACGCTGGTTTCCACTTATCTATACTTTAGTTTTGGTTACAACGGCTTATTGGTGACGATTTTTAATATCGTCGGACAAGTTGCCGGCGCCCTAGTCTTTATTATGTTTCCCGCCATTTCTAAAAAATTCAATCGCGATACTTTAATTAAAATTGCCACAACGATGTCGTTAACCGGTTATTTCCTCTTATTGGCAGCTGGTTGGATTTTACCAAACAGTCTGGAAATGACCAAATTAATTATTCTGGCATTGGTTAATATTTTGCCAGCAGTTGGTAATGGCGTCTTTTATCTAATTATTATGATTAGTATTGCCAATGGGGTTGAATGGAATGACTGGAAATTCGGCACCCGCAATGAAGGCATTATTTTTTCAGTGCGACCCTTTGTAACGCAATTAGGCATGGGCTTAGGTCAGTTCGGAACCATGTTAGTTTATCTGGTGATTGGCGTGCTTTCCACCACTAACCAAATTTCTGATTTGGAAAATCAAGCGGCAGCCGGTACGATTTCCGCCACCGCCAGAGAAAGTATGATTCAACAAATTCTAAATGCCACACCGGAAATCAAAGGCCGTTTGCTGTTAATTTTCTTAACGGTGGTGCCTTTAATTGGTATCACGATTGCCTATACTATTTATAAGAAAAAAGGCATCATGACCGAAAGTCAATTTGCGCAAATTACTGAGGAAATCAAAGAACGGGATGCCAAGGCGGAAGTAGCAACCTCCACTAATCCTGAAGGTGATATTCATGCTTAAAATTATTTTAATTATTGTCCTGCTATTGGCAGCTGTGCTGCTTTTTGCGGCCCATAAACTATTTACAATCGCTTTTTTGAAAACAACCAATCGGGCAGAAACGATGGAGTCCGACCACAATCGGATTGATACCCCGGAGGATGCTCTATTGCAACCAGTCTTGGATAAAAAAGCGGAGTGGTTGGCCGAAGCTACTGAAGAAATGGTCAGCATCACCAGCCAAGACGGTCTAAAATTGAAGGGCTTCAGCTATTCTTTAGCTCAGCCAAGCAAACGCTGGGGCATTTTAGTCCACGGCTTTGACAGCCGCCACGAAGAAATGTTTGATAAGGCGCCTTATTTTAAAGACTTAGGCTTCAATGTGCTGCTGCCGGATTTGCGGGCCCATGGCTCTAGTGAGGGCCGCTACATCGGGTTTGGCTGGCCGGATCGCAAAGATATTCAGCTGTGGATTGACTTTATTTTACAAAAAGAGCCTGAAGCGGAAATTATTTTATATGGAGTTTCCATGGGCGGGGCAACCGTGATGATGACCGCCGGTGAAAATTTACCGAGCAATGTTAAAGCAGTAATTGAAGACTGCGGCTATGCTTCTGTGAAAGAAGAGTTGAGCTATCAATTGAAAAATTTGTTCCATGTACCGGCTTTCCCTTTGATTCCCCTCGTCTCAGTTGTCAATAAAGTGCGTCAAGGTTGGTGGCTAGGTGAAGCCAGTAGCACAAAGCAGTTGGCGAAAACCAAACTACCAGCACTGTTTATCCACGGAACTGCCGATACTTTTGTACCTTTCAGCATGTTGGCGGAAAATTATCAGGCGACCCCCACCTTTAAAGAAAAATTACCGGTGGCTGGAGCACAACACGCCATGTCAGGAATTATTGCCGGCGAGGCTTACTGGCAAAAAGTAAAAGCCTTTTTAGATGAAGTAACGGCTTAAGCAATAAGTTGAGTTTTGCCAGTGGCGGAAATAACGATCACTGGCTTGCCACCATCATAAATTGAAAGAGGAGTCACGGATGAAAAAACTGATTAAGCAAGGGTTTGAATTAACCAACGACAATTTATTACTGCAGGAAACACTGTTCCATACAGCTAATGGCTATCTTGGTGTGAGAGGAAATTTTGAAGAAGGCTATCCTCAAGGCTTTTCCTCCAGTCGAGGACAGTATATCAACGGCTTTTATGATGTTGCTGAGATGAAGCAGGCTGAACAGCTATATGGCTTTGTCAATAAAAAAGAAGTGATGCTAAACGTTGCTGATACGCAATCCTTCACGATTGAAATCGGCGGAGAAGCTGTCTCACTTTTTGAAAACGCTACAGATATTTATCGGGAATTAGATATGGAAAAAGGGACAGCCCTTCGTCAATTTACTTGGCACAACCAAGCGGGCCAAAGCTTTCAAATTGCCTTCAAACGGATGGCGTCTTTCGTTGTGTTGCCTTTGTTTACCATTGAATTGACAATCACTTCAAATGAATTTAGCGGTGAAATTAAAATTACTTCTAAACATAATGGCGAGGTCACCAATTTCGCTGATCCTAATGATCCCCGAGTTGCCGCAGAATCCGAGCATTATCTGCGGGTTGTCGGCAATCAGGTGGATGAAGCGCAGGGGATTTCTAAAATCACCGCTAAGACTCAAGTCTCAGATTTAGCGGCTGAAACAATTGTTTTTCACGAGAGTAAGTTACCGTTAACTGAACTTGTGGCAACAGAGGTTGAAAATACGTTTATCTATCAAGGGGAAATTGCTCCTAAGCAACCGCTGAACTTCACAAAATTCAGTCTCTTTCTAGATTCCCGTCGTTATGATTTAGCTAATGCGAGTGAAGAATTAATTGCGGAAGTTAAAGCGGTAGGGCTCAGCGATTTATATCAAAAACAAGCCGCTTATCTGGCGGAATTTTGGCAAAATGCGGTGGCTGAAGTGAGCGGTGACCAATTGTTAAACGAATCTTTGGATTATAGTTTATATAGCTTGTTGCAGTCGGCTGGTAAGGACGGCATTTCCAATATTGCCGCCAAAGGTTTAAGCGGCGAAGGCTATGAAGGTCATTATTTCTGGGACACTGAAATTTACATGATGCCCTTTTTTACCTTAACCAATCCACAAATTACTCAAAAATTGATTCACTATCGCTATAGTATTTTAGATAAAGCCCGGGAAAATGCCCGCATTCTTGGTCATCAGACCGGCGCCCTTTATCCATGGCGCACGATTGCCGGGGCGGAGTCTTCTGGTTACTTCCCTTCAGGCACGGCCCAATATCATATTAACAGCGACATTGCTTATGCCATCATCCAATATTATTTGGCGACCGGGGATCTGCAATTAATTGCCGATTACGGAGCGGAAGTTATTTTTGAAACGGCCCGTGTTTGGTTAGAGGTCGGCCATTTTACCAAGGAACATTTCGTCATCAATGCGGTGACTGGCCCCGATGAATACACTTGCGTTGTTAACAATAATTTTTATACCAACATCTCAGCTAAATACCATTTGGAATGGGCTGGGAAATTTTATCAAGTATTAACCGAGGCAGGTCTTGCTGAAGTCGTTGAGAAAATCGGCTTAACCTCTGCTGAAATCGCCGAATGGCAGCAGGCAGCAGCGGCTATGTACTTGCCTTTTTCAAAAGAATTACAAATTCACGAGCAAGACGACAGCTTTTTAGCAAAACCTGTGATGGAGTTTAAAAACTTGCCGGCTGAGAAGTTTCCACTATTGCTCCACTATCATCCGTTGTATTTATACCGGCATCAAGTAACAAAACAGGCGGATTTAGTCTTGGCCTATTTCTTATACGAAAATCAATTTGAAGAAACGGCCGTTAAACGGGGCTATGATTATTACGAGCCCTTAACGACTCATGATTCTTCTTTGTCTTCTTGCATTTTCAGTATTGTGGCGAATCAGTTTGGCGATAGCGAGAAAGCCTATAATTATTTCGACGAATCTTCAAAAATTGATATCACCAACTCTCATAAGAATACCAAGGATGGTATTCATGCAGCCAATATGGGGGGGACTTATTTAGGACTCGTCTTTGGTTTTGGTGGCTTACGCTTAACCGAAAGGGGCATAAGTCTGCGACCGCATTTGCCAAAAAATTGGGATAAAATGACCTTCAGCTTCCACTATCAAGGTAGCCAATTTTTAGCAGAAATCACTGAAACAACAATCAATTTGACGTTAGTGGCAGGAGCAGCACAATCTGTTATGATTAATGGAGAAAATTATTTAGTTGAAGAAAAAACAGTCATTAAACGAGGTGCTTAAATGAGAGTGTTAACGGAAAAAATCCAGGCAGCTGGTCACGAGGCGGAACTGATTTTATATTTGCAGGACAACTCAGCTGAAATCGACCCGCTGCGCCAGCGGCCGATGATATTAATTTGTCCAGGTGGCGGCTATGAATTTTTATCAGAACGGGAAGGCGAACCAGTGGCGTTGCATTTTCTCAGCTTAGGCTATCAAGCAGCTGTCTTAAAATACAGTGTCGCACCAGCAGTTCGCTATCCAGTGGCTCTAAAGCAACTGGCAATCTCGGTAGCTTTTATTCGTAAGAATGCCGGCGACTTTTTTGTTGATGCCGCAAAAATTACCGTGTTGGGCTTTTCTGCCGGTGGACATTTGGCCGCTTCTTTAGGAGTTAATTGGAATAAGCCGTTACTGGCAGACATTGCACCGGCTGCAGAAATCTATCCGAATGCTTTAGTATTAAGCTACCCAGTGATTTCTAGCGGTAAATATGCCCACCAAAGCAGCTTCCAAGCGTTGCTGGGAGCTGATTATCCAAAAGAAAATGCGGCTGTCTCCATTGAAAAATTAGTCAATCAAGATTTTCCAGCAACTTTTGTTTGGCATACCGTGGCCGATGATGCCGTGCCAGCAAAAAATAGTTTATTGTTGGCGGATGCTTTATATGATACGAGTATTCCCTTTGAATTTCATCTTTATAATCGGGGACTGCATGGTCTAAGCTTAGGGACTGTCGAAACTAGACGCGCCAGCGAACCGTATCAAATACTAGAAGATGTTGAAAACTGGCCGCAGATGGCGGACCGGTGGTTAAAAAATCAATTTGCCAAAAGTTAAATCATGAATCAATTATTCTAAATAAAATGCGTGGCCGCTTTCTTGCTGGCTGCGCATTTTTATTTTTTTGAAAGTGTAGCAGTTGTAAATTTTTTACGTATCTCGTTGAAACTCGTGAAAAAAATCTTTTTGTCAAAAAACCTTGAATTTGTTTTAGAAACCGTTTGCAATATGGTTAACCGGTAAACCAGAAGGTGAAAGATTATGAAAAAACATGTCACAATTCAAGAGGTTGCTAACCGTGCTGGCGTTTCTAAAACGACCATCTCTAGATATTTAAATGGCAAATTTGGCAACATGTCTCTTGATACAAAAAGAAAAATCCAATTAATTATCGATGAATTAGACTATCGTCCCAGCAAACAAGCGCAGGGATTAAAATCAAATAAAAGTTGGTTAATCGGTTTACTCGTAGCCGATATTGCCAATCAATATACAGCCTACATTATTAAAGCCGTGCAGGACGCTTTAATGGACACCGGCTATCAACTGCTAATCATGAACACAAATAATTCTGAAGCAGAGGAGCAGCGGGCCATTCAAAAATTAATTGATCAAAATATTGACGGCATTCTCTTGCAGCCAGTTGCAACCGAGCTGACTGCTTTTCAACAAATTATAGATCAAGAAATTCCGACGGTCCTAGTCGATCGTTCCTTAAATATCGATCGCTGGACGACAGTGCAAACCAATAATATTCAGGTTTCCAAAAAGATGACGGAAATTATCGTTGCAAATGGCTATCAAAAAATTATCCACGTCAGTGAAGCTATCGGCGATATTAGTCCGCGGGCCGAACGCTATCAAGGCATTCGGCTAGGGACTTTAGATACTAATTGTCAAGTGGAATTGTTGGAACTGCATCATACTGGTAAGGGACAAGATATTGTCGAGTTTTGTAGTGGGCATGAGTTCACTGAAAAGACCTGTTTCTTTGCAGCCAACGGGAATGCAATGTATGAAGCAGTCGTCGGCTTGAATAATTGTCAGTTAAAATTTCCGACAGATTGCGGTTTGGCCGGCTATGATGACTGGTTTTGGGGAGAATTAATTCAACCGGGAATCACTACGATTCACCAACTCCCTGAGCGGATTGGTGAGCGGGCGGTTGAAGTTTTAATGCAGGAGATTGAGATTCCTCAACCAACAGAAACGATTGAAATTGCTGCTGAAATTCATTTGCGGGGCTCATTGTAAATAACGAAGGAGAGAAAACATGGGAAATATTTTTGTGAACACAATTGTCAAAGAAGGAACTCCTTATCAAGACCAGACAGCTTTTGTTAAGGCTTTGGCAGAGTTGCCGTTGTCGCTTTCTGGAATTGAAGTGCGGCGGGAGTATTTTTCAAAAATTCCCGCAGAAAAACAGCAAGAATTTTTAGAAATTTTGGAAACCGGTAAACTAAAAAATTGGCAGCTGCGTTATTCGATTCCTGAGCCGCTATTTGTCACAGATGGGCTAAATCCTGACTTGCCAGAATGGCTAGCGGAAGCTGAAAGGCTAGCTGCAGTTTCAATCAAAGTAAATATCGGTAGTTTAGCGGGGCTGCAAAAAGTTTCTCGAGGGCAATTGGAACAGCTTTTGCCAAAAGAGCTGACGGTTACCATTGAAAATGACCAGACTGAAGAAAACGGGAAGTTATCCGCTGTTTTAAAAGCGTTAACAATGGTTGAAGAGCAACAGCTTCCGCTAGGCTACACCTTTGATTTAGGTAATTGGGTGGTGATGGGAGAGAATCCAGAAGCCGCCTTCCAACAAGTAAAAGAAAAAATCACGATTTTCCATTTAAAAAATATTTTTCAAGGTCAGCCGGTTTTATTAGACCAAGGGGAACTAAATTGGCGCAAATTTTTAGAACCTGAGTGGCCAACTGGCATCGAGTATCCCATGAGTTTAACGGAGCTGGAACAAGAATATCAAAAAGTACAGGAGGTTATTGAAAATGGGTAAAGTGCTGACAATCGGCGAGCCGATGGCGATGTTCATTGCGCAAACACCGGAGAAATTAAAACATGTAAAATCTTTTGACCGCTATGTTGCAGGAGCCGAGGTCAACGTTTCAGTAGGCTTGGTTCGCTTGGAACATGAGGTGACCTACGTGACGGAATTAGGCCAAGATCCTTTTGGCGAACACATCGTTGAATTTTTAGCGGCAGAAGACATTGACACTTCCTTGATTGAAATTAACCCTGAATATCCGACTGGTTTTCAATTGAAAAATAAGGATTCTAAAAATGATCCAGAGGTTATTTATTTCCGTAAAGGTTCGGCCGCTTATCACATGGGAATTGAGCGGGCAGCGGAAATCGATTTTTCGGATATTGATATTTTTCATGTGACGGGCATTTTGATGGCCTTAAATGATGGGACTTATGAGTTGATGGAAGGACTCATTCAAAAAGCAAAAGCCCAAAATACAATTATTACCTTTGATCCAAATCTGCGGCCGACCTTGTGGGGCAGTCGAGAGTTAATGACTGAACGAATCAATCATATTGCTGAGTATGCAGACTATGTTTTGCCGGGAATCGGTGAAGGCTTTATCTTAACCGGGCGAACAGAGCCGAATGAAATTGCCGATTTTTATTTGGACTTAGGAGCTAAGGCAGTCATCATTAAACTCGGTTCAAAGGGTGCTTATGCCAAATGGCGGGATTTAGCTGGCGATCACAGTCTCACGCAAGCTGGCTTTAGAGTCGAAGCTGTTGATACTGTTGGTGCAGGTGATGGCTTTGCAGTGGGGGTTGTCAGCGGCCTTTTGGAAGGGCTACCGATGAAGGAACTATTGGTTCGGGCGAACGCAATTGGAGCGATTCAGGTCAGCCATATCAGTGATAATGAAAATCTACCAACGAGAGAGCAACTAGCAGATTTTATTCAAAATCATCCAGAATAAAAGGAGGAAGGCCATGAAGATACAAGTAGCAATCGATCGCGTAACTTTAAGTGAGGCTTGTCTGCTGGTAAATCAGCTGCAAACAGCCGACATCATCGAGTTGGGGACTTCCTTAGGCAAAGATTATGGCCTGCTATCAGTGACAGAAACCAAAAAAATTGCCGGCTCAGCCAAAATATTAGCCGACATTAAGACGATTGATGAAGGGGAATATGAATTCCGCCAATACTTTGCCGCAGGTGCTGATATTTTGACAGTGATGGGGGCGAGTGCCCTTGAAACTTTAGAAATTTGTTACCAAGTTGCAGAAGAATTAGGCAAAGAAATGATGATTGACTTACTGGAATGCTCAGCAGAAAAAATTGCCCGGATTGCGCATTTTGAAAAGGCGATTTACAGTCTGCATTTTGCTAAAGACAGTCAAAAGCCCGTTTCAGTTGTTGAAGAAGTCCAAAATTTTAAGACCCGCTTTCCACAAATTAAGCGGACGGCACTAGCTGGCAGTTTAACTTTAGAAAAGGTTGCTGAATTAAAAGATAGCGGCTTAGAAATTGCGATTGTCGGCAGCAGCATTGTTAAAAGTCCAGAACCACAAAAGGAACTGGTGAAATTTAAGGAGGTTCTAAAATGAAGGATATGGAGATTATCCTCAAAGAGATTGATCAGGTGATTGCTAAGCTCAATCCAGAAGAAGTGCAGGCGGCCATTGATTTATTAAATCAAGACCAGCGGATTTTTGTTTTAGGGGAAGGTCGCAGCGGACTGCAGGGGAAGGGATTTGCGATGCGGCTGATGCATATCGGTCTGCAGGTTTATGTAATCGGCGAAACAACGACCCCTTCTGTGCAAGCCGGTGACTTACTTGTAGCAATTTCTGGTTCGGGAACGACGAGTGCAATTGTCAGTCTGACTACTAAGGCCAAGGCTCAAGGCGTCAAGATTTTAGCAGTGACTAGTAAAGGCGATTCGCCACTTGGGGAGCTAGGGGATGTAACGCTTGTGATTCCAGGCGCGACTAAAACGAAGAGCGGTCTACCTTCGATTCAATTATTGAGCAGTTTGTTTGATCAAACCTTGCATATCACCTTGGATTATATCTGTCTGCAGCTAAGTAAGCTGAAAAATGTCAGCAACGAAGTGGCCAAGCAGCAGCATTCAAATATGGAGTAATCGATGGATTTTTACGGAAAAGCCAATCGCTTGAAAGCATTACTAGAAAAGACTTGGCTCTTTTTCCGTAACAATAGAGTAAACCAAATTTCAGCAGGAATTTAAAATTATGGAGGAGCGAGAATATGGATTTTATTATTGGAATTATTTTGTTGATTAGCTACTTTCTCTTGATTCGTTTCGCTGCAAAGGGCGGGAACCTCATGGTAGGTTTCTTCGTAATGGCAATTGTATGGGTCTTCTTTAGTATTATCGGTGGTCAATTAACTTGGGATCAGGCGATGATTGAGGTGTGGCAGGGCGGCCCAGAAAGCTGGGGGGCAACAGCCGTTATCGTAATTTTCGGTAGCTGGTTCGGCCGTATTTTGATTGAAACTGAAATCGCTTCCAGTTTGATTAAGAAAACTGTCGAGCTGAGTGGGGAAAATCCTTTATTTACAACGATTCTTTTATGTATTGTCACCACCTTGATTTTTACTTCAACTTTTGGCGCCGGTGCAGTTGTGGCCATCGGAATTATCGTTTTGCCAATCTTAATGTCATTGGGTGTGCCGAAACCGTTAGCGGTAACCTCCTATCTGATGAGTGTCGGTAGCGGGATGTATGTCAACATTGTATTGTTCAAGCAGATGCAGGGGATTTTTACTGATTATGCTTATGATTGGAATTATTTAAAATTTGGTTTCACCGCTTTAGGCGTGCAAACTTTGATGGTTATTTTAATGTTGATTTTCGGTTTGCGGAAAAAGAAAACCTTCAACATGGCTTCGTCAGTTGAAGATATCGAAGATGAAAAAGATATTCCGATTTATGCCTTGATTACGCCAGTGATTCCAGTATTACTAGCGATTGTTTTTGGCTGGCAACCAATTCCGGCCTTTATCGTAGCGTCATTATACGCATTGGCAGTTTGTGGAAAACTGCCGAATTACAAAGAAGGTACTCGATTAATTACTAGAACCTTCTATGATGGGGTTGTCGATGTGGCTTCACTACTAGGTTTTCTATTTATTTTACCAATGTTTAATAAGGCTTCTGGGATTGCGGCGCCGTTTTTCCAAGCGGTTTTAGGGGACTTTATTCCAAGTAGCGCGTTGATTCTCTGTATTGCCTTTGCCATTTTAATTCCGTTGGGGCTTTTCCGGGGTCCGTTGACAATCTTCGGTGCTGGTAGTGCAACAGTTGGTATTTTGCAGGCAATGGGTATTTTCCCTGTCAGCTTATTATTCCCACTGATGTACATTCCAACAATTGCCATGAACTTATCGACGTGTCCGACCCAATCATGGAACTTATGGGCCTTGAATTATTCCAAAGTCGGCGCCAAAGAGTTTATGATGACAGGGGTACCGTGGGGCTGGTTAGCCGGGGCAATTAACGTGATGGTTTGTTACTTCATGTTCGCATAGAGAGGAGATTTTCAATGAAAAGAGCAATTCGTGTCGGAATCGACGTAGGTGGCACCCATACGAAAGCTGTCGCAATTGATGGGGATACCTTTGAAATAGTTGGAATTGGTTCAGTTAAAACGACCCATGATGATGAGTTGGGAGTTTCCGCTGGTGTAGTGCAGGCTTTTGAAAAATGTTTGACGCAAAATAACATCTCTCCAGATGAGGTGATGTTCATCGCCCATAGTACCACACAAGCAACCAACGCCCTTTTAGAAGGGGATGTGGCGGTAACGGGTGTTATTGGCATGGGCAATAGCTTTTTAGCTAAACGCCAATCAGTGATTAAAGATATTATTTTAGATGAAACCGGTAAGCGCCGGATTGAAACCCATAATAAATATATTCCTTTAAAAAAATTCTCTAAAGACGTCGCCAAACGGACAATGGAGGAATTGTTAGGCGAAGGAGCCGAAGTTATTGTGGCTTCCAAAGCCTTTGGGGTGGACAACAAGCGGCAAGAAGAAGAAATCGCCGCTATCGGTAAGGAGATGAATGTTGAAGTTTCACAGGCTTCAGATATTAGTAAGATGTATGGTTTATCCAAACGGACTCGAACTGCGGTAATCAATGCTTCAATTCTGCCAAAAATGTTTGAAACGGCCGATAGTACCGAAGACAGTGTCCGCAAAGCCGGTATCAAAGTTCCGCTGATGATTATGCGGGGGGATGGCGGTGTTATGGACATTAATGAAATGCGCAAGCGGCCGGTATTGACGATGCTCTCCGGCCCGGCAGCCTCAACAGTTGGCGCTTTGATGTATCTTAAAGCCTCCAATGCGATTTTCTTTGAAGTTGGTGGTACCTCAACCGATATCGGGGTAATTAAAAATGGTCGGCCGATGATTGATTACTCAGTAGTTGGCGGACATAAAACATTAATTAGTTCCCTGGATGTTCACGTTTCTGGCGTGGCCGGCGGCAGCATGGTGCGGGCCGACAAGACGAGCGTTGTGGCGGTTGGACCACGGTCAGCCCATATTGCTAAACTGCCGTATGCCGCTTTTTCAAAGCCAGAGGAGATTATCAATCCTAAGGTTGTCCATATTCAACCTTTAGAAAATGACCCTTCTGATTATGTCGCAATTGAATCAGAAAGTGGACAGCGATTTGCCATCACGGTAACCTGTGCTGCCAATGTCTTGAAATTGGTGAAGGAAGGGGATTATTCTTTCGGGAATTATGAAGCCAGTTACAAAGCGATGGAGGCCTTAGCTAAGGATATCGGCAAATCAGTGGAAGAGACTGCCACAGAAATTATGGAACGGGCTTCAGATGTGGTAATCAAAGTGATTAATTTCTTAGCAGACAAACATAAAGTGGAACGGGATCAAATTTCTCTAGTTGGCGGTGGTGGCGGAGCAACATCCTTATTGCCATATACAGCCAAGAAAATGGGCCTAGGTTATGACATTGCCCAACACGCCGAGGTTATTTCTTCGATTGGCGTGGCTTTAGCGATGGTTCGTGACGTGGTAGAACGGGTAATTCCTAATCCAGCGCCACAGGACTTAGAGGATATTCGTAACGAAGCGATTCAATCAGCAACGAAATCCGGTGCTTCTCCTGAAACCATCGAAGTCCAAATGGAAATCGACTCACAGACTAATAAAGTGCGGGCAATTGCTACGGGTTCGACAGAAGTTAAAACAACTGATTTATCAGCTAGTGTTGATGAAGCTGAGGCGAAGACATTGGTAGCTAAATCAATGCAGGTCAGTGAAGAAAAAGTTTATCTAGTGGCTGAAAATGAATATTTCTTCTGCTTTGGTACGATGAAAGGCACGAAGGATGAGCAGCAGGAATTACGGATTATTGATAAAAAAGGCTTTATTAAGATTCAACGGGCTGATGGCGAAGCAACGAAAACAACCGTCGGCGGTATTCGCAATGTCGTGGATAAATATTGGGAAGATTTGGCAGTCTATAAGAGTGATATCAAGCTGGCACCAGATATTTATCTTTGTATTGGAGCGAAGGTCGTGGATTATACCGGGATGCTGGAGCTTTCTCAATTGCACATGGTGATGGATACTGAATTGATGCAGCATGGTGGTCGGGAAGAGGTCATCGTTGTGGGCGCCCGGAACAATCTATGATCGGCGAGTTATGGCGAGCCTTCAAAGGCTTGCCAGAGGAAAAACTGCAGCTATTGCAGCTGCAGGAAAGTGCCTCCTTTAAAAAGATTCCCTCCGCTGAGATTCCTGAGCTGATTGCCAAAGCAACAGTAGATGGCAAAAATTTAGCGGTGAGTGTGCAGCAAAAATTCCCCGACTTCAGCTTGGCTGAGATTTTAAAATCTCAGCAGGTGAAGGTTAGCTTTGCTGAACTGCCAATTTCTGAAAAATTTATCTCACTGGGGGCCTTCGAGCTACCAAACCAGGTTACGATAAATCAGAGCTTTCAAACAAAAGATGCCTATTTTAAAAAGGCTGGCCTACCAGAGCTGCTTTTTGAAAACTGGCAGCAGGTAGCAATCGCCCATGAGCTGTTTCATTTCTTTGCCGAGCCAGAGGAGCTCTTTGTTAAATCTTATCGGCTATCACTATGGAGTCTGGGCTTTTATCAGCACCAGACAAGTGTAGGAAGTCTTGAGGAAATTGCGGCTATGGTTTTTGCTAAAGAACTTTTACAGCTAAACTATTATCCTTATCTGTTGAATCTCTTTTTACCAGCGGCTTTTTATCCGGAGGAAGCTGAGGGGCGACTAACTAAACTATTCAATCGCATTAATTAATCTAAAATCCGCAGAATCAGCTGTTCTCAGCCGGTCCTGCGGATTTTTTATTGCTTATTTATGCTTTTGCAGGCGGCGTTGCTGCCGTTGTTCTTTTTGCTGTAAATAGGCGAGCTCTTTTTGCAATTTCTGATAATTTTTTAGTACCTCAGCTGGTAACTGGCCGGTGGTGATGGCCTTTTTGACAGCACAATTTGGTTCCGTCAAATGCTGACAATTTTTAAAGCGACATTGCTGGGCAAGTGCATCGATTTCATGAAACTGTTGCTCAAAGCCTTCACTTTGCTGTGCGGCTAAACTGATTTCCCGCATACCCGGGGTATCGATAAGCATTGCGCCATTTGCCAAAAGAAAAAGCTGTCGGCTAGTTGTCGTATGCCGCCCTCGATCATCGTCGAGGCGAGTGCTTTGGGTAACTTGTTTTTGTTCCCCTAGCAATTGGTTTAATAAGGTTGATTTGCCAACACCAGAAGAGCCAATAAAAGCGGCAATCGAGTGCGCTTTTAAATAAGGTGCAAATTTTTTGCGGTTGTCCTCTTGACTAGTAGTTAAAATCACTGGGACACCGACAAAACGCTGGTGCAAGTCGGCTTCAATCTGAGTGATTTCTGCAGCGTCCAATAAGTCAGTTTTGGTAATGACTAAGACGGGAATAGCACCACTATCCCACACAATAGTCAGATAGCGATCTAAACGGGAAAAATTCAAATCCTGATTGCCGCTGGTGGTGATAAAAACAGTTTCAATATTAGCGGCAATTCCTTGTTCATCTAAGCGGTTGCCAGCAACTTTGCGGGCTAAAAAACTTTTCCGCGGTAAAATTTCTTCAATTAAAAATGCCTCTTGGTCATAGAGACGACCTCTGACATAATCGCCGACAATCGGAAAATCAGCGGGGGCGACTAGCTTCTGTCGCAGGCTGCCGGATACTTTTCCTTTAACCGGGTCAGTCGACAATAAAATCTTTGCGATATCCTGTCCTTGAAAAATCACAATACCAATGTTTTTTTCCTCCATAAAGCCTCCTAAATTTTGCGGAGGTTTACACTAAAAAGGGAAACCTCCAATTTTTATTGCAGTAAATTTACTCATGATACATTTCCCCTTTCAAAAAAAAGTTATTGGTTTTGTATTACCAAGTTTAAGTATAAAGATAGTTTCAAAATAAAACAATCGTTTTGTTAACGGATACAATTTTTTTATCTGGATGTAGTCACGAAAGGAATTTCGCTTGTTTATTTTGTTTCAAAGTTGTATACTAGTAAAAAGAAAATTGTTTACTAAAAAAGGAAGGTGAAGAGATGGTTGGGATTAGAGATGTTGCGAAACGGGCACAAGTTTCTCCTGCCACGGTTTCACGTTTGCTGAATGAAGATCAGACTTTGTCGGTGACTGAAGAAACCCGCCAGCGTGTTTTGGCGGCAGTTAAGGAATTAGATTACCAAGTAAAAAAGAAAATTAAACGTAACGCATCCATTTGTATTATCACGCCGGTGTCTGAGGAAGAAGAAATTGATGACCCTTATTTTCGGGCGATTCGTTTAGGCTTGACACAGGAGGCGCGACAAATGAAAATTGCCGCCAACCGGATTTTCCGACTCAACGAGGACAAACCGCTACCGGAAATTGATGCCTTTGGTGCGGTAATTGTGATGGGGCATTTAGCCAAAGAATTGTTGGCAAAGCTGTATCAGCATAATCCCAATATTATTGTGGTGGACGATCCTTTGGCGGAGGAAAAATACGACATGGTCTATGTCGACATTGCCAAAGCGACTGAAAACCACTTGGATCGGCTTTATGATAAAGGCCATCGCAATATTGCTTTTATCGGCGGTCTGCGAAATAGCATGCAGGAAAATCATAAATTTAAGATATCAGATGATGATATTCGGGCCCAGACTTATCGCGATTGGATGGTGACCCGCGGCTTGAGTGAGAATATCCAAACATACTTAGCTGGCTGGGGGCCTTTAGATGGAATGCGTTTGGCGGAACAATTGATCGAAGACCATCAAGATAAATTACCCACAGCGATTTTAGTTGCAAGTGACCCTTTAGCCGTCGGTGTTTATCGAGCATTGGCTAAAAATGATATAACGATTCCTGATGACATTGCGGTTGTTTCCTTTGATAATGTTGAAGTATCAGAATTTATGACGCCGCCATTGTCAACGGCGGACTTAAAAACCAGCGAGATGGGCAAAGCTGCCATTCGTTTAGCTTCAGAAAAGATTCAAGAGGTCCGTGGTTACCCAATTGGTTTAGTAATACCGGCAGAAATTATTGTTCGAGAAAGTGAATGACAAATCTTAATGAATATTGAATAGAAGCCTTTGAACGCATAAGTTCAAAGGCTTTTTTGATTAGTAAAAAAACTTATGTAATTATTTTTAACAAAATTTGAAGATTCTATGAAAAAACTATTGACAATTAGTTTAGTAAACAATATGTTGTAAACAAGTTAAGTGGAAACGCTTAACAAAAATTAAATGTTTACTATATTAGGGGGACGAAAGAATGAAACGATTTACAAAAAATGTGTTACTGTCGGTTGCAGCTTTGGGATTGGTCGGCGGCTTAAGCGCCTGCGGCAGTTCTTCCAATTCATCCAGCGCTGATAGCGGTTCTTCAGGTGATAAAGAAGAAATTGAATTTTTCTTTCAAAAGCAAGAAATGCTCGACACGATGAAGGAAATTGTGGCAGATTTCGAAGCCGAAAATCCTGATATTACTGTTAAATTAACGAATGTACCTGATGGGGCAACAGTCTTAAAAACTAGAATGGCCAGCGGTGACGTACCAGATGTTGTCCATGTCTATCCTCACCAACAAGATTTCCAAACTTGGGCTGAAAGTGGAACCTTCGCTGATTTAACTGATACAGACTTATTAGATAATGTTAAAGACGGCGTGGCTGAAACCTATGCAATTGATGGTAAAGATTATGCTGTACCGTTATCCAATAATGCTTATGGCATTTTCTACAATGCCACTGCCTTTGAAGAATTAGGCATTGAAGCACCAACGACCTTTGCTGAATTTGAAGAAGATGTTCAAGCGATTAAAGATGCTGGTGAAACACCATTTACAGCAGCTTTATCCAGTGATGCAGCCGGCTTTATGATTGGTTTTGACCAACTAGCTTTTGCTACGACAACTGGCGGCTATGACGAAGCTAATGCTTTCTTGTTGGATTCGCCAAAAGATTCAATTGAAGTCAGCGATCCAGTGATTCAAGAAGTTTTATCTAAATTAGATATCGTGCGGGACAACTACCAAGCGAATGCAGCTGGGGCAGCTTACAATGATTCAATTGCTTCATTTGCTAGTGGCGACGGCTTAATGTTAATCAACGGTACTTGGGCTTTACCAGCAATCCAAGCCTTGGAACCAGATTTTGAAATCCGTATGTTTGCTTTCCCTGGCGATGAAGCTGGTCAAGAATTAACAGCAGGTGCGGCTGACTTGGCTTTGGCTGTCAGCGAAACCTCTGAACATAAAGAAGCATCAGAAAAATTTGTTGAATTTGTGTCTAGTGCAGAAGAAATGCAAAAATACTACGACGTTGACGGCGGCCCAGTTTTAGTGGATGGCGTCGATACAGAAGGTAAATTCCCTGA
Source organism: Enterococcus sp. LJL120 (assembly GCF_054871765.1). Classification (NCBI taxonomy): domain Bacteria; kingdom Bacillati; phylum Bacillota; class Bacilli; order Lactobacillales; family Enterococcaceae; genus Enterococcus; species Enterococcus sp. LJL120. Next base: position 18,972 of record NZ_JBTXLV010000003.1, read on the forward strand.
AACAGAAGGTGTAACTGAGTTGGTTGGTACTGACAATCAAATCGTGTGGTTGGCAAAAGACTGGTCATCAGAAACTGACTTTGGTCTATTGACAGTTGACTACATTTTAAATGGGGATGCAGACCAATTTGTTTCTAGCTTGAACACATTTGTAGATACGATGAAATAATTAAAGATTGAAAGAGGTTAAACCATGAAAAAGAAAAAATCATATAGCTGGGGATACTTATTTATCATCGTCCCTTTGATATTACAATTAATTTTCTTTTATTTTCCAATGTTTCAAGGATTCTTCTATAGCTTCACCGATTGGACTGGCTTAACTCCTGATTTCAATTTTATTGGTTTTGATAATTTTAAAGCAATTTTATCAGATGCAAAATTCACCAGCGCAATCAGCTTTACCGTGATTTTCACGGTAGGGCTGATTGTCGGTGAGATTGTAATCGGTATTTTTATCGCCCGGGTTTTAAATAATAAATTTAAAGGCATCGGTTTTTTCAGAACCCTTTACTTTTTCCCGGCTGTTTTAAGTACGGTGACTCTAGGTTTGATTTTCCGACAAATTTTCAGCTATGGCCTAACGCAAATTGGTCAATCCTTTGATATTGAGTTTTTAAAGGTCAATCTCTTAGCCAATGAAAAAACGGCGATTGCCGCCGTTCTGTTTGTCGCATTGTGGCAAGGAATTGCGATTCCAGTCGTAATCTTTTTAGCTGGTTTGCAAAGTATTCCGACGCAAATTCTTGAGGCTGGTAAAATTGACGGAGCCAATAAATGGCAATCCTTTACCCATATTGAACTGCCATTTTTACTACCATCAATCAGCATGGTCTTTATCATGGCCTTGAAAAATGGCCTGACTGCTTTTGACTTGATTTATTCCTTAACCGGCGGCGGCCCGAGCAATAAGACCACATCAATCGGGCTATTAGTTTACAACTACGCCTTTAAGAGTAATAAATTTGGTTATGCCAATGCCTTAGCGTTAGTCTTATTCTTGATTGTCATGGTGATTTCACTGGTGCAAATCAGAATATCACGGCGTTTTGAAATTTAAAGGAGTGAGTCAGGAATGAAAACAAAGAAGAAAAGTGCAATTTTTAATTATTTATTCTTATTCGTTGGAGCAGTTCTAATCTTAATTCCTTTGATTTTGACAATTACCAGCTCCGTAAAAGAAACAAAGCAAATTCAAACCGATTTTCTGGGATTGCCGAGTCCTTTGACTTGGGATAACTTTACCCGTTTATTAGATGACGGCATCAGTCAATATTTCTTTAATTCTGTGACGATTACCGTCGTGTCGATTCTCTTGATTTTGCTCTTTGTACCAATGGCAGCTTACTCAATTGCCCGAAATATTTCAAAGCGCAAAGCTTTTGCGATTTTGTATACCTTATTGATTTTGGGGATTTTCGTGCCATTTCAAATTATCATGATTCCGATTGCCAGCTTGATGACCAAGTTGAATTTATCTAGCATCACCGGCTTAATTATTTTGTATCTCGCCTACTCGGTACCGCAAACGTTGTTTTTATATGTGGGCTACATTAAAAATACCGTACCGGTGGATATTGATGAAGCGGCGGAAATTGATGGTGCCGGCAAGCTGCGGATGTATTTCCAAATCATCTTTCCCTTGATGAAACCTATGCATGCGACGGTTCTAATTGTCAATGCGCTGTGGATTTGGAATGACTTTTTGCTCCCTTTGATTATTTTAAACAAGGATGCCTCCAACTGGTCCTTGCCATTATTCCAATACAATTACTCCAGTCAATACTTGAACGATTTTGGGCCATCTTTTGCCTCTTACGTGGTGGGGATTGTCGTTATTTTAATTGTGTATCTGGTCTTCCAAAAGAATATTATTTCCGGTATGACCAACGGCTCTGTCAAATAAAGCAGTAGCAGTAAACTTCCGCTGTTAGCTTAAATAGCTGATGAGTTTCTTGATAAAATCGCCTCGGCAGTCTTTTCATCAATCGCAAGATTCGTTACAATGAAGGGGAGCTTGTTGGGGTAATTGAACTTTAAAAAGTTGCAATTAATAGCAATCAGGATTTACTGATGACAATAGTTTAAAAACGAAGTTGATCCTCAGCAGAAGCTGTCTCACATTTCAAGCGTTACGGGTAATTTCAGCTGAGGAATTCACGGATAGAAAAAATTGCGGGGATCGGCTGAGTATCTTCGCCTTTTTTTTCAAAAAAATTACATATTGGTACCATCTAGGAGGAGAATTTATGAAAAGTATTCGCGTGGAAAATGGGGTCTTCCATCTTTCCAACCAGACCATCAGCTACCTTTTTTATATTGAAGAGGGGGGTATCTTGAGTCATCTGTATTTCGGCAAAAAAATTGCGGAATATCAAGAGGGCTTTCGCTTTCCGCGAGTGGATCGGTCGTTTGCGGCTAATTTGCCAAATTCAACTGAACGGGTTTTTTCTTTAGATACTGTCCTGCAGGAATTTCCCGGTAACGGCAATGGTGATTTTCGTGAGCCAGCTCAGATGATTCGCCATCCAGATGGCTCGACGATTAGTGATTTTCGTTATGATTCATATGAAATTATCTCCGGTAAGCCTAAGTTAAAAGATTTACCGGCGACTTATGTCGAAGCCGATGCTGAAGCGGACACTTTAAAGGTGACGTTAAAGGATGAAGTCGGTGGCTTGTATTTGGATTTGTATTATACAATTTTTGCCGATCAGCCGCTTGTTTCCCGGTGGAGCGAATTACGCAATGTCGGAGAACAGACGGTCCACATTCAAAAATTGGCCAGTAGCAGTCTCGATTTTCCGAAAAGAGATTTGGAGTTGCTACATCTTTGCGGCAGTTGGTCTAGAGAGCGCACAATTGAACGGGAAGTAGTCCACCACGGCATCAAAAAAATTGATAGTAAACGGGGTTCCAGTTCCCATTTTGAAAATCCTTTTGTGGCTTTGTTAAGTCCTCATGCAACTGAAACAGTTGGCGATGTTTATGGTTTTTCGTTGGTTTATAGCGGTAATCATGAAGCGATTATTCAAAAGGACGCTTACGATCAAACGCGGGTTGTAATGGGCATTAATTCCTTTGGCTTTGACTGGCCACTAGCTGCCGGTGAAAGCTTTGTGACTCCAGAAGTGGTGATGGCTTATTCGAGTCAAGGCTTGAATCAAATGTCTCAGGCTTATCATGAGCTATATCGCAATCGTCTAGTGCGGGGCAAATTCCGCAATCAAGAGCGGCCGATTCTGGCTAATAACTGGGAAGCGACCTTCTTTGATTTTGACGATCAAAAAATTATGGCAATTGCCGATGAAGCCAAGGATTTAGGCGTTGAATTATTTGTCTTAGATGATGGCTGGTTTGGCCATCGGGACAGCGATAATTCCTCATTAGGGGATTGGGTGGAGGACCGCCGTAAATTAAAGCATGGCTTAAAGGCATTAGCTGAAGCAATTAAACAAAACGGAATGCAATTTGGGCTGTGGTTTGAACCGGAAATGATTTCTGAAGATAGCGAACTGTTTAAATCCCATCCCGATTGGGCCTTTCATGTACCCGGTCGGCCAATGTCACCGGGACGGGGCCAGTTTGTCTTAGATTTTTCCAGAGCCGACGTGCGGGAAAATATTTTCCAGCAGATGAAAAATATTTTAGATGAGGTGCCCATCGATTATATTAAATGGGATATGAATCGGAATATGACAGAGGTTTACTCGAGTTTATTGACAGCAGAGGAACAAGGAACAGTTGCCCATCGTTATATGTTAGGGCTTTATGATTTGTTAGAAAAACTGACCCAGGCCTATCCTGATATTTTATTTGAAAGCTGCTCAGGTGGCGGCGGCCGTTTTGATCCGGGGATGCTTTATTATATGCCGCAGGTTTGGACTAGCGACAATACCGATGCAATTTCCCGCTTGAAAATTCAATACGGCACCAGCTTGGTCTATCCAATCTCCAGTATGGGGGCCCATGTCGCAGCGGTGCCGAATCATCAAACCGGTCGGATTACGAGTTTACAAACTCGGGGAGCGGTGGCGATGTCTGGAGTCTTTGGTTATGAATTAGATTTGACGACATTATCGCCAGAGGAAAAAGCCGAATTTAAAGAGCAGGTAGCTTTTTATAAAAAGCATCGGCAATTGATTCAATACGGAGAATTTATCCGTTTACGCAGTCCCTTTGAAAAAAATCAAACGGCGTGGATGTTTATTGCCCCAGACCGCAAAGAAGCCCTCGTCTTTTACTATCAAACATTAGCCGAAGCAGTTGCGCCTTTTGAAGTGCTGCAATTAGGCGGCTTGGACGCCGAGTATACCTATCATGTAGCTGGCGATGGCCTTGATTTAGAAGCAAAGGGAGATCAGCTGATGAATTTAGGACTGTATATGGGCCTGAACTTTAACGGGGATTTCCAATCGAGTATTTTGCATTTGCAGGCGCAATAAAAAATGTAAAAAAGTAAATAAGAGCTTGGTGGATTCTTCGAAGTTTGAGAAGGATTTGCCAAGCTTTTTTTGGGGGCTGCAAGCAGCATTTAGCCACCGGAAAATCCCAATAACACAACAGCCTTCAAACATGGTAAAATATGGACAGTTTTTAAAATCTTTGCAAGGCTGACAGAAAAGTCAGCTTGTGTTGCACCTTTTACGGAGGAATCAATCATGAAAATGAACGTGGAAAGTTTTAATTTAGATCATACGAAGGTCAAGGCCCCTTATGTGCGGGTGGCTGACCGCAAGACGGGCGGCAATGGTGATGTCATTGTCAAATATGATGTGCGTTTGAAACAGCCTAACCAAGAGCATATGGAGATGGCGGCGCTGCATTCTTTGGAACATTTAACGGCGGAATTAATTCGCAATCACGCAGATTATATCGTGGATTGGTCGCCGATGGGCTGTCAAACTGGATTTTATTTGACTGTCTTAAATCATGAGGATCTAGCAGAAATCATGGATGTTTTAGAGCTGACGATGAAAGATGTCTTAACTGCCACCGAAGTACCTGCCAGCAATGAAATTCAATGCGGCTGGGCAGCTAGTCATACATTGACGGGCGCCCAAGCCCTTGCAGAAGAATTTTTAGCGAAACGGTCTGAATGGGGCCAAGTATTTGCTTAATTTCCTAAAAATAGAGAAGTCGCCGTGCTTTTTTAGCACAGCGGCTTTTTATTTTTGCCCAAAAAGCCTTCTATAGAGTAAAATGGTGAGACTAACAAAGGAGCTTAGCGAATGAAAGAACGGGTAGTTTTATTTAGTGATGCAGTTATTGCAATTATTTTAACGATTATGGTTTTGGAATTGCCGGTGGACCTCCATAGCGGCGTGATTAATTTTCCTGAATTGTTTCGCGGAGTAGGAATTTATTTTATCAGTTTTTGTTTTGTGGCTAATCTTTGGTTTGAGACGGCCCAAAGCTTTAATAAAGTTGAACGAGTCACCAATCGCGACTTAGTTATTTATCTTCTTTCACTTTTTTTCTTATCATTGGTGCCGATGTCGACGGGACTTTTAATTGAAGACACGAATTCTCAGGTGATGCTGATTTATGGCGTGTTGACACTGATTGTTTTGTTGTTGACGCAATTTTTGATTATGAGTCTGACAAAGCAAGCTATCGCCGAGAAAAAAGTGGAGGCCTATCAAATTGAAGTCTTAAAGGGGCGTAACCGAATCGATGTCGGTCTGCGTTTAACCTTATTGATTATTGGGCACTTTTTCGTGCAGATTGGTCTAGTGATTTATTTGATTCTGCCGATTGTTTCCTTTTTGCAAAATATTGTCGATCGAGAAGAAGACAGTTTGGTCAAGCAGATGGATGGCGAGCAAAAGGAATATTATTTGCAGGAGCGAGGCCAAGTCTGGGGCAATCCGATGAAAAAATATTCCCACCTGCTGCGTAATTCGTTGCAGGAGTATCAGCAAAATGGCGAGCGACCGGACGCTCAGTGGTGGAGTCAATTTAATCAGCAGTGGGAGGCCCAATTAGCCGGCCAGATTCAACAGACAAAAGAGCGTTTGGCAAATAGCAACGCCTCTGAAAGAAATCATTTAGAACATGAGTTGCAAAAGCTGACCAGCGAACAGGAAAAATTTCGCAAACGGGTGACCATGATGCAGCAAAATCAAGAGCGGGGCTTTCAGCGGCAGCAGCACAAACAACAGCAGCAGGAAAGACACCGCAAGCCAAAAAAATAAATTTTATAGTTTAGATAGTTTTAATTAGAAGATTTTAATAGACAGCTTTTTAGCTGAGCTGACGGAATTTCTTCAAAGTAATCGGGTTATTTGGTATGATTAGGGAGTATCTAGGAGGAACGAAATGAGAATATTTGAAATTGTGCTTTTGGTATTAATCTTCATCAATACGGTGTCGGCGATTATTACCGTTTTTCGAAAGCCCCGCAGTATCGCCAGTGTCTTGGCCTGGCTGCTAACCTTAGTGTTAATTCCGGTGTTGGGCTTTATTTTATATGCCTTTGTCGGCCGCGGTTTGACTAACCGCAAAGAATTATTTGGGAAAACTGATGTTGAAAAAAATGAGCTTAAGGATATTCGCCGCAGTATTTCTCAAGACAATCATCTGGTGAATAATGAAAATATCGAAGCGGATAACTTAAATCTGCAATCGCTGATTCATTATTTCAGCAATATGGATGGGGCGCCTTTAGCAAAGCGGAATGAATTAAAACTTTTTACAGATGGACAAGAAAAGTTTGCGGCGCTGCTGGAGGATATCCGTCAAGCCAAGGATACCGTTCATGTTGAATACTATGCTTTTTTTGATGACCGCATCGGCAATAAATTGTTGAAGGCTTTAACTGAAAAAGCCAAAGAAGGTCTTGAAGTCCGCGTTATTTACGATCCGTGGGGCGCTAATTCAAAGCCCAAGTGGTTTGATTCTTTTAAAGCGGCGGGTGGAGAAGTGGCGGCTTTTATCACTTCTAAGAATTTAGTGTTAAAAACCCGTTTGAATTATCACTTGCACAGAAAAGTTGTGATTATTGATGGAGAAATCGGTTGGACCGGCGGCTTTAATGTCGGTGACCAGTATCTAGAGATGACTGAAAAATTCGGTTACTGGCGGGACACTCATCTGCGAATGAAGGGTTCTGGCGTGCGCTCTTTACAGGAAATTTTTATCATGGACTGGAATGCTTCAATTTCAGATAAAAGTCGCAAGCTGCCATACAGCGGAATTTATTTTCCAGAAATCGACCAGGATTGCCCCGGTACCTCAGCTGTCCAAGTGGTCGCTGATGGTCCCGATTCCAGCTTTGATATTATCAAGGGAGGCTTTATCCGCATGATTTTAGCGGCAAAAAAATCGGTCTGGATTCAAACTCCTTATTTTATTCCTGATGATAGTATGGTGACGGCGCTTTTAGTGGCGGCCCATTCTGGTATTGATGTAAAGGTGATGATTCCTAATAAACCGGATCACCCTTTTATTTATCGGGCCACTCAATACCATGCAAACTACATGCATCGGTTGGGAATTAAAATCTATCAATATGATGGTTTGGATAAGCGGGGCGGCTTTATGCATGCCAAAACGATGGTGGTGGATGATGAAATTTGTACCATCGGCTCCACCAATCAAGATACCCGCAGCTATTCACTAAATTTTGAAGACAATGTTTTTATCTATGATCCGGATTTCGCATCTCAACTTGGGAAAGTTTTTACAGAAGATATGAAGAACTGTATTCTGCTAACCGATGAAATTATTAAAAAGCAATCGCTGTGGCTGCGCTTCAAGCAAAGTTTTTCCCGCTTGCTGTCACCGATTTTGTAGCATTTAAGTTAAGCTTTTAAATCGAATACAACACAAAAAACCGTCAGCTCTTATTTAACAGAAAGCTGATGGTTTTTTGCTGTGCAATTGTAGAGAGCTCAAACTAAAATAAATTTCTGCCCTTTAAAAAAGTTCCAGCGCTTTTTGGACAAAGCGCTCGCCAAAAATCGTAAACATCTCCTGAGCTTCTTCAAAGTGATTGCCGACTGCATCCAAGGCGACAGGGCCGTGATGGATAAAGGGCTTGCCTAGGGCTGAGCCGCCGGAATAAACGAGCATGCCCTTCGTCAATAATATGCCCGTCAACGCCATAATAGCAGAATCACTACCACCTTGAGCGTAATGGGCGGTGGCAAAACAGCCGCCTAATTTTCCGCCGAGTTTTACTGAATGATTGGTGGTCAGCCATTCTAATACTCGCCAATGGGCCGTTGCGAGATAGGTCGGCGTGCCAAAGATAATTCCAGCGCAGTCATTTAAATAAGCGACATCCAGCTCTTCATCTAAAGAAAATAAACGCACCTCAACAGGCGAAGCGCTCATTCCTTGAGCGATGCATTCTGCCATTTTTTTGGTATGTCCTCCGTGGGTGTAATAAATAATCGCAAGTTTCATCCGCTGCTCCTTTTGTTCGTTTCTTTAACTATAGGATTTTTTTCACAAGATAACAAGGTGATAAGGCTGAAAAGTTCAAAGCAGCAGGTTGATGCCCTTCGCTATCAAGCAAGTTATTAGGTTAAAACATGCTATACTTTAATTAGCAAATTTTATTGAAGGTGGGGATTTGAAATGCTTTGGCGAATTTTTCTGCTTGCCTTATATGTTGTGGGATTGATTTTTCTGGCTGGAAAAATCAAAAAGGAAACTACTGTTACGAAGACAACTAAGAAGACTGTCTATTTTTTGCTAATCTTCGGCGGAGGCCTACTGTTTTATTTTCTATTTACCTTTTTATTTTTTGGCGGCAATTTTTGAATGTTGTTAGTTCCTGCTGAGAAGGCTAAGCCACTTGAATAGAGAATAATCGTTTTAAGCTGGGTTCATCCGCAAATACTTGCCAATAAAATTAAAATTTTGAAGACGATTTATAAAATAGCACAGGTTATAAAACTGTGCTTATTTTGCATTTTAGAAAACGCTAATTTCTTGTCGGGAATCAGGGTCTCTGCTATTATGTATGAGACTTCTATTTGACGATTAATTTGTTATGTAACAGACTGAGAATGTGTTATAAAAGAAGTTAAAAAACCATCAGGGGGATATGATTTTGAAAAAATGGCTAACAGGTTTGACAATTGCGGCAGCAACTTTATTTTTGGTGTCCTGCGGCAATGATTCTTCATCAACAACTTCGAGTACCCAAGCCGATACTAGTTGGAGCGACGTGGAATCTGCTGGGAAAATTGTAGTGGCAACATCAGGAACACTTTACCCTTCTTCTTATTACAATGATGATAACGAATTAGTTGGTTATGATGTTGAGATTGCCCAAGAAGTTGCCAATCGTTTGGATTTGGATATTGAATTTAAAGAATACAACGTCGATGGACAAGTGACCTCTGTGCAAAATGGCGAAAGTAATTTCGCTGCTAATGATTTTGGCTTGAGCACTGAGGATCGAAAAAAATATTTCAGTTTATCTGAGCCTTATAAATACTCTTTTGACAGCATGATTGTCAGACAAAGTGATGATTCTGGGATTGCTTCTTTGGAAGATTTGCAAGGGAAAAAAGCCGCTGGGGAACCAAATACCAGCTATATGCGAATTGCCGAAGCTTATGGTGCAGAATTAGTCACCTACGATAATGCGACTAATGACCAATACCTCACCGATGTAGCCAATGGCCGGACCGACGTTATTTTAAATGATTACTACTTGCAAAAAATGTCAGTGGCAGCACTGCCGGATATTCCTGTCAAAATTTTAGAAGATGTCTATTTTAACGAAAGCGAATCTGGCTTTTTAATGGATAAAGAAGACCGAGCTTTGCAGGAGCAAATTAATTCCGCTTTGACCGAGATGAAAGAAGACGGGACTTTAAAAGAAATTTCTGAAAAATACTTTAATGCCGATGTATCAGTTAAGCCTGACGTGGAAATCACGGAAACGGTGTCGGTGGACTAATGTATATTCCCAAGCTTGATTTTGCTTTGATGTGGGAGTCGTTGCCTTTTATTTTAAGCGGTTTGTCCTATACAATCGGCTTAGCAGCTGCTTCATTTCTGCTGGGGAATATTTTGGGAATTTTGTTGACAGTCTTAGGTCTGGTGAAAAATAAAGTCATCAATGCCATCGTCAGAGTGTATATCTCTTTTTTGCGGGGCGTGCCGGCTTTAGTGCTGTTGTTTATTTTGTATTTCGGCCTGCCGTACCGGCTAAATGCTTTAACGGCAGCGATTATTTGTTTCACTTTAACCAGCAGCGCCTTTATCGGTGAAATATATCGAGGGTCGATTGTCGGAATTGATTCTGGTCAATGGGATGCTGCCTATGCGCTGGGCATGCCTTTTAGCAAGGTGATGCGTCTGATTATTTTGCCTCAGGCAGTGCGGATTTCCGTGCCGGCTTTGAGTAATGTTGCTATCGATATTATTAAAGGGACTTCACTGGCGGCGATGATTACGATACCGGATATTTTTCAAAAGGCTAAGATTGTCGGCGGCCGCACCTTTGATTATATGTCGATGTATATTTTAGTCGCTTTAATTTATTGGATGCTGTGTTTAATTATTGAGTTCTTCCAAAAACGCTTAGAACTTTTCTACAGCAAAAGATATGGATAGCTTGTTTAGCCCTCGCTTTTTTGGCGAGGGCTTTTTCTTAGCTAAGAAGTAGAAGCTTACTGTCTGCGAAAAAAATAGCGGTCACCGCAAAAATGTGAAACCCATGCTCCTCAGATTATTAGTTAAAATTTGCGTCAACTAACAGCTTGCTTTCCTTGGAAAACCTTTCCATCAGCTGAGGCTTTCTTTATAATCAAAGGAAACGACTAGTAGAATCGGGGAGAGTACCATCAAGCAGATAAAACTTTTTAGACGTGTTAATGTAGGTATCAATTTTTTCATGGCAATTGGCGCTTTTTTTGGTAGTCTGGCCGCTTTGATTCCCGGAGCGGCAGAGAGTATGGGACTGACGGCAGAGGCCCTTAAAAATTCGCCCTTTCAAACTTTTTTAATTCCGGGCTTGTTTCTTTTGCTAGTTTTAAGCGGCGGCAATTTGGTGAACGGCCTGCTGTTTTTAAAAAAGCAGGCCAGCGCAGTCTTTTTAGCGGTCTTAATGGGGGGCATTTTAATGCTATGGATTATCATCCAATGTCTGATGCTCTGGAGCGTTACACCGCTGCATGTAATTTTTTTCTTTGTCGGGGCAATTCAATTCAGCAGTGCCTTGTACCTATTGCTTACATTAAAGTGCAAACTACCCTTCAGCGCTCATCAGAATTAAAGTGTTGCTTCTCTAAAGAAAAATTGTCAGAGGACATCAGTTTGAGGAAACAGTTAGAAATGATCAAGGATTGTATTTTTAGTTTTTCTAAATAAGCTTCTAGACAAAAAATCTAATAAATCCTCTAAATCCGGCAAATTAATTTGCTAAAAAAGCTGGTGGGGAGTAGAGTAAACTTAGGTTTGTTTAGAAAAGAAGGTTATCTTATGTCACTAAATCCATTAGAACGTCGCCGGACTAAAAAAGAATTTGTTGAAAATATCAAACTCACTGGCTTAAGCGAAAGTGAAATTGCAGCAGATTTGCAAATTTCTGTCACAACTTTACAAAGTCTCTTGATGTTAAAGCCAAAAGCAATCGAAGATGTCTGGATTTTGCGGAATTACTTACTGGAAAAAGTTCGGGCACAGGGAAAAACCCCCGTTCCCTTCACCGCATTAAAGGGGAATCCAGAGGACTATTGGTTTATCGATAGTCAAAAGGTTTTAGCCAAACAGATTAGCTGAACTATAAAAATAAAGCCAGACAACTGGCCTAAAGAGCAACTTCACACAGCGAATAAAGTCGCTGAAGAGTGCTCAGAAGGTCAGCCGTCTGGTTATTTTTTTTGCAAAAAACAAGCTGGGATAGGTGTTTAATTAGTATTAAACATTTAAACGAGTATCAATTTGCTTAGAATCAAACATTTAAATGAATATTAGTTTAGTTAGAACTAAGCATTCAAAAATATGCATTGCAAGTAGGTAGTAAGTGTGTCAATTTATAGTTTGCGCAAAAGACTTCCTAAAACACGGGAGAAATAGCACCTCTAAGGAGTAAATCTCCCTATAAATTAATGTTATTCCACTCGTAAAGTTTTTAAAATACTTCTTAATTCAGCAACTGGCACTTGTCCGGGGGCTGAGGCGGTTTTGGCAGCGCCGAATGTCGCATCTGAACCAAAGACTTGACCGGAGACTCGGCTGACCATGCCTAAAGCGCCCATCGACATCGTAATTAGCGGTCGATCAGAAAATTTTCGTTTCATTTCCTCGGTGGCGCTGAGTAAGACCAACACGTCAGCGGCATTTTGCGGCATGACGGCGATTTTACAAATATCGGCGTGTTTATCCTGCATTTTCCGCAAGCGGCTAATAATTTCATCCTTGGCCGGTGTGGCGTGAAAATCATGATTGCACATCACGATTTTAATACCGTTTGCTTGGGCGGCTGCGACAATTTCTGCCACGGGTTCCGCTGGTAAAAACAATTCCACATCCAACAAATCAATCTGCGCATCATGAATCAATGCACGATAAAGAGCGAAATAATCCTCCGTTGGCAGAGCCATCTCACCACCCTCTGCTTGGGTGCGAAACGTTGCCAGTAGTGGTTTAGCGATAATGTTTTTGATTTCCTTGACTAGGGCAAGAGTCTGAGGAAAATTGCAAACGTCTTGATAAAAATCTAGCCGCCATTCTACTAAATCACAATCTAATTGGGCAACGAGTTGGGCTTCTTCGATAATTTTATCGCGGGTTTGCCCCACCAGCGGGACAATAATTTTCGGCAGGCCTGAGCCAATTTCAATCTTTCCTACTTTAACGGTTTTCACATCAATCAATCCTTTTCCTTCATTTCACTTGCGGCAGGAGCGCCTCAACTTTGAAGAGTAGCTAGTACCATTGTAAAGATTCTTTTCAAGAGAGGCAAATCAGTTCCGATAATTATTTTTGCTATTCTTCGTCAAACAGAATAGCTTTGATATAGTCCACCGGCATTTCTTCGCCGGTGAATAATTTGAAGGCCTCCGCTCCTTGATAGAGCATCATGCCCAAGCCATTAATCGCTTTTTTAGCACCATGCTCTTTGGCAAATTTTAGTAATTTTGTTTCTCTTGGGGAGTAGACGACATCAAAGACCACTAAATCTGGGCGAATCATTTCCGGGTCGTTAATCAAGCTAAGATTTTCTAAAGGCTTCATGCCGACGCCGGTTCCATCAATATAGATACTGCTTTCGGCAATTGATTTTTTGAAGGCTTCCTGGTCAGCGAGGTCCGTTAAGGTGGCCAAACAATCTGTATGCTGATTAATTTTATCGACCGTTTCCTGAGCATTAGCGTAGGATGGATCTTTGATATTAAAAATCCGCAGCTCTTTAACACCATCTAAGGCGGCTTGAATTGCAATCGCCGTACCAGCTCCGCCACCGCCAGTCATCGTGATGATTTGATCTTTGACGCTGACGCCTTCTTCTTTGAGAGCACGCATTGCGCCAGTGCCATCGGTGATATGGCCGACTAAATGGCCTTTGCCGTCTTGATTAACCACAGTGTTGACTGCGCCGACTAATTGCGCCGCTGGAGATAATTCATCTAACAAGGGAAGGATGGCTTGTTTATTAGGCATGGAAACATTTGAGCCACGAATGCCTAGCGCCCGAATCCCTTTCACTGCATCGGCTAATTCTTGATTGCCGACTTCAAAGGCTAAGTAAGCATAATCTAAGCCAAGCTTGGCGAAGGCTTCATTGTGCATTTTTGGTGAAAGGCTGTGGCGAATAGGTGTCGCAATTAAACTGATTAGTAGGGTGTGTCCGGATAATCTTTCTGTCATTGTAGCTGACCTCACAAATCCTATAAATTTTTTCAAAGTAACATTAAATTAAAAGTGTTTCGGAAAGTTTATTTTTTCACATGTTTAAGCTTCTTTCATCATAAAGGAATGCCAGCAGAAATTCCAATTCGTTTTTTTGATAAAACTGATTTATCACAGCTATGGATTGCTTTCTTTTCAACTTCAAAAAAAATTTGAAATTATTTTTTTGAAATCGTTGACAATTTTTTAGTTTAACGTTAAACTTCTTTTTGTAGGAATGAGTTTAACGTTAAACTAAAATAAAAATCTTAGGAGGCTAGCTGATTAAGAAAAATTTTTAGAGGAGAAGATGGATGAAGGTCACAATCAAACAAATCGCTCAAGAAGCCGGAGTCAGTGTCACAACAGTTTCCAATGTGGTGAATAATAAGGCTCATCGGGTTTCTGCTGAAAAGAGAGAAATCATTCAAGCGATTATTAAAAAATATGATTATGTTCCCAATATGAACGCCCGCTCGTTAGTCAACTCCTCTTCAAGACTAATTGGTCTGTTGTATTTTAGTCACGAGGCGGCGGGTCCGGTTGATTTTTCCACCCCCTTTGCCTCAGAGGTGTTAGAAGGGGTCGAGCGGAAGGTCAAAGAGCTAGGCTACTTTACCTTGATTCATAATGTCACCAATGTTGATGAGATTTTGACGATTAAAAATAATTGGCTGTTTGAAGGCTTTATCGCCGTTAGTTTTTCTCAGGAAATGTTTGAAAAAGTGCGGGGGAAATTAAAGGAGCCGACGATTTTTGTCGATACCCATTTGGAGCCAAAGGTGTATCAAAGCTTAAAAGATTATCCTGATTGCTTTGTAATCAATACAGATGATTTTGAAATGGGTAAAAAAGCCACCCGCTATTTAATCAGCCAAGGCCATCGCCAGATTGCTTTTTTGAGTCATCACTTTGACGAAGAGCAGCCAGGGGTTATCAAAGAACGCTATCACGGGTTTAAAGCAACGATGGAACAAGAGCAGCTGCCTTTAAGAAAAGAAAACTTTTTTTACGAGGAACAAATGTCCAAGCTATTGGCGCAAATTGACAATTTTACCGGTGTCGTTGTTGACGGCGATGATCTAGCGTTGCAGTTCATCCACTTTTTACGGGTGCATGGCAAAAAGGTGCCGGAGGATTTGTCGATTATCGGTTTTGATGATATTCGTTTTGCAGCATATAGCGACCCGCCGTTGACGACGATTCGTTTAAATCAAATCAATAAAGGCGAACAAGCGATGGAAATGCTTATTAAGGAAATGCAAAAGCCCCAAGAAAAAAGGAAGCAATTGGTTTCTCTGCCAGGAGAATTAGTGATTCGTGAGACTGTCGGCAAACCAAAAAAATAAAAATGAATGTATTATCAGCAGGAGGAAATGAAATGACTTTAAGAATTGGAATTATCGGTTGCGGTGGAATCGCCAATGGCAAACACATGCCCTCATTGGCACAGGTTGCAGAAGTAGAAATGGTAGCTTTTTGCGACATTATTGAAGAGCGGGCAGTTAAAGCGAAGGCTGATTTTGGAACTGAAACGGCTGAAGTCTACACCGATTACAAAAAAATGTTAGCAGAAGCGAAATTAGATGTTGTCCATGTCTGCACACCAAACAGCAGTCATGCGCCATTAACGATTGCAGCACTAGAAGCTGACAATCATGTAATGTGTGAAAAACCGATGGCCAAAACCAGTGCCGAAGCCAAAGAAATGATTGCGGCTGCCAAACGAACCGGCAAAAAATTAACGATTGGCTATCAAAATCGTTTCCGGACAGATTCTCAATACTTACACGAAGTATGTTCAGATGGTGAATTAGGCGATATTTATTTCGGCAAAGCCCATGCGATTCGCCGGCGGGCAGTCCCAACTTGGGGCGTTTTCCTAGATGAAGAAGCACAAGGGGGCGGACCATTAATTGATATCGGCACCCACGCTTTAGATTTAACTTTGTGGATGATGAACAATTACAAACCAAAATTTGTGGTCGGTAAAGCCTACCATCAATTATCACAAACTAAAAATGCCGCCAATGCTTGGGGACCTTGGGACCCAGAAAAATTCACGGTAGAAGATTCAGCATTTGGGTTTATCACGATGGAAAATGGCGCGACAATCTTCTTAGAATCCAGCTGGGCTTTAAACAGCCTAGATGTCAAAGAAGCTAAAACAACTTTAGCCGGGACTAAAGGCGGCGCTGATATGAATGATGGCCTGAGTATTAATGGTGAAGATCACGGTCTTTTATTTGAAAAGAAAATTGAATTGGAAACAGGCGGCGTTGATTTTTACGATGGTGCTGGAGATGATCCTGCCTTAAAAGAAGCAGAATCTTGGGTGGCAGCCATTTTAAATGATACCGAACCTGTTGTGAAACCAGAAGAAGCGCTAGTAGTAACAGAAATTCTGGAGGCTATTTATCAATCTTCCGCAAAAGGCGAGCCCGTCTTTTTGAAAAACTAGGGGCAACGAGCTATGAAAAGTGCGTTGCAGCTATGGAGCGTTCAAGATAGTATCAAAAATGATTTTCTGGGAACTTTAAATAAAGTCAGTGAGATGGGCTATCAAGGTGTTGAATTTGCCGGCTATTTTGATGTTGCGGCAGCGGAAATCAAGCAGGCTTTAGACGAGTTGAATTTGACAGCCGCTGCTTCCCACATTCCCTATCAGCAGCTTTTTGAAAATCTTGAGGCAAGCTTGGCCTTTGAAAAAACATTAGGCAATCAGAATATTGTAATTCCTTATGCGACCTTTGAAACGCAAGAGGAATGGCAACAGTTTTTCCAACAAATAAAAGTATTGGTGCCAAAAATTCAGCCGGCTGGTTTTCAGCTGTACTACCACAATCATGCCCATGAGTTTTCCGAAATTCCTGAATTTGACGTGCTAGAGGCAATGCTGGCGGCTGTGCCTGAATTGAAATTAGAAGTGGATTTGTATTGGCTAGCCTATGCCGAAAAAGATGTCATTCAGTGGTTAAATAACCATAAAAAGAGGCTTGGCTTACTGCACATCAAAGACATGCAGGACAATCCCCAAGAGAGTACGATTATCGGTCAAGGCCATTTACCAATTGCCGAGTATGTTGCGTTTGCTAAAGAACAGCAGCTGCCATGGCTGATTGTTGAACAGGAAGCTTTTCAGGGAATTGATCCACTGGTAGCTGTTGCTAAAGGCTATCAAAATTTAAAGACATATTTGTAATTTTTTAGAAGTAAAATTTTTTTTAATTAAACTAGGAGGAAATTTTAGATGAAATTAGGCGTATTTACCCCATTATTTAACAACTTGAGCTTTGATGAAATGATTGATGTGGTTTCTAAAAAAGGTTTGGAAGCAGTCGAAATCGGGACTGGTGGTTCTCCCGGCAATGCCCATTTAGATATTGATAAATTATTGGCATCTAGTGATGAAAGAAAAGATTATTTGGCAAAATTAGCGGACAAAGGCTTGAGCATTTCTGCTTTGAGTGCCCATCATAATCCAATTTCACCAAATGCAGCGGTTGCTAAAGAAGCTGATGAATTATTACAAAAAACCATTAAATTAGCTAGCCTGATGAACGTTGAAGTTGTCAACGGCTTCTCTGGAGTTGCCGGCGGAAATGCCACTGACACACAAGTGAACTGGCCCGTTTTACCGTGGCCAACTGAATATACAGACAGCTATGAATATCAATGGGACCAAAAACTGATTCCTTATTGGAAAAATATCAACGGCATTGCTGAAAGTGCCGGCGTGAAAATCGGGATTGAATTACACGGTGGATTTTTAGCCCACACACCTTATACAATGTTGCGCCTGCGGGATGCAGCTGGCAAGGCCATCGGTTGTAATTTGGATCCAAGTCATTTGTGGTGGCAAGGAATTGATCCAGTTGCGGCGGTTAAAATTTTAGGTGCTGACAATGCTATTCATCATTTCCATGCAAAGGATACCTATTTAGATCAAGACAATATCAATATGCATGGTTTAACAGATATGCAGCCTTACAGCAATGTTAAAACGCGGGCTTGGACTTTCCGTTCAGTTGGTTGTGGTCATGATTTGAAGGTTTGGTCAGATATTATTTCAGCGTTGCGGATTTACGGCTACGATTATGTCTTGAGTATCGAACATGAAGATCCAATTATGTCGATTGATGAAGGTTTAAATCGGGCAATCACCAACTTAAGAAGTGTAATGATTAAAGATATGCCGGCTGATATGTGGTGGGCATAAGTATTAAGTAAAAAAATCGTTCGGGGCTGCGCTTGAAGTTTTATTCTCAAAAAGACAGCCTCGATGTTAGTTGCAAAATTATTTTTTTAGGAGGCAGCTTATGAACTTAGCAGTAATCGGCTACGGAGGCATGGGAAGCTATCATGTGAAAACTTTGATTCCTGAACAAAATCCCGGCGTCCAAGTTGTCGGTATTTATGATATTGATCCAACCCGTCAAAAGGAAGCGGAAAAAAATGGCCTGCAGGTGTTTACTAATTTAGAGACACTGTTAGCAGATCAAAAGGTTGAGGCGGTCTTGATTGCCACGCCAAATGACAGCCATAAGGAATTGGCAATTGCCAGTTTGAAAGCAGGCAAGCAGGTTATTTGTGAAAAACCGGTGGCGATGAATGTGGCCGAGCTGGATGAAATTTTAGCAGTAGCTGAAGAAACCGGTAATACGTTTATGGTCCATCAAAATCGCCGTTGGGATCCAGATTTTTTAATTATTCGGGACTTGTATCGTCAAAAACAAATTGGCGATTTATTTCAAATCGAATCTCGGGTGCAGGGTGCGAACGGAATTCCCGGCGACTGGCGCCATTTGAAACAGCATGGTGGCGGTATGATCTTAGACTGGGGCGTGCATTTGTTTGACCAAATGCTTTTTCTAGTCGACAGTCCGATTAAAGACATCGCCGTTGATTTGAGTTTTATTTTAGGGGATGAAGTCGATGATGGTTTTATCGTTTATCTGACTTTTGAAGATGGTCTGCGGAGTTTAATTGAAGTGGGAACCACGAATTATACTAAACTGCCCCGTTGGTACGTGAAGGGCATTAAAGGTACCGCCAAAATTGATGACTGGGATTTATCTGGAGAAATTATTGCCAGTGCTGAGAATGCCTACGCCGCTGCACCTGCGCCGATTCAAGCTGGCGTTGGTCTAACTAAAACGATGGCGCCGCCTTCAGAGGATGCGGTGGAAGTTTTAAGTTTCCCTGAGGCTAAAGCAGAATACCCAACTTTTTATGAAAATTTTGCTGCAGTCGTCGCTGGCCAAGCGGAACCAATTGTCAAAAATGCTGAGGTTCGCCGAGTGATGCTCCTAATTGAAAAGATTTTTGAATTGGCGGAGGAAAAAGCAACCAGTTTAAATTTATAAAAAAAGAATGTCGAGAAGCAGTCGTCTGCTGAAATGGGTAGGGAGACGGAACTGCTTCTCGCTATTTTTTTGTCTAAAATTAGCTGCGGGAAATTTCCCAGCGCCTGACACTTTGGTTCATTCAATGGTGCTGGTTCCCAGGATTAACCAGAAGTCTTGTAAGCGGATACCAGGATTGGTATAACTAATGTACCAGCAAAAATAAGAATAGTTTTTGCACAGAGAAGAGGAGGAAGTTCACTTATGATGGAAAAGATCCAACGGTTTGGTGGGGCCATGTTTACGCCGGTTTTACTATTTTCTTTTTCCGGGATTATGTTGGCGGTAGCAATTATTTTTAAAAATCCGTTAATTATCGGCAGCATCGCCAATGAAGGCACCACTTGGTACAGTATTTGGACCATTATTGAAAATGGTGCTTGGACCGTATTTAATCAAATGGAATTATTATTTGTCATCGGCTTGCCGATTGGTCTAGCTAAAAAGGCGAATGCCCGCGCTGCGCTAGAGGCTTTTGTCGTTTATCTGACGGCTCAATATTTTATCGGCAGCATGTTAGAATTTTTCGGTGATTTTTTCGGAGTCAACTACAATCAAGAGGTTGGCGGCGAAAGCGGCTTGAAATTAATCGCCGGTATCAAAACCTTAGACACTAGTATTGTCGGCGCAATTTTAATTTCAGCGATTGTTGTTTTTCTCCACAATCGTTACTTCGATACAAAATTACCAGATTTCTTGGGAGTTTTCCAAGGATCATCCTTTGTTGTAATTTTAGGATTTTTCGTGATGTTACCTGTCGCTTTTCTATTCTGTCTGATTTGGCCGAAAGTTCAAATGGGTATCGGTTCGATGCAAGGATTTCTAGCGAGTGCCGGCGTCTTTGGCGTTTGGCTCTACACCTTCTTGGAACGAATATTGATTCCGACCGGGCTGCATCATTTCATTTACACGCCGTTTGTTTTTGGACCAGCAGTTGTTGAAGGCGGAATTGTTAATTATTGGATGTCCCATTTAAATGAGTTCTCGCAAACGACTACACCGCTAAAACAATTGTTCCCAGAAGGCGGCTTTGCTTTACACGGAAACTCAAAAATCTTCGCTTCACCGGGGATTGCGGCAGCCTTTTACTTTACCGCAAAACCTGAAAACAAGAAAAAAGTCTTGGCCGTTTTAATTCCTGCAACGTTGACAGCTGTCTTAGCAGGGATTACCGAACCACTAGAGTTTACCTTCTTATTTGTTTCACCTGCATTGTTTGCGGTCCACGCTTTCTTAGCCGCTTCAATGTCTGCAACGATGTTTGCCTTTGGAGTTGTCGGCGATATGGGTAGCGGCTTAATCGATATGATTGCCAAAAACTGGTTACCGCTCTTTGCCAACCACAGCGGCATGATTTTCACGCAAATTGCCATCGGTTTAGGATTTACCTTAATTTACTTCGTTGTTTTCCGCTTCTTAATTTTGAAATTTAACTTTGCGACACCAGGACGGGAACCAGATGCAGCAGAAATTAAACTGCATACTAAAAAAGATTACAAAGCTAAACAAGCTGGCGAACCAGTTGGTGCTAGTGCAATCGCTGGTGGCAACCAATATACTGAACAAGCAGCTATTTATCTAGAAGCTTTCGGCGGTTCCGATAATATTGATAAGGTCAACAACTGTGCGACTCGTTTAAGGATTACCGTTAAAGATGAAAATCTAGTGGGAGCCGACGAGGAATTTCGTTCAGGCGGAGCCCACGGGGTTGTCCGCAAAGGCAATGCCTTCCAAGTTATTGTGGGCTTAGATGTTCCACAAGTCAGAGAACAATTTGAACAATTATTACAAGTTAACGACTAAACAGGAAAAATGAGAGGAAGAAGAACAAAATGAAGAAATTTTCAATCGTTATCGCTGGCGGCGGCAGTACATTTACACCGGGGATTGTCTTGATGCTTTTAGATAATCTGGAGCGTTTTCCAATTCGCCAAATTAAATTCTATGACAACTTAGAGGAACGGCAACAGCAAATTGCCGATGCCTGCGAAATTATTATTCGAGAACGGGCACCAGAAATTAACTTTGTTGCCACGACTGATCCTCAGACTGCCTTTGAAGATGTCGATTTTGTGATGGCTCATATTCGCGTTGGTTTGTATGCGATGCGGGAACAAGATGAAAAAATTCCATTGAAATACGGCGTTGTCGGCCAAGAAACCTGTGGACCTGGCGGAATTGCCTACGGGATGCGTTCAATCGGCGGCGTTTTAGAATTAGTCGATTACATGGAAAAATATTCACCGGATGCTTGGATGTTAAATTATTCCAACCCGGCAGCAATTGTGGCTGAGGCGACCCGTAAATTACGACCACATTCAAAAATTATCAATATCTGTGACATGCCAGTAGGGATTGAAGAACGGATGGCGAAATCCGTTGGTCTGAATTCCCGTAAAGAAATGGTTGTCCGTTATTACGGCTTGAATCATTTTGGCTGGTGGACAGATATCCGTGACCTTGAAGGCAATGACTTAATGCCAAAAATTAAAGAACATGTTAACAAGTACGGCTATTCGTTACAGGATGAAATTGAAGAATCGCAACATACCGACGCTAGCTGGATGCATACGTTTGCCAAAGCTAAAGATGTCTATGCAGTTGATCCTGAGACGTTGCCAAATACTTATTTGAAATATTATCTATACCCACAAGACGAAGTAGCTCACGCTAATCCAGAATACACTCGTGCCAATGAAGTGATGGCGGGCAGAGAAAAACATGTTTTCGGTGAATGTAATCGCATTGCTGAAGCTGGCACGGCAGCTGGCATGACGTTAGAAGTTGATGAACATGCCAGTTACATTGTCGATTTAGCCAGAGCAATTGCGTATAACACCCACGAAAGAATGCTATTGATTGTGCCAAATGAAGGAGCAATCGTCAACTTTGATGAAACGGCTATGGTGGAGGTGCCGTGTATCGTCGGCGCTAATGGTCCTGAGCCATTAACTCAAGGGAAAATTCCACAATTCCAAAAAGGATTGATGGAACAACAAGTTTCTGTAGAAAAATTAGTGGTGCAGGCTTGGGAAGAAGGCTCTTACCAAAAACTATGGCAAGCCTTGACTCTTTCCAGAATTGTACCAAATGCGCGGATTGCCAGAGAAATTTTAGATGACTTATTAGAAGCCAATCAAGAATTTTGGCCAACACTAAAATAAAGAGCTAATCTTTAAACAAATTAAATTGAATTACGCTAAAAGAGGCTGGGGATTTTTAGGCGGCTAAATCCCCTAAATTTAGCCTTAAAAACTCCAGTCTGACTTTTAGCAATTTCAATTTGTTCTGATGGCTGAGAAAACTTCTTGATTTTTCGGCAACATAAAAAAGTTTCCATTCATATTTTTTCTTATTTCTTCTATAATAAATAAAAGAGGATGAAGAAAAGAGGCCGATTATGAATTTGGAAACGATTGCGCGACAGCATCAAAAGGATTTAGGTGAGTTGGACCAAGAAATTTTGGCATATATCCTTGACAATCAGGCGCTAGTCACTAAGATGAGCATCATTGAGTTAGGCGAGGCAGTCCATACGTCAAAATCAACAATTTTACGTTTGACGAAAAAGATTGGCTTTACCGGATTTTCTGAGTTTAAGTATTTTATTAAGCAAAATCAACAGGAGGATACTACCGCTGCTAAGGTGGATATTTTTGACGCCCAGCAGCAGGATATTCAACGGACGATTGCTTATTTAGGCAATGTTGATTTCAGTCGCATCTTACAGGAGATGCATCGTTCAGAAACGATTTACTGCTATGGTACTGGCTATTCTCAGCGGAAAATTGTCGATGAATTTTCCAAGATGATGATGGCGGTTGAAAAGCGGGTGATTTGTCTGCCCAACAGCACGGAATTTGATATGGCGATGCCAATGATTAAAAAAACCGATATGGTGATTTTTGTTTCATTAAGCGGTGAAACGGAGGAAGTCAAAGAAAATTTGATTTCTCTGAAGATGCGGGGTATCACCACGATGGCCTTCACAGCTTTTGGTGATAATTTCTTTAGTAAAAATGCTGATTATGCTCTGTTTTATTACATAACGCCGATTGCAGTCGGCAAAAAATCCTATGTCACCAGCTTGGTGAGTCTCAGCTGCGGCATGGATTATCTTTTTAGAAAGTTTGGTGAATTTCTCTATGATCTTAACGAAAGCGATGAACTGGCTGACACCGAATAGGATTAAAAATTTTGTAATTGGTTATTGGCTGCTGCTGCCGGTGTTGTTTTATAGTTTTGTGCTGCTGTTTGCCTTTAATAGTCAAAGCAGTTTTACGACACTGATTGCCGAAGTACCTTCCTTGACGCTGACTTTTCTTTTGACGTGTCTGATGTTACTACTGGCTTTTCTAATGTATACTTTATCCAAGGATCAAAATAATCAGCAGCTGTTAAAGCGTTTTGTGATTTTTGCTTTGGTTCAGCAGGTGGCAACGGCTAATTTAATTGGCGCTGCTCTGATCTTCGCGTATTTCAAATCAGTGAAACACCAACCGATTGCAGCAGGTGTTGCCACAACGAAAACACAATTTGAAAGCTATTTGCTGATGGGCCTAATTGGTTTATTGTCCATTTTAGTTGTCGCTTTGACCTTAATCACGAATTTCTAGGAGGAAAAATATGTTTGGTTTTAAGAAGAAAAAGAAAAAAGAAGTTTTTGTGCCGGTCGACGGCGAATTAATTTTATTAGAAAAAGTCGCTGACCCCGTCTTTGCCCAAGGAATGATGGGGGCCGGCTATGCGGTGGAACCGGCCAATGGTGAAGTTTATTCACCGGTTGTCGGCAAGATTGCTTCCATCTTTCCAACAAAACATGCGGTTGGTTTAGTGATGGAGGATGGCACCGAAGTTTTAGTCCATCTGGGAATCGACACGGTGGAATTAGATGGCGCCGGCTTTACCAGTTATGTCAACGCAGGCGACAAGGTGGATCAAGACACCAAATTAATCTCAATGGACCTAGCAACCTTAAAGAGCAATGACAAGCCAGCGACAGTGATGGTTCTCTTCCCTCGTAAAATGGGCGAGACCTTTACCATCAACGAAGGACCTGTCAAAAAAGGTGAAGTGGTTTTGGAATTGGAATAATAAGAAAGCGAGGCTGAAAAAATCAGCCTCTTTTTTTGTGCATTCAAGATGCTGTAATGTAGCAGCAAAGCAATTTTTATCGGAGACTAATTGGTTTCAAACTTTAAATTGAAGCTTTAGGATTAAACAAATCCAACAAACATGCCAAAAAAGAGAATTCTCCACAGATACAAAAAAAGTCCCATCAAAAAGATATAAGCAATAATCGTCAGTATTTTTAGCTCCTGTTTGCTTAATAATTTTTTCAACCTGAAAAAACTACCCAACACAAAAGGCACATAAAAGACGAAAGAAAAGATATTTGTGATTGTATCTACGAAAAAATAATTGGCTTCATTTAAATTATGAAAAAAGTTCAGATTGTAATAGATGATAAATCCCATAAAGGCGAAAGAAAAAAGGTAGCTAGTAAGCTTAGTTACTTTATTTATCTTATTGAGGAAAACTATGCAGATGATATAAATGACTAGAAATAAACTGCTGACAATAAGCGAATTTTGTGCAAAAGCCATAATCAGACCTCCCATAGATTTTAATAGTTTAACAGCTATAAAGATACTTAAATTATACAATAAAAAAATACCTTCTTGAATATTTTTTGTGTAAGAGACCTTTTGTTTAAATCCACTTAAACAAATCAGAGAGGTTCAGTTTCCTAATTTTTATATAGTGTTTTTTTGAAACTTTACCAGTCCTGAGCCCCATAGTTTTGTGTATTTCTATCTCCCCGACAAATAAAAATTCAAAATAACCTTCACTCAAAAATCCCCATATAAAGATAGCATAAAGAAATGTCTAAACTTTAACACTATCTTTATACCCCTTTAGGTAAGCTAAACATGTAAAGGAGACGTGACGTTTATGAATCTGGTTTTGGGGCTTTTAAGTCTGTTAATCATGGTTTACTTATTTTGGTATTTATTTAAGGGGGATCAACAATGATCGGCAATTTATTGCAGGGAAGTGTGTTCTTCCTCGTATTAATTGGATTGGCCATACCATTAGGTTGGTATATAAAAGAAATTTTACAAGGGAACATTCCTAAATATATGCGGTTTTTACAACCGGTTGAGAGATTATTTTATCGAATTATCGGGCCGGCTAGTCGTCAAACGATGAAAGCTAAACAATATTTGGTTTCAATATTGACGGTCTCATTATTTTCACTACTGGTTTTATTGCTAATTTTAATGACGCAAGGCTGGCTGCCCCTCAATGGCAATGGCGCAGAAAATCTAAGCTTTCCGCTAGCTATTAACATTGCCGTCAGCTTTATTACTAATACAAACTGGCAGGCTTATGCTGGTGAAGAAATGCTTTCAAATTTCTCGCAAATTTTTGGTTTAACCGTGCAAAACTTTTTATCTGCTGCTATTGGGATTGCCGTCTTATCCGTTTTAATCCGGGGCTTAATTCAGCGGCAGCAAAAATTTATCGGCAATTTTTGGCAGGATATTGTGCGCAGTTTAGTTTATCTATTGCTGCCACTGGCGACAATTGTGGCGATTTTGTTAATGTCCCAAGGGGTTGTCCAGACCTTCAGTAGTGGTTTTAATTATGAAGGCCTAAATGGTGAAAGTTTATGGTTGGCATTAGGAACAGTCGCCAGTCAAGTAGCCATCAAACAATTAGGCACAAATGGCGGTGGTTTTTATGGTGCCAATTCGGCCTATCCCTTTGAAAATCCGAATCTGCTGACAAATTTTATTGAAAATATCAGCATTCTCTTAATTCCAATGGCGCTGATTTTTGCCTTTGGCTTTTGGGTTAAAGAATGGCAGCAGGGGCGAACCATTTTCATCGTTTCCTTAAGCTTTATCTTGCTGGCGGTGGTTGGCGTTTTAATCAGTGAAACTTATGGTCCACAATTTGCAGATGTTTTAGGCCAAGCAAATTTAGAAGGTAAAGAAATGCGCTTTGGTGTCGGCTGGTCCAGCATTTGGGCGGTCAGCACAACCGCAGCTGCCAACGGCTCAGTCAATGCCATGATGGATAGTTTTACTCCATTTGGCGGCTTGATTCCAATGTTTTTGATGCAGCTAGGAGAAATTATTTTCGGCGGTGCCGGCAGCGGCCTATACGGAATGCTCGCCTTTATTTTATTGGCAGTTTTCGTGGCGGGGCTATTAGTGGGCCGCACGCCAGAATACTTAGGCAAGAAAATTGAAGTTTTTGATATGAAGATGGCCAGTCTGGTAATTTTAACACCACTGTTGCTGACACTCTTTGGCGGCATGCTCTTAGTCTTACATCCAGATATTTTTTCTTGGTTGAAAAATTCAGGGCCCCATGCCTTTACTGAAGTGCTATACAATGCAACTTCCTTGGCAAATAACAACGGGAGTGCCTTTAGCGGCATGACAGCGGACACGACTTTTTTAAATCTTCTAGGCAGCATTATGATGCTATTGTCCCGTTTTATTCCAATGGCGGCGATTCTTTTTCTAGGACAAAGCTTGAGTCAGAAAAAAATTGCAGCCGTCAGCGAAGGGACCTTATCGACCACAAACGTAACCTTTGTCGTTATGCTAATGATTGTGATTGTCGTCATCGGCGCTTTGAGCTTTTTACCGGCAATGGCCTTAGGACCGATTGCTGAATTTTTTACAAACTAGTTGAGTAAAGAAAAACATTGTAACTACTTATGAAATAAAAGGGGAAAATCAAATGAACAAATTATACCAAGCGGCGCTACTGGATGCTGTCAAAAAATTAGATCCCCGCTTGCAAATAAAAAATCCGGTGATGTTTATCGTCTATATCGGCGCAATTGTCACCAGTATTTTATGTTTTACCAAGCAAAGTGTGCCCCTCTGGTTTATGGTGACGGTCGCCTTTTTCCTATGGCTGACCCTCCTGTTTGCCAATTTTGCTGAAGCGATTGCCGAAGGGCGCGGAAAAGCGCAGGCCTCTAGTTTAAAAGAGGCCAAAAAAGCCGTGCCAGCTTTCAAAATCCAACAGCCAAATGATTGGCAGCAGGAAAAATTTAGCGAAGTGATTTCTTCTGATTTAAAAAAAGGCGATTTGATTTATGTCAAAGCCGGCCAACAAATTCCCGCTGATGGTGAAGTCATTGAAGGGGCCGCTTCGGTGGACGAAAGTGCCGTGACCGGAGAATCGGCACCGGTCATTCGGGAATCCGGTGGTGACCGCAGCGCAGTGACGGGCGGGACTAGTTTAGTCTCAGATTTTCTGGTAATAAAAGTGACCGCTGAAAATGGTCACTCCTTTTTAGATAAAATGATTTCAATGGTGGAGGGCACGCAACGGAAAAAAACGCCGAATGAAATTGGGCTGCAAATCTTTTTAGTAACGCTGACGATTATTTTCTTAGCGGTTGCCGTCACGCTGGTGCCCTTCACGGATTTTTCCAGCCAATTAGCCGGCAATGGCGAAGCTTTATCAACCGTCATTGTGATTGCATTGTTAATTTGTTTAGCCCCGACAACTATCGGTGCTTTGGTTTCTAGTATCGGGATTGCTGGAATGAGTCGGCTGACCAAAGAAAATGTGATTGCCATGAGCGGTCGTGCGATTGAAGCGGCTGGCGATGTCGATATTTTATTATTAGATAAAACCGGCACAATTACTTTGGGCAATCGGCGAGCCAGTGAGTTTTTACCAGTTGCTGGCGTCAGCGAACGGGAATTAGCCGATGCAGCGCAGCTTTCTTCTTTATCCGATGAAACGGCGGAAGGTCGTAGTATTGTCGTTTTAGCCAAAGAAAAATTTGACATCCGTGAACGAGAATTTACCGACAAAGAAGTTGAATTTATTGATTTTAGTGCGAAAACCCGCATGAGTGGTATTAATTATCAAGGCACGCAGGTCAGAAAAGGTGCCGCTGATACGATGAAAAAATACGTCGAGTCAGCAGGCAAAACCTATCCAGCTGATTGCGATGAACTTGTCGATAAAGTTGCCCGTGCTGGCGGTACGCCACTGGTTGTTGTCAAAGATTTACAAGTTTTAGGTGTGATTTACTTAAAAGATATCGTTAAAAACGGCGTCAAAGAAAAATTTTCAGATATGCGGAAAATGGGCATTAAAACCATTATGATTACTGGCGATAATCCTTTGACAGCGGCGGCGATTGCCGCAGAAGCGGGAGTCGATGACTTTTTAGCCGAAGCGACGCCGGAAAATAAAATGACTCTGATTAGAAATTATCAAGAAGAAGGACACTTAGTGGCGATGACTGGCGATGGTACCAATGATGCACCGGCTTTAGCCCAAGCCGATGTCGCTCTGGCGATGAATACCGGCACCCAAGCCGCCAAAGAAGCCGGCAACATGATTGACTTAGATTCTAGTCCAACTAAATTATTGCAAGTAGTACGAATCGGGAAACAATTGCTGATGACCCGTGGTGCTTTGACAACCTTTAGTATCGCCAATGATATTGCCAAATATTTTGCGGTGATTCCCGTCTTGTTTTACAGTATTTATCCGCAGTTGAATGCTTTAAACGTGATGCATTTAGCTAGTCCTTTAACGGCGATTTTAGCCGCCTTGATTTATAATGCGCTGATTATTGTCGCTTTAATTCCCTTAGCTTTAAAAGGCGTGCGCTATAAGGAAAAACCCGCCAGCCAAATTTTACGGGACAATTTATTGCTCTATGGTTTAGGGGGCATGTTGGCACCCTTTGTCGCCATCAAGTTGATTGATATGCTGTTGGCGCTGATTATTTTATAACAGAGAAACTTAGGAGGTTTAAAAATGAAACAAACAGTCTTAGCCAGTCTGCGATTTTTAGTTTTAGCGATTGTCGTGTTTGGCGGTTTATATACCTTGGTCATCACCGGCGTTGGACAAACATTTTTCTCAGAAAAAGCGGACGGCAGCTTGATTGTTCAAGAAGGCAAAGTTGTCGGCTCAAAATTAATCGGTCAAGACATGCAGGCAGCCGATTATTTTCAAGGAAGACCAACTGAAGTCAGCAATCTAGCGGCGTTTTCCGCGGAGCAGGCCAGCCTAGTAGCCAAACGAAAAGAAAAATTATTGGCTGAAAATCCGACAGAAACCCAAGTGCCGTTAGATTTAGTCACCGCTTCAGCCAGCGGTGTCGATCCGGATATCAGTCTCGCCGCTGCAGAATTTCAAGTGGCCCGAATTGCCAATCAACGGAATCTTTCAGAAGAGGCAATCAATGCTATAATAAAAGCACAAATACAACGGGATTTTCTTAGCAATCGAGCTTATGTCAATGTTTTAGCATTAAACTTGGCCTTAGATAAATTGAGTCAAGAGTAATTGGAGGAATTATGGTGGCAGAAAACCGACCAAGCGCTTCAGAATTACTAAAAAAAATTCAACGGGAGACTTCGCAGCGGGGACGCTTGCGGGTCTTCTTTGGCTTTGCTGCCGGTGTCGGCAAGACCTATGCCATGTTGCAGGAAGCTCAAGAGCTGCAACAATTAGGCCGGGATGTTTTAGTCGGCTATGTCGAGCCCCATGACCGCCCGGAAACCAATAAATTATTGCAGGGCTTATCTCAATTAGCCGCAAAAGATGTCACTTATCGTGGTATCACCTTAAAAGAGTTTGATATCGATCAGGCCTTAGCCATCAAGCCAGAAATTATTTTGGTGGATGAATTGGCCCACACCAACGCCCCCGGCTCCCGCAATAAAAAAAGATACCAAGACGTCGAAGAATTATTACAAGCGGGCATTAATGTGTTAACGACGATGAACGTTCAGCATTTAGAAAGCCTGAACGATTTAGTCGATGACATCACTGGCGTAGAAGTGCAAGAGACTGTGCCGGATACCGTTTTAAAACAGGCTTCGATTAAAGTTGTGGACATTGAACCGGAGGAATTGATTGAGCGATTAGCCGAAGGGAAAATTTACGCGGCCGGCAATGCCCGCAAGGCTTTGGAAAACTTTTTTTCCCTTGATAAATTAGATCAATTGCGGGGCTTAGCAATTCAGCGGGCTTCTGATTATATCAATCAGGCAGCTGTCACCAATAAAGTCCAAACCAAGCTACTGACAATTGTCGAAGACCGTTTTCCCAAAATGGGCGAAAAATGTATTCGCTGGACGGCTCGTTTAGTACAGGGCTTTGGTGTCGATTGGACCGTTGTCTTGGTGCATTCGCAAAATGAACCAGAAACAAAGGATGCGAGTTTTTTATTAGACCTCGGAGAAAAGCTGGGGGCTGAAACCGTCACGCTGGAGGAAGACAGCAGCTATGAGACGATTGCTAAGTATGCGGAGTTAATTCAGGCCACCGATATTGTGATGGGCAAGCGGCTCAACCAAAAATGGTATGAACGACTTTTTGTCAGCGACCCAGAGGATATTTTGCTGGGACAGCTGACAAACATTGAAATCCATCTAGTGCCTTATCAAGAGAAGGAACAAAAAACAAAGTGGTGGCAGGAGCTGATTCCCACAGGCGGCTGGGGTAATTTGATGGTTACTTTGTTGATGGTCATCAGTGCCACGATTATCACCGAAATTTTGCAGTGGTTTCATTTTGGCGACCAAAATCAGATGATGATTTATTTAGTCTTTGTTTTAATCACCGCCCGTTTAACAAACGGCTATCTTTGGAGCGGCCTAGCCTCCATTTTAAGCGTTGTGATTTATACGTATTTATTTGTTGAGCCCCGTTACTCACTGGTGATTAATCGGGCGAGTTATTTGATTACCCTTTTGATTATGCTGATTGTCGCTTTAATGGTCAGCAATCTGGTGGTTCGTTTAAAAATGAAGGCCAGCAGTGCGATGGAGCGGGAGCACCAATTGGAAATTTTATACGAGCTGAACAAACGCTACGTTGTGGCAACGGATAATCAAGAGATTTATGATACGGCGACGAGTTTTTTAGCCCGCCTTTTAAAGCGGGAAATTGTTTTATACAGTCCGGAAACTGAAATTATCAGCCACAGTCCCGAAACGGCTCAAACATTGCAAACTAAAGAAGAAATGGGAGTCGCCTTTTGGACCGGTAAAAATCAGCGGGAGGCCGGCTTTGGCACGGACACTTTAGGTGGCGCCAAAGGTTATTATTTGCCGGTGGCCGCCGAGGGACAAACCCTAGCCGTTTTAGGAATTTTACGGAACCAGCAGCATAATTTAGAAAATAATCAATTGAATTACTTGCGATTGGTCACGACTCAATTAGCCATCGTGTTAGAACAATCCCGTCTGAAAAATACCCAACAGGAAATGCGGGTGGAAAATGAGCGGGAAAAAGTCCGCAGCAATCTTTTGCGGGCAGTCTCCCATGATTTACGGACACCGCTGACCTCAATTTCAGGTCTAGCAGAAACCTTGATTGAAGACGAGGAGCAACCCAATTTACCTAAAGCAACGAAAGTGAAATTATTGCAAGACGTCAAAGATGAATCCCAGTGGCTAGTACGGATGGTGGAAAATTTATTGTCGGTCACCAGAATTAATATGGATACGATGGAGGTCACGAAAACGCCAGAACTTGTCGAGGAAATCGCAGAGGCCGTTTTAGCCCGCAGCCGCAAAGCTTATCCTGAGAAGCAATTACTGATTGATTTGCCCGCGGAGATGCTCTTTGTGGCCGCTGACCCAATTTTATTGGAGCAGGCGCTATTCAATTTAATTGAAAATGGCTTCCGCCATGGCAATCAGGGTACACCTGTCAAAATGAAGATTAGCTATCAAGAGCCCTTTGTGACTTTTCAAATCAGTAGCCAAGGCCAGATGACTCAGCAGCAATATCAAAAAATTCTGCATAATTTATCCAGTGACGATGAGATTCCCGTTGATTCGAAGAATGGTCTTGGAATTGGGCTGAGTATCGTCAAAACGATTATCAAGGCCCATGACGGCCAACTGCAAGTGTTGCAGGGCGGAAAAGAGACAATTTTCGAAGTCAAAATTTTAGGAGAGGAGAGTTCCTATGAAGCCTAATATTTTATTAATTGAAGATGATTTAGTGATTACCGATTTTATGCAGGTAGTCTTAGAAAAGGAAGGCTATCAACTGGCAACGACCGCTGATGGCATGAGCGGCCTGAATTATTTTCAAGGACATGAGGTGGATTTAATTTTGCTGGATTTAGGTCTGCCCGATATTGACGGCAGCGAATTATTGAAAATAATTCGCAAGCAAAGCCAAGTGCCGGTGATTATTATTTCTGCTCGAGATAACGAACAGGGCAAGGTCGATGCGCTGGATTTAGGGGCGGATGATTACGTCACCAAACCCTTTGGCACCAGGGAACTATTGGCGCGGATTCGTACGGCTTTGCGCCATAAAAATTTTCAAGCACAGGCTGAGCCAATTATTACCAATGGCGCTTTACGATTAGATATCCCCCGCCATCAATTATTTAAGGGGGAGACAGAAATTCATTTAACTAAAAATGAATATCGAATTGTTAAAGTGCTCTTTGAAAATCTTGGAAAAGTAGTGACCTATAAAACTTTGATGACCGCCGTGTGGGGCCCTTACACTGGCGACCAGCAAGTACTGCGGGTCAACCTCTCCAATATCCGCAAAAAAATTGAAAGCAATCCGCTGGAACCTGAATACCTATTTACTGAAATTGGTGTCGGTTACCGCTTGAAGGATTGGCGCTAGTTAAAAAATCCGTCTTAGTACGGATTTTTTTCTGTTTATTTTTTGATAAACTTAAAAAGTGGAGGGGATTTAAGTGAGTTGTTTAGGAAATATAATTTGGTTTATCTTTGGCGGACTGATTGGGGCTATTACGTGGTTTATAGCCGGCTGTCTGTGGTGTATTACGATTATCGGCATTCCTGTTGGCCTGCAATGCTTCAAATTCGCCGGTTTAGCCTTGGCACCTTTTGGCAAAGAAGTTGTTTATGGTGGCGGCGGAGGCAGTCTAATTTTAAATATTCTCTGGTTGATTTTTTCGGGGATTCCTTTGGCTATTGGCCATTTAGGAAGTGCGTTCCTTTTAACCATTTCAATTATTGGCATTCCATTTGCCATGCAGTCTCTGAAAATGGCAAAGCTCGCATTGATGCCTTTTGGCGCTCAGATTGTGAGCAGTCGGTATTAAAATGAGAAAAAGCCGGACTGTGATGAAAATCATAGTCTTGTGTTTTTTATTTCATATAGCCAAAAACTATAACCATAGATAAAAAATCCATATAGGCAAATAACCTATTTTAGATTGCGGAAATAAAATAATTAAAGTAAGATTAAAAAAACGAATAATCAAACGCAATGAGAAAGAAAGTAAAATTTGTCAGTTTTCAACAGAGAGCCTCGGTAGCTGAAAAGAGGTGAGAATCAACAAATTTGAAAATGGCTTTTGAGCGGGTGTTCCAAGACAAGGTTAAGGAGCACACGGGGCAATCCTCGTTAGGAAAATTCCAGTATTTTAGTAGCTAAAGTATTGGCAGAGGTAAAAGGTAACTTTTACAAATTAAGGTGGTACCATGTCAACGACATCCTTAGAAGAATAATTCTTCTAGGGATTTTTTTATTGATGGAGTCCACGAATCTAGAAAAAATCGGAGGAAATTTATTATGTGTAAAACAGTCAATCGTTATGAAATCGTCGGTAGTTTTTTAAGACCAGAAGCTTTGAAGGAAGCGAGAAGTGCTTTTGAAGCGGGCAATTTAACGCAAGCGGAATTAACGAAAGTTGAAGATCAGGCCATTGCTGATCTCGTGGAAAAACAAAAACAAGCCGGCTTAGAAGTTTTTAGTGATGGTGAATTTCGCCGCAGCTATTGGCATTTAGATTTCTTTTGGGGCTTTAACGGTGTCGAACATATTGTCAGAGATCAAGGCTATTTATTCCACGGCGAAGAAACCCGAGCTGATTCTGCCCGCTTATCAGGAAAAATTGCCTTTAATCCCGAGCATCCGGTTTTTGCGGAATTCACTTCCTTAGCCAAATTAGTTGCGCCAGAAAAAATTCGCCAAAGCATCCCCGCACCAGCACAATTATTTGCCGAATTAGTTCGGGAAGACAACGAAGACTGGGTTAACCGCTTCTATCCTAAGCGGGAAGATTTATATGCTGATATCGCTAAAGCTTACCAAGAAACATTACAGCATTTGTATGATTTAGGCGCCCGCCAAGTTAAGTTGGATGACTGTACTTGGGGCATGCTCGTCGATAAAAATTTTTGGAAAACGATGACCAACGGCGAATACGATACCAGTGCTTTGCAGGAATTATATTTGAAGTTAAACAATGAGGGCGTTCAAAATTTGCCAGAGGATTTGAAAATCACTACTCACATTTGTCGCGGGAATTACCATTCGACCTGGGCTACTTCTGGTGGTTATGAACCAGTCGGTGAAGTTTTATTTGGTCAAGAAGATGCCGAAGCCTTCTTTTTAGAATTTGACGATGAACGCTCAGGTGACTTTTCACCATTGCGCCATCTTCCTGAAGATAAATTGGTAGTTCTAGGCCTAGTCACTAGTAAAGATGGTAAATTAGAAGATAAAGAAACCATCATCAACCGGATTCACGAGGCCGCCAAATATGTGGACCTCGATCGGATCAGCCTTTCACCTCAATGCGGCTTTGCCTCAACCGAAGAAGGCAATATTCTTACCGAAGAAGATCAGTGGAAAAAACTGCAGCTGATTAAAGAAATCACTGAAGAAGTTTGGGGCGCCGCTTAAATTAATTAGCAATCAAAAATGCGGATTATTAGTAGTTCGTATTTTTTTGCGGCAAAAAAATAACCCGCCAGTGGGTGGCTGGCGGGCAAGGAGTTAAAAATGAAAAAGTGTTTTTTAGGGTTGTTTGTTGGTATGCATTTATAATACAATGCAAAACTTAAGGTGAGCCTAAGAAAGTGTAACCTTTTTGTGAAGTTGTATTAAGGATTCCTTAAGAAGCTTATGAATTCCTTACAGCAACTAACAACTTAAAAAAATTATTCTTCGTCAGCCAATTGTTGATGGGCTAAAGCGACTTGCGCTTGCACCTGATCAAAGCCGGTGCCGCCTAAGGAATGGCGGCGAGCGATAGCTGTCTTGGAGGAAAGCGTATCGTAAATATCTTCTTCAATTAGTGGTGTAATCTCTTGATACTCTGTCAATGGCACATCCTGCAAATAGATACCTTTTTTTGTGCAGGCCAAAACTAATTTACCGACCACTTCATGGGCTTGTCTAAAGGGCATGCCTTTAGCTGCAAGATAATCCGCCAGCTCAGTTGCATTGGAGAAATCTTTCTCAGTGGATTCTGCCATGTGGGCTTTGTTTAATTTCCACGTATCCACCATGCCAGCCATAATATCCAAACTAGTCAAAATAGTATGAGCGGTATCAAACATGCCTTCTTTGTCTTCTTGTAAATCCTTATTATAAGCTAGCGGTAAACCCTTCATTACCGTCAACAGGCCAAATAAGTCACCATAGACCCGACCGGTTTTACCGCGAATTAATTCCGCCATGTCGGGATTTTTTTTCTGAGGCATAATCGAGCTACCAGTGGAAAAAGTATCCGTCAATTCAACGAATTTAAATTCGTTGCTGGTCCATAAAATAATTTCTTCGCAAAAACGCGAGAGATGCATCATCATAATCGAGGAATTGCTTAAAAATTCTAAGATAAAATCCCGATCGCTGACGGCGTCAAGACTGTTGGTGTAAATATTAGCAAAGCCGAGTTCTTTAGCAGAAAATTCCCGGTCAATTGGAAAGGTTGTGCCGGCTAAAGCAGCAGCACCTAAAGGCGAAATATCAATCCGTTTCAGGCTTTCAGCAAAGCGTTCCTGATCTCTTGTCAGCATGCCGTAATAAGCCATCATGTGATGACCAAAGGAAATCGGCTGGGCATGCTGCAGGTGAGTATAGCCGGGCATAATCGTTTCGATATTTTCCTCAGCTTGATGGACTAAGACCTTGCGGAAAAAATGAATTTTTTCTACAACTTCTTTGACTATATCTTTTAAATATAAATGCATATCCGTCGCCACTTGGTCATTGCGACTGCGGGCAGTATGAAGTTTGCCAGCGACAGCCCCGATTTCTTCGGTTAAATATTTTTCAATATTTAAATGAACATCTTCATTTTCAATGGCGAAGGTCAATTCGCCATCTGCCAGTTTTTTTGCAACAGCTTTTAAGCCTTTCGTAATTTCTGCAGCCTCAGCCTCGGTAATAATTCCCGTATGAGCCAGCATTTTCACATGGGCTAAAGAGCCGGTAATATCTTGTTTTGCTAATTTTTGGTCGAAGGGAATTGATGCGCCGAACTCATCAATCCATGCTTCGCTTTGGCCTTCAAAACGGCCGCCCCAAAGTTTTGCCATAAATTGGTCACCTCTTCTTTTTTTCCAGTATATCAAAAAATGCTTTTAAAAAGCGGAGAAAGTAATTTTTCTCGTAAAAAAGAGGCTATGACACTAGTCTTTTTAACAGATAATCCACCAAACTATATTGATTTGCTTCTGAGGTCAACTGAGTCCACTGAAGTAAATTTTCAATATGTTGCTGCTTTTACTAACTAATCTTCGCAGCGTTCGGTTCTGTTTGAACTAATGTCACAGCCTCCAAATTTCTAGGGGAGAGCAGTTACAGGAAGCCTTTAATTTTTAGAAAATGGACTCCTCACTTAAGTAAACTGCTAAATGAAAAAATTGGCGATTTACTGGTTTCCTTATTTCCTGTTAAGTAAGAAAAGAAACTCACTAAAAGTAAATCAAGATGTCAACGGACAAAATTATTTTCTCTCGGAAAAGTTTGCCTCACATCAGTTGCATCAGCCAAATTATTTCAGATTAAGCATTAGGGACTGCTTGGTCAGCTTTTAGTTTACTTTGCACCTCAGCATTAACTTTTGTTGGTAGACCCCACAGCTTGATAAAGCCAATTGCAGCATCTTGGTCAAAGGTATCAGCAGAAGTATAAGTAGCCAAGTTTTCATCATATAAGCTGTTGTCAGATTTCCGACCTTCAACAATGCAGTTCCCTTTAAATAATTTCACCCGCACAACACCATTGACATAGACTTGGGTTGATTTTAAGAAGGCAATCAAGGCATCTGTTAATGGATTAAACCAAAGGCCATCATAAATCGTTTGGCTCAATTGATTTTCAATTGTTGGTTTGAAGTGGGCTACTTCCCGTACGAAAGTCAAATCCTCCAATGCTTTATGGGCAGCGATTAACGTTACCGCACCGGGACATTCGTAAACTTCCCGAGATTTAATGCCGACTAACCGATTTTCAATGTGATCAATCCGACCAACACCATGCTTGCCGGCAATTTCATTTAATTCTTGAATCAAAGGATATAACTCAAAGGCTTTGCCATCTAAGGCTACTGGCACCCCTTGTTCAAAAGTGATTTCAATAATATCAGCAGTATCAGGCGTGTCTTCCAACTCAGCAGTAATTTCATAAGCACCCTTTGGCGGCGTTGCCCATGGATTTTCTAAAATTCCGCATTCACAAGCCCGGCCCCATAAGTTTTGGTCAACTGAATAAGGATTGTCTAAATCAGCAGGGATTGGCACACCTTTTTCAGCAGCGTATGCAATTTCTTCCTCCCGTGACCATTTCCACTCCCGCACTGGAGCAATCACTTTTAAGTTGGGATCTAAAGCGGCAATCGCCACTTCAAAACGAACTTGGTCATTCCCTTTACCAGTACAGCCATGGGCAATTGTTGTTGCGCCAGTTTGATGAGCGATTTCAACTAATTTTTTGGAGATCAAAGGCCGGCTTAAAGCAGAAACCAATGGGTAAATTCCTTCATAATAGGTGTGGCCTTGTAAGGCGATTAAAACAAAATCCTTGGCAAATTCTTCTTTAGCATCAATTGCATAAGATTCACTAGCACCAACTGTTAATGCTTTTTCTTTAATGAAATCAATATCTTTTCCTTCGCCGATGTCCAAACAAACGGCAACGACATCATAGCCTTCATCAACGAGCCATTTAATTGATACGGAGGTGTCTAAACCACCGGAGTACGCTAAAATTACTTTTTCTTTCATGATTGTTTCTCCCCTTAATGCTTTTGTTTTGATGAAAGTATCATAACACCCTTTTCAAAGGGATGCAAGTAAAAAGTAAATAAATATACATAAAAAGTAAAATAATTCAGTTAAATATACGTTTAATCTCGTTTATACAAGGAAAGCATGCATAAATTTTTTTAGAAAATTTATAATTCAATCTTTAGAGAAGCACCTTTTTTTAAATTTTCGGCCTGCTGAAATTGCTTCCAAAAAAGGAATAGTGTAAAGTTTAGTGAAGGGCATTTGTTGCCTAAAATAATTAGCGGAAACGAGGAAATCAGATGTCACAATGTTCCCAAGCAATTGCAGCTTTACAAGAAAAATTAGTCGCCAAAGATGCCCACCAGCCGGAATTTTTGCAGGCTTTAGAAGAATTCTTACCAAGTATCGTGCCTTTTTTAGAAGACCATCCTGAATATTTGGAAAAAAATATTGTGGAGCTGATGGTAGAGCCGGAAAGAATTATTCAATTCCGAGTGCCTTGGCAAGATGATCAAGGAAATTGGCAGGTTAACCGAGGCTTTCGTGTCCAATTTAATTCGGTAATTGGCCCTTATAAAGGCGGCCTGCGTTTTCATCCAACCGTTGATTTAAGCATTTTAAAATTTCTCGGCTTCGAACAAATTTTTAAAAATAGTCTGACTGGTCTGCCGATTGGCGGCGGTAAAGGCGGCAGTGATTTTGATCCTAAAGGAAAATCCGACAGCGAAATCATGCGCTTTTGTCAAAGTTTCATGACAGAATTGTATCGTCACATCGGTCCGTCGCTGGATGTTCCCGCCGGTGACATCGGCGTGGGCGGACGAGAAATTGGTTATTTATACGGCGCTTATCGCCGCCTGCGGGGAGCAGAAGCGGGTGTTTTAACGGGTAAAGGGTTAGAATACGGCGGCAGCCTCGTGCGAACAGAAGCAACTGGCTATGGTTTGGTTTATTTTGTCAGACATTTACTAAAAGAACACCAAGATTCCTTTAAAGGTAAAACAGTTCAAGTCTCAGGTAGCGGCAATGTTTCGATTTACGCAATTCAAAAAGTGCAGGAATATGGCGGTAAGGTAATTACTTGCTCAGATTCCAATGGCTATATTGTCGATGAAGCGGGTATTGATTTAGCATTACTGAAGGAAATTAAAGAAGTGAAACGCCAACGTTTAACTGAATATCAAAAAGCACGACCACAAGCTGAATATTTTGAAGGCAGCGTTTGGAATTATCGTGGCAATGTTGATATTGCGTTACCTTGTGCAACACAAAATGAAATCAATGAAGACCATGCCGATATTTTAATTGCCAATGGCGTTAAAATTATCGGCGAAGGGGCCAACATGCCGACCACTTTAGCAGCCGTTAAAAAAATCCAAACAGCGGGCATCATTTACTGTCCCGGCAAAGCAGCCAATGCTGGTGGCGTTGCTGTCTCCGCTTTAGAGATGGCCCAAAACAGCCAACGCTTAAACTGGAGCTTTGAAGCCGTTGACCAACAGCTAGATCGTACCATGGCGACGATTTATAAAAATTGTAAAGAAACTGCTGAAAAATATTCCCACAAAGATGATTTATTAACGGGCGCTAATATTGCCGGTTTCGCTAAAGTTGCTAAAGCAATGTTAGCTCAAGGCTTAGTGTAAAAGAGGAAGACAAAAATGTACGATGAACTATTTAAAGAAGTTGATTTAGATGTGATAGAGCTGCCGATTGAAACGATTGACGGCAAGACACAGTTTAGTGCGTATATCCGCCAACTGCCTTTTATCGCAGCAGAAGGGGAGTCACGCCAGGCCGTTTTTCGCAAACTGGCCGAAGCCTATGCAATCTATCACCAAGAGCATCTTCCTAAAGAAGAAGACGAGCCCGAAGAAAAACAGCTGACCATTGATGAGTTGCTTCGTTATTACGACGGCGAGACGATTGATGGCTATGGAGATTTTTTCAAAGAATAAAGCATAACCAGCCTCCAACTAATCTGAAATAGGATTGGTTGGGGGCTGTTTTTTTGCGTTTAAGAATAAAAATTGTATTGAAGAAGTAACGACATTTTTAGTGATATTCTTTTAATAATTTTAATTCCGTGATGTTCAAAAAGTTTTGCGTTGCTAAAGCAAAACCGCCGAAGAGTGTTGCTTGATCTTTTAGAGTGGTATTACGAATAAATAAATTATTGAGGTAGCGATTAGTGATGGAGGTTTTCAAATCGTCTATCAGCTCCGGTATTTTTCGATAAACGGAACTGTTGATAATTACCACTTCAGGGTCATACAGCATGGCAACATTATTCACACCAATACTGAGTAATTCAGCATTTTTCTTTAATAGCTCGATTGTTGCAGAATTATCAGCCTCAACTAATTCTTGAATGATTTGTGAGTTAATTTTTTTCAAATTCACTTGTTTATTAATCGAATCATACAAAACTTTGTGGGAAACATATTGTTCTAGACAGCCCTTGTTACCGCAGGGGCAAGCTTTACCATTTGGACGTAAAATTGTATGACCGATTTCACCACCACGACCATGCTCCCCTAATTGAATTTCACCATTCTCGACAATACCAGCTCCTACACCACTGTGCATACTGATGGAAATAATTTTTTGCGATTTTGAAGAAAAGGTATATTCCCCCAAAGCAGCCAAATTCGCTTCATTCTCTAAAAAAATTGGGAAATTACATTTTTGACTAATCTGTTCATGCAAATCCATCGTATCTAAATCGTAGTAAGGGGTAAAAATAATTTTGTTTTCAAAAACAATTCCGTGAATAGCGATACTCATCCCAATAATCCGATGGTAAGTATCAGGTTGATTGTCAATAAAATAATCGACTAGGGAGGACAAATGCTTCACTACATTATCTGCCTGTACCTTGACATCTTTTTTACGAATTGTTTCAATAACCGTACCATCAAGATAGGCGAGCATCCCTTCAATGTAGTCCACCCCTAAATCAATAGCAATCACCAGCGCAGAATGGCCGTTGAAAGTAATCATCGTCGGTTTCCGACCGCCGACGTTTGAAGAGCTGCCAATGCCCACCTCAGAGATTAGCTGGTCATCAATTAATTTTTTTACTATCGAAGAGACTGAAGCTTTATTCAACTTGGTAATGTTGGATAATTCTGCGCGGGAAATTTCGCCTTTTTTTATCACTTGCGCTAAGACAGTCGCCTCGTTTTGTTCACGAATTGTATATTTAGTGGAAATCATCTCATCAATCCTTTTTATTTTTTCATTTAAATTATACTATATTTCTTTTTGAAAACGCTTGACAAAATTCTTCGAGTATTTTATATTTACATCACAAGGTTAGTTTATTATACAAACAAACTTAATTCAAGCAAAATTTAGGAGGATTTAAAAATGGCTTACTTTCCAAATGTTGAAAAAATTAAATACGAAGGAAAAGCGACAGAAAACTTATTTGCGTTTCGTCACTACAATCCTGAAGAAGTAATTATGGGGAAGACTATGAAGGAGCATTTGCGTTTTGCCGTTGCTTATTGGCATACTATGACTCAAGATGGTTCTGATCCATTTGGTGATCCAGTCAATCAACGGACTTGGTTTGGGGAAACGCCAATGGATACTGCCCGCAATCGTGTTGAAGCCTTCTTTGAAATTTTAACTAAATTAGATGTTGAATATTTTTGCTTCCACGATGTCGACATTGCACCTGCAGGCGATTCGTTAGAAGAATTTTTCAGTAATATCGATGAAATTACGGATTTAATCAAAGAAAAAATGGATCAAACTGGCATTAAATTATTATGGAACACAGCAAATATGTTTAGCCATCCACGTTTTGTGAATGGTGCAGCATCTTCAAATAATGCAGAAGTTTTTGCCTATTCAGCAGCTCAAGTGAAAAAAGGATTGGATGTCAGTAAAAAACTCGGCGGCGAAAATTATGTCTTCTGGGGTGGCCGTGAGGGGTATGAATCACTGCTAAATACCAATATGAAATTTGAGCAGGACAATATTGCCCGGCTATTTAAAATGGCAATTGCTTACGGAGAAAAAATTGGTCACAAACCACAATTTTTAATTGAACCAAAACCAATGGAACCTTCAAAACATCAGTATGATTTTGATGCAGCAACGGCGATGGCGTTCATTCAAAAACATGGTTTGGAAAATGA
This sequence comes from Enterococcus sp. LJL120, assembly GCF_054871765.1. NCBI lineage: Bacteria > Bacillati > Bacillota > Bacilli > Lactobacillales > Enterococcaceae > Enterococcus > Enterococcus sp. LJL120. The sequence goes on from NZ_JBTXLV010000003.1 coordinate 61,428, forward strand.
TTTCAAATTGAACTTAGAAGCTAACCATGCAACTTTGGCTGGACATACTTTTGAACACGAGTTAAATGTTGCCAGAGATTACGATGCATTAGGCTCAATCGATGCCAACCAAGGGGATGTTTTATTAGGTTGGGATACAGATGAATTTCCAACAAATATTTATGATACAACCCTGGCTATGTACGAAATTTTAGAAAATGGCGGCATCGCACCTGGCGGTATCAATTTTGATTCAAAAGTACGTCGTTCTTCTTTTGCAATGGATGATTTATTATTGGCCCATATCGCCGGAATGGACACTTTTGCCCGCGGATTGAAAGCAGCGGCCGCTTTGAAGGAAGATCGCTTCTTTGATGATTTGAAAGAAAAACGTTATGCCAGCTATACGACCGGTATCGGCGCAAAAATTGTTGCAGACGAAGAAGATTTAGAAAGCCTGACCACTTATGCCTTGGCCCACGATGATATTACGAATGAATCTAGCCACTTGGAAGTTGTCAAATCGCGTTTGAATGATTATTTAGTCTAAAAATGAAGCAAGAGGTTGTGATATAAGAATTTTTACAGATTAATTATATCTGTTTAGCTTATGTCGCAGCCTTTTTTAGGAGGTACGAAAAAATGCCCTACGTATTAGGAATTGATTTAGGCACAAGCTCGCTAAAAGGCCTTTTGATGAATCAGGCCGGTGAAGTCGTTGCCACAGCAGCCCAAGATTATCCATTAATTCAACCGGCTTCTGGTTACAGCGAGCAAGATCCTCAGCATTGGGTTGCTGCTTGTAGTGCTGTTTTTGAAATTTTAAAAAATGAAGTGGCTGATTTTACAGAGGAATTGGCAGGTATTAGTTTTTCAGGACAAATGCACAGCTTAGTTTTGTTAGATGAAGAAAAACAAGTTTTGCGCAATGCCATTTTGTGGAATGATGTGCGGACCACAAAACAATGTCAAAAAATCATGGCAGAATTTGGAACAGAGCTGTTAGCAATTACGAAAAATATTGCTTTAGAAGGCTTTACTCTGCCTAAAATTTTATGGATACAGGAAAATGAACCAGAGATTTGGCAGCAAGTGCGCCATTTAATGTTGCCAAAAGATTATCTCGGCTATTGGCTGACAGATACAATTCACATGGATTATTCTGACGCAGCAGGAACTTTGCTTTTGGATATTAAAGAAAAACAGTGGTCACCCCAAATTTTAGAAAAATTTGCTATTTCGAAGGATTTATTACCGCAATTAATTGAATCATCGGGAATGACTGGCTTCTTGAAAAAGAAATTGGCAGCACAATTTGGCTTCAGCAAAGAGGTTAAAATATTTGCTGGTGGTGCCGATAATGCGTGTGCCGCCGTTGGTTCAGGAATTTTGGCAGAAGGCATTGGCATGGCAAGCATCGGAACCTCTGGCGTCTTTTTGTCCTATGAAAATTCTGCTGACCAAGATTTTCAGGGGAAACTCCATTTATTTAATCATGCTCAAAAAGATAGTTATTATTCAATGGGGGTGACTTTAGCAGCGGGCCATAGCCTCAGCTGGTTTAAAGAAGTTTTTGCAGCAGGTTTATCCTTTGATGAGTTGCTGAAGGGCGTCCACGACGTGCCAGTAGGGGCTGCGGGATTGTTATTCACGCCTTATATTAGCGGTGAACGGACACCCCATGTCGATGGTAAAATTCGCGGCAGTTTTATCGGGATGGATGATCAACACACCTTCAATCATTTTACCCGAGCCGTATTGGAGGGCATTACTTTTTCTTTGAAGGATTCACAGGTCTTGATGGAGGAAGTGGCTGGTCGCAAATTTGAAAAAATTATTTCAGTTGGCGGCGGCGCTAAAAATGCCGATTGGCTGCAGATGCAAGCAGACATTTTTGATGCAGAAGTAACCAGTCTGGTCTCCGAACAAGGTCCAGGCCTAGGAGCAGCTATGCTAGCCGCTATCGGCTTAAATTGGTTTACTGACTTGAAAGCTTGTGCAGAAGTATTTGTGGCGTATAAACAATCACATTTTCCAATTCGAGAAAATGTCGCAGCGTATCAAAAAATTTATCAAGAGTACCGGAAAGTTTATCCCGCGACAAGCGAGTTGAGTCATGAGCTGCGGGAGTTGGCGGGGGAATAGTATAGGGACAACTAAATTGGATCTTTAGATATATCAGATATTGTTGCACTATGGTTTAGTTGTCTTTCTAATTTAGTAAAATGAATTTACAAAGATTTTGAAAGCGCTTGACAAAGATTGAAGACTAATTTATTATTATTTCATAAGTTAGTTTAACGTACTAATAAACTAAAATATATTTTTATTTCAGAAAGGAAAAGTTATGATAACAAATCCAATTTTAACAGGTTTTAAACCGGATCCAAGTATTTGTCGTGTTGGTGAAGACTATTACATTGCTACTTCTACTTTTGAATGGTTTCCAGGAGTAATGATTTATCACTCTAAGGACTTAAAAAATTGGAGATTAATCAGTAATCCTGTTAATCGTAGAAGCCAACTAGATATGCTTGGGAATCCTGACTCCGGTGGTGTATGGGCTCCGTGTTTAAGTTATGCTGATGGAAAATTTTGGTTAATTTATTCTGATGTAAAAGAAGTTCAAGGCAACAATTGGAAAGATGCGTATAACTATTTAATCACTTGTGACACGATAGATGGAGATTGGTCAGAGCCGATTTATATGAATAGCTCTGGTTTTGATCCTTCTTTATTCCACGATGATGATGGCCGTAAATATTTTGTAAATATGGTATGGGACTATCGAGTTTCGCATCATAGCTTTTACGGAATTGTTTTACAGGAATATTCCCATGAAGAACAGAGATTGATTGGTGAGGCGAAAATAATTTTTAAAGGAACTGATTTGCGTTTAACTGAAGCACCTCATTTATATAAAATAAATGGTTATTATTATTTGTTAACAGCTGAAGGCGGAACAAAATATGAGCATGCGTCAACTATTGCTCGTTCAAGATCAATTGATGGACCATATGAGATTCATCCACAAAATCCATTAATTAGCTCTTGGTCACATCCTCGTATTAAGTTGCAAAAAGCTGGTCACGGTTCAATTGTACACACACATACCAATGAATGGTATTTCGTTCATTTAATGGGCCGACCATTAAGACATCCTGGAACACCGTTATTAGAAAATCGTGGTTATTGCCCATTAGGTCGAGAAACATCTATTCAAAAGATGTATTGGGAAAATGATTGGCCATATATTGTTGGCGGAAACTTTCCGCAAGATGAGGTAGAAGAACCAAATATTCCAGAACATGTATGGGAGGAAGTTCCAACAAGGATTGAATTCGAGAAAGAAAAACTTCCACTTGATTTTCAAACTCTGAGAATCCCTTTTGATGAAGAACTAGGTAGTTTAGTAGAAAGACCAGGTTTCTTAAGATTATTCGGTAGGGAATCTTTTAATTCCTTGTTTCATAAATCATTAGTTGCTAGAAGATGGCAGGATTTTAAATTTGAGGCTGAAACAAAAATAGACTTTACTCCTGTAAATTTCATGCAATTAGCAGGAATGACTAACTATTATAATACTAAAAATTGGTCAAGTATTCATATCACTCATAATGAAGAAAAAGGTAGGATCATTGATTTGTTAGACAGTGATAATGGGAAACTGACAATGCCTTTATATGGCAAAGAAATACTCATACCAGATGGTGTTCAATCTGTTTACTTCAAAACTATTGTAGATCATATTTCTTATCAATATGCCTACTCTTTCGACGGAAGTGATTGGAAAGTGATTGATTATAAGCTAGACAGCATCCATCTGTCTGATGATTATGTCGTGGAAACACAAGAAGGATTCTTTACTGGGGCGTTTGTTGGAATGTTTGCTATTGATACTTCGGGTACGAGACTGGCAGCGGATTTTGATTATTTTGATTATAGAAAATAGCAGGGAGAGAAAACGAATGAAGAACTGGAAGAAAAATTTATTAGGGTTTAGTGCAGTATCAGCAGGCCTATTTTTATTAGCCGGATGTGGAGGATCTAATAATACTTCTGATAGTGGGGGTGGTAGTGGTTCGAACGAATTAGTTGTTTGGACCTTTACAGACGAGCTATCAACAATGATTAACGATTATTATTTACCAACGCACGAAGACCTTGATTATGAGATTAAAATTGTTGAAATTCCATCTGATCAGTTTGAAACTAAACTTGATCCAGTGTTAGGAACTAATGATGCTCCGGATGTAATCGCTCTTGAATCAGCATTTGTAAAAAAATACGTTGAATCAGGTTTGATGGCTGATCTCAGTGCATTGGGATCAGATGAGGCTGCCGCAGATACCTACCAGTATGTTAAAGATGTTGGTACAGACCAGGATGGCGTTTTACATGCTTTAGCTTGGCAGGCAGCTCCAGGAGGATTTTATTATCGAGCTTCATTAGCAAATGACTTATTAGGTATTGATTCTCCAGAAGCAATGCAAGAAGCATTATCTGATTACGATAAATTTTATGAAGTAGCTACTGAATTAAAAGAAAAAAGTAATGGTTCAGTTTATATGGTTTCTAGTATTCAAGATTTGACAAAGCCTTTTTTAGGACAACGTGAACACGGATGGGTTGAAGACGGTAAACTCGTTATTGATGATTCATTGTATGATTTAATGGATTTGAGTCAAAAATTTGTTAGTGAAAAATTAACTCAAGATACAGAAGGTCAGTCAGAATCATGGTTTGCAGGAATGAATAGCGATTCCATTTTTGGCTACAGCTTACCAACATGGGGATTGCATTACTGGCTAAAACCTAATGCAACATCTGCTGATGGCTCTTCTACTACTGAAGGTGACTGGAGAATGATTCAAGGTCCAACATCTTGGTTCTGGGGAGGAACCTGGGTTGGAGCTACAGAAACATCTGATATGAAAGATGAGGCAGCAGACTTAATTGAATATATTACAACAAATGAAGATTTCTTGAAAACTTGGGCAGAAGACACAGGAGATTTTGTCTCAAGCGAAACAGTTGTAAATGAGATTAAGGACACATATAGTGAGGAATTTCTAGGTGGACAAAATCATTATAATGAGTTTTCGGAAATGGTAGATAATATTAATGCGACAATTTTAACTGAATATGATCAGACGGTTGAAAGATTATTTAATGATAATTGCTTGATTCCATACTCTAAGGGAGAAGTTGATATGGATACTGCTGTTCAAAGCTTTAAAGATGCGGTAGTCAATGCCTATCCTGACATTGAGGTAGATTAAGCCAAAATTGGGGGTGGATGAGTGAATTCATCCCCCCTTTTTAAGAAGGGAGAGAAAAAAGTGAAGAGAAAAGGAAAGTTTGAGCGCTATAATCGATACGGTTATTTATTTTTGGCACCTTTCTTTATCGCATTCTTAATTTTTCAACTATATCCAATACTATATACAATTTTTCTAAGCTTTACAGACTTACAAGGTTGGGCAACAGAAGCTAATGTTGTCGGGATTAAAAACTACCTAAATATTTTTGATAATGCGCTTTTTATAAAGTCAATTAAGAATACTTTCATTTTGTGGGGTGTAAACTTTGTCCCACAAATCGGGTTAGCCCTTTTACTAGCTGCATGGTTTACAAATTTGAAATTGAAACTAAAAGGAACTGGTTTCTTCAAAATAGTTTTCTACTTACCAAATATAATAACTGCTGCATCTGTTGCGGTACTCTTTTATGCTCTATTTAGTTATCCTTCAGGACCTATGAATCTAATTTTGACAAATTTGGGTGTACTCGAAGAACCTTTTGAATTTTTTAGAAGCGTTTCGGGCACGAGATTAATTGTCTCCTTCATACAGTTTTGGATGTGGTATGGACAGACTACAATCGTTTTAGTCTCTGGTATTTTGAGTATTGATAATTCTTTATTTGAATCTGCAATGGTTGATGGAGCAACAGATAACCAAATTTTTAGAATGATTACCTTACCGTTACTTAAACCAATTCTACTATATACCTTAGTAACTTCACTAATTGGTGGGCTACAAATGTTTGACATTCCTTTCCTATTAACAAACGGAAATCCTGATAATAGCGTGACAACTATAACAATGTTTATCTATAAACAAGCTTTCACGGGGAGTAGAAACTTTAATGTAGCTGCTACAGCATCGGTTGTTCTATTATTATTGTCAATTGTGTTAAGTACACTATTGTTTAGATTTTTCAGAGAAAATAGCAAAGTGAGGGGTAAATAATGGAAAAGACGTATAAAGCAAAAAGAATGTTAATATACATTTTCTTAATCCTCTTGACTTTATTGAGTATTCTACCTTTCTGGGTAGTACTTATGAACTCCACCAGATCTGCAGAACAAATTCAACAGGGACTATCACTATTGCCAGGGAGTAATTTGCAATATAATTGGGAAGTTTTAATGAATAAGGGATTTGATATTTTTGGTGGTTTTAGAAATAGTTTGTTGATTTCGGCTTGCTCTACAATTTTGACCGTATATTTCTCAGCGATGGCGGCGTATAGTGTTATCGCTTACCGTTTTAAAGGTCGGAAAGTAGCATTTGTAATTATTTTAGGCCTACTAATGATACCACAGCAAATAAGTATGATTGGATTTTATCAATTTATGAGTAAACTTGGTCTTTTAAATAGTTACATTCCATTGATTTTACCTGCAGTAGCTTCGCCGACAACAGTCTTCTTCTTAAAACAATATCTAGAAACTATCTATCATCCTGATTTAGCTGATTCAGCACGGTTAGATGGAGCGGGAGAAATATCAATATTCCATAAAATTATCCTACCGTTGATGAAACCAGGATTAGCAACCATGGCGATTTTCTCTTTTGTAACATCATGGAATAACTTTTTAATGCCGTTAATCTTAATCAATGACAATGAAAAATATACTTTGCCGATGCTAGTTCAATTGCTAAAAACAGATGTTTATCGTACAGAATTCGGTAGCATGTATCTAGGAATATCATTAAGTATTATTCCGTTACTATTGATTTATTTGTTCTTATCAAAATATATCGTTGGTGGTGTAACTGCCGGTGGAATAAAAGAATAGTAGTGCTTATTTTTTATTCCATATTTTGAAGGGAGTCTAAGGGATGAATGGATTAGCACACGTAGGGATAAATGTACATGAGATGAAAAAGTCTCTAAATTTTTATTGTGATACTTTAGGTCTAACGCATAAGTTCAGCATTGAAGACCACGATGGAAATCCGTGGATTGAGTATTTGGAACTTGGGGATAAGCAATTTATTGAATTGTTCTATCATCCTGATGCTGTAGGAAAATCACCTGACTTGTGGAAATTAAACAGAATTCATCATGTTGCGTTGAGTGTGGAAGATATTTTTGGTTTGTATTCAAGTCTTTTAGATACTGAGGTAAATATAAAAGAAGCTCCAAAATTGGGACCGGATTTTACTTGGCAGATGTGGCTTAAGGATCCGGATGGCAATGAAATAGAAATCATGCAATATACTGAAGATTCTTATCAATTGCAGCCTTAGTCTGAAATAATCTTCTGATTTAATAAAAAGAAATTTAACCATTTTAAAAAAAGGAGAATGAAAATGACAATTTTTCATGTTTCAAAAAATGGCAAGGATGTTTTTTCTGGTACCGAAAAAGAGCCTTTTTTAACAATTCAAAAAGCAGCAGAGAGGGCTGCTGCTGGGGATACAGTTATTATACATGCTGGGGAATATCGTGAATGGGTTAAACCACAAAATCCAGGAATCAGTAATGTTCGCAGAATTATCTACCAAAGTGCACCAAATGAAAAAGTCGTAATAAAGGGATCAGAAAAAGTTGATCAGTGGGACAACATTGAGGGACCCATTTGGAAAAGTATGGTCAATAATGATCTGTTTAATGGTTTTAATCCTTTTGAAAAACTAGTCTGGGGGGACTGGTTGATTTCTGTTAAAGATCGTACAACTCATCTTGGAGAAGTATATTTGAATGGTCTAGCTATGTACGAAGCCAAAAGCTTTGAAGAGGTTAAAGAGCCGGTTACAAGAGAAAAATTAAATGAATTCTTTACTGGTGTTGAAAGCGTAGAACGGTATTCAGAACGTATGAATTTTACTTGGTTTGCAGAAGTTTTAGAAGATGCAACAATTATTTATGCAAACTTCCAAGATGTAAATCCTAATGAGGAACTCGTTGAAATCAATGTGCGCCCAGCATGTTTTTATCCAGAGCGAGATGGTATTGATTATATTACTGTCAAGGGACTTGAACTATGCCAGGCAGCGACTTCCTGGGCTCCTCCAACAGGAAATCAACCCGGTCTAATCGGCCCTCGATGGAGTAAAGGATGGATTATTGAAGATTGTGAGATTCATGACGCAAAATGTAGCGGGATTAGTCTAGGTAAGGTTGCTGAATCAGGGGATAACTATTATAGCAAACGTTTAGATAAACCAGGGTATACTTATCAGCTGGAATCAGTTTTTACAGCTGAAAGGCAAGGTTGGAACAAAGAAAGTGTTGGCAGCCACACAATTCGGCGCAATCATATTCATGATTGTGGACAGAATGGAATTGTTGGACATCTAGGTTGCGTCTTCAGTAAAATTTATGACAATCGAATCCATGATATCTCATTAAAAAGAGAGTTTTACGGTTGGGAAATTTCCGGAATTAAGTTACATGCTGCTCTTGATGTAGAAATTCGTCATAATTTAATCTATAACTGTGCTGGCGGAACTTGGTTAGACTGGCAAACTCAAGGTACTAGGGTCCATCAAAATACTTATTTTGACAATGGCTTGGATTTATTTGTTGAAGTAAGTCACGGTCCTTATTTAATAGACAATAATATTCTGGCATCTAGGAATTCTCTAAGAAACATGTCTCAAGGTGGAGCATATGTGAATAATTTGTTCGCTGGGGAAATTGAGCAACACGATGTAAGAGATCGGGCAACTCCTTACCACCTAAAACATAGTACAAAGGTAAAAGGTTATGCTGTTGTTTATGGCGGTGATGATCGGTTTTACAATAATATTTTCATCGGATTAGATGAGAAAATTTTCTCTGGAACAAGTAATTATGATGGTCATCATATTTCGTTAAAAGAGTATATTGATGAAATCCAATCGAAAGCGCCCACGGATTTAGAAGGGTTTTTGACAGCCAAAGATCCAGTATACATTAATAATAATGTCTACTTAAAACAAGCAAGTAGCTTCAATGTCGAAAAAAATAAACTTGATTTACCAGATTTTGACCCTAGTTTGGAAGTTTCAAAAGATGGAGAAAAGGTATTTTTGGAAATTGACCTACCTGAAGAAATCGAAACTCACTCTATTGAAGTTCAAACAACGCGGACTTTGCCTCATGTAAGAATTGTCGATGCTGAATTTGAAAATCCTGATGGTTCAGAATTGATTGTAGAGAAGGATTTGTTAAATGAAAAAGTTGCTGCCACTGCTGGTCCGATTCAACGTTTAAAGGCCGGGAATAATAGAATTCAATTGTGGTAAAAAATAGGAGTATGGAGGTTTTCAATAGGAAGTCTCCATACTCTTTTAGTATTCTTTTAAAAATAATTTGATGGAGGAGTGAAGTAATGAACCAACATAGTATGAAAGTAGCAGTAGTTGGTTGTGGTGCAATTAGCGATATTTACATAGAAAATATGATATCAAAGTTTTCTATTTTAGATGTAGTAGCTTGTTGTGATACAAAAAATGAATTAGCGCAAGCGAAGGCTGAAAAGTTTAATCTCAAAGTACTGGCGATAGAAGAAATCATTAAAGATGAATCTATTGAAATAGTGGTAAATTTGACGCCACCTATCAAACATTATTCCATAATAAAGGAGATGTTAAATGCTAATAAACATGTTTACACTGAAAAAATTATGACCTTACATGTGAATGAAGCTCAAGAATTAGTAGAGTTAGCAGAAATGAAACAGATTTATTTAGGGAGTGCTCCGGATACTTTTTTAGGTTCAGCTCTTCAAAATAGCAAGCACTTACTAGATTAAGGTGTAGTTGGAAAAATTGTCTCTTGTCACGCTTCGGTAAACCGTGATTTATCTCCATGGTATACGCCAACTTCTTTCTTTTCTCATGAAGGCGGGGGAATAGGGTTTGATGTTGGTATTTACTATTTGACTGCTATGTTAAGTATATTAGGGCCAGTGGATTATGTCACTGGTATAGTGGATACATTGAGACCTGAAAGAAAAGTTAAGAATCCATTGCTTCCCTCTTTTGGCAAGGAGCTAAAGATAGAAAATGAAACTTTGATGATTGGTACATTGAAATTTAAAAACAATGTGTATGCAAGTATTCATTTTAACAGTGAATCAATTTGGCCAGAACAACCTCAGCTAATTTTTTATGGAACAGAGGGGATTTTACAACTTGCAGACCCCAATAGTTTTGGCGGTGAAATTTTATTACAAAAAAAAGGAGCTGAGAAGCTAGTAGGAATCCCTTCAAATTTTGGTTTTTCCGAAAATAGTCGTGGTTTGGGTGTTGCAGAAATGGCTTGGTCAATTAAAAAAGGGCGTCCCAATAGAGCTAGTTCCAATATGCAAGTCCATGCGATAGAAGTTTTAAATGGCATTGTTCAGTCATCTAAGACAAAACAATTTGTGATCATCAACTCGTCCTTTGAAATTCCCAGACCATTGCCAGAAGGGTATTTAGATGATTATTATGGAAATAATCCAGAGAGTGCTTTAATTTCCTAAGCAAAACTACCGTGGTATATAATACCGCCGGAAATTCTTCGGCGTTACCTGTTCGCTTCTTTTAAAAAGTGCAATAAAGTGACTGGCATTACTAAAGCCAGTGGCAGCACTGATTTCTTGAATGGTTAGTAACGGCTCATTGGCCAATAATTCTTTGGCCTTTTGCATCCGATACTCTAGTAGATATTGATTTGGGGAAGTCTGATAGACATCTTTAAAAAGCCGATTTAAGTATTGAGGACTATAGCCAATTAACTGGGCTAGCTCTTCATTGCGGATTTCTTCCGCGTAGTGTTTTTTGATATAAGTGACCACAGGCTGAATCAAATCATGATATTTTGAATAATGGCTTGATTCAGCTAAGGTGGACTCTTTAATCAGCATTAAAAAAGAATAAATCATTCCGGATACTTTTAACGGTGTCGTTAAAGTATCTTTTTCAATTTCTGCCGTTAATTGATTGACAAAATTTTCAACATCAATCGCATTTTCAGAGATTACTAAATAGTTACCAAAGCCAAGCAAGGTCATAATTTCAGAAATCAAAGCGCCGCCAAAAGTAAAATAGGCTGTTTCCCAAGCGTCATTTGGATAGTAGTCGTGGGGAATCGTTTGATTGATTAAAATACTGGTACCAACTGGTAAATTAATTTTTTGATTGTCAATCAAAACAGTGCCACTACCTTTTTCAGAGAAAAGCCAATGAACATAAGGGTATCCTTTAGGCCGCTGAATCTGTTCCTGCTGCCAGTTAGTGCCAAAGCTGTCGACAAAGAGTGGTAAGCTGCGATCCTTTTGATTAAAACTATAGCGCAAAATCATCGCCTCCAATTGTTTCGTTTTATGATATTTTCTCGTTTTTATTTACTACTATTCTACCATGTAAGCGTGTTAAAATGAGAAAAAATAGTTGGAGGTTTACTATGACATTTAAAAAAGTTTTGTTTGGCGGCGATTACAATCCGGAGCAATGGCCTAAGGAAGTATGGACAGAAGATATGCGCATGTTTGACTTAGCTTCGATTAATTCGGCGACTGTCAATGTTTTTTCTTGGGCCCAGTTGCAGCCTAGTGAAGAGGAATATGATTTTTCACAATTGGACGACATTATGGAGATGCTTAAAAAACATAATTATCAGATTGTATTGGCGACTTCGACGGCGGCCTTGCCGGCTTGGATGAGTCGTCGTTACCCTGATGTAAATCGGGTTGATTTTGAAGGGCGCCAGCATAAATTTGGCCATCGCCACAATGCTTGTCCCAATAGTCCGACCTTTAGAAAATACAGTCCACTTTTGGCAGGGAAATTGGCAGAGCGCTATGGTGCTTTGTCTGAGGTAGCCTGCTGGCATATTTCCAATGAGTACGGCGGAGAATGCTATTGCGAAAATTGTGAAAAAGCTTTTCGCGTGTGGTTGAAGAAAAAATATCAAACGTTAGAAAAATTAAATGACGCTTGGAACATGACTTTTTGGAGTCATAAAATTTATAGCTGGGAGGAAATTGTTGCACCAAATGAATTAGGCGATGCGATTGGTACTGAAAAAACAGCCTTTGCCGGAATTTCGATTGATTATCGCCGCTTTATGTCAGACTCAATGCTGCAAAATTTTGTCGATGAAAAAAATCAAATTCGCAAATTCGATGCAACTACGCCAATCACTACAAATTTAATGGGCACGTATAAAGGTTTAGATTATTTTAAATGGGCCAAAGAAATGGATCTTGTTTCTTGGGACAGTTACCCGAGTTATAATACGCCAGCAAGCTATACAGCGATGTGCCATGACTTGATGCGGGGCTTGAAAAATGGTCAGCCCTTTATGCTGATGGAGCAAACGCCAAGTCAGCAAAACTGGCAGCCTTATAATTCTTTAAAACGTCCAGGACAAATGAAAAATATGAGCTATCAAGCCATCGCCCACGGTGCAGACACGATTCAATATTTCCAATTGCGTCGCTCAAAAGGTGCCTGCGAAAAATTCCATGGTGCTGTGATTGACCACGTCGGCAATGAACATACAAGAGTCTTTAGAGAAGTTGCTGAATTAGGCGGTGAACTGGCTCAACTTGGTGACAGCTTCTTAACGGCAACTACACCAGCCAAAGTAGGACTTATTTTTGATTGGTCAAACTATTGGGCACTAGAATATACTAGCGGTCCGACAATTGAATTAAAATATGTCGAACAAATTCATCATTATTATCAAGAATTGTATCGTCGTAACATCGATGTTGATTTGGTACCGATTGATGGCGATTACGAAAAATATGATTTATTGCTGGCGCCTTGTTTATATATGATTGAAGAAGCAAGCGCTAAAAAGATTGAAAAATATGTTGCAGCTGGCGGCACTTTTGTGACCACCATGATGAGCGGGATTGTCAATCAATCAGATAATGTTCATTTAGGCGGCTATCCGGGACCATTGAAGGAACTATTAGGAATCTGGGTGGAGGAATTTGATGCGCTACCACCGGAAACGCATTATCAAGTCGTCTTTGAAGATGGAAGGCAACAGGATTGTCGCATGCTTTGTGATATTATCCATCCGCAAGGGGCTCAAACGCTTGCTAATTATGGTAAGGGTGAATTCTATCAAGATACGCCTGCAGTCACCTGCAATCAATTTGGCAAAGGTGCAGCCTATTATGTCGGCACCATGTTATCAGAGGCGGGCATGACAGAATTGTTTGACTTGATTCTAGCTGACTTAGATATTCCCGAATTAATTTTACCAGCGGGCATTGAAGTCAAAACAAGAATTAAAGACAATCAAGTTTTGAAATTTGTTTTGAATCATTGCAATGAAACCGTTACAGCCACACTGCCTTTCAACGGTAATGATTTACTGACTGGTCTAGCTTGTAGTGGCGATGTCGAGTTAGAACCTTTTGGGGTGAAGTTGATTGCGGTAAAATAAGAAAAAAGCGACCATTTCATTTTGAAATGGTCGTTTCTTGATTTTTCACCCTTCTCTCCGGCAACAGCTCTGCCAATTCTGCCTGATGGTCAGCAACGTAAGCTTTGGCTTCTTGGTTGACTGCTTTGATATCGGCGCCTTGTTGTTTGGCGGCGAAAATACAGCCGCAATAGCATTGGCGGTAGACATCGTATTCTTTGCACATTTCAATTGAGCGTTGGTAGCCGCTGTTTTTTTTGAAATCGCTGGGTAGATAGTTTGTGTTATAAATTTTTTGGATGTCCATGCCGATTTGATTGATTAAAGCACTGTTTTTTTTCGGCGAAATTGTCAGAGCTGAACCGAAGTAATCAAAGCCTAATTCGGCGGCTTTTTCGGCGGCTAAATCTAAACGCATATTAAAGCAAGCGGTGCAGCGTTCGCCGCCTTCTGGTTCTTTATCTAATTTGGCGGCGGTCACCATTTTAACGAATTCATTGGGTTTATACTCATCGACGATCAGCTGTACAGCATGATTAGTGTTGGCGTTGAAATCATCGATGAATTTTTTTTGAACTAAAACCCGCCGCTGGTATTCACTTTCGGGATGGATATTCGAATTAGCAAAGAAGATAGTCACATCAGCATATTCACATAAAAATTCTAAAGTATAGGTGCTGCAAGGGGCACAGCAGGAGTGCATCAGAATTTTAGGGCGCTCTTCATTTTTTTGCCAGTCGTTGATAACTTTGCGTAATACTTTATCGTAATTGACCTTTTGCATGGCCATTTTTTCTAGGACAGTTGTAGCATCTAACATGGTTTTGACCTCTTTTTCAGCGGAAAGTCTCCGCAACTAATTGTCCATATTATAACGAAGATTTTCTTTTAGGAAAAGAGTTGTTAAGAATTTTTTTCAACTTGCAATGATTATAAAAATGCTAAGAAAATGTAAGCCCTTTGACAACTGCCGTTATTTTTGCTAAGCTGAAATTAATTTTTATTTGGAGGTGATAGTCTAATGGACCCTGACGCCGAGACGTCGTTGTATGTTTTTGAAGTTCCTTATTTTTTAATCGAGTAGCAGGCAGCGGTGCGCATTTTTTTGCGGAGCGTTTATTTGTGTAGCTAAAAATTAAGAAATCAAGGAGTGTTTAAACACAATGAAGGAAGATTATCACCAGAGTATCAATCAATTGAAACAAGCTTATCAAGCAGAAAATTTTGAAAATGGACTAAGTGCTGAAGAAGCCGAAAAACGGCTAGCAGCGAATGGTCCCAATCAGCTGACCAGCGAAAAGACGCCAAAGTGGAAACTTTTTGTACGACAATTTCACAATATGATTATTTATATTTTAGTCTTAGCAGCCTTACTGACGATTTTGATGGGTCATTATTCGGATGCCGTGATTATTGGCTTAGTGGTTATTGCCAATGCTTTAATTGGTTATTATCAAGAAGCCAATGCCTCTGATGCCTTGGATAAAATCAAAGAAATGTTAGCGGCGAAAGCGACCGTTTATCGGGATGGTCAACGGCAGGATATCCCTGCTGAAGATTTAGTTGTCGGCGATGTGGTTTTCTTAGAAGCCGGCGATAGTGTGCCGGCGGATTTGCGGATTGTCGATGCCGATAATTTGCGAATTCAAGAGGCCTCTTTAACCGGTGAAGCAGACTCGTTAGAAAAGACAGCAGAGGATTTAGTTGGCGGAAATATTCCTTTGGCGGAACAATTTAACATGGCCTTTGCCTCCACTTCTGTGACCAATGGGAGCGGACTTGGCGTTGTTGCTGCGACTGCGGCTGATACGGAAATCGGGAAAATTTCAACGGAGGTTAGCCAAGTTAAAAAAGGCAAGTCACCATTGATGCGCCAAATTGATAATTTAGGTAAAGGCGTTTCTTATGTTGTCTTGGCTGCTGCTGTTGCTTTGTTCGCATTAGGTTTATTTTTTGAAACCTATTCCCTTTCGGTTTTAGCTTTAGCTGTTGTGACGATGATTGTCGGTTCGATTCCAGAAGGACTGCCGGCTACTACTTCAGTTATTTTAGCGATGGGCGTGAGCGACATGGCTAAAAACAAGCACACGATTGTGAAGTCTTTGCCGGCGGTGGAAACATTAGGCTCCGTCGATGTGGTTGCAACCGATAAAACCGGGACCTTGACGAAAAATGAAATGACGGTCAAAGACCTTTTGATTGATGACCATCATTATAAGGTCAGCGGCAACGGCTATGAGCCAGTCGGGAAAATTTCTGAGTTTGGTAAAGAACAGCCAATGACAGAAAAATTAAAATTATTCTTGGAGGCTGGTTTTGAAGCGAATGATACTTTGTTGTTTGAGGAAAATAAAACGTGGCAGATTAATGGTGAACCCACCGATGGTTCATTTTTAACCTTGTATCATAAAGTTTTTTCAAAGGCCCCAGCCTATGAAGAAATCGATATGCTGCCCTTTGATTCAGATTACCGCTATATGGCAAAATTAGTTCAGGGAACCACCGAAGATAATATTATCTTTATTAAAGGTTCGCCGGATAAATTATTGCCGATGGCCCAAGCTAGTACAGCGGACTTTGCCTTTGATAGCTGGGCCCAAAAAGTTCAGCGATTAACAGAAGAAGGTAAGCGGGTGGTGGCAGTCGGTTATCAGAAAGTGCCGACGGATGTTACAGAGATTACCCATGAATTATTAGCTGAAGGAATTCAATTTCTCGGTGTTGCCGGAATTATCGACCCGCCGAGGGAAGAAGTCATCAGCGTCTTAAAAGATATGCGGGAAGCCGGTGTCGAAGTTAAAATGATTACCGGTGACCATCCGACGACTGCTAAAACAATTGGAGAAAAATTAGGCTTAGCCAAAAATATCAAAGTCATTACTGGTCCTGATTGGGATCAGCTTTCTGAAACAGAGAAAGCTGAAACAGCAGTCAGTCACCAAGTTTTTGCCCGCACGACGCCGAAAAATAAATTAGAAATTGTTGCCGCTTTACAAGAGAGCGGCAAAGTCACCGCCATGACTGGTGATGGTGTCAATGATGCACCGGCTTTGAAGAAAGCCGACATCGGCGTGGCAATGGGTATTACTGGGACAGACGTGGCCAAAGATTCGGCGGATATGATTTTAGCCAATGATAGTTTTGCGACAATTGGGGTGGCCATTCGTGAAGGCCGCCGAATTTACGATAATATTAAAAAGAGTATTCTCTTTTTATTGCCGACTTCCTTTGCAGAAGGGCTAATTATTGCCTTCACTATTTTGATGCAGCGGGAAATGCCGTTGCAGGCGACCCAATTGTTGTGGATTAATATGGTCTCGGCGATTACGATTCAGTTTGCCTTTATTTTTGAACCGGCAGAAGCGGGAATTATGCAGCGGAAGCCCCGTAAAAATTCCGCCAACTTGATGAATCGCCATGATGTGATTCAGATGGCCTATGTCTCTATTTTGATGGCGCTGATTAGTTTGTTTGCCTATGAGTGGATTCTCGCCCAAGGGGTTAATCAGGTAACAGCTAGCACGATGATGGTTAATATTATGGTGATGAGTAAGATTTTTTACCTCTTTAATATCCGGACCAACAGCTTTGCCTTTTCAAAAGATTTTTTCAGCAACAAAATGGCCTTTGTTATCATTGCCATTATGCTGGGACTGCAATTGTTACTCACCTATGTACCGTTTATGAATCAGTTCTTCCACACGGAAGCGATGAGTTTGACGGAATGGGGCGTGACTTTAGTGGCCGGAGCGTTAATCTTGGTGATTACCGAAGCGGATAAATTTATTCGCCATAAATTCGGCAATCAAGAAGAAAAAGATTTGTATGCCAGTGAATGGCGTTAAGCTTTAAAGCCATTAGACAAAAATAAACCGCAGAAATTTTGCCTAGCTTTTTCAGCAACGGGCGAATTTCTGCGGTTTTTATTTAAAAAATTGCAGGATTGAAAAGCTCTTGGCGCAGGCTTTTCAATCCTGCGTTTATATTAGTCTTCACGATTAAATTCCCGCAGTAACAAGCGGTAGATGTAGAAAAAATTTCCTAAGAATACATAAAGGCAGCTTGCCAGTAACAAGCCGAGAAAGGTCCAGATTGGAAAAGGAAATGTTTTTAATAAGCTGCTGAACTCAGCGGCGCTCATCAAGCCCACCATGCTGCGGCGATATAAAAAATTGCCGATTGCTAAACCAATTGGCTGAGAAATTAATAGGTAACAAATGGATTGTAGAGCAAATTCGCAGGCAATTATCGAGGTCCGCTCGCCAAGAAAACTTTGAATTTCAAAATCCTCCTTTTGAATTTGGGCATATTGAATGGTGCTGCGTTTAGTATACACCGCCATCAAGACAAAAAAGCAAAAGGAAAGCAAGGTCGCCATAAATTTTGCCAGCTGAATTGGCAGTGTGTTACTGACGGATTGGACATCGAAAGAAGATTTTGCGGCAGCTGCCATGGAGTCTGCCTGCCAGTGACCGATGAAAGAGCTGTAAAGCATAAAGAAGTAGCAGAAGCTGCCGACGATGATTAATAATAAAATCGTACCTAGCTTGCCTTTGGTTCGCCACAGATTTTTGGCAGAATTTTCTAAAATGTAATTAATTTCCAACTTTTTCATCTCCTTTCATTTCCCTTACAAATAGCTTATCAAGTTTTGATTTTTATTGCAAATCCACATATGAAAAAAATTTATAAAAACAATCAAAATAAAGCATTAGTTTTATCATTCTACCTGTATTAAACTATTTGTGCAGAGTTAATGTGAAAAACATCACATTAACAAAAAAACGCTGGGAAAATTAAAGGGGTTCAGGACATGTTAAAAAACAAATATTTTTCAACGTCACTCGGTTTATACATGAATTATTTTGTACAGGGTATCCAAGCAATTATTATTTCACAGAACATCAATAACTTTGCTGAAAACTGGAACACCACAACGGCTGGCGTGATGGGCGTGATTGCCGCTACCGGAATCGGCAAAATTATCGTATTGCTTTTCTCAGGTATGTTAGCGGATAAATTTGGTCGCAAGCCGATTGCTTTAATCGGAATGATTGGCTACATTTGTTTCTTCGGCGGCTTAATTTTATGTAATAATTTAACTTTAGCTTATGTGGTGGCTTTCACAGCTGGGGCAGCAACTTCTTTCTTAGATGGGGCAACTTATCCTGCTTTGATGGAAATTTATCCGGACCGGCCAAGTGTCGCTTCTGTAATTGTCAAAGGTTTTATCGCAGCCGGCGGTGTAGCACCGTTGTTTATCAGCTTCTTGAGAGCGAATAATCTTTGGTATGGCTGGTCATTAGTTTTACCATTAGTCGTGGTTGCCGTGAATTTCATTTTCATGATGACTGCCAAGTTCCCAGATATTAAAGGAAAAGAAGTTGCCAAGGAAGAAAAGGCAGAGGAAGCCAAATTTGCCAGCAAACCGAAATTTTATCTGGAAGGCATTTTCTTAATGGCTTACGCCTTCTTTATCTTCGGTACTTTCTATTTGTGGCAACAAACATCAACTTTATACGCAGTTGATATTGTTGGCATGTCTGATGTGGCTTCTAGTAGTTTAGTGACAATTTATAGTTTAGGTAGTTTCATTGCAGTACTTTTAACTTCAGTTATCATGTCAAAAGGTATCAAAGATATCACCGTCATGATTGTGTACGGTTTAGTTGCTACTTTATTATTAGCGATGGTCTATCTGATTCCAAGCCAATTAACCTTAACAATCGGTTCCTTCGGTGTTGGTTTCTTCGCAGCTGGTGGTGTCTTGCAAATCGGTAATGCGATGTTGAGCCAGTTCTTCCCGGAAGGTAAAGGCCGCAACACCAGTCTTTACAATGTCTTTATGGCAGGTGCTTCTTATGTGGTGCCAGTTTTAGTCCAAACTTTAATGGCTGGCGACTTTACACGGGTCATGTTGTTAGCAGTAGCTTTTTCAACCGTTTGTTTTGTCCTAGCACTCTTAATCGGAATGCGTTACAGCAAAGTCTTCGGTGCCAAAATTGGCAATAAATTTGGCAAAACAGCCGATGCCAGTAGTAAATAATCTTCAAAAGAAAAGCAAAAATTAAGGAGCGTTTCACAATGACAATGACGTATACGAAAATCAAAGGAATCGATAAAGAGGTCGCCCGTGTTTCATTAGGAACTGGCTGGTTTGGCCCAGAAGATGAAGCTGTGATTTTTGATTTAATGGATGAATATGTTAAACAAGGCGGCAACGTAATCGATACAGGACGTTTTTATAATGGCGGCAAGTCCGAAACAATTATTACCAAATGGTTGAAGGAACGAGGCAATCGTGACGAGTTGATTCTTGTCAATAAAGCGGTCCATCATTATGTGGATGAAAACAATGTTCATTATCCAGACCAAAGCCGTGTTGCTGCGAAATACATTACCGAAGATTTAGAATTTTCTTTGAAAAATATGGGCGTAGATTTCTTTGACTTATATGTCTTGCATCGAGACGATGAATCCGTCCCTGTAGCGGAATTGATGGATCGTTTAGAAGAGCATCATCAAGAAGGCAAAATCAAAGCTTATGGTATGAGCAACTGGTCATTGGCTCGGGTCAAAGAAGCCGCTGAATATTGTAATGCTAAAGGCTATCAAGGAATTAGTGTCAACAGCCCGTCGTTTACTTTAGCTGATGTTGAAAAACCTCGCTGGGTTGGAACTGTCTATGCCGATGCCGATTATGTTAAGGCCAACGCTGATTTAGGTATCACTGTGATGAGTTGGGGTGCTCAAAGTGCCGGCTTCTTCGTTCCTTTATGGAAAGATATGAACGCCGATGCTCCACAAGATATTAAAGACGCCTTCTTCACAGAAAGAAACTTTAAAAAATTAGCTCGCGTCGAAGAATTAGCTGCGAAAAAAGGCGTGGAGCCAGTTAACGTTGCGTTAGCTTATGTTTTAGACCCTCGTTTTGAAGTAACAGTTTCGATTGGACCTCGTAATAAAAATGAATTACTTTCAAGCTTAAAAGCCTTAGAGGTTAGCTTGACTCCAGCAGAAATTGCTTATTTAGAATTAAAAGATTAAGACCTTTAATAGAAGACTTGCTCATCCTTTATCATGAAAGGAGTGCGAGTCTTCTTTATTTTATTTATCTAGAAGAAGTCTGACAGAAGCAAAAATTGAAAAGTGCTAATTTTCACAATGACGTTTTATATAATAGTAGGAATTTGTAAAGCAGTAGACTAGAAAACTTTCAGTTAGTTTTTAATAGCCGCAAAGCAGCTGCTGAAAAGCTTAAAATTATATATATTTTTTTATCACAAAGTAAGTGGCTGATTTTTGCGCATCTTTTTATAGCGCATTGAAAGAAGTAAAACTCAGCTGAATTAATTTTTTATTTTCGAGAGCCTTTTTTCTTCGACAACTTTTGCGTATAATGAGGGGTGTTTAGAAATGAGGCTAGTATGCAAAACTTAATTCCTTTATTAGAAAAAACTTTTGGTTATCGCAGTTTTCGCCCGGGACAGCAGGCGATTATTGAGAAAATCTTTGAAAAAAAACCAGTGCTGGGGATTATGCCCACTGGTGGTGGTAAATCGATTTGTTATCAACTGCCAGCACTAGCATTACCCGGTGTGACTTTAGTGATTTCACCGCTGATTGCTTTGATGAAAGATCAGGTGGACAGTTTGCAGGAAATGGGGATTGCGGCGGCTTATATTAATAGCAGCCTCAGTCAAGAACAATGGCAGCAGCGGATGCAACAAGCCCGCAATGGCGAATTAAAATTGCTTTATGTTGCTCCTGAACGTTTGGAGGCCGCATCTTTTCAACAACTGCTGGAAAGTTTGCCAATTGATTTAGTGGCGATTGACGAAGCCCATTGTATTTCCCAGTGGGGCCATGATTTTCGCCCCAGCTATTTAAAAATTCCTGAGCTGTTGCAAGGGTTACCAGCTTCTGCCAGCGTGGTGGCCTTAACGGCAACGGCCACACCGAAAGTGGCTGATGATATTTGCCAGCTGCTAAAGATTCCTGGAGAAAATCGTGTGCAAACTGGTTTTGCCAGAGAAAATTTAGCCTTTGAGGTTGTTAAAGAACAAAAGGATTTGTACTTACAAGAATATTTGAAATTAAATAAAGGGCAGGCGGGAATTATTTATGCCGCCACCCGCAAAGAAGTTGACCGTTTATTTTATATTTTAAAGGATGGCGGTTTTTCAGTGGGGCGTTATCATGGCGGCTTGTCAGAAGCGGAACGCTCAAATAATCAAGAAGCTTTTTTATTTGATCAAACGACGGTCATGATTGCCACCAATGCCTTTGGAATGGGCATCAACAAAAGCAATGTGCGCTTTGTCATTCACGATCAAATTCCCGGTAATTTGGAATCCTATTACCAAGAGGCTGGCCGTGCAGGTCGGGACGGTCTGCCAAGTGAAGCCGTTTTATTGTTCGCACCACAAGATATTCAAGTCCAGAAATTTTTTATTGAACAATCCCAAGGAACAATTGCCTATCAGCAGCAGGAATATTTAAAGCTACGGGAGATGGAACAATACGCCCATACTCAGGGCTGTTTGCAGCGCTATATTCTCCATTATTTTGGCGAGGAAGCAGCCGATTGCGGTCGCTGCAGTAATTGTTTAGACCAAAGGGAACAGTTGGAGATTACTTTAGAAACGCAAAAAATTCTTTCGTGTATTAAGCGCATGGGAGAACGATTTGGTAAAGGTTTAGTTGCGCAAGTTTTGACCGGTTCAAAAAATCAAAAGGTGCTGCAATGGCATTTTGAAACATTGCCGACCTATGGCTTGATGAAGGACTGGGGTCAAAAAGAACTGACCCAGCTGATTGATTATTTAACAGCTGAGGGTTATCTGATCCCCTCAGACGGACAATTTCCAACGTTAAAATTAGCCAACAGCGGGGTTGAAGTATTGAAAGGTCAGCGGAAAGTTTATCGCCGACAAGCACAAGTGCGGCAGTTGGTGGCGGATGATGCCTTATTTGAACGATTGCGGGAGCTGCGTTCAGATTTAGCCCAGCAGCAGAAATTGCCACCGTATATGATTTTTTCAGATAAAACCTTACGGGAGTTGGCGGATAAACAACCGCAAAACTCATTGGAATTTTTGGCCATCAATGGTGTTGGTCAAAATAAACTAGATAAATATGGCGCAGTTTTTATCGACTTGATTCAACAATCAAGTCAAACGGAATAAAAAAAATAGCAGTGAGTTTAGCTGAGTTGCTTGAAAAGTCAGTGTTCAAAATAAAAAATCAAAAAAAGTGCAGTGTCTAAAAAAGTTTGGCTTCATGAAAAGTTTTTAAGGACAGTGGACTTTTTTGATGATTTTAATTTTGCAAATCCTTAAGCTCTATTTAAGCCATCATCCTTATAGTCATGAAATAGAATAATTTTTAGAAAGAAGGCTTCCTGTGAAATTAAAACATCTAATTTTGGGTGGGGTAATTTTAAGTGGCTTAACGGGATTGGTTTTAGAGACTTGGTACAATGATGTTTTGGGATTAGCAGCAACAGTCGAAACCACTGAGACGACAGCAACAACAGCGTCAGAGGCAGCCACCGTGACCCAACTGGCGATTAGCAGTGAAGAAGACAATCAGGCATTAACGGATTATTTAGAAGACGTAGAGGAAATAATTTCAAGCTATGGCGAAAAAAGTGCTGGCGAGCTTTCAATCACCTATACAGATTTAACTAGCGGCGAAACAATTTCTTATAATGGGGAAACATTATATACCGCCGCCAGCACCACAAAAGTGCCGCTGGTGATGTATCTCAGTGATCAAATTGATGCCGGCGTCTTGTCTTGGGAGGATGTCATTTACTACGATGATAGTTATTACGAATCGGGAACAGGCACGATTCAATATGACCCGCAAGTAAGTTATACGTTGGCGGAGCTGGCCGAATTGGCGATTGTTGAGTCGGATAATATTGGCACCAATATGCTTTATGCTGCCTTAGGTGGTTATGATAGCACCCGCAGTGCCTATTATTTGAAATATTTAGGCGAAGACATCAGTCAAAATGAAAATCAAATTACCTCTGATGCGGCGGCGGAAATTTTAAGCTATCTCTATGAAGCAAGTGCCGATAATGACAATTATCAAACTCTGATTGAAAATATGCTAGCGACTGCTTTTTCTGAGCGCTTAGAAACTACTGAAACAACTGGTTCCGTTGCCCATAAAATTGGCAGTCTCGATAGCGATGTCCATGATATTGGAATTTTTTACAGCGAAGCCCCCTATATTGTGACTGTTTATTCTGAAGGGGTCTGCGACGCAGATCAGCTGATTGCTGAGTTATCTGATGAGCTGTGGGAATTGCAAACAACCAGTTATCCAAACTAAAAACAGCTGCCAAAACTGACAGATGAAGTGACTTCACGGTGAGACTTAAAAGCTAACTGTGAAGCTTGCTCCATAATGAAAGTTTGGCAGCTGTTTTCTTAATGTAATTCTTTGATTAATTCATTTTCGGAATTATCTTGGGCGTGTTTTTTACTCCGCTCAGGACTTTTCCAAGTGCCAGAGCCATGGCCCAAAATCGTTTTAATTGCTGGAACAAAAGTGGTGACAATCGTCAAAGCATTCATCATCCAGTAAAACAGCATATACAAAGGTGCAAAGAACATGTATTTTAATTTACGACCTCGGTCATCAGCCAGCAAAGCTGCAGCTAATTGGAAGAAGCCGGAAATCATTTCAAAAATGACAAAGACGAAGGCCATCGTAAACATGTGATAAATTCTTTCGTAATTGCCCATGCTCAAAAAGTAAAAGAAGAGGCCGATAAACCAAGCGGTAAAAATCCAGAAACAAAATGACCAGAGAATACTTAAGGTTTGATCGAGGTGCATAATGGTCCGGCCGATATTTCTAAAGGGATGCAGAAAAACTTTTTTAAAGTTAGTCAACCACACTTCCGTGCCGCCTTTGGCCCAGCGGCGGCGTTGCCGATAGAGCATCCGCATCGTTTCAGGGACTTCCATAAAGAACATAATTTGCGGAGCGAACAAAGATAACCAGCCGTCCATTTGGTGGTCCCAAGCAATACTGATATCTTCTGTTGCGCGGTCTTGCCGAAAGAGACCGACATCGACTAAAGCGTCTTTACGATACATTGTGTTGGCGCCGCTATAGGCATAGAGGCCACCGAAGACACCTTTTTGCGTCCGCTTGATAATGCCGACGATGCTGGAAAATTCCACCGTTTGCGATTTGGTAATTAGGCGACTGCGATTTTGCACATCCATATTGGCTGTAACAGCTGCAATATTGGTACTATCTTGGCGAATAAAATAATTGATGTAGCGATTCAAAGCATCTGGTTCAGGAACGGTGTCGGCATCGTTGCTTAAAATTAATTCGCCTTTAGCAAAACCAACACCGATATCAAAGGCATGAGCCTTGCCTTTATTTTTTTCAATGCGAATGACCCGCAGTTTATCATATTTTTCCATTAAGCGGGCTAAAATATTAGGGGTATCATCTGTGGAGCCATCGTCAGTGACGAGGACTTCGTAGTTTTCGTAATTTAATTTGGTCATCAAATAGTCGATTGTATTTTCAATAACGACTTCTTCGTTATGGGCCGGAACCATAATGGTCACAAAGGGTTCAATTTCAATCGGAATATCGTCCCATTTTTTTTGCCGATAGCGGAAGATAAACCGATAACAAAAAACACCGATAAACCATGAGAAACCGCCTAGAATTGGGTAGGTTAATAAAATTAAAAAGAGTAAGGTTAAAAAGATATCGATTATTTGATTGCCGGTATGAAACATCAGGTTCATAATTTCACCCCATTTTCTTTGTAGAGATCAGCGACAAAGTGCGTGTCAAGATTTTGTTCTTCTTTAACAGCATAGTATTTGACTGTGTGGCGATAGTCTTGACTGCCGAAGCGTTCGTTGTAGCTGTCGTTTAAGACTTGCCGGCGCTTAGCTAAACGTTGATCGTCAAAGGTGGTTTCCTTGCGCAACTGACCGCCGAAACGGTGATTATTCCAAAGAGTCAAACTGACATAGGTAATTAAAATAATGACAAATGAAATGGCTAAGAAAATAACTAAAAACATCAATGCCCGAATTTCTTCAGAATAACTGTGGAAATAACGGCTGATTTCTAAGTCAGGGAATAAAATTGGCACAAAAATCCAGATAAAAGGCAAGATAACGCCAAACCAACCAATCAGTGCAACCAGACTTTGAAAGATTTTTGTGCCCAGATGACCTTTTTCATAATACTTATCTTTGACTAAGATATGGGAAACATCTTCACGGGAAATTTTTTTCATTTTTCTTCACTCCTTTTGACTTCGTTTGTAATTTAAGCCCAAAATACAAATAAAGATATTAGTTTGCTTGCAGCAGTACAGGCTTTGACGGAAATTAAAGAAATCATAATGAATCCGCTCTTATATGACGAAAGTGTGAACAAAGGTGAAAGAATTAACCATAAACTTGTGACAAATAAAAAAATCCAACGGCAGCCGAGGTTGTCGTTGGATTTTTTTATTAAGAAGCGGCTTCTTCAGCGGAATCTGCTTTTAAAGAGAGGTAAGCCAGCTCCTTGTCAGTGAGTTTTAAATCAAGGGTTTGAATGCAAGAGTCAAATTCTTTGCGGCTGCGACTGCCGATAATCGCTGCCGGTTTAAAAGGCTGGCAGAGGACATAGGCTAAAGCAATATTGATGCTGTCCACTTGATATTTTTTAGCTAAAATTTGACAGCGGCGCAATTTTTCAAAGTTTTCATCACTGAAAAAGGCGTCTTTAATATCTTGCTGTGCATTTTCATCATAAATATCAGCAAAAAATCCATGGGCTTGTGCAGCCCAGCTAAACAACGTCACATCTTTACCATTGTGCCATTGAGCATAGGCATCATCTGCGTAAACGCAACCTGGCCAACGGGTTTTCTTAACCGTTGCTAAAGAATAAGATGGATTATTGACGGACAGGCCTTGATAGCCTTTTTTATGGCAATAATTTACGGCATCCTCAACTCGCGATAATTCCCAGTTCGAAACACCATAGGCCGTAATCAAGCCTTCTTTGCGATGCGCTTCTAAACAATCCATAATCAATTCCACCGGAACATCGGGGTCATCACGATGCATTAAATACAAATCAAAATGATCACAACCGGTTCTTAACAGGCTGCTGTGTAAATCATCGGTAATTAAATCAGGTTTTACCCGCCAATATTCAGGGTGATGAGTCCCGTCTTCAGTGATAATCGGATGGCAGGCTTTATCCATAATAATTAATTGCTCTCGATTGTCTCGGGAATCCAGCCATTCTTTTAAAATTAATTCCGCCCGGCCAGCGCCGTAAAAACGGCCGGTATCAATCACATTGCCGCCGACTTCCACATATAAGTCGAGCATCTTAAAAATTTCTTCCCGCACATCTGCGCCAATGCCAAACCAAGCGGTCCCCATAATCATTCTTGAAATCGGTTGTTCAATTCCTTTGACTGTAATATATTCCATTTACTTATCCTCGTTTCTTTAAAATTTGACGAACCAATGCAACTAAAATTAAACCAAAGACTGCAACTGCTGCAGCTACATAAAAGACTGTATGATAAGCAGCCGTTCCGGCACTGGCATCCACAAAGCGGGCCGCAATTTGCGGACCAAACAAAGCACCGACTGAGTAACCGAAAAACATAATGCCATAATTGACACCAGAAAACTCCATGCCAAAGGTTTTAGCTGTCAGCGGTGGGAAAACCACTAACACTCCGCCAAAGGACCAGCCCAAAATAATTAAAAAGAAAATAAAGACGGGCAATGAATAAGCAAAGCTTAAACCGATTAAGGCGACAAAAGTTAGCACAAAGATAAGGGCTAGTGTTGGCAGCTCGCCCCATTTATCACAGAGCTTGCCGATAATCAAACGACCACAAAGATTTGAAATTAAATTTACAGCCACTAAATTGGAAGCCGCGATAGCGCTCATGCCTAATTGGGTTTGTCCGATGGCCGATAACGAACCAATCATCATGATGCCAGCAGTACAGGCAACGGAAAAAAGGAGCATTAGCAACCAAAATTGTAAAGTCGAAACCATTTCCTTTGGTGAAAAACTTTTTCCTGATGGATTGCCTTGAGCCGTTTGCTGAGTGAAATTTGCTGGCTGCCAGCCTTTTTCCGGCAGAGACATTTTCCAACCAACCGCCCAGATGACAATCAGATAAGCAACGCCTAAATACATTAAGCCTTGAATTCCAAAGGCGTCACATAAAATGGCACCGGCTCTAGCGGTAACTAGCGGACCGACGGATGCGGCGCAGAGTAAAACACCAGACATGGTGCCGCGTTTTTCCGGATACCAGCGCAAAGCTGTGTTTAATGCGGGATTATACAACAATCCATTACCGGCGCCGGCGACAAAGCCGCAGGTGATGTAAAGCATCGGAATGCTAGTAGCAAAGGCTGTCGCAAACCAACCTAAACCAAAAACTAAACCACCGACATACATTAACTTTTTGGGACCGGACTTATCGACAATCCGTCCTGAAATAATGCCGAAGAGAGCCATGAAAAATTGATAAATAGTTAAGGCGAAGGCGACCTGAGCAGCATCACCTCCCGTTGCTTCTTGAAGCGGAATCGAAAAAACGGAAAAGGCCGCTGAAGCCGAACAAACAAAGATGACAAAAAATGCGGCGACAAAAACGATTTTTCGAACTGATAATTGCTGTTGCTGGGTGATATCCATATTGTTTCACTCCTTGTGTTTTATTTCACAATTAGCATAACTTTTTTCTGACGGCATAACCAATACTAATTTTTAGTAAATTCATAGAGAGTATCTATTGATGTGGTATACTGAAAAAAAGTTCAAATTATTTTAGGAGGCGGCAGATGAATTACAATCATTTAAAATATTTTAACGCCTTGGCGGCAAACGGCAACGTCACAGAGACGGCAAAAATTTTACGAATCAGCCAGCCTTCCTTAACCTATGCGATTAAACATTTAGAAATGGATTTAGGTTTTTCCTTATTTGAAAAAGTTGGCCGCCACATTCAATTAACTAAAGCCGGAGAAAAATTTCATAAGGTAACAGAACAAGCCATCGCTGCTGTCGATCAGGCGGCTGTCAATTTGCAAGAAGCAGAGCAATTAGCAGCTCAACAATTAAATATCGGCATCATCCCCACGTTGGCCAGCAGCTTTATGCCTAAAATGTTGCGGGCTAGTCAAAAAGAAAATTTTGCAACGGAGAATTATCATATTTTTCATGGCTTTACCAATGAAATTATTGCTAAACTGGAAACTGGTGATTACGATGTAGGTTTTTGTTCAAAAATCGCTGATGAACGTCTGGAATTTTTTGAAGTCGAGCGTCAGTATTTTGCTTTAATTGCTAACCAAGATTTTCCCTTGAGTCAGTATTCTATAGAAGAATTATTTCAACAACCACTAGTTACCTATCGCCAAACTGTCCCGATTGGCCAAAACGCCCATCAAGTATTGCACAGCTACAATCCTCATCCACAGATAGTAGCAGAAATGGATGACGAAACTTCGATTGGCGGCTATGTGATGGAAAATCCAGTGATTGCCTTGGTGGCGGATACTTCTTTATTGCGGCAATTTGATTTGCATAAATTTATTTTGCCGGATGAGGATAGGTATCACAGTGTATATTTGACGGTCTTAAAGGAGCGTCTTGCCGAAACTAAAATCAAACAGTTTGTCGATTTTACAAAAAAATTTATTACTGGTAGTTAAGAAAAAGGAGTAGATGCAATCATGTTAATGTTTACAGATAAAAGTTTTAAAGTGTTTGAGATTGAAGGCCTTGAAAATCGGATGACAGCCATCAGAAGTGAGATTCAACCCATCTTTCAGGAGCTGGATGATTACTTTAAAAATAACATAGAAAAAGAATTGAATGAGGAGCTCTTTGTTCATATTGCTCAACATCGCCGCCGCAGTGTTTATCCACCAGAAAATACTTGGTCAGCTCTCAGTCGCAAAAAACGCGGCTATAAAATGGAGCCGCATTTTCAATTGGGAATTTTTCCGGAATATGTGTTTATGTGGCTGTCGTTTATTGATAATCCCCAGAATGAAAAAGCGATGGCGGAAGCGATGCTAGCTCATCCAGAAGTTTTTACTGGATTGGCTGATTTTTCTTTATCTTTAGACCACACACAGGCGGCTGTTGTGCCGTTGGATGAGGCCGATTTACAGCAGGCTTTGGTTCGCTTTAGAGATGTCAAAAAAGGTGAGTTTCAAATTGGTCGAGTGATTTATCGTGGCGACAAATTATTCAAGACTCCCACCAAGGCCCGCAAATTTATGTTGAAAACTTACATGGAGTTGTTACCTTTATATCGTTTGGTCATGCCTTTGGCGACAAAATAGTGGGTGATAGTTTTTAACTATCACGTAGCGGTCAAAATTAATATACTTTTTGTGAAATTTATATTAAAATAGAAAAATCAATTAAAGAAAGATGAGTTTACTATGAAAATATACTAAGCTCAGCTTTTCTATTTTAAGCAAGAAGGTGTTACAATGGCGAAACCGATTATTGGTGTAGCGGCAAATGAAAGTCAAAATCCGGGAACTGTGCTCTATGAGATGCCAATTTTGTATACGCCCCTTGGCTATACAAAAGCAATTCAAGAAGTTGGCGGCTTGGCAATGGTTTTACCAATCAGCGAAAAGGCAGCTGCAAAAGAGTATGTTAGCCAGATTGATAAGCTAGTTTTAGCTGGCGGTCAAAATGTGTCGCCGAAATTTTATGGAGAAGCAATGACTACTGCGGATTCGACTTTTTTAGCCCGCGATGAATTTGAATTGGCTTTGATTGAAGCGGCTTTGCTACAGAAAAAACCAATTTTTGCAGTTTGTCGTGGCATGCAGTTACTAAACGTTGCTTTAGGCGGGACTTTGCATCAGGACATTAGTCAAATGAAAATTTCTCACATGCAGGACCCGATTCCGCGACAGGTTGCTACCCACGAAATTTTTACTGAAAAAGGCAGCATTTTGAATCATATTTACGGGGATCAGACGATGGTGAATTCTTTTCATCATCAAGCGGTGGATCATTTGGCCACTAATTTTAAAGAGACTGCTTGGAGTCCAGATGACGTGATTGAAGGCATTGAAGATCGTCAGCAGCATTTATTAGGGGTGCAATGGCATCCAGATTTTGCTTATGATGCGTTGCCGCAGGAATTATCAGCCTTTAGATATTTGGTTGAAAGTCTGTAAGCAAAAAATTTTTGCTTACATTGTTTAGTTTGGTTTTTAAACGAAAGGGGATTTACATGAAAAAGAAATTTATGGGGCTTTTAGCGACTGCTGCACTTTTATTAGCAGCCTGCAGCGGTGGCGGAGATACAACAGATAGTGGCAATACTTCAACTTCAGGAGACACAGCGGCAGTCAATCAAACAATCTCTGTTTCTACAGCTGGGGAATTGACGACTTTAGATAGTGGGCAATACACAGATACTTATAGTTCTGATATGATTGGTCAGCTCGCAGAAGGCTTGTATCGTTTAGATGCCGATGGTCAGCCAGAATTGGCAATGGCCGCTGAAGATCCTGAAATCAGTGAAGATGGCTTGACCTACACCTTTAAAATCCGTGATGCTGAGTGGAGCAATGGTGATCTGGTAACCGCTAATGATTTTGAATATGCTTTTAAATATGTAGCGAATCCAGAAAATGCCTCATCTAGTATTAATCAAATGGATATTTTCCAAAATGGTTACGAAGTTAGAAACGGTGATGCTGATCCAGATACTTTAGGTGTAACGGCTTTAGATGATGAAACTTTGGAATTAACGTTGGCAAGTCCAATTTCTTATTTGGATCAAATTTTAGTTGGTACGCCATTTATGCCGAGAAATGAAAGTTTTGCTGGTGATTTAGGCACAGCTTATGGCACTAGTTCGGACAATTTTCTTGGCAACGGCCCCTTCACCATCTCTGGTTGGAACGGCAACAGCGAGTCTTGGACTTTAACCAAAAATGAAAATTACTGGGATGCTGACAACGTTCAATTAGATCAAATTGATGTGCAGGTAATTACGGAAACGGCAACTGGCGTGAATTTATTTGATACGGGTGCGCTGGACTTTACTTTATTAACGGATACCTATGCGCAAGAAGAACAAGATAACGCATTATCTCATTACGATACTCGTTCGTTAGTCGGGTATGTTTCTGCCAACCAAAATCGGGAAGTGACCGGCAATGTTTTAGTTCGTCAGGCCTTGTTACAATCGATTGATAAAGAAGGTTATGTAGAAAATGTTTTAGGTGACGGCTCCACTGCATTAAATGGTTTTGTTCCAGCTAACTTTGCCTATGATCCAGATAATGGTGAAGATTTCCGTGAAGAAAATGGCGACCTGTTACCATATGATTTAGATGCCGCGCAAGAAGCTTGGGCTGCCGCTAAAGAAGAATTAGGTCAAGATGAAATTACCTTAGAAATACTTTCCGCAGATTCAACGGTTGCCAGAAGAACAGTTGAATTCCTGCAGGGCCAATGGCAGGATAATTTAGAAGGCTTGACTGTCAGTGTGGCTTCTATGCCGTTATCCAATCGTTTACAACGCCAAACCGATGGTGACTTTGATTTAGTCTTTGGAACTTGGACGCCGGATTATGCTGACCCGATTAACTTCTTAGAATTTTATGATTCAACCGGCGGACTGAATACTTCGGGTTACGCTAGTGAATCCTATGATGCCGGCCTGCAGGATGCCCGCACTACTTTAGCCAACGATCCAGAAGCTCGTTGGGATGAATTATTGGCTTTAGAAAAACAATTGATTGAAGAAGATACCGCGGTTCTGCCGATTTATCAAGGGGCGCTGGCTTATCTGCAATCAGAACGTCTGCAAGGGGTGCAAACCTTCCAATTTGGACGAACGGTTTCTTATCGTTTAGCTTATGTAACGGAATAAAAATATAATCGTTAAACTTTGAAAAGCACCGCTGCATCTAGCGGCTGCTTTTCAAAGTTTTTTTGTTTTAGAAAAGTCTGATTAAAGAGAGGGAAATCAGTTGCCGATTTTTAACTGATTTATTCAAGTAATAGTCAGCAGCGAACTTTTTTGTGCTTTTATTTAAAAAGCAGGTGTGCTAATTTTGAAGTAGGATAATTTATTTTTCTTTTATAACAAGGAGTGAACAAGGTGATTGGAATCGGTGTACTTTATTTTATGGTAATTATTTTAGCCAATACCGTTGGAGCGATTTCGGGTATGGGGGGCGGCGTCATCATCAAGCCGGTCTTGGATTTTATCGGCTATGATTCCGTAGCGGCAGTCTCCTTTTATTCAGCGGTGGCAGTTTTTACAATGTCGATTGTCTCCACTTGGCGGCAATTTGCCAACGGCCGCAAACTGAATGGCCCGATTGTTCTCTGGGTGTCGTTGGGGGCAGTCATCGGCGGTTTTCTCGGCAATGTTGGCTTTGAAGGCCTCTTAAAAATCTTTCCCAATGAAGACTACGTACAGCTGATTCAAATCGTGATTACGATTTTTACGCTGGTCTTTGCCTTTTTATACAGCAAATATGACTGGAAACAATTTCAATTAAACAGCATTTTTTGGTATTGCCTTTGTGGACTGACATTAGGTTTCCTCGCCAGCCTGTTAGGAATTGGCGGTGGGCCGATTAATGTCTCACTGTTGATGCTACTTTTTAGCCTGCCAATTAAAGAGGCGACCGTTTACTCCGTCTGCACGATTTTTTTCTCTCAGCTGACCAAGCTGGCGACCATTGCGCTTTCCAGCGGTTTTGCCCGCTATGATTTACGAATGCTGCTTTTTGTGATTCCCGCTGCCGTCTGCGGTGGTTTAATCGGGGCGAAATTCAGCCAAGTTTTATCGCCGCAAAAGGTGACAACCGTTTTTCAAGGGGTAATTATTTTAGTCATCTTGATTAATATTTACAATGGCATCCGCATTTTCATTTAAACGAGTGACACTTTTTAAAAATCTGTAACTTTGGGAAATTTCCTTCGTTGCAGTTTTTTTGATTCTCATTTTAAAGACAATCATTCTCAACAAAGTCAACAAACTTCTGAAATAGCTTTCAAGTTTTGTTTAAATTGACTTAGACTGGGCCTATTCCTTGCTATTTAAAAGATAATCTTTGTGAAAATATTTCTAGATTGTCAAAAAAGTTTTTTAAAAAGTGGGAAAAAGATTGACTTAATAGCTGTTTTATTATAATAATTATAAATAGGGAATCTACCCTTAAAATTTGTGAGGAGGAATTATCAATGTCATTAATTGGAAAAGAAATCGAAGCGTTTGAAGCGAAGGCTTACCACGAGGGAGAATTTATCGATGTAAGCTCTGAAGATTTTAAAGGGAAATGGAACATCGTTTGTTTTTATCCAGCAGATTTTACATTTGTTTGTCCAACTGAGTTAGAGGATTTACAGGGACAATACGCAACATTGAAAGATTTAGGAGTGGAAGTTTATTCTGTATCAACAGACACTCACTTTACCCATAAAGCTTGGCATGATCATTCAGATGCAATCGGCAAAATTGAATACATTATGATTGGTGATCCATCCCATAAAATTTCCCGCATCTTTGATGTGTTGGATGAAGAAGAAGGAGCGGCTAACCGCGGTACCTTTATCATCGACCCTGATGGCGTAGTTCAAGCAATTGAAATTAATGCAGACGGTATCGGCCGTGATGCCAGCACTTTAATCAATAAAATCAAAGCCGGCCAATATGTCCGCAACCATCCAGGTGAAGTATGCCCTGCCAAATGGCAAGAAGGCGAAGACACCTTAACTCCTAGCTTTGATTTAGTAGGTAAAATTTAAGGAGGAACGTCTTTATGGCATTTGATGCTGAAGTAAAAGGACAATTAGCCCAATATTTAACCATGTTGGAAAATCCAATTGTTTTAGAAACAAGTTTAGATGACAGCGAAGCTTCCGGCAAAGTCCGCGACTTTGTCACAGAAATTGCTGAGATGTCAGATAAGATTGCCTTTAAAGAAGTTTCTTTAAAGCGGACGCCTAGTTTTAAAGTAACTCGTCCCGGCGAAGATTCCGGTGTTGTTTTTGCCGGATTGCCAATGGGGCACGAGTTTACTTCATTAATTATGGCTTTGCTACAGGTGAGTGGTCGGGCACCAAAAATTTCTGATGAGCAGGTTGCCTTGATTAAAACTATCAAACAGCCGTTAGCATTTGAAACATATGTCAGTTTGACCTGTCACAATTGTCCGGATGTGGTACAAGCACTAAATATCATGAGTGTTTTAAACCCAACAATCAGCCACACGATGATTGAAGGCGGCATGTTTAAAGCTGAAGTGGAAGAAAAAGAAATCTTAGCAGTGCCAACGGTTTATTTGGAAGGTGAATTTTTCGAAAGCGGCCGCATGACGCTAGATGATATTTTAGCAAAAGTAGTGACCAGTGATCCATCTGAGTTCACAGCAAAAGAACCCTTCGACGTTTTAGTTGTCGGCGGCGGACCAGCTGGAGCGAGTGCAGCAATCTATGCTGCCCGCAAAGGAATTCGCACTGGTTTGTTAGCGGAAACTTTTGGCGGCCAAGTGATGGAAACCTTAGGCATCGAAAATATTATCGGCACCCCTTATACAGAGGGACCGAAATTTATGGCTTCTGTTGAAGAACATGTTAATCAATATGAAGTTGACGTGATGAAGGCTCAACGGGCAGCTAAAATTGAGAAAAAAGAATTTGTCGAAGTTACGCTGGAAAATGGCGCAGTGTTGCAAACAAAAGCAGCAATTTTAGCAACGGGTGCCCGCTGGCGTAATACTGGCGTTCCTGGTGAAGCGGAATTCAAAACTAAAGGGGTCGCTTATTGTCCCCATTGTGATGGTCCGCTCTTTGCAGGTAAAGACGTGGCAGTAATCGGCGGCGGAAATTCCGGTGTGGAAGCGGCAATTGATTTGGCAGGCCTTGTCAAACATGTGACCCTCTTGGAATTTTTACCAGAATTAAAAGCTGACCAAGTGCTGCAGGAACGTTTGGCTAGTTTACCGAATGTGACCATTTTGAAAAATGTCGCCACTAAGGAAATCACCGGTGACACCAAAGTAAACGGCTTAACTTATATGAATCGTGAAACAGAAGACGAGCATCATATTGAATTAGCGGGCGTTTTTGTGCAAATCGGTTTAGTTCCAAACACTGATTGGCTAAAAGATACGCTAGAGTTGAGTCGTATGGGCGAAATTGTCGTCGACAAACGAGGCCAAACTAGTATGGCCGGTGTTTTTGCTGCAGGCGATTGTACCGACAGTGCCTACAAACAAATCATTATTTCAATGGGCTCAGGTGCAACAGCGGCCTTAGGTGCCTTTGATCATCTGATTCGCAGTTAATCTTTTCTTAACTTATATAGTAGGAAAAATTTTAAAAAGCTCTTTTGAGAACCTAAAAAGTTCTCAGAAGAGCTTTTTTGTGTTGAAATCCTTGGTAGTTGCTGAATCCAATCAATCAAATCGTTAAGAAAGTAATGAAAAACGTTTGCAATTTTGTAACATTTGTCAAACTTTGTAACATAAGACGGTCAAAAAATTCTTTACAAAATAAATTTAAGAATATTGACCAATTTTGCCCTTGTTATAAAACAGTGAAAAGTTTGATGTACCAAGGGCTCTCCGCCTTTTTTACAAGGTATTACGAAAACCCCGTTTCCCGTAACGAAGTGTTATATTATTTAAACCTATGTAATATTTTCTGGTGTTAAAGTAGTGTTCGTCGCTGATGCGAACAACACTTTATTTATTTAAGGAGAGTTACATGAAATCAATTAAAACTTTACTATTAGGAACAGCTGCCATTGCCGGAATCGGATTTTTCGCAGGTGCTACCAATGCTAGTGCTGCCGAAGCTTATACAGTTCAATCAGGAGATACTCTTTCACATATTTCATCTGAATTTTTTGGCAGTGATGCTTACGTTAATGTTATTGCTGAAGCAAGTGGCTTAACTGACGCTAACTTAATTATCGTCGGTCAAGAATTATCAATTCCAACAGAAGAAGAAATTGCCAACGGAACTTACACCGTTGCTGAAACAACAACTTCTGCTGCAACTGAAACAACAACAGATACAACAACGACTGCTGATACTTCAAGCAGCTCAACTTACACTTCTAGTGTGAGCGGTAGTGAAGCTGAAGCGAAAGAATGGATTGCCCAAAAAGAATCTGGTGGTTCTTATACAGCAACTAACGGACAATACATCGGCCGTTACCAATTAACTTCTTCATACTTGAACGGTGACTATTCAGCTGCCAATCAAGAAGCAGTTGCTGATGCTTATGTAGCAAGCCGTTATGGTTCATGGACAGCTGCCCAAGCCTTTTGGTTAGCAAACGGCTGGTATTAAGAAATAAGAAAATTGAAGCAAATTTTTAAGACTGAAATCATTTTTTGATTTCAGTCTTTTCTTTTATTTTTTTCAAGATTTGCGGCTAAAAAAGCCCGTTTAATTTTGTTGTCGGCTTTTTTATAAGGGATGTCAAATTTCTGCAAAAAGGTCCTAAACGCCTGCTGACCGATTTGGACATCGGTCACCTCTAATTCCACTTCAAAATCCTCTTGACCGCTGTAAAAGCTATGGTCAATTGCTAATAAGCCCTCAGGAATTTTAAATTCAGCTCGCTTGGTGGTTAATTGGGCAATTTGCTCTAGCTCAGCGGGAGTGACCGCAAGTTCCTGCATTTTTTTCACCGTGTGACCTACTGATAAAAATTTTCCAGCTTCGACATAGGTACTCGCTTCCGCTAAAGAAAGTTTGTCAGTCGTTTCTAAAAGTCCATCCGTTAAAGGCGTTTTTAAAGTAGCTTCACCATAATCACTGTAGAGGCGAATCCGCAAACCCCAGCCGGCTTTTTGCAGCCGGCCCGTCGCTGTATCATAATAAGCATTGGTTTGGCTGAAGAAATCAGCGGCAGTTAGCTGGTAAAAATCAATTAGTTTTTGATAATCTGTAGCTGTTAGTAAACTTTTGTATTCTATTTCGACACTTTCACTCATGAATTTCGCCTCACTTTTTTCTCCATCATAGTAGATAAAATCAAAATCGACAACTATTTTAAAATGAAGTGCTTTCCTTAATTCTGCTAGGCCTTTATGGTAAAATAAGATGTATGTAAAATGCAAAGTTGAGGAAAAATAAATGGAACGAGACTGGAATTTATTTTTGGCGCCTTATGAACAAGCGGTGTCAGAATTGAAGATAAAAATGCGGGGAATCCGCAAACAATACCGGGAACAAAGTGAACATGTGCCGATTGAATTTGTGACTGGCCGTGTAAAACCGGTGGAAAGTATTTTGGCGAAGGCGCAGCTGCGGCACATTCCTTTAGACCGTTTAGAAGAAGAGATGTCAGACATTGCTGGCCTGCGAATCATGTGTCAATTTGTGGAGGACATCCACCAAGTCGTGCAGATTTTAAAGAATCGTCGCGATATTAAGGTGATTCAAGAACGGGATTATATTTCTAATAATAAAGCGAGCGGCTATCGTTCGTATCATTTGGTGATTGAATACCCGGTGGAACTTGTAGGCGGCGAAAAAATTATCTTAGCAGAAATTCAAATCAGAACGCTGGCAATGAATTTCTGGGCGACGATTGAGCATTCTTTAAATTATAAATATAAAGGGGAATTTCCTCAGGAGATGAGCGAACGTTTACAGCGGGCAGCTGAAGCGGCCTATCTTTTAGATGAAGAAATGTCAAAAATTCGCGAAGAAATCCAAGAAGCTCAAAAGCTTTTCTCCCATGGGCGAGGCTCTGAGCGGGACAATTATTTCCAGAAAAATAGCGAGGATCAATCATGAAAGTTGCGATTGTAAATAATCACGAAGAAAAATCATTGGCAGTTGCCAAGCAGCTGCGGGATCTCTTAGGTCAAGCAAATATAATTTTAGATGAACGCAATCCTGAACTGGTAATTTCTGTTGGCGGTGATGGCACATTACTTTCGGCCTTTCACCGTTACAATCACTTATTATCCAAGGTCAGCTTTTTAGGTGTGCATACGGGGCATCTGGGTTTTTATACCGACTGGCGGGATTACGAGCTGACTGAACTAGTCGAAAGTTTAAAAAATAACCGTGGCCAGAGTGTCAGTTATCCCTTATTAGATATTGTTATCAAATATTCAGATGGCAAGACGCAAAATCATTTTCTGGCTTTGAATGAGTCGACGATTAAGCGGGGCAATCGCACGATGGTGGCGGATGTCTATATTAAAGATGAATTATTCGAGCGGTTTCGGGGGGATGGACTGTCGATTTCAACACCGACCGGCTCAACGGCTTACAATAAAAGTATCGGTGGTGCAGTGATTCATCCTAGTATCAATGCCTTTCAATTGGCAGAAATTGCTTCACTAAATAATCGGATTTTCAGAACGCTGGGCTCACCGATTATTATTGCAGAAAATGAATGGCTGGAAATTAATTTGAAGGATCGCAGTGATTATTTTGTAACTGTCGATCAATTGGATATCCGTCAAGACAATATTGCTTCCATTTATTATCGAATTGCCAAGGAACGGATTCACTTTGCTTCTTATCGCCATACACATTTTTGGCGACGGGTGCGGGATTCCTTTATCAGTGAGGGGTAGCCGTGGAATTTAATTGGATATATCAAAAAGAAGCCCCGCAGCTTTTGCGGAGCTTTTTAAAAGAGCAGGGAATTTCTAAAGGGCTGCTGGCAAAAATTAAATTTCAAGGCGGGCAGATTTTTGTCAATCAGCAGGAGCAAAATGTCTTGTTTTCTCTAAAGGCAAATGATAAGGTTACAGTTGTGATTCCGGATGAAAAAGAACATGAAACAGTTCTTTTAGATGAGACACCAATCGATATAATTTTTGAAGATGAGCATTTATTAGTGGTGAATAAACCTTGGGGGGTCTCATCAATCCCCGCCCAGTACCATCCAAATGGGACGATGGCTAATCGGGTGAAAAATTATTATAAAAAACAAGGCTATCTCGATCAAGTAGTTCATGTTGTGACCCGTCTAGATCGGGACACCAGCGGACTGATGCTTTTTGCTAAGCATGGTTTTGCCCATGCGAAATTAGACGTCCAGCTGAGGGAAAAGCAATTTATAAAAAAATATCAAGCTCTGGTGGCTGGTGAAATTAATACGCTGCAAAAGCATGCTGAAATCAATTTACCCATCGCCAGAGATTTAACTTCTTTATTAAAACGCAAAGTTGCTGCAGAAGGCCAGAAGGCAGTCACGGAATACTGGTTGGATTATTTGGGTCAGGAAGTAGCTTTAGTTGATATTCAATTGCACACCGGCCGGACTCATCAGATTCGGGTCCATTTCGCGGCGATTAATTGCCCGCTATTGGGAGATGAGATGTATGACGGTCGCTTGGATTTAGGGATTGACCGGCAAGCATTGCACTGTTACGACTTGCGTTTTCAACATCCTTTTACAGGAGCAGCTTTAGCATTTGAGCTGCCTTTAGCGGAGGACATGCAAAAAGTTTTAGAACAACAGAAAAATATTTTCTAGAAAGTTGTGGTGAGGGAAATGGATGAAAATCAAGAATTGCAGGAGCAGTTTGACCTATTACTGGAGGATTTAGCCCAGGATAAGATTCAAGATTTTCGAGAACGCTTTTTAGACCTGCATATTTACGAGCAGGGGCAGTTCTACCAAGACCTCGATGAAACCCAACGGCAGCAAGTTTACGGTTATCTATCGCCAAAAGAATTGGCGGATATGTTTGACGTTATTGAAGAAGATAATGAAAACATGAAGGATTACTTAGCCGAAATGCGGCCTAATTATGCTGCTGATATGCTAGCCGAAATGTTTACGGATAATGCCGTGGATTTATTGAACACCTTAAATAAACGGCAAGTTGCAAAGTATCTCAGCTTGATGGATGCTGAATCCGCCAGCGAAATCAAAGAACTTTTGCATTACGAGGATGATACCGCCGGCTCAATTATGACGACTGAATATGTGTCGATTGTCGCCAATCAAACGGTGCGCTCTGCCATGTATGTTTTAAAAAATGAAGCCTTTGTTGCGGAAACAATTTACTATGTTTATGTTGTCAATGCTGATGAACAATTGGTCGGGGTTATTTCCTTGCGGGATTTAATCATCAACGATGACGACACGATGATTTCAGAAATTTTAAATGAGCGGGTAATCTCTGTTCATGTTGGCGATGACCAAGAGGATGTTGCCCAAACTTTCCGGGATTATGATTTCCTTGCGCTGCCGGTGACTGATTATGATGACCATCTGTTAGGGATCGTTACCGTCGATGATATTATCGACGTTATCGATGATGAAGCCGCCAGCGATTATTCTGGTTTGGCGGGGGTTAACGTTGAAGAAATCAGTGAGAATCCAATGAAGGCGGCCTCACGCCGTTTGCCATGGTTAATCACCTTACTTTTTTTAGGCATGTCAACAGCGACGTTAATATCGCATTATGAAAGTTTGGTCAGTGAAGCGAGTATTTTGGCCGTCTTTATCTCTTTGATTACTGGGACTGCGGGGAACGCCGGCACGCAATCACTGGCGGTTGCCGTGAGACGGCTGGCAGTTTCAGATGAAAAAAAAGGCTTTGCCAGCATGATTTTAAGTGAAGTCGCGACCGGTGCGATTACCGGGGCCATCACTGGTGTTACTATCATGATTATTGTCGGTATTTGGCGACAAGATTTTATTTTAGGTTTTGTGATTGGCATGGCGATGCTGGGGGCCATTACAGTCGCCAATTTGGCCGGCAGTTTGATTCCAGTTTTAATGGACAAGCTAGGCTTTGACCCGGCGGTTGCCAGTGGTCCTTTTATTACGACCTTGAGTGACTTAACAAGTGTTTTGATTTATTTCAACATTGCCAGTTTCTTTATGAGCTATTTTATTGGTCATTAACAGCAAAAAAAGACAGCATCAAACAAAGATGTAAAGGGGCCCTCAAAAGTTAGACTAAAAATCTAACTTTTGAGGGCCGTTTTAATGCTGTCGTTTACTTTAGCCAAAATTACCGACAATTTTTGTGCCGTGGGCTTCGTGAACAT
This sequence comes from Enterococcus sp. LJL120, assembly GCF_054871765.1. Taxonomy (NCBI): domain Bacteria; kingdom Bacillati; phylum Bacillota; class Bacilli; order Lactobacillales; family Enterococcaceae; genus Enterococcus; species Enterococcus sp. LJL120. The sequence goes on from NZ_JBTXLV010000003.1 coordinate 103,143, forward strand.
TTAGAGTCGTCATCACGGACTCAACGTTTTCATCAGTGATGCCAGCGCCGGGCAGGATAATTAATTTATCTTTAGCGTAATCAATTAATTCTTTTAGACGGGAAAAATTGTCTTCAATTTTTGTGCCGGCTGCTCCACCGTGGGTTAAAATTCGTTGAACGCCATGCTCTGCTAACCAATCAATCGCCTGAAATTGTTTGTCGGCTGGAATTTGATCAAAGGCCATGTGAAAGGTCACCTGTAACCCTTCAGCATTTTCTAAAAGCATTTCTAAAGCTTCTTCATCCAACCAATGCTCTTCAGTCAAACAGCCGAAGACTACGCCATCCGTGCCTAATTTTTTGGCTTCGATTAAATCTGTGTGCATAATTTTTAATTCGGTATCATTGTAGAAAAAATTGCCACCTCGAGGCCGAATCATGGTCATGATAGGTACTTGATGCTCATTGCCATAGCTCAAGGCTTCTTCAATGACGCCTGTGCTAGGGGTGGTTCCGCCAACGGCCAAGTTGTCGCATAATTCAATCCGTTTGGCACCATTGGCAATGGCTTTAGGAATATTTGTAAAATTTTCGGCACAAAATTCTTTAATCACTTGTTTGCCTCCTTAATAGTTAAGCTGAAATCAAGATTTCTCCGCTATTTTAGCATATTTACTTGCAGTTGTTGAGGGCAAGCTTTAAGATGGAGTCATTAGTTAAAAAAGTGAGTGAAAAGATGCTTAAAAAAATTGATCAAGCCCAACTATTTTTAGAAAAAAATGCTAATTTATTTCGCTGTCCTCTGTGCCATCAAGGGATGCAGTCTAAAGAATATAGCTTAATTTGTGAGAGCGGTCATCGCTTTGATTTATCAAAAAAAGGCACGCTGTTTTTTTTAAAGCAGGGACATGTTACTGAATACTCGAAGGAAATGTTTCAACCAAGAGGTCGCATGATTCAAGCGGGTATGTATCAGCCGGTGTTGGATGTCGCAGCCAGCTGGTTAAGTTCTGAGATGAGGGTCTTAGATGTCGGCTGTGGCGAGGGCAGTTTTTTGTCCCAGCTGAAGGATAAAGTGGACTTTCCAACTGGCGTAGGCTTTGATATTTCTAAAGAAGGCATCTATTTGGCCAGCAATCAGCCGGGAGAAAATTTTTACTGTGTTGCCGATTTGACCAATTTACCCTTTGCTGATCAAAGTTTTACTTGTTTATTGAATATTTTTACCCCTTCCCATTATCAAGAGTTTCAGCGGGTGTTGCAAAAAGACGGCTTTTTGTTAAAAATAGTTCCGCAGTCTTGTTATTTAAAAGAATTGCGAGCTGCTTTTTATCCAGATCAAGAAGACAAGCAATCTTATTCAAATCAGGCAGTTATTCAAAAGCTTTCTGAAAAAATGGCGATTATACAGCAAAAACGTGTGACTTATAGCTTTGATATTCCCGAAGAAAATCGCTTGGATTTACTGTCAATGTCGCCTTTAGAGTGGCAGGTCAGCCCCGAAAGAAAACAGTTTCTTTCAGAAAATCCCTTAAGAAAAATCACAATTGATGTCGATGTGATTAAGGCTGTAAAGAAAATGGCCTGAAATTTGAAATAATTTTAAGAAAAGACTTGAAAAATTTTACGAATGATGTTATATTACATTCAAGTCATTTTTCATTGGTTTTTATCAGGTTCCTGTTCTGATAAAAGTTAGTGAAAAGAGCTTCACTAACGTAACGACTCGCAGTGCTAGACACCGAGGCGGTACGTTTTTTTTATGCAAAAATCACGAAATCCGCTATACTGTTAGTATTGCGATTGACGATAAATTATAGAATGAAGGAACTTTTCCATGACAAATCAGATAGTCTTGTTTGAACCACAAATTCCTGCCAATACCGGCAATATTGCTCGGACGTGTGCGGCGACTAATTCACCGCTGCATTTAATTGAACCTCTAGGCTTTTCGACAGATGACAAGCAACTGAAACGAGCGGGTTTAGATTATTGGCACGATGTCGATATTACTTACCATGCATCTTTAGAGGCATTTTTAGAATATCTTGGCGAGGGCCAGCTTCATTTAATCACTAAATTTGCTCACAAAGTTTACAGTGATGTTGACTACAACGACGGGCAGGACCATTTCTTTTTATTCGGAAAAGAAACAACCGGTCTGCCAGAAGATTTTATGCGGGAGAATGAAGAAAAATGTTTGCGAATTCCAATGAATGACGAGCATGTACGGTCATTAAATCTATCGAACACCGCTGCCTTAATCGTCTATGAAGCATTGCGGCAGCAAAATTTTCCTAATTTGGAACTTGAGCATCATTATGAGCACGATAAATTAGATTAAAAAATAAACGATAAAGGACGTCAAAATGGATTTATATTTTACACGCCACGGGAAAACTGAATGGAATTTAGCTGGCCGTTTTCAAGGAATGATGGGGGACTCCCCTCTATTGCCTACTAGCCATGATGAAATTAAGCAATTTGGCCAACATGTCAAAGAGATTCCCTTTGCAAAAGTTTACGCCAGCACCTCTAAGCGGGCCCAAGATACTGCCAAAGGAATTGTTAGCCAGTTAGCTCAGCCGGTGGAAATTATTTCTACGCCGGATTTGCGGGAATTAGGTTTGGGAACTTTGGAGGGGCGCTCAATCGAAAGTCGTCGGAAACATTTTGCCGAAAACTTAGACAATATGCGCTATCGGATGGATTTATATGACCCAACTCCCTTTGAAGGGGAGCCGATTGATCAAGCGATTGCCCGCATTGTCAACGTTGTGACGCAAGCTGTGGCGGATAATACTACCAATCAGCCATTGCTTTTTGTGGGGCACGGGGCGTCTTTAACCTCCTCCATTCAGTGGTTGGCGGGAAAATCTTTGGCAGAAGTCCGCAGTCAAGGCGGTTTGTTAAATAGTAGCTTAACGATTTTAGAAGCAGTCGAACCAAAGCGCGAGCTGCCGTATCAGCTAAAATTATGGAATGATGTCAGCTTTTTAACGGAGTAGCCGATAAATTAAAGGATGAGAGTATGTTTGAAGCAGAACGCATTTATATCACCGGTGAAGTAGCGGCGATTTTTTTTCAAAATCCCGGCAACTTTTATAAGGTGTTGTTGATTAAAGTCAGCGATACCAACAGTGAATTCAAAGAAGCTGAAATTGTAGTGACCGGCAGCTTTGGTCAGCTGCAGGAGGGGGAAAGCTACCGTTTTTTTGGTGACTTTGTCGATCATCCCCGCTATGGCAAACAATTTCAAGCCGAAAGCTACGAACAAGAGCGGCCAACTTCGGCCCATGGTGTCGTCAGCTATTTATCTTCTGATAAATTTCCCGGCATCGGCAAGCGGACTGCAGAAAAAATTGTCGAAGTTTTAGGCGAAGATGCGATTGAACGGATGCTGACAGATCCAAGTCTGCTGCAGCAAATTCCCAATTTAAATGAAACTAAGCAGCGGACCATTTTAGAAACGGTGCGCTTAAATCACGGCATGGACCAAGTGATTGTCGGGTTGACCCGCTATGGCTTTGGTAATCAGCTGGCCTTTTCGATTTATCAAACGTATCAAAATGAAGCGCTGGAGATTATTCAAGAAAATCCGTATCAGCTGGTGGAGGATATCGAGGGAATCGGCTTTAAAAAAGCCGATAATATTGCCGAGCAGTTGGGGATTGTCGCAGATTCGCCGCAACGTATTAGAGCGGCTGTCCTGCATCAAAATTTTCAACAGGCTTTGCAAACAGGTAACACCTATGCAGAGGCTGAAATGTTGCTGAACCAAACGATTTACGTTTTAGAGAGCAGCCGCCCCTTTGAAATCAAGCCGAATTTAGTAGCCGATGTCATCATTGGACTGGTGGAGGAAGGCAAAATCCAGCAGGAGGAAACCAAGCTCTATGAAAACAGCTTGTATTTTTCCGAATGGGGAATTGGCGGGGCTGTTGACCGGTTGTTAGGTCGTAAAAAAGAAATTAGCTATCCCAAAAAAGAAATTGATAAAGCGTTGCGCCTGATTGAAAAAACTTCTGGCATTGTCTATGGTGAATCGCAGGAAAAAGCAATCAGAGATGCCATCAAAGCGCCGATGTTTATTTTAACCGGCGGACCAGGAACCGGGAAAACAACAGTCATCAACGGGATTGTCCAATTATTTGCAGAATTAAACGGCATTGAATTGGATCCAAAAAAATACAGCAATGAAATTTTTCCAATTTTATTGGCGGCTCCGACTGGTCGAGCAGCAAAACGAATGAATGAGACGACTGGCTTGCCCGCCAGCACAATTCACCGTTTGTTAGGCTTGAACGGACGGGAAAAATCCCAGAGCCTTTCCGCTAAGGAATTAGAAGGCGGCCTGTTGATTGTCGATGAGATGTCGATGGTGGATACTTGGCTGGCCAACACATTACTTAAAGCGATTCCCACCAATATGCAGGTGATTTTTGTGGGGGATAAAGATCAGCTGCCTTCAGTTGGTCCTGGGCAAGTTCTCCATGACTTATTGGAAATTGCCGAAATTCCCAAAAAAGAATTGACGGAAATTTATCGCCAAGGTTCGGATTCCACGATTGTGCCTTTAGCCCATGAAATTCGCCAAGGAAGGCTGCCGGCTGATTTCAATAAAAATCAGAAGGACCGCTCATTTTTTAATGCCCATGCCAATCAGATTGAGCCATTGATTCGGCAAATTGTCGAAAAGGCCAAACTGAAGGGTTTCACTCCACAGGATATTCAAGTTTTGGCACCGATGTATCGAGGCGTGGCCGGCATCGATGCCATTAATAAAATGATGCAGGAAATTTTTAATCCTAATGATGGCTCCCGTAAGGAAGTTAAATGGAACGACACCGTTTATCGTATCGGCGACAAAGTCTTGCAGTTAGTCAACGAGCCGGAGCTGAACGTTTTTAACGGCGATATGGGAGTTATCACCGGCATCACCTTTGCTAAAGACAGTGAAGATAAAGTTGACCAGTTGACGATTTTGTTTGATGCTACTGAGGTGACCTATCGACGCAACGAGTGGATTAATATCACGCTGTCTTATTGTTGCTCGATTCATAAAGCACAGGGTAGTGAATTTAAAATGGTCATTTTGCCAATGGTCAAACAATACTCCCGCATGCTGCAAAGAAATCTGCTTTATACCGCTGTCACCCGTAGTAAAGACCTGCTGATTTTATTAGGGGAGACCGAAGCCTTTGTCCAATGTGTGCAAAATGAATCGGCGATCCGCTTAACAACTTTAAAGGAAAGAATTCTCAACGCCTCTGAAATGTCACTGACTCTGCGTAGCAAATTAGAAGCCTACGAAGAATCTTTAATGGCCGACCCTTTTACCGATGAGGAGCGGCTGCGACGGACTGTTCAACCGACGAAAGAAAAAAAACAGACTGAGACGACTGCTGAGGAAAAGCAGCCTCAACTATTTAGCGGGATTGAGCTGGATAATTCTGCCAATCAACCGAATATTTTTGAAGCCAGTGAAAGCTATCAAACTACTGATTCAGAAAAAACAGTGGATGTCGAATCTGCAGTAGCCAAGGAATCTGCCAACTCTGCCAATGAATCTGCAGTAGCCAATGAATCTGCAGTAGCCAAGGAATCTGCTGACGTTGCAAATGAATCTGCAACAGTTAATGAGTCCGCTAACGCTGCCAATCAATCAGAACCACAGCTAAAGGATTTTATTTTGACCTTAACAGCCATTCAAAACCAGCAAATCGATCCTCTAATCGGGATGGCAGGTGTAACGCCTCAGGATTTTTCCTGAAAAACATTTTTGAATATTTTCAAAAAAATTTAAGCAAATCTCTTACACGAAATTTTTTTTTGTGATAAGCTAACTCTTGCGACTGAAAAGAATGCCATTGGCTAAAATTCTCTTCAGGCGCTTTTTTTATTTTATGAAAACGAAGGAGCAAAACAATGCCAAAAACAAAACTCGAAGGAATTCTTTTTACAACTACAATGTGTCTATTAATGGTGACGGGAATGAGCGCTTATAATTTAGCGATTCATCATAGTTTCTCATGGGGCGCCTTATTCGGTGGCTTAATCCCTGGCTTTATCGTTGCCTTTATTTTGGATGTCTTTATCGTCGGTAAAATTGCCAAGTCAGTAGCTTTTAAATTACCCATCAACAAAGAAAAAATGCTGCATAAAATTTTAGCTATTTCAGGTTGTATGGTCATAGGAATGGTTTTATGTATGTCATTTTACGGAGTTGTCTATGAACAAGGCTTCAGCGAAAACTTTTTGATGATGTATCTGACCGCGATTGGCTTTAATATCATTGCAGCCTTGCCATTGCAATTATTGATTGTTGGACCAATTTCCCGCAAGTTATTAGGTTTATTCCAAGGCTATACTGCAAAATCAGCGGTTGAATTTGACCCTGAAGCTTAAAGTAACATAAAAAAATCCGTATCTTCTGCTAACTTCTCTGAGTCGCAGGTCTGTGTTAGACCGGCTGCACTGAGAAGCTGGGAAGATACGGTTTTTTTATTGTAGGAAATAGTTTTAAGTTCTAAATAAATTTTAGACGGCTGATTAATACCACAATAATTGTTTGTCTAATTGAAAGGAAACATCAAAGGGCTGCGGCTCTAACACTTCACCGTCTGTCTGGGCGAACTCAGGGACTGTTGAAATCAGACGCAATTTGCGGCCGTTAAAATGGTGGAAATATTTTGACTTCGTATGTTTCTTTTGAACCAATAAAATAATTAGCCAAAAAATTTTAAACAGGGCAATCCGCTCAACGACAATCGTTTCAAAACTGTCCTGTTCAACACTGGCCATCGGGGCAATCGGTACGCCGCCACCAAAGTAAGGATGATTGGTTGTTGTGCATAAAAAGGCGTTGTCAAAGGAATACTCTTGACCGTTTGATTCAATTAAAATCGGATAGCCTTTTTGAGTAAAGAGCACTTTTAGGATCGAAAAGATATAGGAAAAAGAACCCATATGGTATTTGTTCAGATTTTTCTTGGCGGCAGAGTCATTCGTGGTAGCCACAATCGAGGCTTCTAAGCCGATGCCAAAATTATTAAAGACTAAGCCTTGCTGATTTTTGACCTGCTCGTCATAGGTGATGACGTGCATTTCTTTAGGGCTTGGAGCATTGACAATTTGCCAAAAGGCTTTTTCAATTTCCTTTGGAAGTCCGATAGCCCGAGCCAAATCGTTACCGGAGCCAGCAGGTAAATAAGCCACCGGGAATTTTTTTCCTAACAGATAAAATTGATTCAACACACCGTGCAATGTGCCATCGCCACCGACAATCACTAGCAGCGGGTATACTTCCTCAGAATTTTGCAAGTCATCGTGCCACGGCTTCAATGTAGTTTCCGCTAATTCGGCAGCGATTATTTTTTCATCACCGATGTTTTCTGTTTGGTAAACGCTATGTAAGAAATGATTTTTTTCCAATAAAGTAACTATTTTTTTGGCAGCATTGGCCCCCGTACCGCTGCCAGCAGCTGGGTTAATTAATAAGTGATAATGAAAGTTCATAAAGTAATTTACTCCTATAAAAATTAACTAATCTTTCGTTTCCTTTGAATTATAGCAGAAATTCAGCAAATAAAGAAAAAGTTAGGCTCACAAAATTACTTGTGGGCCCAACTTTTTTATTCTTCAATGATCAGCGCTTGAATACCGGCTCCGGCTAAAATACGAGCAGCATTATAATTATTCAAGCCTTTTCTAAAGGTTAAATAAACCCTTTGATCGGTTGGCACCTCTGTCAGTCGCTCCCGTAATTCGCTTAAAGGAATATTGGCCGTTGCTGTTACAGAACCCGTCGCAGCTTTACCAGCTTCTCGAATATCTAAGAAAAAGGCGGTTTGGAAATCTGCTTCAGGAATGTCTGCCAGCTTGATTGTGGCTGCCACGTTGCTCAATTGATTGATGGCAACATAACCAGCTGTATTTAGTGGATCACGGGTTGTGGAATAAGGTGGCGAATAAGGCAACTCTAAGTCCGGTAAATCAAAGACGCTGAGATTTCCGGTGATGGCTACAGATAATTCACCAATCCGTTTATCAACACCTTTTTCACCAACCGCTTGGCCGCCGAGAATTTTACCGCTGTCGGCATCAAAAATTAATTTTAAATTTAAACGAGTGGCCCCTGGATAAAAGTAAGCATGGTCAAAAGGGGTGATAAAAATTGTTTTATAATTGGTAATACCGACTGCTTTTAGCATAGCTTCTGTATAACCGACAAAGCTAGCAGTCAAATCAAAAACCTTGCCTACGCCAGAGCCGATAAAGCCACGATAGCGCAGCGGATTGCCAACAAAAATATCCGCTAATAAATGCCCTTGGCGATTGGCTGCACTGGACAATAGACTAGGAATCGGCAGACCAGTAATCACACTGGTTGTTTCAATGACATCGCCAATAGCATAGATATCAGCAATATTCGTTCGCAACTGATCATCAACAATAATGTGCTGGTCAGCGGCCAAAGCGATACCAGCTGCCGCTGCAACTTCGTTATTTGGCTTGACGCCGGTGGCAAAAATCAGCATCTCTTGTTCAATCTCTTGACCGTCTGCTAAGCGCAATTTTCGGCCGTTTTCGCTAATTTCTGTGGCAGTTTCCCCAAGGAAAACGCGAATGTCTTCGGCAATTAATTTTTCATATAAAATATCAGCAATTTCCTGATCATAAGTGTAGGCAACTTGCGGCAATTGTTCTACCAAAGTCACCGCCATGCCGCGATGTTTAAAGTTTTCGGCTAATTCCAAGCCGGCAATCCCTGCTCCTAAGATGGTCACTTTTTGGGGATTTTCTTGCTCCATGAAATTTTTTATCGCATCAGCATCGGAAACACTTCGCAGCACGAAAGCATTGTTCGCTTCAGCCAAACCATCAATCTGCGGAAAAACTGGCCGGGCACCCGCAGAAATAACTAATTTATCATAGGTTTCCACATAGCTTTCGTTGGTTTTTAAATTGGTGACGCTGACGGCTTTCGCCTGCGGGTCAATCTTGGTGACTTCATTAAAAATTCGCACATCTAAATTATTTTTGATTTTCAAACTTTCCGGTGTACGTTCAATTAAAGAATCCCGGTCATCGATTACCCCACCTAAATAATAAGGTAGCGCACAACTGGCGTAGGAAATATTAGCGCCTCTTTCCAGCATAATAATTTCAATACTTTCATCTAAACGACGTAGGCGGGTAGCAAATGAAGGACCACCGGCGACAGCGCCAATTACTAGGACTTTCATGGAAAAGCCTCCTTTTATTTTTCTGAGAATTAGCATAAATTCATGCTACGCTTGCTGAAAAAAATAAGCAACTAATTGTACTTCAAACAAATAATAACCTCCCAAACCAGTTATCGTTCGCTAGCTTTAGGAGGTCATTATTAAAAAAATTATTTACTCGACTTCTGTGAAACCCGCAGCTTTTAAGCTAGTAGCAAAATCCTCATAAGATAATTCGCTAACAACCTGACTATCTGGCAAAGTTGTGCCGGTCAAATTGGCGAAGCTGCTGCTGTCGACTTGGCTCATATCAAGTTCAATACTGACCTCAAAGGCCTCATCGGTAAATTGATTAGTCAAAGTGACGCCTGCTGTGTCGCTATAAGTTTCAAAGGTACTGGCTAAGGCTTCTTCCAATGCTGTCTGCTGGTCTTCTGATAGCGTGGCATCTTCTTCTAAGCCTAAATCCGTTAATTTAAAACTGGCTAAAATTTCGACGGTCCGCATGGTTTCATCTTGATGCTGAATGGTAATTTTGGTTTGGGCACCATCAAGGAGACCTTCATAGACCGCTGTTTGCTGTGTTTTATCTTCAATCACTTCTGTGGCAGTTTCGCTGCAGCCTGCTAAAAGCAAGAGCATTATGCCGGCAATCAGCAATGGCAGATAGGTTTTCAATGTTTTCATCTCTATGGTCCCCCAAAAATCTCTGTTTCATTAATAGTATCACAAATTTTTCGCCTTAGAAGCAGGAATTTTTCGTTATCAAGCAATCGGCAATTGCTAAAATTATTTTTTTTGGTATAATTGACCATTGTTATCATATTTTTATCGCGGTTCGTCGACCATCCCGCGTTACCAAAACTAGGAGGAGGAAAAAAACATGCAAGCAACTAACAGTACTACGAGGAAATCCCTCGTCGCCTTAATCGTCAACGGGCTAATCATGGCACTTTATATCGCCCTAACTATTTTGGTGGCTCCCGTTTCATCAGGACCGATTCAATTTCGGATTTCGGAAAGTTTAAATCATCTGGTCGTCTTCAATCGCAAATTTATTTGGGGCGTCTTAGGCGGTGTGATTGTCTACAATCTGTTTTTTGGATTTGGCGTGATGGATGCGCTCTTTGGGGGGGCTCAGACTTTGATTTCATTAGGCTTAACAGCTCTTTTGTATAATAAAGTCAAAAGTCCAATTGTTCGTCTAGCTTTGAACACGCTATTTTTCACGGCCAGCATGGCAATCATTGCGTACATGCTGACAATGACTGGCAGCGCAGGCAGCTTCTGGGCGATGTATGGTACTTTAGCGTTGAGTGAATTTATCATCATGGCGATTTCAGCACCAGTAATGTATGTCTTAAATGAAGCTTTGAACTTCAAAAAAATCGTTTAAGCTTCATCTGTAACAACTGAATAAAATAAATAAAACCGGCAGCTTTTAGTGGGAAAACTAAGGCTGCCGGTTTTTTATGAATTGTTTTTATAAGCTGTTGTCATCATTGTGTTGCAGGTCTTCAACTTCGACCACTTTAAAGTTTTTATGCTCTAAATTCGCAATAATTTCTTCACAGGTTTCTCTAGAAGTATTTTCCGGTAAAGTAATTAGCGTGCGGCGGATAAAGGCATCCTTGCCGACATCTAAAGTGATGCAAGCCGCAATGCTGACATATTTAGAAATAATTTTTGACATGTAAGCTAAATCGCCTTGTTTACCGGTTGAAGCAATTGTCAAAACATAACTACCGGTTTCGATATTCCAAGACTGGGCCAAGACATTTAATAAAGCCGCATGGGTTAAAATCCCGTAAAAATAATTGTTATCATCTAAAACAGCAATATAAGGTAATTCTTTAATAGTAAAGAATACTTTGAAAAACGAAGTATCAATATCAATAAATTTAGTAGCATTTTTCAATAGGTGAGTCACCGGTAAACTCATGTCACCTCCGTTAGCTTTATGGCGATAGATGTGCATCTTATAGATATTACCCCGAAAAATTTTATTGGTTTCATCGAGAATCGGCACACAGCGGAAACCAGACTCTTCCAAAATGTTTAATGCTTCCTCCAAAGTGCTGGATTCAGTGACTGTCGTCAAATCTTTTTTCTTGCGAACAATTGATTTCAATAACATAAAATACTCCTCCTAACAATCTATTCCTTCCCCTGTATAATAACATAATTTCAAAAGAAACCATAGAGGGTTAGTGGAAAACTACATAGAACAGCGCCGGTTTGACAGAAAAATCATCTCGTGATAATGTATGTTAGTACATTTGTGAAATCGTCAGGAGGTTTATCGATATGGCAAATAAAAAAGCGGCTTTAGCTTGTACCGTTTGCGGCTCACGAAATTACCATAAGAGTGTCAGCGAAGGCAAAAAGGGCGAACGTCTAGAAATCAATAAATTTTGTAAACACTGTAATCAATATACATTACATAAAGAGACAAAATAGAAAAAAGGAGCAGACTAATGAAATTTCTAAAAAGTGTTAGAGACGTCATGAAAAAAGTAACCTGGCCAAGTGGCAAACAATTGCGTCGGGATACGATTATCGTTATCCAAACATCTTTGGCTTTTGCGCTATTCTTCTTTATTGTGGATACCGCTTTGCGCTATGGTATTACTTGGATTGTTGGCAATTAAAGCTAGCCAAAGGGAAAAGTCGATGTTATACTAGGGTTGAGAAAAATCTCGGGAAACTGAGGTTTTTTTATTATGGAAAAAGCTTTTTCAGCTTTCGAGCAGGTCACTTAAGGAAATGAAAGGAATTTTAAAACATGGAAACTTTTGAAAAAAATTGGTACGTTTTACACACTTATTCCGGTTATGAAAATAAAGTAAAAGCGAATATCGAATCACGGGCCCAAAGTATGGGGATGGGAGATTATATTTTTAGAGTAGTCGTTCCTGAAGAAACCCAAACAGAAGTCAAAAACGGCAAGGAAAAAGAAATCGTGCATAAAACTTTTCCTGGCTATGTGTTAGTTGAAATGACGATGACGGATGATTCATGGTACGTTGTCCGCAATACTCCAGGGGTGACCGGTTTCGTTGGGTCGCATGGAGCCGGCAGCAAGCCAGCGCCTTTACTACAAGAAGAAATCAATCACATCCTGCGTTCAATCGGCATGAGCACGCGCCAAAGCGATTTGAAGGTTTCCCTTGATGAAGTTGTCAAAATTATCGAAGGCGCCTTTTCTGGTCTTGAAGGGGTCGTGACTGAAATCGATGAAGAAAAACAAAAATTGAAGGTTAATATCGATATGTTCGGTCGGGAAACCAGCGCCGAATTAGACTTCGATCAAGTAGATAAAATTTAAAAAAGCAAACGAGACTGTCAGATAGGTTCCGTGAACAGATAAATTATTGAATAGTAGAAAGCGTAGGCGTTAGTTTGGCAGCTTTGACATAAAGCTAACGGGCAAGCTTCTAAAAATTCATCAAATTAATCTGGCGGCACTTATTTCAACAGTCTCTTTTTTTGTAGTCAAATGACTAGGAGGCTTTGAAAATGAAAAAAACGATGGCGTTTATATTGGGTATTTTGCTTTTCTTTCTGGCGGCTTGTTCCAGCAGCCCGCAGACCACTGCTTCTAGCACAAGTGGCACGTCCACTGAGGAAACAACTGTTTCGACAAGTGAGACAATTATAAAAACCAATGAGCCAACCATTTTCTTTCACGGCTATAGCGGCACAATCAATTCCTTTAAAAGTATGATTTCCCGAATTGAAGCGGACGGTTATGCTACAAAAGAATTGGTGCTGACAGTCGCAACTGACGGCAGCATCACTTCAGAAGGAACCTACACAAATACTGAGAACAATCCAATCGTTCAAGTGTTATTTGCTGATAATAAAAATAATGAGTGGAACCAAGCAGAATGGGTCAAAGATGTCTTGGAGTATTTACAGACGAATTATAATGTGCAGGCCGTTAACATTGTTGGACACTCAATGGGGGGCGTCAGCGCTTTTCGCTATCTGACTGCCTATGGCTATGACACAACCTTGCCTAAAGTCACAAAATTTGTCGGTATCGGTGCGCCCTTCAATGATTTTTGGGATACCTCTAGCAGCCAAACTATTGATGATCTGTTAACCAATGGTCCGACAGAAAAAAGTCAGCGTTATTTAGATTATGCCACCGGGATTACCAATGTTGCCACCAATATGCCCGTCTTACTTTTAGCAGGGCAACTGTCAGAAACCGATTTAAGTGATGAAACGGTGCCTTTGACTAGCGCCTTAGCTCCTTTTCAACTGCTACAAACCAATGGCAATTCTGTAAGCTATCAAATTTTTATGGGAATTCAACATAGTCAGCTGCATGAAGAGCCGGCTGTCGACCAAGCAGTCGAAGCATTTTTATGGGATTGATGCTGGAAATTCGCAGAAAACTAAAACTTTTGATGGTTATTCGCAATTAAATATTACCGAAGATGAATCCTTTGCTGATTTTAAATGTCAGTAGTATATTTTTCCTAACGTAAATGGAAAGAAGGATTTGTATGACGTACCATACGAGTAGTGAAGAACATCCCATTGATATTGTAAATATTGCTTCTTTAGAAAATAAAGTGAAGGAACGGATGGAGGCTGGGGCCTTTGGATACATTCGTGGCGGTTCCGAAGACGAATGGACTCTGCGGGAAAATACGCTAGCCTTCAGCAAGAAAAAAATTGTTCCTCGAGTCTTACAAGGATTAGAAAAGCCAGTGTTGAACACGAGCCTTTTAGGAATTAATTTGGCAACACCAATTATTCAAGCACCATCCGCAGCACAAGGATTGGCCCATGAAAAAGGGGAGCTGGCGACTGCTGCCGGTGTAGCCAGCGCCGGTTCGATTTTTTCAATCAGCACCTACGCCAGCACCTTAGTCGAGGACGCGGCAGCGGCCGCACCAGCAGCGCCGCAATTTTTCCAATTGTATTTAAGCAAGGACGAAGGATTTAACAAATATATTTTAGATAAAGCCGTCACTAGTGGCGCTAAAGCAATTATTTTGACCGCCGATTCTACCCAAGGCGGCTATCGGGAAGACGATATTGTCAATCAATTTCAGTTCCCGCTACCCATGCAAAATTTGGCAGCCTATGCCAACAAAGATGGCCGTGGCGACGGAGCCGGTAAAGGCATCGCTGAAATCTATGCCGCTGCTAAGCAAGCTATTGCGCCGTCAGATATTCAAAAAGTCAAAGAATTAACTGGACTTCCAGTCATTGTCAAAGGGATTCAGTCACCGATTGACGCTGTGGTCGCCATTGATTTTGGCGCTGACGCCATCTGGGTCTCAAATCACGGCGGTCGCCAATTAGATGGCGGTCCCGCATCCTTTGATGTCCTGCCAGCAATTGCTGAATCAGTGGCCAAACGAGTACCGATTATTTTCGACAGCGGAGTTCGCCGCGGCGAACATATCTTCAAAGCAATTGCCAGTGGCGCCGACATTGTTGCCATCGGCCGTCCCGTCATTTACGGCCTAAACCTCGGCGGCTCTGAAGGGGTAAAATCAGTCTTTGACCATTTTAATAAAGAGTTAGCCATCACTATGCAACTTGCCGGCACTAAGACGGTTGAAGATATTAAGAATGTTGAGTTGCTGGGGTGAGTTTCAAGAAAGATTTTCCAGACTAGGTTTGGAGAATCTTTTTTTGGAATGGCCAAACTCTAAAAAAATTAGCTTTTCAATAAGGAACCTTGCTTTCTAAAATTTCCTTCTGTAAAATATCTTTTGAGACCTTTATGGTTTAGCAAATCAGTGGTAGAATTATTGATTCATTGTTTGTAGATAAGGGGAAACGGAAGGGTGTAGTTTTTTTTGAAAAAAGTATCTGTGATTGTTACTTGCTATAATCATGAAAAATATATCGAACAATGCTTACGTAGTATCTTTTCACAAACCCATCAAAATATCGAGTTGTTTATTGTGAATGATGGGTCGAGTGATAATTCTGATGAGGTTATTCGCCAAACGATTTTAGATTCACCATTTGAAGTAACGGAATATCTTTTCCAAGAAAACCAAGGGAGCTGTGTATCCAGAAATGAAGGACTTGACTGGGCTACTGGTGAGTTTATTTTAATGGTGGACAGCGACAACTACCTTGATGATAATCATATTGAGGTTTCCCTCGCTTTATTGGAAGTGAGCCAAAAGGATATTGCTTATACCTCTTTAAAAAATGCAGATACGCAGACTGTTATTAACGAGGTGCCCGAGTTTGATTTAACTCGATTGCTTAATGTTAATTTTATTGATACGTGTTCTTTGATTCGAAAAGAAGCACTGGGGTCACATCGTTTCGATTTATATTTGAACCGTCTATTTATGCAGGATTATGATTTCTTTTTAAGTTTAATCCATGATGGCGCTCAGGCAATTAAAGTAGAAGGTTTGTACCAAAATTATCGAGTGCTGCCGAATTCTGTAGGTAATCGTGCTGAGAACCGCACGCAACGGTTAAAATGGTTTGAAATCTATTCATATATTATCGCTAAATATCCTGATTATCAGGAAAAAAGTCAGAGTAGCTGGTTTAGTAGTTGGTTTTTTCAACTTAACCACGAATATGACTATTTATTAAATGAGAACGCAAAACTAAATTCTAGAAATTTTGATTTATATTTGAATAACTTTAGTAGAGAGAGAGAATTATTTAATAAAGAAAAACAACTGCTTGATATCCAAAAAGATCCCTTCTCGTGGATAAAAAGTCAAGGATTGGCGGCAGGTTCTCCTGAAAACATAAATTCAAAAAAATGGCGTTTTAAGCAGAAGCTAAGTTTTTCTGCGCAATGCATAAAAAATATTTTTTCTAATAGACCAACAGATGAAATTAAAGAAGAGCCTAAAGAAGCAATCTCAAATTCTCAAAATATAAATCTTTCAGATACTTTTCTGTCTGAAAATGCCTACCAAGAGTGGATTGCTAATACTGAGGACATGCAAAATCGGCTAACGTATGAGCGGCACACTGGCTTTGGTTTGGTTCCAACGATTTCAATTTTGATGCCTGTCTACAATGTTGAGAGAAAATGGTTGGAAAAAGCCGTTCAGTCAGTAAAAAATCAGTGGTATCCAAAATGGGAGCTATGCATCGCTGACGATGCTTCGACTAACTTGGAAACTATTTCTTATTTAGAGGAGTTATTAGCAGAAGGCAATCCCAAAATTAAAGTTGTTTTCCGCAAAGAAAACGGTCATATCTCAGAAGCTACCAATTCTGCTTTGGAAATTGCCACGGGGGAATATATTGCTCTTTTGGACAATGATGACGAGTTGACGCCAAATGCTCTATTTGAGGTGCTGGAGTTTATCAATCAGCATCCCGATGACGAGATCAACTTAGTTTATACTGATGAGGATAAAATTGACGAGGAAGGACAGCGCTTTTCGCCGCATTTCAAGCCTGATTGGTCACCGGATTTAATTTTAAATCAAAATTACATTTCTCATTTAGGCGTCTATAAAACCGAAATTGCTAGAAAAATCGGCGGTTTCCGCAAGGGCTTTGAGGGGGCGCAGGACCATGATTTCCTACTGCGCTTTGTGGAGCAGATTAATTCTAAAAGTATTTATCATATTCCCAAAGTCTTGTATCATTGGCGGGCAATTGTTGGCTCAACAGCTTTTGATACTGATCAAAAGGAATATGTGAATGAAACGGGCATTCGCGTAATTCAAGAAACATTGGAACGGCGAAGTATCAAAGGCGAGGTGACTTCAGGCCCAATCACTGGCTTGTATGATATCCGCTATGACATTCTTGAAGAAGCTTTAGTCAGCATTATTATTCCGACCCGCAATGGGTATGAAGATTTGAAATTATGTATCGATTCGATTATCGAAACTTCTACCTATTCTAATTATGAAATAATTGTCGCTGATAATGGCAGTGATGATCCTGCGATGCTGCCGCTGTTTAACGAGTATCAAGAAAAATTAGGGGACCGTTTTACACGGGTTTACCTGAATATTCCTTTTAATTATTCACGCTTAAATAATAAAGCCGTCGCCGTTTCTGCTGGTAAATACTTATTATTTTTGAACAATGACACCAGTATTATTGCTCCCGATTGGATTGAAAGAATGTTGGGATTTGCCCAATTTGAACGAATCGGCTGTGTCGGGGCTAAGCTCGTCTATTTTGATGATACCATTCAACATGGCGGTGTAATTTTAGGTATGGGCGGAATTGCTGGCCACAGCTTTGTCGGGCTGCCAAAGGATGATTTTGGTTATTTTGGCAAATTATACACTGATTATAATTACACAGCTGTAACTGCTGCTTGTATGATGGTTAGTCGTCAAGATTTTGAGACTGTTAATGGTTTTGATGAAGAGTTAGAAGTAGCCTTCAATGATATTGATTTATGTATTCGCATTTTTGAATTGGGCAAAAACAATGTCTGGGCCCATGATGCGGTATTGTATCACGGACAATCACAAGCTCAAGATGAAGAGAAAACTCTGGAAATGGATTGGAATGTACAAAAAGATTCAGCCAGAATTAAAGCTAAATATGGAGAAAAATTATTACAAGATCCTGCTGGGAATATCAATTACGCCTCAATTAAAAATCCTTTCGAAACAAATATTGAATAATGAGTAAGTTCAATTAGATAAAAGTTTTTGACGAGATGGACGCCTCAATTTTTCTGGGGAGCTTTTTGTTAAAAGTGGGTGTTGGAATTTAAAATAATATCCTTTGTACTGGTAAGAGTGATAGGCCT
Organism: Enterococcus sp. LJL120; assembly: GCF_054871765.1. Taxonomy (NCBI): domain Bacteria; kingdom Bacillati; phylum Bacillota; class Bacilli; order Lactobacillales; family Enterococcaceae; genus Enterococcus; species Enterococcus sp. LJL120. Next base: position 121,094 of record NZ_JBTXLV010000003.1, read on the forward strand.
GTTTAATTTTCTCAGTTGTTAAAATATAAAATATCGCGTCGATAGGAACCTGGAAGTTCCTGTTGACGCTTTTTTTGTTTGACAAAACCCACTTTTCCTCTTATACTTTAGAAGTGGTTACTACCAGTTCGGTTAAGAAATAATTTCGTGAGAAGGAGCGTCGTTATCGTGGATAATTCAAAAAAGCAACCATTATATGATCAGTTAGTTTCTGTGATTATAAAAAAAATTGAAGACGGTCTTGAGGCGGATACGCTTTTGCCTTCTGAAAGAGAGATGTCTGAGCAATATGATTTAAGTCGGACGACGGTGCGACAGGCTTTGCAGGAGTTAGAAAAACTCGGTTACATTTATCGTCGGCATGGCAAAGGAACCTTTGTTGCGGATTTAAGCAAGCAGACCATGAATCTGGCAGGGGCCTATAGTTTTACTGATCAGATGAAAAGTTTAGGAAAGATGCCAGAAACGACAATTTTAAGTTTTGAAATTGTCGAGGCAAAAAAATATTTTGCCGATAACTTGGATCTGGCTGAAGGGGAGTCGTTGATTAAAATCAAGCGGCTGCGCTTAGCAGACGGTGAGCCGATGATGGTGGAGCGGAGTTATTTACCACAAAAATACTTTGGGGATTTAACAGAGGAATTGTTGCAACAAAAACCTTTGTATGAAATTTTTTCCGAAGAGTATCATCAGGTAATCAAGCTGGCAGAAGAGGAATTTTATGCTAGTGTAGCAATTTTTTCTGATGCAGAGCAGTTGGCTATTCAAGAGTCTGCGCCAGTACTAAATTTAATCCGGCGCACTTATAACGAGAAAAATGAAGTCATTGAATTTACTTTGAGTGTCGCTAGAGCGGACCAATTCCGCTATAAAATAATTCATACTCGGTAGTGTTAGGCAAGTGGTCTAGCTAGAGTGGCTTACTAGGAAAATTGAGCCACAAGCTGTGGTTCAAAACTATCAGCACCAGTCGAATTTTTAATATTGTTATTTTAACTGCTAGTCAGACCTTTAGAAAAAGGTCTGACATAGGAGCTTTATAGAACATAAGTTGTAAAGATGATATAGGAGGAGAGCAAATGTTTCAACAATCAGCAGCAGAATTAGAAAAATTAGGCGCCGAAATTACGACGAGGGAAATTCGTCAACAGCCGGAATTATGGATGGAAGCCTTGGATTTATTCAAAGAACAAGAGGCAAAAATTAAAAACTTTTTAGACAAAGTTTTGGCGGAGACAGATCAAAAAATTCGGGTCATCTTCACGGGAGCTGGTACATCACAATATGTTGGCGATACAATTGTTCCTTATTTGTCCGATAAGGGTAGCTCGCAATTTGTTTTTGAAAGCATTGCAACCACTAGCATTGTGGCAACGCCGGCTGATTATCTGGCAGCTGATGATGTGACAGTGCTGGTATCCTTTGCCCGCAGTGGAAATTCACCTGAGAGTGTGGCAACTGTCGAAATTGCCAATCAAGTTGTAAAAAATCTTTTCCATATTACGATTACGTGTGCCAAGGATGGTTCCTTAGCGAAAAATGCAGCTGGCGATGAACGGAATTTGTTATTATTGCAACCGGAACGCTCTAACGATGATGGCTTTGCGATGACCGGCAGCTTCAGCTGTATGGCACTGACAGCATTATTGGTCTTCGATCAAACTCCTTTGACGGCTAAAGAAAAATTCGTTGCCGACATGATTACGTTAGGTAAAGAAGTCATTGCCAGAGAAGCACAAATCCAAGGATTAATTGATAAAGATTTTGATCGGATTGTCTATTTGGGTTCTGGCTCGCTAGCTGGTCTGACTCGGGAATCTCAATTGAAGATTTTGGAATTGACAGCCGGTAAAATTGCGACAGTCTTTGACTCTTCCATGGGCTTCCGTCATGGACCGAAATCTTTTGTTAATGAAGAGACATTGGTTTTTGTTTATCAAAGTAATGATGAATATACTCGGCAATACGATCAAGATATTTTACATGAAGTCGCCGGCGATGAAATTGCGCGGGCAACGGTCGCCATTTCTCAAAGTGCTCAAGGAAGCTTCACGGATGATTCCTTTATCTTTGAAAGTCAGACTGACTTACTGCCTGAAGGGTATCTTGCACTGCCATTTCAAATGGTAGCTCAGACAGTTTCCCTGTTGGCCTCCGTTAAAGTCGGCAATACACCAGACACACCATCACCAAGCGGAACAGTTAACCGTGTAGTTAAAGGTGTAACAATCCATCCGTATCAATAATTTTTCATAAAAAAATTTTTTAAAGGGGATATAAATTATGTTAAAAATGTCAGCTGGAAAATGGCAATACATGGAACAATTATCAACAAAGGATGGGTTTATTGAAGCCTTGGCAATTGATCAGCGGGGGGCTTTGAAAAAAATGATTACGGCGTTGGGGGAAGAACCAACTAGCCAACATATTACTGATTTTAAAAAATTGGTGTCAGAGGAATTGACCCAATATGCCTCTTCAATTTTATTAGACCCAGAATATGGGTTGCCTGCAGCGGATGCCCGGGATAAAGATGCCGGCTTGTTGTTAGCTTATGAAAAGACTGGTTACGATGCAACGACACCTGGACGTTTGCCAGACATTTTGAAGGAATGGTCTGTGTTACGTTTGCAGGAAAAAAAGGCTGATGCGATGAAGTTCCTTCTATATTATGATGTGGATGAAGATGCAAAAATCAATCATGAGAAACATGTTTTCGTGGAGCGCTTAGGCAGCGAATGCGCTGGTCAAGATATTCCATTTTATCTAGAAGTGGTCGCTTACGATGCTAATATTGCCGATGCAACTTCAAAAGAATATGCTAAAGTTAAACCCCACAAAGTAATTGAAATGATGAAGGAATTTACAAAACCTCAATATAAAGTGGACGTTTTAAAAGTTGAAGTGCCGGTCAACATGAATTTTGTTGAAGGCTATGGCGATGACGTAGTTTATACGAAAGCTGAGGCGGCTGCTTACTTCAAAGAACAAAGTCAAGCAACTGATTTACCATTTATTTTCTTGAGTGCTGGGGTATCGGCAAAATTATTCCAAGAAACGCTCTTATTTGCTAAAGAAGCTGGTTCGACCTTTAACGGTGTACTTTGCGGCCGGGCAACTTGGAAAAATGGTGTTGAACCTTTCATTAAAGAAGGGGAAGCGGCAGCTCGTAAATGGCTGCAAACGGAAGGCCGTTCTAATATTGAAGAATTAAATGCGGTAGTAGATAAAACAGCGACTCCTTGGTTCAGCAAAGTTGAAAAAGCTTAAGGAGTAAACCATGATTATTACAGTGACTATGAACCCCTCATTGGATATGGCCTATCCGGTGCCCCATTTAATTATTGATGATGTGAATCGGGTAACGAATGTCTCAAAAACAGCTGGGGGCAAAGGCTTGAATGTTACGCGGGTTTTAAAACAATTAGGCGCTTCGGTTGTTGCGACTGGCTTAATTGGTGGCAATATCGGCCGTTTTATTACCGAACAGCTGGGGGCAACTGATATTGCCCATGATTTTTATGAAATTGCTGGTGAAAGCCGCCACTCGATTGCTATCTTGCATGACGAGGGCAAACAAACGGAATTATTAGAAACTGGTCCAGAAATTTCTGAGTTGGAACTAGCTGGCTTTCTAGAAAAATTTGTCGGCTTAACAAAAGATGTTGCGGCCTTGACGATTTCTGGTAGTCTGCCACCGGGTGTGCCCCAAGATTTTTATCAAAAATTAATCAATCTAGTTAAAGTTCCTGTATTATTGGACAGTTCGGGTAAAACTTTAGCTGCAAGCTTAGCCGGTCAGCGCAAACCGTTTCTAATCAAGCCTAACTTATCTGAGATTCAAGAGTTAGTTGGTGTCGAATTATCACTAGATAATCTTGAGCAATTGAAGGATGTTTTACAGGAAGACATTTTTACCGGCATTGAGTGGCTGGTTATTTCGATGGGCAGTCAAGGGGCGCTTGCGAAACACAATGGACTATTTTATCGAGTAGAAATTCCTAAAATTGCTGTCGTCAACCCAGTTGGTTCTGGTGATGCGACTCTAGCTGGTTTAGCCTATAGTGTTGAAAAAAGTTTATCAGATGAAGAGTTATTAAAAACTGGCATGGTTTGTGGCATGTTAAATGCTCAAGAACATCAAACTGGTTGGATAAATCCAGCTAATTTTTCTGAACTGTTTGAAAAAATTACTGTCACTAAAATATAAAAAAAGTGCGTCGAAGGAAAGCTTGTTTAGTCAGCTTTCCTTTGACGCTATTTTATTCGTTAAATCAGCGGAAAATAAAGAAAAAGACTTGCAACTGTCAGCAAACCTGTTATACTGTTTTAGTGTGTGTTTTCCGACACGCGGTTTTATGCTCAGGGGTAACTGAGCAGTGGGAGGAGAAATTTGGATCTCCAATTAACCACATCACGGACTCAAGGAGGTATGTCTCGTGGCAAAAAAAGTAGAAAAAATCGTTAAATTGCAAATTCCTGCAGGTAAAGCAACACCAGCTCCCCCAGTAGGTCCTGCACTAGGTCAAGCCGGTATCAACATCATGGGCTTCACGAAAGAATTTAATGCCCGCACAGCTGACCAAGCAGGTTTAATCATTCCAGTGGTTATCTCAGTTTATGAAGATCGTTCATTTACTTTCGTAACTAAGACACCACCAGCAGCTGTTCTATTGAAAAAAGCAGCGAAGGTTGACAAAGGCTCTGGCGAACCAAACAAAACGAAAGTTGCGTCTGTTTCCAAAGCTCAAGTTCAAGAAATCGCTGAATTAAAAATGGAAGACCTAAACGCCGCTAACGTTGAGTCAGCAATGCGCATGGTTGAAGGAACTGCAAGAAGCATGGGGATTACTGTAGAATAATTTTTACACCCTGAAGCAACGGCTTCTCAGTTGGCTCTGTATTGAAAAATATAGAACACGTGGGAGGTTCAACCCGTTATAACCACTAAGGAGGAAACAAAATGGCTAAAAAAAGCAAAAAAATGCAAGAAGCATTAAAATTAGTTGACAAAAACAAAGCATATCCTGTTGCAGAAGCAGTTGCTTTAGCAAAAGAAACCAACATCGCAAAATTCGATGCAACTGTTGAAGTGGCTTACCGCTTAAACGTTGACCCTAAACAAGCAGACCAACAAATTCGTGGTGCTGTCGTTTTACCTAACGGAACTGGTAAAACACAAAAAGTTTTAGTTTTCGCTAAAGGTGACAAAGCTAAAGAAGCAGAAGCTGCTGGTGCAGATTATGTCGGCGAAGCTGATATGGTTCAAAAAATCCAAGGCGGCTGGTTCGACTTTGACGTAGTTGTAGCAACTCCTGACATGATGGCAGAAGTTGGTAAATTAGGTCGGGTCTTAGGACCAAAAGGCTTAATGCCAAACCCTAAAACTGGTACTGTAACAATGGACGTTACAAAAGCTGTTAACGAAGTTAAAGCTGGTAAAGTAACTTACCGTGTTGACCGTGTTGGAAACATTCATGTACCAATCGGTAAAGTATCATTTGACACTGACAAATTAATCGAAAACTTCAACACAATCAATGACGTTTTAATGCGTGCTAAACCAGCCGCAGCAAAAGGTCAATACATCAAAAACATCACAGTAACCACTACTTTTGGTCCTGGTGTTCACGTTGATCAATTTTCATTTTAATTTAAATTAAAGATTGACTTGCTTGCCTTATCTATGGTAAGGTAAGCAAGGTTAATTAATATTAATCGTACCGAAGACAGTAGGTGACGCAAGTCTTAATTTCCTACCGAGGACAATGTTGAGAAATTCAATAGTCCCTCTATGTCTACGGTGGCATAGGGTTATTTTTTTGGTTTCAAAGAAAAACTCTTTCCATCAAAATTCAGGAGGTGAAATACAATGAGTGAAGCAATTATTGCAAAAAAAGCCCAAGAAGTTGAAGAAGTAACTGCGAAATTTGAAGCAGCTGCCTCTGTCGTTTTTGTTGACTATCGTGGATTAACAGTTGAAGAAGTAACAAACTTGCGTAAACAATTACGTGACAACGACGTTGAAATGAAAGTTATCAAAAATTCAATCTTATCTCGTGCTGCTGAAAAAGCTGGTTTAACTGGTTTAGATGAAGTCTTTACTGGACCAACTGCTGTTGCCTTCAGTAACGAAGATGTGGTTGCACCTGCAAAAATCATGGTTGATTTTGCTAAAGATGCAAAAGCATTGGAGGTAAAAGGTGGCGTAGTTGAAGGAAAAGTTTCTTCCATCGAAGAAATCACTGCCTTGGCTGCATTACCAAACCGCGAAGGTCTCCTTTCTATGTTGCTATCTGTGCTTCAAGCACCAGTTCGCAATGTGGCTTACGCTGTCAAAGCAGTGGCCGAAAAAGAAGACGACGCAGCTTAATGTTAGTTGATTTAGTCGCTTAGTTACTATTTAAAATACAAAACCAATATATGGAGGAAATTAAAAATGGCATTGAACATTGAAAACATCGTTGCTGAATTAAAAGAAGCAACTATCATTGAATTAAACGATTTAGTAAAAGCTATTGAAGAAGAATTTGGCGTATCTGCAGCAGCTCCTGTAGCAGTTGCTGGTGCAGCAGGCGGTGCCGCTGCAGCTGAAGAACAAACTGAATTCACTGTTGAATTGACAGCAGTTGGCGATCAAAAAGTTAAAGTTATCAAAGCAGTTCGTGAAGCAACTGGTCTTGGCTTGAAAGAAGCGAAAGAAGTAGTTGACGGCGCTCCTGCAGCAGTTAAAGAAGGCATCAACAAAGAAGAAGCAGAAGCATTAAAAGCTTCTTTAGAAGAAGTTGGCGCAACTGTAACTGTAAAATAATTTTTCAAAATTATTTAAAGACTAGAAACCTTGTTAAGTCAGGGTTTCTAGTCTTTTTTTGTTGTGACAAAAGCAAAATTTTATCAATAAAATTGCCGAAGATATTATCAAAATATTTAATCAAATAACCTTGTTTTAAACCTAAAAATCTGGTTTTAAGCAATAAAAAAATCTAGTTTCTACTATTATATATAGTGAGTATTTGCTCTTTGTTTTTCTACTTATTTAACAGGTGATTTTAATTCTTACTAACACGGTGCTGTTACTTCTAATTAAATGATATTTTGCTCAATGTCTGCTGTTTGAATTTTGCATATCTTTCTAATTCTGCTTCGATCATCTGTTTTGAAACCAAGCCTTCCTGCCAAATAGTCAGCTCCGCTTCGAGCTTGGTTCCTTTGCTGCGGGTTTTCCAATAGCCGATAATCGCCCCTTCAAACAAAATTGCTCCAGGATTTGCAACAGTTTGCCAAATTACCCGCTGATGTGAGCTATCGGCTAAAATAACATGGCGATCTTGGAGACCAAGATAAGGATCGTGTCCTATTAAAAGATGAAAAGTCCGGTGATTACTGACAGGAGTTGCTAGGGCAGATAAATCTTTTTCCAAGATAAATTGCTTTTTATCAGCAACTGTAACAGGCACAATTTCTGTTACAATTGTTTGCCACATTCGTTTGGCTTGCTGTGGTGAACAGCCTAACCAATTGGCAAAGGCTAACTCATCGGTGGGACCATAGCAATGAAGGAATTTTTTGAGCAGTTGACGTACTGGTGGAGCTTTCAACGCAAGTTCCTCTCCTAACCAATTTTTGTAAGAAGTAAAGCTAGGAGTTCGTCCGTCCCGTTTGGCAAATACGACTTGTCCTTGAAAAGCACAGGGCCGAAGTAAAAAAGAAACTGCGGCCCCACCAACCGTTTGCTTTTGGGGATTGCCGTACATTGAAGGAGCATTCCATAAGCTTTTTTTCTCTTTAGGAAGATAGTCTGCTACCCATTCAGCAATTGTTTGGTCTAAACTCATTTTACTTTCGATAATCGTTGTATCTAATTGGTGCATAACTTTTTGTAATAGCTGCCAGACTTGGTCAAAGTCCATTTTTAAAAAATCCAAAGCCAGCTGGATGCCTTTTGTATAAATCCAAGGCTCATCAGCTAAAGGAATTAAGGTTGGTAAAAAGATGCGGCTTTCTGTGGTTGGAAAGACAACCGGGGTTCCACGGAAACTCCAAGCTTGGACTAGAATTTTTTCTTCCTCTAGAGTTTTTTTCATCTTTGTTTTAGAAAAGGTAGTTGTCCGATTATGGAGGGCCTCTTGCCAAGCATCAGGGGGCGAATTTTGAAACCCGCAGGCACCGACAAGTTCTGTTAGCTTTTTAGCGGGATAAAATTTATCTAAATGGTGCGAGCGCAGACGGAAATTTCGGATTTCTTCGTAAGTAAACTGTTTCATTAATATGCTCCTTTCAAAGTTATTATACAAGCTAAAGGGGTTTCTCCCAAATTTAGTTAATTTTTCTGTTAAATAACAATAGGATGAGAAAATGAAAGGTTATTGATGAATAAAATGTGAATAAATTCTAAAAAAACTATTGCTAATTTCAGAATTTTCTATTAATATATGAACAATTACAAGATTAGGGGGATAAAGTATGAAAAAAAGCTTGTTTGCAGGATTTTTATTATGTGGGTTAGTCTTAACAGCCTGTGGAGGCGATTCGAACTCCACTGACGGTAGTAGCACTTCAGGCAGCAGCTCTGCTTCGGGAAATGCAGAGCAGGTTTTTAATCTTGCGGTAGTTCAAGAAATGCCGAGTGCCGATTTGTCATTAGCGACAGATACAATTAGTTTTGCAGCCTTGAACAATGTCTATGAAGGCTTGTATCGTCTAGATGCCGATCAAGCACCTTCACCGGCGGGAGCAGCAGAAATGGCCGAAGTGAGTGACGATGGCTTAGTTTACACGTTGCAGTTACGAGAAGATGCGACTTGGTCAAATGGTGATCCTTTAACAGCGGATGATTACGTGTATGGTTGGCAAAGAACCGTTGATCCAGCAACAGCGTCTCAATATGCTTATCTCTATTCCTCAGTGGCAAATGCGACTGCTATTACTGAAGATGGCGCAGATGTTTCAACTTTAGGAATTAAAGCTTTAAGTGATTACGAGTTAGAAATTACTTTGGAGGTGGCAACGCCGTACTTTGATTATCTATTAGCGTTTCCATCATTCTTCCCGCAACATGAAGCAACAGTCGAAGAATATGGCACCGAATATGCCCAAACCAGTGATAACGCAGTCTATAATGGGCCTTTCGTGTTAGCTGATTTTGATGGTCCGGGTACGGATACTGAGTGGACTTACCAAAAGAATGATACTTACTGGGATGCTGACAATGTAGCGTTGGATACAATTAACGTCTCCGTTATCAAAGAATCTTCAACTGGTTTAAATTTATTTAATGATGGACAGTTAAACGATGTGACCTTGACGGGTGAATTAGCTCAGCAGAATGCTGGCGAAGAAGCTTATGTAGTTGATAAATCTTCCCGGACAACGTATATCGAAATGAATCAGCGGGAAGCCGATTCTCCTTGGCACAATCAAAATCTGCGGATGGCATTATCCTATGCCATCGATCGAGAAATGATGGTTCAGCAAGTATTAGGTAATGGCTCAGTTGCTTCCACCAGTTTGATTCCTTCAGAGATGTCGTATAATCCAGATACTGGTGAAGATTTTGTGGTAGATTCAAAAGCTGATTTGGAATACGATTTAGAGCAAGCTCAAAGCTATTGGGAAGCAGCCAAGTCAGAATTAGGAATTGATTCTTTAAGTTTTGAATTATTAGCAGATGATACAGATTCAACGAAAGCTGTAGCGCAATACTTGCAGGGAGCTTGGCAGGACGCCTTTGATGGCATGTCTGTAAGCATTGCAACCGTACCATTTTCTGTACGGATTGATCGGGCGAATACCGGTGATTTCGAAGTGGTTCTAGGCGGCTGGGGTGCCGATTATTCTGATCCAAGTAGCTTCACTGACTTGTTTGTCACAGACAATACATACAACCGTGGTCGTTGGTCAAATTCTGAGTATGATACTTTAGTAACAGAAGCAGCAACAACCAACGCCAATGATCCTGAAGCCCGGTGGCAGAATCTAGTGGATGCTGAAGCGATTATCTCCGGCGAGATGGGTGTCATCCCAGTCTTCCAAAAAGCTGAAGGTCACCTGCGTTCCACAGAGGTAAAAAATGTCGTCGTCCACGGAGCTGGCGCTTCTTATGATTACAAATGGGCTTATATTGAATAAGCTAGACAAAAATTGAAAGAGGAGCTCTGTAGAAGGATTGTAAAACTTTCTTCTACAGAGCTTTTTTTCACTTTTTTAATCCGAAAAATTTTGCGATGATGTAATTTATTTCTTAAGTAGGGAAAATTTTGAAGGTAATTACCGCCTTCAAAATGATGAAATGGTTATTGTATAATTAGAAAACGTTCATAAAAGCGCTATGAAATAAAATAATCTGAATTTTTCTTATGTTATTTAAAAAAATTTTTTATGAAAACCTCTAGATAAAGCCTTGAAATATTCACGAAATTTTGGAAATGTATTGAATTTATGAAAAATTGGCATTATTTTATCGATTTTTTTTGGTTTATTCTATTGCAATTTTAATCGAAATTATTTAAAATCTTAATTAACTTCAGACGGTACTAATTTTTCTGAAAATACAAAATAATGCGAGGTTATCAAATGAAGAAGAGTGTTCTTTTTGGTTTAACTGCAACATGTGCCTTAGTGCTTAGTGCATGTTCAGGTGGGAGTAATGATACTTCAACAAATGACTCCGGTACATCAAGTTCTGGTTCTAGCGAGTTAGCTGCAACTCAAGAGCTAAATTATGTGGAAGGTTCGGCAATTCCAACGGCTGACTTATCAGTTGCAACAAATGCAGTAAGTTTCAGAGCCTTAAACGCAGTGTATGAAGGTATTTACCGTGTCAATGATGAACAGGTAGTTGAACCTGCTGGTGCTGCTGAAATGGCGACTGTCAGCGATGATGGTTTGACTTACACGATTCACTTGAATGAAGATGCAGTTTGGTCAAACGGTGACCCTGTAACGGCTGCTGACTATGTTTACGGCTGGCAAAGAACTGTTGATCCAGCAACTGCTTCTCAATATGCTTATCTATATGCTCCAGTTTCTGGCGCTAACGATATCATGGAAGGCAATGCAGATGTTTCTACTTTAGGAATTGTTGCGGATGGCGATTACGATTTGACAATCACCTTAGATGTGGCAACACCTTACTTTGATTTCTTATTGGCATTCCCATCATTCTTCCCTCAACACCAAGCTACTGTTGAGCAATATGGTGCTGACTATGCCTTAACAAGTGACAACGCTGTATACAATGGTCCATTTACTTTAACTGATTTCGATGGTCCTGGTACTGATACTGAGTGGTCATACACTAAGAATGACACTTATTGGGATGCTGACAGCGTGACTTTAGACAAAGTCAACGTTAGTGTGGTAACTGAAGTTGCGACTGCTTTGAACTTGTTCCAAGATGGTCAAGCAGATTACGTTACTTTATCTGGTGAATTAGCACAGCAAATGTCTTCTGACCCTGAATTTGTAACAGTTGCACAAGGTACAACTGCTTACCTTGAAATGAATCAAAGAGAGACTGATTCTGTATGGCACAACGAAAACCTACGTAAAGCAATTTCGTATGCAATTGATCGTGATTCTTTTGTAACAAACATTTTAGCTAACGGTTCAGTTTCTGCTCCTGGTATCGTACCATCTGCATTAGCTGTTGGGCCTGACGGTAATGACTTTACTGAAGATACCGATGTTGATGGCTTTGAGTATGATCCAGAACAAGCTGCTCAGTATTGGGAAGCTGCTAAAGAAGAGTTAGGCATTGATAGTTTAAACTTTGATATCTTGAGTGATGACGGTGATGCTGCTAAGCGTTCACTGGAATACTTACAAGGTGCGATTGAAGATGCTTTAGATGGCGTGACTGTAACAGTTACGAACGTGCCATTCTCAGTTCGTTTAGACCGTTCAACAAATGGTGAGTTTGACATGGTAGTTTCTCTATGGGGTGCTGACTATGCCGATCCATCAAGCTTCTTAGATTTATTTGTGACTGGTAACTCTTATAACCGTGGACAATGGAGCAACACAGAATATGATGCTTTAATTGAAGCGGCAGCAACAACCAATGCAAATGATCCAGAAGCTCGTTGGCAAAATATGTTAGACGCAGAAAACATTATGTCTGACCAATTAGGTGTTATTCCTTTCTACCAACGTTCATTAGCGACAATGCAACGCTCAACAATGCAAGGTGTTGTTCAACACGCATCTGGTGTTGATACAGACTTCAAATGGGCTTACATGGCTGCTGAGTAATCTATAATTTAAAGACTTAAAATTAAATAGTATTCATCGTGTGAAAAATAAGCGTGGCGTATCAGTAAATATCAGATACGCCACGCTGTTATGATGAAAGAATGGAAAGAAAAGCGATGCGAAAATGGGAAACTGTGAAGTTTTTGAGTCGTTTTTTTTAATTTATCATGTTAAACCTCTTTACATATGATTAGAAAAGTTATATAAAAGAAACTAGCAAAAAAAATAAAGAGCATAGAAGGAGAATTCCGGTTGTTAAAATCCAGAATAGATAATTCTCTGCTCCAACTTCAGACAATTTTTTAAAAGGTAGGTCTCTTTTTTCTTTTCGAGCAAGAGCTTTTCGCATAGAATGTTGGAAAAAATCAAAGAAGCCAGAAGCAAAGACCCCTAAAAAGCCGCCGACTATCAAAAAGAACAGCATAAACATAAATAAATAATCTGAAACAGTTCCCCAGGAGAGCTGATCATTGGTGAATGCAATTATGATGCTTAGTACAAGGCAGATGGCGGAGACGATTAGTGGTAGACGAAATTTTTTCATAGATTCACTTCATTTCTAATGGATTAGTCGTTGTTTACTTTACCTAATTTTTGTTTGGAAGTCAAAATACTTTAGGAGGCGGAATTTTTGAACAGTTTTGTAAAATATCTCTTGAAACGTATACTGTTTATGGTAATTACTTTGTGGTTGATTGCTACAATCACATTCTTCTTAATGAAATTGTTGCCAGGAACACCTTATACGAACCAAGAACGTTTGAGTCCAGAAGTAATTGCTCAGTTAAATGCGCAAAATGGTTTGGACCAGCCAGTTATCGTCCAATATTGGCTTTATTTAAAAAATCTTGTAACCGGGAATTTTGGGATTTCCTTCCAATTCCAAAACCAACCAGTTGCCAACTTATTATCTGCTAGAATCGGACCTTCTTTACAATTAGGTGCTCAAGCAATTATTTTGGGAACATTTGTTGGTATTATTTTAGGAACCATCTCTGCGATGCGTCAAAATACCTGGATTGATAGTTTAGCAACTTTAGTCGCGATTTTAGGACGTTCGATTCCTAACTTTGTCTTTGCGGTTATTCTGCAATACTTATTCTCTATTAAATGGCAAATTCTGCCAATCGCAAAATGGGATGGCTTTGTTTATACCATCTTACCATCCGTTGCTTTAGCGATGTCGCCATTAGCCGATTCAGCTCGTTTCATCAGAACGGAAATGGTTGAAGTGCTCCATAGTGATTATGTGGAACTGGCACGGGCTAAAGGGTTAAGCCGTTGGCAAGTTGCCTTCCGCCATGGTTTAAGAAATAGTTTGATTCCTTTGCTTACCTTATTAGGACCATTAGCTGTTGGTTTAATGACCGGGTCTTTGGTTATTGAAAACATCTTTGCTGTGCCTGGTATCGGGGATCAGTTTACCAAATCAATTTTGACAAATGACTACCCAACGATTATGGCCGTGACGATTTTGTATTCGGTGATGTTAGTTACAGTTATCTTAATCGTTGATATCTTATACGGAATTGTTGATCCACGAATTCGCGTATCAGAAGGGAGCAAGAGTTAATGGATTCTTTTAAATTAAATAATATCCCTGAAAAAATCAAAGAAATTCCTGCTTCCAAGTTTGATTTTATTAAGCGAAACTCTGTTGCCGAACGGGAAAGAATTGCTGCTCCATCGTTAAACTTTATTCAAGATGCATGGCGCCGTTTAAGAAAAAATCGGGCTGCTGTGATTTCAATGATTTTACTGGCAATCGTAATCGTGGTGTCGATCATTACTATTTTCTGGTCACCATTTGATCCAACTCAACAAAATATTGCCTACACAAACTTACCAATTAAAATTCCTGGTATTGATATCAATGGCTTTAATGGTTATTCACAGGTTAGTGGGCAATGGGTTGACCGGTATGCTCAAGCAAATGTTCCTGAAGGCACGTATTACCTATTAGGAACTGATAGTTTAGGGCGTGACTTATTGTCTCGTTTGTTCATGGGTACACGGGTATCCTTGATTATCGCCTTCTTTGCAGCTTTTTTGGATATTTTCTTTGGAGTAACCTACGGAATTATTTCTGGTTTAGCTGGCGGCCGTGTAGATACCTTTATGCAACGGATTATTGAAATCCTTTCTGGTATTCCTAACCTAGTTGTAATGATTTTGATGCTAGTTGTGTTTGATCCAGGTATTATCTCAATCGTTGCGGCGATGGCAATCACTAACTGGATTTCCATGGCTCGGATTGTGCGGGCCCAAACCTTGAAGCTGAAAGATCAAGAATTTGTTTTAGCTGCTATCACTTTAGGAGAATCGAAATTTAAAATTGCCTTCAAGCATATTTTACCGAATATCTCCAGTGTTATTATTATTCAAATGATGTTTAGTATTCCATCAGCAATTTTCTTCGAAGCCTTCCTGAGTTTCATCGGTTTAGGGGTTTCGGCACCAACTGCTTCATTAGGTACTTTGCTGAATGAAGGATACAAGACTTTCCGTTACTTGCCTAACTTAATGTGGGCACCAGCCTTTGTATTGTCAGTTATTATGATTGCCTTTAATATGTTGGCCGATGGTTTACGTGATGCATTCGATCCGAAGATGAAAGAGGGATAATTTTGAAAAAAGTACTCGAAGTTAAAGACTTAAAAATATCTTTCGATACCTTTGCCGGAAAAGTGCACGCAATTCGTGGTGTTAGCTTTGACTTGTTCGAAGGAGAAACCTTAGCAATTGTTGGTGAGTCAGGAAGTGGGAAATCCGTTACAACTCGTAGCGTGATGCGCCTTTTATCAGACAATGCCAATATCGACAATGGTCAAATCCTTTTTAAAGGCGAAGATATCGCAAAGAAGACTGAAAAAGAAATGCAAGCAATTCGTGGTAAAGAAATTGCCATGATTTTCCAAGATCCGATGACCTCATTGGATCCGACTATGCCGATTGGCAAACAGGTTGCTGAGTCTTTGATTAAACACAATAAAGTGTCTAAAAAAGAAGGCTTAGAAGCCGCTTTAGAATTATTAAAACTCGTTGGTATTCCCAATGCTGAAAAGCGTTTGAAAAATTACCCCCACCAATTTTCTGGCGGGCAGCGTCAACGGATTGTCATTGCGATTGCCTTGATTTGTTATCCTGAAGTCTTAATCGCTGATGAACCAACGACTGCCTTGGACGTGACGATTCAAGCGCAAATTTTAGAATTGATGAAGGATATTCAAACGAAAATCAATACATCAATCATCTTCATCACCCATGACCTTGGGGTGGTTGCCAATGTCGCCGATCGAGTTGCCGTAATGTACGGTGGTCGAATCGTTGAAGTCGGCACCTCTGAAGAAATTTTCTACAATCCGCAACATCCTTATACATGGGGGCTGTTAGGTTCGATGCCTTCAATGGATGGCGGCGAAGATCGTTTATACGCAATTCCTGGTTCACCGCCAGATTTATTAGATCCACCAACTGGAGATGCCTTCTATCCTCGTAATGAGTTTGCTTTAGAGATTGATACCGAAGAAGCTCCACCGTTCTTTGAAGTATCTAGCACGCATAAAGCTGCGACTTGGTTATTGGCACCACAAGCGCCTAAAGTTGAGCCGCCGGTTGAGATTCAACGTCGCTGGAAAATTTTCCAAGAAAAACAAGCGGTTAAACAAGCGTAAAGGGGTGGCAGAATGTCAGATAAAATCTTATTAGATGTAAAAGGTTTAAAACAATATTTCAACGTTGGCCGTCCTGACGAAGTCAAAGCGGTAGATGATATCAGCTTCCACATTTACGAAGGGGAAACCTTTGGACTTGTTGGAGAATCTGGTAGTGGTAAGTCAACAACTGGTCGGACAATCATCCGCTTAAACCAGCGGACTGCCGGCGATATTCTTTTTGATGGTCGTGATGTTGCTTCGTTAAAATCACGGGCTGATCTAACTAAATTCCGTCGTGATGTACAGATGATTTTCCAAGATCCGTATGCGTCATTAAATCCACGGATGAAGGTCAATGATATCATCGCTGAAGGAATTGATATCAACAATTTAGCGGCTTCTAAAGAGGCTCGGGCAGATCGAGTAAATGAATTATTAAAAACAGTTGGTTTGGATCCAAACCATGGTACGCGGTATCCCCATGAGTTTTCCGGCGGTCAGCGCCAACGGATTGGGATTGCTAGAGCTTTAGCAGTTGAACCGCGGTTTATCGTCTGTGATGAACCAATCTCAGCTTTGGATGTGTCTATCCAAGCACAGGTGGTTAACTTATTACAGGATTTACAAGTGGAACATAATTTAACTTATCTATTTATCGCCCATGATTTATCAATGGTAAAACATATCAGTGATCGAATCGGTGTAATGCACGGCGGTAAATTATTAGAAGTGGGCACCAGTGATGAAATTTACAATCACGGCGTTCACCCTTACACAGAAAGCCTGCTTTCAGCGATTCCTTTACCAGATCCCGATTACGAACGTACTCGTACACGGATTAAGTATAAAGATGATGTTGAGCATGATGGAAAAGTTCGTTCCTTGCGGGAAATCACGGATGGTCATTATGTCTATGCGAGCGACGATGAAGTGGATTATTACCGCAATAAAATCGAAGAAAAAATTAAAGCTGACAATAACTAATTGTTGACTGGAATTTTTTAAGCAGTTGAGACTTTCGAGTTTCAGCTGCTTTTTTTATTGGACTTTGTCGAATCAAACTGTAGAAGTATTATTTCAAAAATCACAAAAGCTGCATCTTTTACCTTGCTTATTTGTCGGCTTCTAGTTATAATTGGACTATACCAAACAAGAGGTGGATAAAAATGGAAATTATTCGCGTAAAAGATGCTCAAGCAGGCGGAAAAAAAGCTTTTGAATTAATTGAAGCAGCTATCAATGAAGGTGCTGGCGTGTTAGGTTTAGCCACTGGTAGCACACCGGAAACTTTGTACCAAGAAATGATTCACAGCTCGAGGGATTATTCAAAAATGGTCTCAATTAACTTGGATGAATATGTTGGTTTAAGCGGTGAAGATTCGCAAAGCTATCGTCAATTTATGAATCAACATTTATTTAACGAAAAAACCTTTAAAGAAAGTTTTGTGCCAAACGGTAAAGCTGAAAATCTGCAAGCTGAATGCACCCGTTACGATCAAATCATTGCAGAACATCCGATTGATTTACAAATTTTAGGGATTGGTCAAAATGGTCATATTGGCTTTAACGAACCGGGAACAGCTTTTGATAGTCAAACCCACCTAGTTGATTTAACGGAATCAACAATTAATGCCAATAAACGCTTCTTTGATAAAGTGGAAGATGTGCCAACCCAAGCCTTGTCAATGGGAATTGGTTCGATTATGAAGGCTAAAAAAATTATTTTGATGGCCTATGGCGAAAATAAGCAAGTTGCGATTAAAGGTATGATAGACGGTGAAGTGACAGAAACATTGCCAGCGAGCGTTTTACAAAATCATCCTAATGTAGTTGTGATTGTTGATGAAGCGGCAGCGGCAACTCTCTAATCTTTAAAAAAAGCTGAATAAATTCCTGACTGCGAGAGAAGCCAAATCAGCTTTTCTTGCAGTCTTTTTATGACTTTCAGTTTTTCTTTTGCAGGGAAAATGCTATAGTTAAGAAGGAGGCGGTTACTTAATGACAGCAACAGCAGATTTAACAATTGTTGAAATAATTTTTCGTTTGCTTTTAGCGATGGTGATTGGCGGCTCAGTCGGCTATGAGCGACAATATGCTAATCGACCAGCCGGCATGCGCACGCATATCATGGTCTGTATGGGGGCAACGATTATCGCATTAATCCAAGTGGAAATTGCTGCCCAAGCATTGAATGATGCCTTGGCTAATCCTGAATTATCGGGGGTCATCCGCTCTGATCAGGCCCGCTTGATTGCCCAGGTTGTCAGCGGCATCGGTTTTTTAGGCGCTGGGACGATTATTGTGACCAAACAAAATGTCTTGGGCCTAACCACAGCAGCCTCATTATGGGCTGTCGCTGGTGTCGGAATTGCGGTTGGCATGGGCTATTATGCAATTGCCATCAGTTCTTTTGTAGCAATTATCATTGCGCTGACATTAATTAAACGGATTATCAAAGTGCCAACCCGTAAGAAACTGGAAGTCCGCTACATTCATCGGGAAGAGACCAAGGAGTTTATTACCGAATATTTTGACAAGCACAAGATTGAGATTGAAGATGTCAATTTTACGGTAACATTTAATGAAGATTACCGTCTGTATACCAACATCTATACGATAGATTTGCCTAGTGGAATGACTTATACAGATGTGATTGAGGATTTGTCTATTTATAAAAATATTACTGAATTACGGTTAGTGACAATTTAAAAGAAAAAGGAGGAATTTTTGTGGATTTAGCGAATTTTCGTGAACTAGGTGGGTTAAAAAATAAAGAGGGGCAGTTGGTGAGCCACAATCGCTTGTTACGCTCTGGCGAATTGTATCAAATTGATGCCGAGGCCAAAAATTTATTAGCTAATCATCAATTAGCGACGATTGTTGACCTGCGGGGGCAAGATGAAATCGCCGGTCACCCTGATGATATTTTTCCAGCCGTTGATTACGTGTGGATTGATATTATGAAGGAGGTTCATAATTCCGGCAGTCTTAATGATTTAACAAAGGTTGGCGATGTCGCCGGAGTGGACCAGCATATGTTGGGGATTTATGATAATTTGGCGATGAATGCTGGGGCGCAGGCTGGTTACCAACGCTATTTCGAAGAGCTTTTGCGAACAGAAGATGGTGCGGTTTTGTTCCACTGTTATGCCGGTAAAGATCGAACTGGTGTTGCTGCGGCATTGACTTTGGATTTATTAGACGTTCCGCGGGAGACTATCTATCAAGATTATTTAAAAACCAATGAGTTGAGAAAAGCACCGAATGAATTGCTTTTTGAAGAGATGCGGAAAAAAGGGTTGACGGATAATCAGTTGGCAGGGATGAAGGTTGCCTTAGAAGTGAAGCAAGAGTATTTAGAGCGGGTTTACCAGCTACTAGATACAAATTATGGCGGTGTGGCCGGCTACGCCAAAGATGCTTTAAAATTAAGCCAAACAGATTTAGCAGATTTGAAAAAAATGTATTTAGATAAATAAAAAAGTCTGGAGCTGTGTGCAGGCTGTCTTGAAGAGTTGATTTTCAACAAGTGAGACAGTCCTGTATACAGCTCCAGTTTTTAGAGTATTGTCAAAAATAGACTGAGGAAGACGGTTAGTAGACCAGTCAGAAAATTAATCATATCGTTATTGGCCCACTGATAACCTTTGATTAATTTTGTGGCTTGTTGATGATGGACTTCTTTTTCAGTCAGTTGCCCACAAACGACGCAACGATACAGGGCCTGAATCGCTGCACCCAGAAAACTGTCGATAATGGAACCGCTGATGCCAACCAGAAAAGGAATGAGTAAAAATTCCCACGGTGGCAGCTGAAAACGGTGGCTCATGCTTAAAAAAAGAAAGGAACTTGCAGCAACTATAAGTGAGCCTATGATAGAGGCAGCTGTTCCTAGCAAACTGATGGCACCGGATTGTCCCTTTAATAATGGTTTTAAAGTTAAAATCGAGCGGGGCGGCTTTGCTGAAAGCATGCCAACTTCTGAGGCCCACGTATCGGCAGTAGCCCCGGCTAAACTGCTGACAAAGGCGATGAGAAAAATAATATCTTTGGTGACCGCATAAAACAGCAACGCAAAAAAAGCTGGTAGCGTATTGGCTAAAACCTGCTGTTGGTCCCGCCGACTGCCTTTTTCAATAATTTGTGACTGTTCATTTTTACGAAAGAATTGTTTTAGAAATTGAATTATGGCAGAAGTCCCAAAGAGCAGGCCAATCAGAATAATTGCATACCAAGGCCCCATTGCAATCACAAGACTGCCTAACAGGATGCTGGCAACCATCCCTGACAAGCTTAAAAGGTTTAATAAATAGGCTAAAAAAGCGATACTGCCGGACAGCAGTAGGCCAATCAGCAATTGATATAAGAAAATGACCATCACACACACCTCGCAGTTTAAATTTTACCATATTTTCTTAAATTAACCCTTTTCAAAATAATCTTTGGTAAAATGGGAAGAGGAAGGGGGAATTTTTTTGGGAAAAAATTGGAAACAATCTAAATTACTTTATTGGACGATTGAAATCGTTTTAATTATTGTCGGCATTTTTTTCGTACTGCAAATGCCGAATGTCTTCCGACCATTTTTAACGATGCTGTCGGCAATCTTTTTACCGCTGTTAGTCTCGGGTTTCCTCTATTATATGTTGGACCCGCTAGTTTCGAAAATGGCGGCTAAGGGCCTGCCACGAATCTTTGGCGCGATTATCTGCTTGGCAGTTTTGATTTTATTGCTGGTCTTAGGGGTGATGAATATTATTCCTCAACTGGCCCATCAAGCAGTCCAGCTGTCGCAAAGCCTGCCAACTTATTTGCAGGAAACGGGGCGTTGGTTAGAAAGCATCGCCCGCCATCCGGATTTACAGGGACTGGATTTAACCAACGAATTGCAATCGGCTAATCTAACCCTTAGCAATTTGCTAAATGTGGTTTTGGTTAATGTCACCAATAGCCTGACGACTATTTTTAGTTTTCTGATGCAATTTTTTGTCATTCTCTTTACCGTGCCGTTTATTCTTCTCTTTATGTTTAAAGATGGTGATAAATTTTCCGGCGCTTTAGGCAAGTTTTTTCCGGCCTCGATTCGTAGTGAATTACAGGAAACAGTCAGAGAAATGAATGACACCTTATCGGCTTATATTAGCTCGACGATGATTGATGCAGTAATTATTGGCGTCATGTCCTTTGTGGCAATGACCCTACTAAATCAGCCTTATGCACTTTTGTTAGCAGTAGTCTGCGGCGTGACGAATATTATCCCTTATTTGGGACCGTTTATTGGAGCGGTGCCGGCGGTGATTGTCGGATTGTTTATTTCTCCATGGCAAGCGCTGTATATCGGCCTTTCCATTTTGGTCATCCAGCAATTGGACGGCAATGTGATTAAGCCTTTGTTATTCGGCAAAAATTTAAATATCCACCCATTAACGATTATTTTAGTCTTAATCGCCGCCGGCAGTGTGGCCGGAGTTGTCGGGATGCTGATTTGTATTCCAGTTTACGCTGTAATCAAAACCTTAGTCTTAAATATCCGGAAAATTTGGCAGCTGCGCAATCGCCGCCTCGTCAGTGAAGGTGAGGAGATGTCTGATGAATCGTAAATTATATCAAGCCTTAGAAAATTCGCCGATTATCGCTGCTATTAATAACAGCAGCGAATTAACTGCTGCTTTGGCGACTGATGTAGCAGTCGTTTTTGTACTTCATTCTAATTTGATGGAGCTGGCGACGCTGTCAAAAGCAATTAAAGAAAGCGGCAAATTAGGCTTTTTACACGCGGATTTAGTCAAAGGTTTATCCACCGATGATATGGCGATTGAATACATCAGCCGCCACAGCGGATTTGACGGCATTATTTCCACAAAGCCGGCGATGATTCGCTCTGCCAAAAAGCATCAGCTTTTGACCGTCCAGCGCTTCTTTCTTTTAGATTCCACCGCCTTGGCAAATGTTGAACGGCAAATTTCTTTAACCGAGGCTGATTTGGTAGAAGTCCTGCCGAATGTTTCTCCAAAAATTATTAAAGGCGTTCAGCAAAAAGCGAAACGGCCTTTAATCGTTGGCGGGTTAATCAAAGACAAAGAAGATGTCTTTGCCACTTTGGGGGCTGGTGCCTTAGCGATTTCAACAACGAGTCAGCGGGTGTGGAATAGCTAGAAAGCTTCACAAAGAAAAGGGGGACTTAAAAGCATGAAAACGCTATTGTAGCTTTTTCTGTGAAATGATATAATAACAATAAGTAAATATCTGCTAGAGAGATGAGAGTATAGCAGCATTCACCAAAAAACTTGGTGTTTGTTAGCTGTACTCTTTTTTTCGGATATTTTTAAGACAGGGGGAAGGAAAAATGTACGATGTAATAATCATTGGCTGCGGAATTGTCGGCGCTTCAACCGCCTATGAATTAAGTAAGTACCAGTTGAAAACTTTAGTCCTAGAAGCTGAAGATGATATTAGTTTAGGTCAAACAAAGGCCAACAGTGCAATTATGCACGCCGGCTATGACCCAGAGCCGGGAACGCTGATGGCTAAGTTAAATGTTGAAGGTGCTGAGCTTTGTAAAGAGTTGTGTCAAAAATTATCAGTTCACTATCATCAAATCGGTTCTTTAGTTGTTGCCTTTGCAGAAGATGAACTGCCAACTTTACAGGAATTATTGGAGCGGGGTCAGCAAAACGGCGTCAAGGATTTACGAATTATTGACCAAGCAGAATTGCGGGAAATGGAGCCGAATTTGTCACAGTCAGCATTAGCGGCTTTGTGGGCGCCGACAGCAGCCGTAATTAATCCTTGGGAATTGTGTATTGCATTAGGAGAAACGGCAGTCGTTAATGGCGTCGAGCTGTCCTTAAACCAGCGAGTCCAAAATATTGAAGCGATAGCTGGCGGCTACCGGATTACAACGGAAACAGATAGCTTTGAAACGCGGTTTGTCTTTAATGCTGCGGGTGTCCATTCTGATTTGATTCATAATTTAGTGGCCGAACCTAGTTTTAAAATTACTCCAAATCGCGGGGAATATTTTTTATTGGATAAATCAGAAGGCAATGTTGTCAATACAGTCGTCTTCCAATGTCCATCAAAGGTCGGCAAAGGTGTGTTGGTTTCTCCAACAGTTCATGGCAATTTAATTGTCGGGCCTAACTCAGAAGCGGTTCCAACAGAAGAATTAGATACTGGCCTAGATACAGCCAATACAGCTGCCGGCATGGAACAAGTAGCGGAGCTGGCAAAACGCTCCGTACCGGATTTAAATCTGCGGCAATCGATTCGCAATTTTTCGGGAGTCAGGGCGAACAGCACAGCTAGTGATTTTATCATTCAAGAAGCGGCGCCAGGTTTTATTGATTTGGCCGGTATTAAATCCCCCGGCTTAACTTCGGCTCCAGCCATTGCCAAATATGGCATAAACTTGCTGGAAGAAGCTGTCGGAGAACACTTTGTTGAAAAGGCAGAATTTATCGATGAACGTGAACATGTGATTTTCCAGAATCTGTCCTTGGCTGAAAAAAATCAATTGATCAAAGAACAACCAGATTATGGTCGGGTGATTTGTCGCTGTGAAACGATTACCGAAGGAGAGATTAGGGCAGCGGCTCATTCGCCGATTCCCCCGGTTTCTGTTGATGGAATTAAACGCCGCTGTAATACTGGCATGGGGCGCTGTCAAGGCGGATTCTGCGGCCCTCGTGTAGTAGAAATTCTAGCGGATGAATTAGGTGTCTCCCCATTAGATATTTATCAAGATCGAAGGGGCAGCTTTATTTTAGAAGCGGCCACAAAAGAAGTGGAGGTGACTGAGCATGCATGATTTAATCGTGGTTGGTGGCGGGCCCGCTGGGTTAGCAGCAGCTTATGCAGCCTATCAAAAAGGATTGAAAGATATTGTAATTATTGAACGGGATAAAGAATTGGGCGGCATTTTGAATCAATGTATTCATAACGGCTTTGGTCTTCACCAGTTTAAAGAAGAATTAACCGGCCCTGAGTATGCCAATCGGTTTATCGAGATGATTGCGGCAACTGAGGTGGAAGTTTTGACGGATACAATGGTTTTAGAAGTCACGCCGGAAAAACAAGTCCACATCGTCAATCAAAGTGGCGGCTATCAAATTTTAGAAGCGCAGGCGATTGTGCTAGCGATGGGCTGTCGAGAACGAACTAGAGGCGCCATCGGCATTCCAGGAAGTCGACCAGCCGGCATTTATACCGCCGGTGCCGCTCAACGTTATGTAAATATGGAGGGCTACTTAGTCGGGAAAAAAGTAATTATTCTCGGTTCCGGTGACATCGGTTTGATTATGGCTCGCCGGATGACTTTAGAAGGGGCAGAGGTGTTGGCCTGTGTTGAAGTGATGCCTTATTCCGGCGGCCTAACTCGAAATATTGTTCAATGTCTGGATGACTATGATATTCCGCTCTTTTTATCCCACACGATTACTGATATTCGTGGGAAAAACCGTGTGGAATCCGTTGTAGTGGCGGAAGTCGATGAAAATCGCCGGCCAATCGCTGGCACCGAACAAGTCTTTGAATGTGACACCGTCTTATTGTCTGTCGGTTTAATTCCAGAAAATGAATTAAGCAAAGGGGCCGGTGTGGTTTTAGATCGCCGAACCAATGGCGCTATCGTCTATGAAAATATGGAAACATCGATTCCCGGAATTTTTGCCTGCGGAAATGTGGTACACGTCCATGATTTAGTCGATTTTGTGACGGAAGAAAGTATCAAAGCAGGGGATGCCGCTGCCGATTATGTCTTGAATCAGGGAGACAGCGCTGAAGGCGAATTTCTCACCATTAAAAATGGTGAGCATGTGACCTATGTCGTGCCGCAAAAAGTTCGGGCAGATCAAGTTGATAAGCGGGTAGAGTTGTCCTTTAGAGTTAATAAAGTCTACGATGATAGCCTGATTACGATTCAATCTGATGGAGAAGTCTTGGCGAAATTCAAACGCACCTATATCGTGCCCGGAGAGATGGAAAAGGTTAAATTGAGCCGCAAAGTCATGGATAAAATTCACAACGGCGAAGTTGAGATTTGTGTAGAGGAGGTCCAAGTATGAAACAGTTTATTTGTATCATGTGCCCAAAAGGATGTCATCTTTCCGTCGATGAACAAAATGATTATGCGGTGACCGGCTATAGCTGTGCCAAGGGCATTAAATATGGCAAGGCGGAGGCGACAAATCCTGTGCGGGTGGTGACATCAACTGTGGTTGTCGAGGGCGGTCAACGCAACCGTGTACCAGTAAAAACCGCAGATGGTATTCCGAAGACTGAAGTGATTGATGCCATGAAGGTCATCAATCAAGTTCATTTAAAATCACCGGTTCATATTGGTGATGTCGTGGTTAAGGATTTACTGGGAACTGGCGTCGATGTGGTGGCAACTGCAAATATGTAAAAAAAAGTGTCAGAGCCTAGCTTGTAAAGCGCCCCGATAATTAGGCGCTTTACAAGTTTGGCTGCTGACACTTTTTTACATCCGTCCATTGCTCTGCAGGAAAAATTGCGAATGCTCGTAGTGGTAATAATTTTTAGCGAAGTCAAAGGGGTCGCCATTATTAGCATAATAGATTTCTTCAATTAATAACATCGGCGAGTTTTCCGGCAGTTCTAAATGCTGGGAAATTTCGCCTTTTGTTTTATGGACACTCAAATAACGGTCGGAAAAACCAATGTGAATGTTCAAGCCATCCACTAAATATTGAAAAATCGAGCCCTCGGCAATCGATTTACTCATAAAGGTCACGACACTTTTTTTATAATAGGATTCCTCCACGCATAAAATTTGGCCATTAATATATTGAACCCGCTTGATTTGGTAGACCTCATCAGCTGTGGTGCAGTGAAGATTATTGGCCACCTCTTCTGGTGCCTTGATGACTTTCACACTTAGAACTTTGGCCTGCATCTCAGCATAATCTAAGTCACCGGAAAAGCCCTGATTTTCCAAAAGAGTTAAGTAGCCAATTCGTTTTTTGCGGCGCACAAAAATGCCGCTGCCTTGGACTTGATAAATAAAGCCTCGTGATTCCAAGACTTTTAAAGTCTGTAAAATGGTGTTTTTGCTGACCTGATACTCCGTGACCAATTCACCAACGCTAGGTAATTTGGTTCCCTGTTCTAAATCCTCTTCAATAATTTTGGCTTCAATTTGTGAAGCCACTTCTTGATATTTCAACATAATTTTCGCTCCAGATATTCAGTAAATTTATTTTACCAGAAAAAAAGGTCCTTGACAAAGTGTATGGTTACATTTATATTGTACCCATACAATATAAATTGTAAAGGTATAATTTATAGATAAGGGAGTTTTTCGATTGAGTGAGAAGGTTAGAGATTACAACAAACTTGCCAAAGACATCTTAACGATTGTGGGCGCAGAAAATGTCAGCAGTGTTTCCCGCTGTGCGACCCGTTTGCGTTTGGTATTAAAAGAAAGCAGTTCCGAAATGAAAGAGCAGCTGAGTGAATTAACTGGTGTTATCACTGCTGTTGAATCCGGCGGCCAGATGCAGATTGTTATCGGCACCCATGTGGGCGAAGTCTACGATGCTTTTGTCGGACTGGGAAATATGGAAAGCCTATCCAGCGATGACGATGCGCCGAAGGGTTCGATTTTAAATCGGCTGATTGCCACGATGTCAGCGGTTTTTGCCCCATTTATTTATGTCTTGGCAGCGGCTGGGATTTTGCAGGGGATTTTAATTTTAGTGACGTTGGCTTTTCCAGAATTTGCGGCGACTGGCACGTATCAAGTCTTTAGTTTTATTTCGTGGGCGCCTTTTACCTTCTTACCGATTTTTATTGCCATTACCGCTTCTCGGCATTTCAAATCCAACATGTATATTGCGATTGCTTGCTGTGCGGCCTTGGTATCACCAACCTGGGCGGAAATGGCCGGTTCAATTTCAGCTGGTGAAGTGATTACCTTCTTTAATATTCCGTTGTCTGAAACGGTTTATACATCATCCGTTTTACCGCCATTATTATTGGTTTGGCTCTTGTCTTATTTGGAACATTTTATTGAAAAAAGAATTCCAAGTGTGGTGCGTTCTTTATTTGTCCCATTAGTTTGTTTAGTTATTATGGTGCCGCTAACGATTTTAATCATCGGCCCAGTTTCAGCAGGTGCTGCAACAGCGATTGCCAATGGTTATAACTTCTTGGCAGAAACAGTGCCGGCTGTTGCTGCGGCAATTATCGGCGGTGTCTGGTCAGTTTTTGTTATTTTCGGAGTTCACTGGGGCGTGACGCCGATGGTCTTGGCTAATTTTGATATGTACGGCCGAGATTCCTTCCAAGCCTTTCAAACGATTGCTGTTATCGCTCAAGTAGGTGCGGCTTTGGCGGTCTTCTTGAAATCACGGAATAAAGAAATGAAGGGTGTGTCACTGTCAGCCTTTATTACTGGGATTTTTGGGATTACTGAGCCGGCAATTTACGGGGTGACACTGCGCTTGAAGCGGCCGTTTATATACGGCTGTATCTCTGGGGCAATCGGGGCGATTGTTGCTAGTTTCTTCAATCCTTACTATTATGCTTACGCTGGCTTACCTGGACCATTGACAGTCGTAAATGGGATCAATGCTGACAATCCAAGCTCATTCATCGGTATTTTAATTGGTGCTGCGATTGCGTTAATCGGACCAGTTGTTTTAGTCCAACTCTTTGGTTCTGGTGAAAGTTTAGCTGAAGACCAAGAACTAAATCAAGAATTAGCAGACAGCGAACATTTGATTGCTGTTGACGGCTTGAAAACGCCAGTCTTGGCTCCTTTAGCTGGTGAAATTTTACCATTGAGTGCTGTACCTGATCCCGTATTTTCTTCTGGTGCGATGGGGAGCGGAGTTGCGATTGAACCAAGTGACAATCAAGTCTATGCACCGTTTTCTGGTAAGGTGACGGCTGTCTTTGATTCTAAACATGCGGTCGGCTTAACCTCAAATGATGGCGTGGAACTTTTAATTCATGTGGGCTTAGATACTGTTAATTTAAAAGGGAAAGGCTTTGAATATTTTGTTAAACAGGATCAAGAAATTCAAGCCGGCGATCTATTGTTGAGCTTTGATAGCGATGTGATTGAAGCAGCTGGTTATCCCACTACAACAATTGTAGTGATTCCTAACAGTGCTGAGTTAGACGATGTGCTGGTAACTGAAAAAGCCAGCGTTGCAGCGAATGAACCAATTTTAGAATTTAATTAAAAAAACTTTCAGTGGAGGCTATACAAATGGTACAAAAAGATTTTCTATGGGGCGGCGCTTTAGCTGCCCATCAATTTGAAGGTGGCTGGGATGCAGCCGGTAAAGGCCCTAGCGTGATTGACGTGATGACAGCAGGTGCCCACGGGGTGGCCCGAGAAATTACGGCCACAATTGAAGAAGATAAATTTTATCCTAACCAAGTGGCGATTGATTTTTATCATCAATACAAAACTGACATCGCTTTGTTTGCAGAAATGGGTCTGAAATGCCTGCGGACCTCAATTGCTTGGACGCGGATTTTTCCAAAGGGAGATGAAGCAGAACCCAATGAAGCTGGCTTACAATTTTATGATGATGTTTTTGATGAGTTAATAAAAAATGGCATTGAACCAGTGATTACCTTATCCCATTTTGAAATGCCTTTACACTTAGCTAGAGAATATGGCGGCTTCCGTAACCGCCAAGTCATCGACTTCTTCGCAAAATTTGCTAAAGTTGTCTTTGAACGCTATCAAGATAAAGTAAAATATTGGATGACCTTTAACGAAATTAATAATCAAATGGATGTTAACAATCCGATTTTCCTTTGGACTAATTCTGGTGTATTGGTTGAAGAAGGCGAAAATGCCAAAGAAGTTATGTACCAAGTGGCTCATAATGAATTAGTGGCTAGTGCCAAAGCAGTGATGATTGGTAAAGAAATCAATCCAGATTTTCAAATTGGTTGTATGATTTCCCATGTGCCAATTTATCCATATTCATGTAACCCGGCTGATATTATGGCCGCCGAAGAAGCCAATCGCCAACGCTTTTTCTTTGCCGATGTTCATGTCAGAGGGAAATATCCAAATTACGCTTTAAAAGAATTTGAAAGAGAAGGCTACAATTTAGACATTCGTTTAGAAGATTTAGCAGTCTTGAAGGCAGGCACAGTCGATTACGTTGGTTTTAGTTATTACATGTCCACGGTGGTTAAAGCTGATGCGGAAAATTCTGTCGATAATAATGTTGTGAACGGTGGCTTGGCAAATGGTGTTGACAATCCTTACATTCAATCAACTGACTGGGGTTGGGCGATTGATCCAGAAGGGTTGCGCTTCACCTTGAATCGCTTATATGACCGCTACCAATTGCCATTATTTATCGTAGAAAATGGCTTTGGTGCAATTGACCAGCTAGAAGACGGTCAAGTTCATGATCCTGAACGGGTGGCTTATTTAACCAAACATATTCAAGAGCTGCAAAAAGCTGTTGATTACGATGGCGTTGAGCTTTTAGGTTATACTCCTTGGGGAATTATCGATTTAGTTTCATTTACTACTGGCGAAATGAAAAAACGCTATGGTATGATTTATGTAGATTGTGACAACGAGGGTAACGGAACAATGAAACGCTACAAAAAGGACTCATTCGACTGGTATCGTCAAGTCATCGAAAATAACGGACTATAATTTTCTGATAAGGAGAAACGAATGAGCAAAGTAATTTTTCTAGATGTTGATGGCACTTTGGTGGACTATGAAAATAATTTACCGGAATCAGCGGTGGCAGCCATTAAGCAGGCCCAAAAAAATGGCCACAAGGTGTATATTTCCACCGGCCGCAGTAAAGCTGAGATTTATGATGATATTTTAACCATCGGCTTAGATGGGATTATCGGCGGCAACGGCAGTTATGTCGAAGATGGCGGTGAAGTGGTTATGCACCAATTGATTTCAGCCGAGGATAATCGGGCTGTCGTTGATTGGCTGGAGGCCCGCAACTTGGAATTTTATTTAGAAAGTAACAATGGCCTGTTTGCCAGCAAAAATTTTGCCAAGCGGGGTCAACCGGTGATTCAAGAATACAGCAAGCGCAAAGGCGGTCCAGCAGATAAAGAAATGACCGTGCATGACGCGTTTCCAGACATGATTTTTGATGGGGACTTGTACCGCGACGATGTTAATAAAATTAGTTTTATTCTAGATAGCTATCAAGATCATCTAGATTCGATTGAGGCCTTTCCTAATTTAAAACCCGGCACTTGGGGTGGCAAAGGGGAAATTGCTTTGTTCGGTGATTTAGGTGTCAAAGATATTACTAAAGCCCACGCCATTGATGTTTTGTTAGATCATATCGGCGCTAAACAAGAAGATACTCTGGCTTTTGGTGATGCCAAAGTTGATATCCCAATGTTAGAATACTGTGCAGTTGGTGTCGCCATGGGCAATGGCGGCGATGAAATCAAAGCGATGGCTGATTACATTACTGACGGGGTTAATGAAGATGGTTTGGCGAAGGCTTTTAAGCATTTTGGGTTGATTTAGAGTCAGGACATACATGAAATTTATACTACAAAAAAACCTTAAAGCGGAAATTTCGCTTTAAGGTTTTTATTTTATTCCAACCCAATCAAATAATCATCGTCCTGCATGGCTTCAACTTCACCCAGCAAATAGCCGTTTCCGACTTGTGAGAAAAAGTCGTGGTTACTAGTGCCGGTGGATATGCCGTTCATAACAATCGGATTTACATCGTTGGCCGTATCAGGGAACATCGGGTCCATTCCAAGATTCATCAAGGCTTTGTTGGCATTGTAGCGCAAGAAAGTTTTGACTTCCTCAGTCCAGCCCAATTCATCATATAATTCTTCTGTGTAGCGTTCTTCATTTTCATATAATTCATACAACAAATCGTACATCCAGTCCTTTAAGGCTTCTTGTTCGCCTTCTGGCAGCTCATTGTAGCCCAATTGGAATTTATAGCCGATATAGGTGCCGTGGACAGATTCATCGCGAATAATTAATTTGATGATTTCCGCAACATTGGCTAACTTATTGTTGCCTAAATAATAGAGCGGTGTGTAAAAACCTGAGTAAAAAAGGAAGGTTTCTAAAAAGACACTGGCAACTTTTTTCTCAAGGGGTGTACCGTTTTTATAAATTTCATTGACCCGCTCGGCTTTTTTCTGCAAATAGGGGTTGGTATCCGTCCAGTCAAATATTTCGTCGATTTCCTTTTTAGTATTTAAGGTTGAGAAAATCGAAGAATAACTTTTGGCGTGAACAGATTCCATAAATTGAATATTGTTTAAGACGGCTTCCTCGTGAGGGGTTCTGACATCGTTTCTCAGCTGTTCCATGCCGCTCTCTGATTGGACAGTGTCTAAGAGGGTTAAACCACCGAAAACGTGGCCGACAGTTAATTTTTCTAAGGGACTTAACGTGCGCCAGTCATCTAAATCATTGGATAAGGGGATACGGGTATCCAGCCAAAATTGTTCTGTCAATTTTTCCCAGGTGGACTTGTCAATTAAGTCTTCAATTTCATTCCAGTTAATTGCTTTATAATAAGTTTCTGCCATAATGGGGACCTCCTTTAGTCAATTGCTTAAGAAAGGAGCCTGTGACATTAGTTTTTTTAACAGCCGAAATCCCAAACTTTATTATATTTGCTCCCGCGGTCCAGTAGGTCCGAATCACAAATTAACAATAGCTAGTGGTTTTCACTAGCTGTCCTTCGTAAAGTTGGGCTTTGTTCTAACTAATGTCACAGCCTCTTCAGTTTGTTTCTGTCAAAAAGTCTAAATCACACAGCTTTCACATTGGTTGCTGCCGATTTCTTCAGCATCATCCGTAAAGGTCCGCACATAGTAAATTGACTTGACTTGCTTATTAAAAGCGTAATGACGCAAAATATTTAAATCACGGGTCGTTTGTTTGGTATTGGTTTTCCACTCGTATAAACCACGAGGGATGTCAGAGCGCATAAACAAGGTCATGCTCATACCTTGATCGACATGCTGTTGGGCCGTAGAGTAAACATCAATCACCTTGCGCATATCCATATCATAAGCAGAGGTGTAATAAGGTAAGGTATCATTACTTAAATAAGGCGCTGGGTAATAAATTTTACCGATTTTCTTTTCTTGACGTTCTTCAATCATGCGGGTGATTGGATGAATGCTGGCGCTCGTATCATTAATATAAGAAATAGAACCATTTGGCGCTACTGCTAATCGATTTTGGTGGTACAATCCGTCTTTTTGAACAGCCGCCTGTAAATTCTGCCAGTCTTCAGCGCTTGGGATAAAGACTCCTTCAAACAAAGCTTTGACTTTATCAGATTTTGGCTGGAATTCACCAGTTGTGTATTTATCGAAATAGCTGCCATCCGCATATTTTGATTTTTCGAAGTTGTGGAAAACTTCGCCACGTTCCTTCGCCAACTGATTACTTTCCATCAGAGTCCAGTAATTTAATAGCATAAAATAAATATTAGTGAAGTCTAAGGAATCCTCAGAGCCATAAACCATTTGATTTTTTGCGAAATAAGTATGCAGCCCCATCGCACCTAAACCGATTGTATGGTTTAATTTATTGCCGT
This sequence comes from Enterococcus sp. LJL120, assembly GCF_054871765.1. Taxonomy (NCBI): domain Bacteria; kingdom Bacillati; phylum Bacillota; class Bacilli; order Lactobacillales; family Enterococcaceae; genus Enterococcus; species Enterococcus sp. LJL120. The sequence continues at coordinate 153,579 of NZ_JBTXLV010000003.1, forward strand.
TTTGAATTGAAGGAACCGCATCAATATTAGAGGCATCTGTAACAAACGTCAACGCTCTGGTCATCGCCCGCACAGATTTACCAAAATCTGGGCTGTCCATCAAGTTGACAATATTGGTAGAACCTAGGTTACAGCTAATATCAGTTCCCATCACGTCATATTCTTGAGCGTCGTTTAATAAAGACGGCTCTTGGACTTGTAAAATTTCAGAACAAAGATTGCTCATGATGATTTTACCAGCGACGGGATTTTGCTTATTAGCTGAATCAATATTAATGATATAAGGATAACCGGATTCCTGCTGCAATTTAGAAATTTCATTTTCTAAATCCCGGGCCTTAATTTTAGTTTTACGGATGTTTGGATTCTTCACCATGTTGTCGTATTCAGCGGAAATATCAACGTAAGAATATGGCACGCCGTATTCTTTTTCAACGCTGTAAGGACTGAATAAGTACATATCGGCATTTTTACGGGTCAATTCGTAAAATTTATCCGGTACTAAGACACCAAGGGATAACGTTTTGACACGGATTTTTTCATCGGCATTTTCTTTTTTCGCAGATAAAAACATTTCGATGTCTGGATGGAAGACGTTTAAGTAAACCACGCCGGCTCCTTGCCGCTGACCTAATTGATTGGAGTAGCTGAAGCTATCTTCAAATAATTTCATTACCGGTACGACACCGCTGGCTGCACCTTCGTAGCCTTTAATTGGAGCGCCGGCTTCTCGTAGATTAGACAAGGTGATGCCCACGCCGCCGCCGATTCTTGACAATTGCAAGGCTGAATTGATCGACCGACCGATACTATTCATATCATCGGTGACTTGGATTAAGAAACAAGAAACCAATTCGCCCCGACGTTTGCGGCCGGCATTTAAAAAGGACGGTGTTGCTGGCTGATAACGCTGATGAATCATTTCATCAGCTAAGGTTAACGCCAATTCTTCATCCCCATCAGCAAAATAGAGGGCATTGAAGGCAACACGGTCTTCATAGGTTTCCAAGTATTCCGTTCCATCATTAGATTTTAAGGCATATTGGGAATAAAATTTGTAGGCTGCCATAAAGGATTTAAATTGGAAATTTTGTTCCGCTAAAAATTGATATAATTTTTCAATAAAGGCTGGTGAATATTTTGCGATAAATTCAGCCTCCAAGTAATCATTGTCAATTAAAAACTGAATTTTTTCATTCGCAGAAGCAAAGGTTCGTGTATTCGGTTCGGCATTTTCTTTGAAGAACGCCGCCAATGCTTCTTTATCTTTATTTAAAGGGATTTGTCCGTTAACGGGACGATTAATCTCATTATTTAATTTAAAATAGCTGACATCTTTAAGCTCTTTTAGACTCAAGTTCCATCACAACCTTCTGAAAATTTTGGACGTCTTCATTCGTGCCGCTAAACTCAAAGGCGAACACTAAGGGGACGTGGTAATCACGGGCAATATCTTTGGCGGTGTAAACAAATAAATCGGCAAAATTGCGATTACCCCCGCCGGCAACGCCCAGCATCTGGCTGGCATTGTCTTTAAAATCAAGAAAGTCGTTCACTACCTCTGTCATTTCAATGTCATAGGTAGGAACAACTAATACAAAGGGCTCATTTATCTCAAAAAAAGGATTTGCTGGCTCAATTTCATAAGCGGGCAAATCCAATTTTTTGATAAAACGCCGAGTTTGACCAGTTATTGAATAGTAGACAATCTTCATCTTAGCTAGCCAATGATTTTAATTGATCAGGACGGAAACCGATAATAGCTGTTGCATCTTTAAAGGTTACCGGCACACTTTGGAAACCTTGACCCTTTAAGAAGTCAACTGCTTCAGGTTGCAAATCGATATTGATTTCTTCAAAGTCGATCTGATTTTCGCTTAAAAAACGCTTAGTCATCTTGCATTGCATGCAATTATTTTTAGAATAAATTTTCACCATTTTGAAAAACCTCCACTCATTTAATGTCATATCTTAGTATAAATTCTTCTGGAAAAAAGTCAATGGAAAAACACTATATATTGTGTTGTGGATAAGTTGTGATACTAAGTTTTGTGGTTTTGCTGTTTTTTAAAGCCCCTTACATTCACGCCAATCAAGGCTTCTTCACTTTTTTCTCTGTTCAATGATTCCCTGAAAAAATTTTTTATCCACAATTTTACCCACAAGCTATGAAAATGCAGCTTAAAAAAGTAAAAAAAATCGAAAGCTGTGCACTTTTAAACTAGTAAGCGCTTTAATTTAATTAAAATCCGCTAAAATAAGGCTTAGAATTTGTACGAAATGCACAAATTAGATTGACAAAGTGAAGAAAAAAGCATAATCTAGAAGTAATTACTGAGAACGATTCTCATTATCGGATTTTGACAGGAGTGATCAATCATGAATGCTTTATTAGATATGAAGGAAAATATTACGTGTCGCGTCAAAGAAATTCAGTTGGATGACAACACAACGCGCCATCTTAAGGAATTAGGAATTGTGCCGGGCAGTAAAATTGTCATCACAAAATTGTCAAAGGATAATGGCATCGTCCTCTCTCAGAATGCTCGACTGGCGATGAGCCAGCAAATTTTAGCTGGCATCCTGGTGGAGGAAGCACCGACAGAAGAAACTAGCCTGCATTCATTAGACATGCTGGCAATCGGTGAGAAGGCCAAGGTGATGCGAATTTACGGCAGCGGTGCAGTCAAACGCCGGCTGATGGATATGGGCTTAACTAGAGGCACGGAGATTTTAGTCAGGAATTTAGCACCTTTAGGCGACCCAATCGAAATCACACTGCGGGGCTACCAATTGAGCCTACGGAAAAATGAAGCCGCCCAAGTCTTAGTCGAAAGAGAGATTGGCCAATGAGAGAGATTGCTTTAGTCGGAAATCCTAATTCTGGAAAAACAAGTCTATTTAATTTAGTAACAGGTTCCAATCAAAGAGTCGGCAATTGGCCGGGGGTAACGGTTGACCGCAAAGAAGGTTTTTGGAAGGAAAACAAAGAGCTTAAAATTCAAGATTTACCGGGAATTTATTCTTTGTCACCTTATACACCAGAAGAAATCATTGCCAGAGATTATCTATTGTCCCGTCAGGCCGACGCCATTTTAAATATTGTTGATGGTACGAATTTAACCCGTAATTTGTATTTAACCACCCAGCTTTTAGAAACTGGAATTCCTGTGGTAATTGGGTTAAACATGATGGACCTAGCAGAAAAAAATGGCCAGCAAATCAATGCAGATAAATTGGCGTATGCGTTAAATACACCCGTAGTCTCTATGAGTGCCTTGAAAAACCGCGGCGTTAGTAAAGCGTTGAAAGAAGCCAGTCAAGTTGACTATCATGAAGATGGTTATCCAGTTTATAGTGATCGTTTAGAGGCGGCCTTGGGAGAAATTGCTACCATTTTAGGACAAACGGTAGCTGAGCGGCAAGCCCGTTGGTATGCAATTAAATTATTTGAACGGGATATTCGCGTAAGCCAAGAATTATCCCTCAGCCAGTTTCAAACCAAAGAAATTGAAGAAATTATTGCGATCACTGAAAAGATTTTTGATGAAGACAGTGAATCTATTTTAATTAATGAACGCTATAGTTTTATTGAAGGCGTTGTAAAACTTTGCTACAGCGAAGAAGCCGATATCAAGGCAACCTTGAGTGATCGGATTGACCGGATTGTCACCAATCGCATTTTAGCCCTGCCGATTTTTGCCGGTGTGATGTGGCTGGTTTATTATTTAGCGATTCAAACGGTGGGCGCGATGGGAACGGACTGGGTCAATGAGGTTCTCTTTGGCGATTGGGTGCCCAACTATTTAGCTGCAGGTTTAGAGTCTATCAACGTAGCGCCGTGGCTGCAAAATTTAATTTTAGATGGTATTGTGGCTGGGGTCGGCGCTGTCTTAGGTTTTGTCCCACAACTATTGGTTTTATTTTTCTGTTTATCAATTTTAGAAGACTGCGGTTATATGTCGCGGATTGCCTTTGTAATGGATCGGATTTTCCGCAAGTTTGGCTTATCCGGTAAGTCTTTTATTCCGATGCTTGTGGCAACTGGCTGCGGAATTCCTGGAGTTATGGCCAGCCGAACGATTGAAAATGAAAAAGATCGGCGGATGACAGTCATGCTGACAACCTTTATGCCTTGTTCAGCAAAATTACCAATTATTGCCTTGATTGCCGGAGCTTTTTTCCCAACTAGTTCTTGGGTCGCACCTTCTGCTTATTTTATCGGTATGTCGGCGATTGTCTTATCAGGAATTGCCTTGAAGAAAACCCGTTTATTTGCAGGCGATCCGGCACCTTTTATCATGGAATTGCCAGCTTATCATCTGCCGATTTTTAAAAACGTGTTGCGGCAGACCTTTAATCGCGGCTGGTCCTTTGTTAAAAAAGCCGGCACGATTATCTTTGTCTCCAGTATTTTGATTTGGTTTATGATGACTTATAATTTCCAACTGCAGGAAGTGGCAGAAGGCGATAGTATTTTAGCCAGCTTAGGCCGCGTGATTGCACCGATTTTTGCACCATTAGGCTTTGGTAACTGGCAGGCCGCCGTTGCAACGATTTCTGGTTTAATTGCCAAAGAAAATGTATTAGGTACTTTTGGAATTCTCTTTAGAAATATCAGCGAAGTCTCTGAAAATGGTCAAGAGGTTTGGGGTGCATTGCAGGCCGCCTATACACCAGTCGCTGCCTATGCCTTTTTAGTCTTTAATCTGCTTTGTGCCCCATGTTTTGCAGCAATCGGCGCCATTCGCCGAGAAATGGGCGATTTCAAATGGACGATGATTGCAGTTGGCTATCAAACCGGCTTAGCCTATGTTGTGAGCTTGATTATTTATCAATATGGCCACATCATTTTTGAAGGCGGCAGTTTCAATCTGCTGACAGTCGTGGCAACCGGCTTATTCTTAGCTATGCTGTATCTGATTTTCCGCAAAAAAAGAAAAGCGCCTCAAGCAGTCATGAATATGGAAGACATTATTGTAGGGAGTGAAAAATAATGGCAACTTTTATTATCGCAGCCGGGATTTTCGGCTTCGCCGGATACGTCGTCTATAAAAAAATTAAAGCTCCTAGCGATTGTGGCGATTGCCATTGCGATTGTACAGTTAAACCGCAGGAGGAAAAATAGAAACAACACAAAATAATCAAAAATGGAAAAAAATGTGTCTGTGGCACAAGTTTTTTGACAGAAGATTCCCCCAATTATATTGTTTTTGTCTCTAGGTCTAGTAAATTTAAGGGACAAAAAAAATGCGGCTTTTGCCGTCTGAGGATTTCAAATCGCAAAAGCCATAATATTTAGTAAATTAATTGAGTTTGCAAAATATTGATTGGGGAAATTGTCTCTGTTCTAACTTGGGTCAGGGCATTTTTTTCATTTTGAAACTAGATTGTAACATTTCCTTTATTGAATCTCACAGCAAATTTTGCTAAGGTAAGACAGAATCCATTTTCGGCAAATGAGTATGAAGGGGAACGACTGTGAAGAATTTTTTAGCTAAATTGAAAAATTATCAGATAGCAATCAGTGTGCTGGCAATTTGTTTGCTCACGCTTTTTTTCTGGTATCTCAATGAAATAAATGCTGAAGCGGTCAATACCAACGCTGCCACTGATTCCAGTCAGCAGCTCACCGATACTGACAGTGAAGCCTCCACTGAAAGTACCACTGCACCCCAGTATTCAAGTGAACAAGCGGCTTTTTATCAACAACTAAAAGAAATTTTAACGAATACTGCAGCCGATATTGATGGTGAAATCGGCATTACCTATTTAGATTTAAGTACCAACAGTAAAATTTCCGTTAATGGCAGCCAAGAATTTGTCGGCGCTAGCACCACCAAGGTTCCGCTAGTCATGTTAATCAGTGACCAAGTAGTAGCAGGAAATTTACAGTGGGCCCAGTCGTTGACTTACCAAGAAAGCGACTTTGAAACCGGCACTGGCAGTATTCAAAATGATATTCAAGAAAAATATAGCATTGCCCAGCTTGCTGAGGTGGCCATCACCAATTCAGATAATATTGCAAAAAATATGTTGTATGACGCGTTAGGCGGCAGCGAAGCCGGGATTAATCAATGGTATCAAACGTATCTTGGCAAAAGCGGCAACAGTGAAAACCTAATTTCCTCAGATGATGCGGCCACTATTTTGGCTTATCTGTATCAAAATCAGTCCACCAATGCCGGCTACCAAACATTAATTAAAAATATGACCAACACTATCTATGATGATCGCTTAGTAACTGACACCACTAGCGGCCAAGTTGCCCATAAAATCGGCAGCAATGAAAGCTATCAACATGATATCGGCATTTTCTTTAACGACCATCCCTATATCTTAACGATTTACACCAATACTGATGATATTGATGCTGCTAGAGACTTGATTAGCAGCCTGTCAGATACCGTTTGGAATTTGACAGAGAGTGAGTATCCGGGAGAATAGTATCTTAACAAAGCCTCTTTACCGTTCGTAGTAAAGAGGCTTTATTTGTGCTGTAAAAACTTTAGAAGAAAGACTTTCCATATACAAAACATTACGAAATGCCAGTGATTTTTAAAATCTGGAAATTTTTCTTCATTTTGAAATTATCAAAAAGTTGAGAATTTTTTACTTTATAATGAAAGCGCAAACAAAGAAGTGAGGAGTGAAGTGCATGGATAAATTAAGTAATGTGGGCGATTTTTTTGGGAAATTTGCGGTAAAGCTAAATCAAAATCGTTATCTATCAGCTATTAAAAATTCTTTTATTGCGATTATTCCCTTTACAATTGTCGGTTCAGTAACAGTATTGTTCGGTAGTGTCATTTTTGGTTCCGCGATGTTAGGTGGCGTCTCTGGGCTAGAATTTTTACAAGAGCTAGCTCCATTGTTTACCTCTATTAACTATGGGACGATGAACATTATGGCTTTAATGGTTGCTTATTACATCGGCAAAAATCTGGCTAGCGAGTTCCAAACGGAAAATACTGTTTATGCTGGTATCGTCTCGCTGGCTAGCTTTGTAATTTTGAGCCCGACTCAGCTTACCACTGAGATTGATGGTGTCAGTCAAGTTATCAGCAATGTAATCTCAGTTGACTCAAGCGGTTCTAAAGGGCTATTTATTGCGCTAGTAGCAGGTTTGATTAGCACACGAATCTATATTGGATTAATGAATGTGGAGAAACTAAAAATTCGCCTGCCGGAACAAGTTCCGCCTAATGTTTCAAAATCTTTTACTTCTTTGATTCCTACCCTTTTCGTTTTGTTCATTATGGGTATTTTAGGTTTTGTTTTTGAAAAGATAACTGGTATGACACTTTCAAGTCTCATTACGGCATTTTTACAAATTCCATTGGAAGCCATGATGCAACATCCGTTGGGAATTGTCGGGGCCACTTTATTTGCTCATTTTCTCTGGTTCTTTGGGATTCATGGTTCTTCAATCGTTAACGGACTAACTGATCCGATGCTTCTATCTGCATTAGCAGTTAATACTGAGCTAGTAGCTCAAGGCTTAGAACCGACAGAAGTAGTTACTCGGCCGTTTTGGAACATGTATGCAACATTGGGAGGCTCAGGTTGTACTATAGCATTATTAGTGGGAATTTTATTAATCAGCAAACGAGCTGATGAGAAGGCCATTACTAAGTTATCCCTTGGGCCGGGTTTATTTGGTATTAATGAGCCAGTCATTTTTGGGATTCCAATCGTCTTGAATCCAATTTATGCAATTCCGTTTATTTTGGCACCGACAGTTTCTGTCATCATCGGTTATGTGGCGACTTCGATTGGCTTTGCCTCACCAGCCTTTGTTAGTATTCCTTGGAGTATGCCACCAATTGTCAATGGCTTTATTGCTACTGGCGGCGATATTGGTGCCGTTGTAACTCAAATTATCTGTCTAGTTGTGACATTTTTCATCTATTTACCTTTTGTAAAAATAAGCAGCAATCAATATCTAAAATCACTGGAACAATCTTAGGAGGAAAAACAATCATGAAGTTTCCAAAAGAATTTTTATTTGGTGGAGCGACTGCCGACTTTCAATTTGAAGGAGGATTCGCTGAAGATGGACGCGGACTAATTACCCATGATTTTGTCACAACTGGCGATGTTTCCACACCTCGAAGAATAACCTATCAAACACCGGATGGTAAGACTGGAGTAGTCGATTGGAAAAAAGAGTCCATGCCACCAGAAGCAGTCGGTTATTTTGATGAAACAGAAAAATATCCAAGTCATTATGGTGTGGATTTCTATCATCGTTATCAGGAAGACATTAAACTTATTGCCGATTTAGGAATGAATGTCTTTCGGTTTTCAATCTGTTGGAGTAGGATTTTTCCAACCGGCGAAGAGACTGTGCCAAATGAGCAGGGCTTACAATTTTATCAAAAGGTGATTGATGAGTGTCAAAAATATGGGATTGAACCTTTGATTACTATTTGCCATGATGAAATTCCAGCAGAGTTGGCTAATAAGTATGATGGCTGGTCTAGCAGAAAAACAATTGCTGCATATCTGCGCCTATGCCAAGTTCTATTTGAAAAATTTGGTAAACAAGTGAAATACTGGTTGACCTTCAATGAGGTGAATGTTCTAAGGGGTTATTCAATGCTAGGAACCAGAAGTGTTGATGAGCAAACGTTCTATCAGGCGAGTCATCATATTTTTATCGCCAGTGCTTTGGCAACTAAGATGGCCCATGAAATGCTGCCTGAGGCGATGCTAGGGACGATGTATGCGTTGTCCCCAGTCTATCCGTTAACTTGTAAACCAGAGGATGTTTTCTCTCAGGTAACAGCACGGCGCAAGACATTATTTTTCAGTGATGTTATGATTAGCGGTGCTTATCCGAATTACCAAAAGAAATATTTTGAAAAAGAAGGCATTAAAATTGTAATGGCGCCAGGTGATCTTGAGATTTTGAAAGATTATACACTAGATTATATTGCTTTTAGTTGTTATCGTTCCACAACTGTTAATCAAGAATCTCAATATGATATTATGGTGATGGATCCAAATCCGTATTTACCGAAAACTAAGTGGAACTGGACCGTTGACCCAATGAGTATTCGCTATGTTCTAAATGAAGTGTACGACCGGTATCAAGTCCCGGCTTTTATTGTTGAAAACGGTATGGGGGAAATCGATCGCTGGGATGAAAACTTTTATGTTGAAGATGATTACCGAATTGATTACCTCAATAATCATTTCAAAGAAATAGCTAAAGCAATTGAAGAAGATGGGGTGCCAGTCTTAGGCTATACGATGTGGGGAATCATTGATTTGGTTTCTCTATCGACTGGTGAGATGGCAAAACGCTATGGTCTAATCTTTGTAGATATGGATGATTTTGGCAATGGCAGTTTAAACCGTTATCCGAAGAAATCTTATTTTTGGATGAAGGACTTTTTAGAAGCCTTCCATGAAAAATAATTAACAAAAAGAGTATCTGAACTATGACAAGTAAGGCTGTCGCAAGCGCCTGTACTTGAAAACTGTCATAGTCCAGGTATTCTTTATTTTCTTTGATAGCAAGCTAATGCAATCAAATTGGTTAATAGAATAAAAGGAACATGATCTGTTGAATAATCATTTTTAGTTCGCAGTTGAATGATTAAATCATAGAGCTCTTTATGGAGAGGCGTTTCGTTGTTGGTTAATAAGACCAGCTTTGTTCCCGCTGGCTTTTGTAGAAATTGTTTATAGTTGTAGCGGGTTAAAAGGATTCCAGAGAGGGAGAAAATTAAAATCAAGCAATTTTCTTGAGGTGTCTCAAAAAATTCTTTTTGCTTTTGCGGCGAGGTGATGACTTGAGTGACAATATCAAGTTGAAGCAAGGTTGCCTGCAATAAAATTGCTGGTGTGGTCGATTGCAAGTTCCCCATCATAACAATCTTTTGGTATTGGCACAGGTATTGGGCTAACTGGTGTACCTGAGCTTCTTGATAATGTTGCTTAAAGGAAGCTAATTCTTTTAACTGCAAGTCGATATAATCTTGATGGGAAATGAGCTTGGCATCATATCCTTCAATAGAAAACTTATCTCGTCTACGATGAATAAATTTATTGATAAGATAGCGCAGCTCAAACATTCCTTCAAAGCCAATTTTTTTGCAAAATCGTGAAATAGCTGATTTCGACACATTACAGAGACTTGATAATTCCTCAATAGAGGTGTTTTCCAGCTGATTTAGCTGATTAAAAATAGTTTTAGCGATATGACTGTCAGTAGTATTTGTTTCGTTATCGATAAAGCTGATGAGGATAGTATGAATGTCCTCCATCCTAAATCCCCCCTTTACTAAAAGTTTAAGATAAGTAGCATCTATTATAGTGAATATTTTTTGAAAATTAAAGGGTTTCAAAATTTATTCTATGCTCTCTTGCCTATAAAAAGAATTGTCATAAAGTATAAGCATAAAAAACTATCTGACCCATCAAGTTATTTATAATCATTTTAAATAAAATCACTGAAAACGGGTTCAAAAAGCAAATTTAGTAATTTTTTTCGATAATTATTGTAAAAAACTTGATTTTAGCCTTCCGAAAACGGAAATTTTTGCTATAATATTTGTAGTTAAGAGGTAAGCGTTACCATCTCGATTACATTTGTGAACAATTGAACTTGTCATTTAATGCTTTAAAAATAAATTAAATCAAGAAACGATTAGGAGGCTGCTGGGTGATGGAGACACAATTTGCATTTATTGAAACAGAGAGTCAAGAAGCGGAATTTCAAGCAAGTTTAACCGAGCTGAAGGGTCAGCCGGGGGACAAATGCCGGCTTTGCAGGAAGCTCAAAGAATTTATGGGTATCTGCCAATTGAAATTTTGGAACGGATTTCTGAAGAACTAGAATTTCCTTTGGAGGAACTTTACAGCACGGCGACATTTTATTCGCAATTTTCCTTTGTCCCGAAAGGAAAATACACAATCAGTGTTTGTATGGGAACTGCCTGCTATGTCAAAGGGGCAGGAGACATTATCGATTCCTATGCGACTGAGTTGAAAATTCAGCCGGGAGAAACAACTACTGACCGTAAATTCAGTTTGGAGTCTTGTCGCTGCATCGGAGCTTGTGGATTAGCGCCAGTTTTGACGGTTAATGAAGAAGTTTATGGACGTTTGACTAAGAAAAAAGCCGACAAAGTGCTAGTAACCTATCAAAAAGGTGAATAGGGGGAAGGAGCAGCTACATGGAGAATTGGACAGAGTTAAGTCAATTAAAAGACCAGTACCGGCAAAAGGTGGCCATTCGTTTAGAAGATGCGCCTGAAGCAGAAAAGACGGATCATTTTGAAAAAGAAGTCTTAGTCTGTGCAGGAACAGGTTGTATTTCATCAAAAAGCGGCGAGTTTGTGACAGCTTTAAAGGAAGAGTTAGCTAAAAATGACTTGACGGATAAAGTGAATATCGTGCAAACTGGTTGTTTTGGCTTATGTGCACAGGGCCCAATCGTGATTATTTATCCTGAAGGTGTCTTTTATCATCAAGTGCAGGCTAAACACGCTAAGAAAATCGTGAGCGAGCACATTATGAAGGGCCAGCTGGTAGAAAAATTATTGTACCATGACCATCAAACGGAAGAAATTATTGACAAGTTGATGGATACACCGTTTTATCACAAACAAAAACGGGTCGCCTTAAGAAACTGCGGCCGCATTGATCCAGAAAAAATTGAAGAGTACATTGCCTTTGATGGATATCAAGCGTTGGCTAGAGTGGTCAATGAATACAGTCAGGCAGATGTGCTAAATGTTTTAGAAAAATCTGGCTTAAGAGGACGCGGCGGTGCCGGCTTCCCAACCTTTATGAAATGGTCTTTTGCCAATAAGAGTGTCTCCGATCAGAAATATGTTATCTGTAATGCAGATGAGGGCGATCCCGGGGCATTTATGGACCGGTCAGTTTTAGAAGGTGACCCTCACGCGGTTATTGAAGCGATGGCGATTGCCGGTTATACCATCGGTGCCAATCAAGGCTATATTTATGTGCGGGCGGAATATCCGATTGCTGTAAATCGGTTGCGGATTGCCATTAAGCAAGCCCGTGAAGTTGGCGTGTTAGGTAAAAATATTTTCGGTTCAGGCTTTGATTTTGATTTAGATTTAAAACTGGGCGCCGGCGCATTTGTCTGCGGTGAGGAAACAGCTTTACTAGAAAGTATTGAAGGCCATCGGGGCGAACCTCGACCACGGCCACCGTTTCCAGCAGTCAAAGGACTCTTTGGCAAACCAACGATTGTAAATAACGTAGAGACCTATGCCAATATTCCGCAGATCATTTTGAAGGGCCCTGACTGGTTTGCCGGCATGGGGACTGAAAAATCTAAAGGAACCAAAGTATTTGCCCTCGGTGGCAAAATTCAAAATACCGGCTTGGTGGAAATTCCCATGGGGACGACCTTAAGAGAAATCGTCGAAGATATTGGTGGCGGAATTCCTGACGGCAAGAAGTTTAAAGCGGCTCAAACCGGTGGACCTTCTGGTGGTTGTATCCCAATTGAACATTATGATGTGGCAATTGATTACGATAATTTAATTGAAATTGGTTCCATGATGGGTTCTGGTGGTTTAATCGTAATGGACGAAGGCAATTGTATGGTGGATATTGCTAAGTTCTTCTTAGAATTTACGGTGGAGGAAAGCTGCGGCAAATGTATTCCTTGTCGGGTCGGCACCAAACGTCTCTTAGAAATTTTAGAAAAAATTACTTTGGGCAACGGTACTTTGGCCGATTTGGATAAAATGGAAGAACTCTGCCATCACATTTCAGAAAATTCTCTCTGTGGTCTCGGTCAGACGGCACCAAATCCAGTGCTTTCTACCTTACATTACTTCAGAGAAGAATATTTAGCTCATATCGAAGAACGCCGCTGTCCAGCGGGAGTTTGTAAGAACTTGATTCGTTATGAAATTGAAGAGGATGCCTGTACCGGCTGTACAGCCTGTGCCAAGCAATGTCCGGTGGCGGCCATCTCTGGAGAAATCAAAAAACCTCATGAAATCGATCAAGCTGTCTGTATCAAGTGTGGTCTATGTTTGGATACTTGTCGGTTCCATGCCATCACAGTGAGTTAGGAAGGTGTAGTTATGAAAGAATTAACGATTAAGATTAATGGAAAAGTTTGTACTGCACCAGAAGGCTCAACGATTCTGGAGGCAGCAAGGCTCAATAATATTGAAATCCCTACCTTATGTTACTTAAAGGAAATTAATGAAATCGGTGCCTGCCGCATGTGTGTGGTAGAGGTTAAAGGGGCTCGTAATTTAGCCACTTCCTGTGTTCATCCCATTGCAGAAGGGATGGAAATCACCACCGATTCGAAAAAAGTTTTTAAATCGCGTAAAGTCAATTTAGAATTAGTGCTTTCGACCCACGAACGGAAATGTCTTTCTTGTATCCGCAGCGGCAATTGTGAATTGCAGCGTCTATGTAAAGAATTCAACGTTGATGATGAAGACTACTACAACGGTGAAAACTGCGAATATGAATTTGATGATACTGCCGTGCATATGACCCGCAATAATAATAAATGTATCCTATGCCGCCGCTGTGTGGCTGCCTGCTCAAAATGGCAGTCGGTTGGCGTAATCGGCCCTAATAGCCGCGGATTTAAGACCCATATCGGTAGTGCCTACGAACAAAGTCTAGGGGATGTACCATGTATTTCCTGCGGTCAATGTATCGTTGTCTGTCCAACGGGTGCCATTACTGAACGGGACCAAACAAAAGAAGTGTGGCAGGCCTTATCTGATCCAAGTAAATATGTTGTTGTTCAAACAGCTCCTTCAACACGGGTAACTCTCGGTGAAGCCTTCGGGATGCCGATTGGCTCAAATGTCGAAGGGAAAATGGTCGCAGCATTACGGCGGCTTGGTTTTGATAACGTCTTTGACACTAACGTAGCAGCTGACTTTACGATTATGGAAGAAGCAACCGAATTTTTAGAACGGGTTAAAAATGATGGCCCATTCCCGATGTTTACCTCCTGTTCTCCAGGCTGGGTAAAATATTGTGAATCCTACCATCCAGAATTAATTCCAAATCTTTCCAGTTGTAAGTCTCCGCAGCAAATGTTTGGTGCAATTGTTAAGACTTGGTATTCGGAAAAAATTAATGTCCATCCAAAAGATATTTTTGTGGTGGGAATTATGCCATGTACCGCCAAGAAATTTGAAGTAACCAGAGAAGATGAAGCAGCAGCTGGCTATCAAGATGTTGATGTGGCTTTAACAACCCGGGAATTAGCAAGAATGATTGATAAAGCTGGGATTCGCTTTACTGAATTAGAAGACGAAGCCTTTGATAATCCATTAGGCGATGCGACCGGTGCTGGTTATATCTTTGGAGCTACTGGTGGTGTAATGGAAGCAGCCTTGCGGACAGCCAGCGATATCTTATCTGGCGGCGAAGCCAAGACCGTTGACTTTGGTGAAGTTCGTGGCATGAGTGGCATCAAAGAAGCGACTTATGAAATGAGCGGCAATACGATTAAAGTTGCGGTGGCTTCCGGCATCAGCAATGCCAAAAAAGTTATTGAAAAAATTGAATCCGGTGAAGAATTCTATCACTTTGTGGAAATCATGGGTTGTCCCGGTGGTTGTATTAATGGTGGTGGACAACCAGTTCAGCCAGCATCTGTCCGCAACTTTGTTGACTTAAAAGCTAAGCGGGCGGCAGGTCTTTACGCTGAAGACAAAGATCGTGGTTTGCGTAAATCCCACGAAAATCCGATTCTCCAGCATATTTACAAAGAATATATCGGCGAACCAGGCGGCTTGAAGGCGCATCACATGCTGCATACCACTTATCGTGATCGTGTTCACGCTGCGAACCAAAAGTAGACCAATGAAAAAGGCGCCGCCTGTGGCGACGCCTTTTCTATTTAGTTTTAATGGGAAGCCAGCGGTAAATTACCTAAAGCTTTTTTCAGCAACGGAATGATGATAGTTGCAATCACACCGCCCGCTAAAGCTGTAAATAATTGCGGGAATGAAAACGCGGCAGATACAACTGCTGATTGTGGTGCTGGAATGGCTAAGACAACTGGTACGACTAATTGCACTACAGAAAGATACAAGAAGCCAAATTTTGCGGCTGCGGCTACGATGGTCGCCGCAATACTGAAGCCAAATTGATTTTTCTTACCGGCAATCAAGTGCCAAATCAGTACCAGGACAGCATTTCCTAGAGCCACGCATAAAGTAATTTGCCAAAAGACAGGTCCAATCCCGAAGATTCTAGCGAAAAATGGTGAGACGATTGCAATCGTTAAGCCGCTGGATAAGCCTCCGAGGGAAACAGCTACGATTAAAATCAGGTTGACTAAAGTTCCGGTGACAAATTGATTGCCAAGGGCCGAAGTTAGTCCTTGAACCGCTACTAGCATTGCTAGTAAAACGGCGGTTTGAGTAATCCAATGAGCTTTTCTGTTCATAATTGTTGGCGTTAAACGCCTGTCACATCCTTCCAAATTTTGTTAGGGGTAATGCAGGTTTAATAATGTGAATAATTACACAAATACCCTTAAAAGCATTTTACCAGAACTTGGAAGCGTTTTTAAGAGAAATTTCAAAAAAAGTAACATTTTTTAGGTTATAAGTTAAAAAAAGTAAAATAATTAATCAAGACTCTGCTGTTTTTAAGATAACGAAGTCGGAGTAAAATTCGTAAAACCCCTTTTCTAAAATAGTAAAAAGGAGTATCATAAACACAAGGGTTATTCTTAAAAGAATGGATTATTTTGTTAGGTTTTAAAAAATGTAAAGGGTTGCTAATAAATTCTTTATATTAAATTATTGATAGACAAGGAAGGATTGATAACATGACACT
The DNA here is from genome assembly GCF_054871765.1 of Enterococcus sp. LJL120. Classification (NCBI taxonomy): domain Bacteria; kingdom Bacillati; phylum Bacillota; class Bacilli; order Lactobacillales; family Enterococcaceae; genus Enterococcus; species Enterococcus sp. LJL120. The sequence continues at coordinate 169,407 of NZ_JBTXLV010000003.1, forward strand.
AGCGAAAATCGTTTATGCAAGTGCAACAGGCAACACAGAAGGAATCTCAGAAATTTTGGAAGATGCATTTGAAGAGTTAGGAATTGACGTTGAACGCTTAGAAGCTGACGATGCCGATGACGAAACTTTTGAAGATGCGGATATCTGCGTCATTGCAACTTACACAGATGGTGATGGCGAGCGTCCGTTTGACTTTGAGGACTTCTATGAAGAATTACCTGATTTAGATTTATCAGGCAAAGTTTACGGAGTTGTCGGCAGCGGAGACAGCGAATTATATCCAGATTATTTCTGTTTTGCAGCGATTGATTTCGACAAAGCCTTTGCCAACACTGGTGCCACGAAAGGCCATGATGTTGTAAAAATTGAAAATGATGCTGACGACGATGACGAAAAAGTCTTGAAGGCTTTCGTTCAAGCGTTGGTGGATGCACAAGCTTAGTTTGGTTCACATTTGAGGAAACATGGGGCTCAGGAATTTTTAATATCTGAACAGGCCATTGTTTCCTCTTTTATAATTGTTGTTGTAAACGTTAACATCGCCCCTGTTAGAGATGTGAGAGTAAGGGAACATCAGGACGTTTACGGTTGTTACTCTCGGATTTTTTGTTCAGATAATCACACGCTATCTGAACTCGTAGGTTGACGCATACGAAACAGGAAATTATTTAGTAGAAGGGTGATCAAATGAAAATGATGAAAACTATGGATGGGAATACTGCAGCAGCATATATTTCATATGCTTTTACTGAAGTGGCAGCCATCTATCCCATTACTCCTAGCTCCACAATGGCAGAAGTAGTTGACGAATGGGCTGAGCAGGGGCGCAAAAATATTTTTGACGAACCGGTTCAAGTCATCGAAATGCAATCAGAAGCAGGTGCGGCCGGCACATTACACGGCTCAGTTAAAACGGGTGTTCTAACCAGCACTTATACAGCTTCACAAGGTTTACTGTTGATGATTCCTAATATGTTCAAAATCGCCGGTGAATTACTGCCGACAGTTTTCCACGTAGCAGCTCGGGCCGTTTCCACAAACGCCCTGAGTATCTTCGGTGACCACAGTGATGTGATGGCAGCTCGCCAAACTGGTTTTTGTATGTTAGCTGAAAATGGCGTCCAAGAAGTAATGGACTTGTCAGCGGTTGCTCATTTAGCCAGTATTGAAGGCAGCCTACCGTTTATGAACTTCTTTGACGGGTTTAGAACCAGTCATGAATTGCAAAAAATTGAAGCGCTGGATTATGATGATTTGAAGGGCTTAGTCAATCAAGAAGCGTTGGAAAAATTCCGTAAACGGGGGATGAATCCAAATCATCCTGATGTTTCTGGTACTGCACAAAACCCTGATTTGCATTTCCAACAAAGGGAAACAGTTAATAAATTCTATGATGAAATGCCAGCAATTGTTCAAAAATACATGGGCAAAATCAATGAACTTCGAGGCACAAACTATGATTTGATGAATTATTATGGCGATCCTGAGGCAACGGAAGTAATTATTTCCATGGGTTCAGCTTCTCCGACAATTCAACAAACAGTTGACTGCTTAAATGCCCAAGGCCGTAAAGTTGGTCACATTGATGTGCATTTGTACCGTCCTTTCCCGGCAGACCATCTGTTAGAAAAATTACCAAAAACGGTTGAAAAAGTGGCTGTATTGGACCGGACTAAAGAGCCAGGATCTGATGGCGAACCATTATTATTAGATGTTCAAAGTGTTTTATATCGTCATGAAAATCGGCCAATCGTTATCGGTGGTCGCTATGGTATTGCTTCAAAAGATGTGACACCAGATCAAATTGTTGCAGTCTATGACCATTTAGTATTACCAGTTAATGAATTAAAACCACGGTTCACCATCGGGATTGTCGATGATGTGACGCATTTATCATTACCAGTAACAGAAATTTTAGACTTGACGCCAGACACGACTTTCCAAGCGAAATTCTGGGGCTTAGGTTCCGATGGTACAGTTGGCGCCAACAAACAAGCTATCAAGATTATCGGGAATAACACAGATCAATATGCGCAAGCTTATTTTGCCTATGATTCTAAAAAATCAGGCGGTCTAACGGTTTCCCATTTACGCTTTGGGAAAGACCCAATTCGCTCAACTTATAATGTTGAGGCAGCCGATTTTGTTGGTTGCCACAATGCAGCCTATCTGCATAAATATGATTTGCTGAAGGGCTTAAAAGACGGTGGTACCTTCTTCTTAAACACTGTTTGGGATGAAGACCGTGTGCGTCGTCTATTACCTAAAGCAATTAAAGAGTACATTGTTAATCACAATATTAATTTTTATATTGTCAACGCAATGGATATCGCTCAAAAAGCCGGCTTGGGACGTAGAATCAATACCGTCATGTCAACAGCCTTCTTTGAAGTGACTGATATCATGGACCGAGAAACCTTTGTTCCATTATTGAAGGCTGAAATTGAAGCAGCCTACGGTAAAAAATCGAAAGTCATTGTGGAAAGAAACTGGCAAGCGGTTGATGAAACCTTTGACGCTTTGCACAAAGTTGAACTGACAGCGGCAGATTTGGAAAATAATGCGCCTGACTTTGAAACAGTTGATGAAAACCGACCAGCTTATGTTCGCAATATTTTAGACCCGGTGAATCGCCAAGAAGGCAATTCATTATCGGTTGGCGACTTAATGCGCAACGGTATGTTGGGCGGCACGATGCCAATGGGAACTGCGGCGTATGAAAAACGCGGTATTGCGCTAGAAGTACCAGAATGGCTTCCAGAAACTTGTACGATGTGTAATGAATGTGCCTTTATTTGTCCGCATGCTGCCATTCGTCCATTCTTAGCAGATGACGGGGAAATGGCTCAAGCACCAGAAGGCTTTATTACCCGGGATATGAAGGGACCAGATGGTTTTAAATATCGGATTCAAGTCTCCTTAGAAGATTGTACAGGCTGTGGCTTGTGTGTTGAAGCTTGTCCGGCAAAAGGCAAAGCTTTGGTAATGGAACCTTATGATGATCAAAAGGCTGAAGCGGTTAATTGGGCGTTTGCCATGACCTTGAAACAAAAAGCTAATCCTGTGAAGAAATTCTCAGTTAAAGGTTCGCAGTTTGAACAACCATTATTAGAATTCTCTGGTGCCTGCTCAGGTTGTGGGGAAACACCTTACGTTAAATTGTTAACGCAGTTGTATGGCGATCGGATGATGATTGCCAATACTACCGGCTGTTCCTCTATCTGGGGTGCTTCTTCTCCAGCTACGCCTTACACGGTTAATGAAGAAGGCAAAGGACCTGCTTGGAGTAATTCATTATTTGAAGATAATGCTGAGTACGGTTACGGTATGTATGTGGCTAACCTAGCTAAACGCAGCCGTCTAGCTAATAAGATTTCAGCAGCCGTTAAAGCGGATGTTGGTTCAGATGATACTAAAGCACAGCTGAAGGATTGGTTAGAGCATAAAGATGATGGCGAAGGCACGCAACAACGAGCAGCTAAACTAGCCGCTGTTTTAGCGGATGAAACCGAAGCTAACCTAGTGAGTATTCTAGCAGACAAGGATATGTTTGCTAAACCGAGCCAATGGATTATCGGTGGTGATGGTTGGGCTTACGATATCGGCTTTAGCGGCATTGATCATGTGTTGTCAACGGGTGCTGATGTCAATATCTTTGTTATGGATAATGAAGTCTATGCCAACACTGGTGGTCAAATGTCGAAAGCAACGCCACCATCTGCGATTGCTAAATTTGCTGCCGGCGGTAAGAAAACTAAGAAGAAAGATCTTGGTATGATGGCGATGACGTATCGGGATGTCTATGTGGCATCTGTGGCGATTGAAGCTAATCCAGCTCAAACAATCAAAGCCATTGCCGAAGCGGAAAGCTACCCTGGACCTTCTTTAATCATCGGTTATACTCCTTGTATTAATCATGGTATTAAAGGTGGTATGGGCAAATCGATTGAAGAATCAGTTAAAGCCGTTGAATCCGGCTACTGGCCGTTGTATCGCTTTGACCCTCGTCAAGCAGATAAAGGCAAGAATCCAATGAAGATTGACTTCAAGAAAACCGACTTCTCTAAGATGAATGACTTCTTGGAAGGTCAAACTCGCTTCTCTGCTTTATACAATATCAAAGACGAACAAGAAGTAGATGAAATGCTAGATACAACCGTCGAGGATATGGAAGCTCGGCAGGAACAATATGTTGATTTAGCGGATACAAAGAAATAGATAAAAAGGCATATTTCTACAAGTCTTCTCCATCACATCAACTCGATAGACACCTGCTTTTGAAGAAGGCAGGTGTCTATTTATTTTCTAAGGATTAAGAAACCATTATGTGGAATAAGTCAGCAAAGTATGCCGATTTCAGTTAATAGAATTAAAATTAATGTAAAAACCGATTAAATGACGAATATGTTGTCATTTAATCGGTTTTTTCAAGATGTTCAATGGATTTGTAGCAATAAAATAAAATATGAAATAAATAACATTTCATATTTAATATGACTGCTATTGTCATCGGCGGTAGAGAAGCATAAAATTTGATAAGTAATTTTATAAAAACTTATAAAATAGTATAAACGATTGTGAATTTTATCATTTGTTCAATAAATAGGAGGTATGGGGGGATAAAAATTTAATAGCGAAAGTATCAATTTGTTTCTAAAAAAAGCTTATAACTAATTATTATACGAAAAAAATAATAACGGTTTGTTTAAATTATCTAACACATTTTTAGTTTAATCGTATTCTTTTTGAATGTCAATCTGATTTTGTTTATTTTTTTGAAAAATGATAAAAATAGGCAGCAATCCATTGGAAAAAGTTTATTAGTTCGAAAAGTTCAAGTTTGCTACCTATTGTTGATAAAAAAAGCGGTCTTAAAAATGTTATAAAGTTCCTGATATTTAATTTTAAGCAGTTTTAAAGATACAAGCAAAGTGAGTTAGACAGACAATGGGGTTGGTTTGGAATTTCAAAAAAAACGTTATGGTTTTGAAATGCCGTTTTTTGCTCAATCTTCTTAAAAAGAGTCAGCTTAAATTTTTCAGAGCCGTCAAAAAAATCGTCACAGGAAGGAAGTTGCCTTATAGGTAAGAAAGGAAAAAACATCTATAAAAGAAAGGATGGGCGTTGGGAAGGGCGATATATTAAGACTCGTTCCCAGAACAATAAAATTAAGTATGGATATATTTATGGGAAAAGCTTTGCCGATGTTAAAAAACGCATGGAAACAGTCCAAGGGCAATTAATTTGGTTTCCCAATGAGTTGAGTCAACAATCAGATATTCTCTTTAAAGATTGGTACCTCAGCCGTTTTCTCCCTCTGATTCAACAGCGGGTCAAACGCTCGACTTTTTCCAATTACTTAAGATTATCCCATTCCCACATCTTGCCTTTTTTCGCACAGATGAAGCTGGCGAAGATTGATGACCAGACAATGCAGGAATTTATTCATATTTTGCAGGAAAAAGAACTGTCAATCAGCAGTATCCGGCTGATTTTCAGTATTGTAAAACAGGCGATGAATGAAGCCGTTTTTCAAGGGATTATTACCCGGAAATTAGAAAGAAAAATCTATTTTCCTAAAGAAAAGCCAAAAAAAGTTCACTCACTGAGCCTAGCACAGCAGCTGACACTAGAGAAACTTGCTAGAAATCACAAACACGGCTTGCCAATTTTGCTCTCCCTCTATGCTGGCTTACGAATCGGTGAAATCAGCGGCTTAACTTGGGAGGACATTGATTTTGAGAGAAACCTTTTGCGGGTGAATAAAACGATTGTTCGAATCAAATCAACCTATCCTGATCAAAAGAAGACTCAGGTGATCAGCGATACGCCGAAAACATCTTTATCCAACCGGGTTGTTCCCTTGACTAAGAGTCTCAAGGAATTGTTATTATTGGAACGGGCACGAAGTTCCTCCCGCTACTTAGTTTTTACGAATAACGGCTTAGCAGAACCCCGGGTCATTAGTTATCGTTTTAAAAAATTAATCTCCGAAACCGATTTTAAGGATGCCCACTTTCATATGTTAAGGCACACTTTTGCGACTCGAGCTATTGAACAAGGGATTGATATTGTTAGCTTAAGTCGGATTTTAGGACATCAATCGGTTAAGTTAACCTTAGATATCTACAGTGATTCCATGATGGAACAACGACAAAAAGAAATAATGAAATTAGAAAACATATTCTCTATGTAGCGATAGCCCAAGAGCTGATTTGCTGCAATAACAAAAGATCGATGATTAATTGATTTTCCTTAAAGGAAAAATCTAGCTGGCAGGCTTTGATCATCAGTTATTTTATTAGTTATTGCAGACAGTTTTTGGGTTTTTTTACGCCGTCAAAAATCCCGTCAAGCGACGGTCAATCCCTTGTTTCAATAATCGAAATCAGCCATTTTCATATAATAATTAGTTATCTGAAAACTTGGTGATATGGATTGGAACTCGGCAATTCTAGTGTTTAGTAATCGATTAGTCAAGGAAATCTAGTTATTATATTCATCAATCTTTACAAATTTATAAATAATTTTGAAATAAGCTTGAATTAAGTTGTTCCAAGGGGAATCAAGGACGGGATGAGAAGGTGAAAAAGATGAAGCAGATTCTTTTTTTAACAAAGAATATTTATATGGATGCTGAATGGCAAGAAAAATTTCAAAGTCTGGGTTTTGAGGTTTTTTGTTCAAAACAAATTTTAGAAGACGCCTTGTCTAAACAAGATTTTACATTTTTTAATTTTTTTAAGACGGTCGTCTTTAGTGAGAATATCGCAAATGCCGAAATTACCAGCTTGTTAGAGGCACCTCAAGCCCGCAGGAGCAAAGTCTTTCGCATTGAAGAGGATTTAGCTTCTCAAGAACTTTTGGCTGAGGTGACGGAAAAACCCACGCTGGTCTATTTAAGTATAACGATGAGCTTAACCGAGCTTCGGGAGGCTTTGACAGTAGCTGAAACGCAAGATGTGTTAGATTTTTCCTCCTTTGCCATCGGGGCTGAGGAGTATCCCAAAAAGATTTCAATTCAACTTTTTTCGGCATTGCTATCAGGCATGTCAAAAAAGGAAAAAGAACTTTTCAAAATCTTATACGAGCATCATGGAGAGTATGTTTCGCGTGTGGAGTTGAGTGAGACTTTATGGCAACGGGCGGCCTCTAATTCAACTTTGACCCAGTTATCGCAAATTGTCGGACGGGTCAAGAAAAAACTAGAGAAAATTGGTATTAGTGGTAATTTGATTGAGACCAATTGGAACAAGGGGTATGCCTTGAAAAACTCCCTCTGTGAGAGCATTGACGCTTGTATTGACGAAACAACTATCCAAGAGCTGCTGATGATCTATTGAAGCTGAGAAAGCCAATTTTACTATTGTCAGCAGGGCTCACTTTGTGAATCGACACAGTCTGTCTAATTAGCGGCAGTTTGTTGTTGCATGCACATTATCGTATCGGTGACTGAGAGAAGGAGTCAGGACTCGGTCACAATCATCAACATTTTGAAAGGAGTGAAGTAGGGGAATGAAAAAGATTTTGAAAAGGTTGAAATGGGTTGTAGTGGCTGTGCTTTTGATAAGTGGTTTTTCTCTAGCTAAGCCATTAGCTGTGGCGGCCGATGGTGGATCAGTCAAAAATGGCGGTCAAATTACTTTTCAAGAAGGGACCATCACTTCTTCGACCACCGATTCCACCACCAATTTACCAAGTACGGGAGGGAAATTACCCCAGACAGGTGAACTAATTCAGTGGGGAGTGCCAATTGGTGGTCTCGTTTTAATCGCATTTGTTTTAATTATTATCTGGCGGGGGCGAAGAAAGGGTGAGGAGGACGATCATGAAAAAAGCAGCTATTAGCCTGATTTGTTCGGGAATTATTCTCTCTGTCGGCAGTTTTTTGCAGCCTGACTCCGCTCTAGCCAGCAGTCTGTCAAATGATGGCAGTATCACCTTTGAAGGAGAGTATCCATGGAGCATCGTTGATCCGGAAAATCCCGGGACAATCGTTGATCCAGGGGAGTCTGAGACAGTCGGCGACCTATTGCGAATCGAATATGTACCTGATCTGCGATTTGGAACCCAGACAATTAGTCAGCAGGAGGCAACTTATCAGGCCTTTGCGCAAAATTTTTATTCAGAGACACCGGCTCGGGGCAATTTTGTCCAAATTGCCGACTACCGTAATAATACTGGCAGTGGTTGGACCCTTTCTTTAAAACAGGAAAATCAATTTCACAGCAGCCAGGATGCGAGTATTGAATTATTGGGAGCGACATTGTTTTTTGATAAATCATGGTCTAGTTCCCCTTCTAGTTCAGCCCCGCCAACGATTCAAACCGATATTATTGAGGTCAATCCCGGCAATTCTTATATTGTAGCCAATGCCGAAGCTGGCACGGGAATTGGCAAATGGACGATTTCTTTTGGAAACAGTCAAAATCTTCAGCCGACTCAATTAACCGATGAGTTGTACAACAATCAGGCTGTTTATTTAAATCCCGCTGTCGGTTTAAAGGTGCCCCATACAGCGAATGTCAAAGCGCTAAACTATACTACGGTGCTCACTTGGACCTTGTCCGAGTTACCACAATAAATTCGAGTCTAACTCAAAAAAATTAGGAGGAAAGAAAAATGAAATTAAGAACTTTAGGTGCAAGTGTTTTAATCGCAGCAATTGCAGCAGGTGTTTTATTGCCAAGTGCAGCATCAGCTGGTCCAATCGCAGGCAGTGCTACACAGTATGAATCAGAAGGATCGATTACTTATACTGGCGGGGACGGTGGCGAAACCGGCAACGTAACTGATCCGGAAGAAGGGGAAGAAATCGATGAGCCAGATCCAAATCCAACTCTTGGGGAATTGATGATTATTGGGGCAACAGATTATGAATTTGTGAATGCCGATGGTTCAACTGCTCAAACAACAGCTGCATTGGCAACTTACAATGCGCTACCATTTGGCACAACAAAAACAGCAGACGGTTCTGATATCTTAACTCGTCACTTTGTTGAGTTCCGTGACCTTCGGGGAAGTGATGAAGTTTATGCTTCTCGTCAATACAAAATTAGTGCAGCCATCACAACACCTTTCACTCGTTCAACTGGTGAAACTTTAAACGGCGCAAAATTGATTTATAACGACGTTAGCTTCCAATCACAAGTTGGTCAAAGCTACGACACAGGGGTTGCAGGGACTGACTACACAATTGCTAAGAGTGGCACGATTGATTTAAGCCAAACCGGTAATGCAGCTGGTCCTTCTCAAGATTTCTTGACCGTTGATACAAGCGACGATACAGCAATGGGACGTTTCCACCTCTTGTTTGGTGCAACTAGACCAACAACGACAACTGCCTCTGATGATGGCGTTCAGTTAGAAGTTCCAGCTAACCAAAATATGCGTCAAGGTACTTACTCAGCTGTTGTTACTTGGACAATTTCTGAAACAATTGCCTAAAAATTTATCAAATTAGCGAGGCATTGGTGGCCGCCGCTAACAGTTGAATAGCCAAACTATCGGTGGTTGTAACATAAGTAACTACAGGAATGATTTTTCCGGACAAGACTTTCGTCAAAATCGCTAAATAGTGCAAATTTGCGCCGTGGACCACTTAGGCCGCAAAAAGTACAGGCCGTTTTGCCGCAGGGACTAATTGGGCCACAGAGTCACAATTAACTTGATTCGAATTTTACATCTGTAAAAAAACTTGTGTTATAGCCATGTTAGTTTGGATATTCTTTGTTAATGTGCTTAAACTCACCAGCAGTTTTGCTGAATATCTTTTGGAGGTTGTCATGGGTAAAAGAAAAGTTAGCTTATTTTCCCTGGTATTTATTCTTTGTCTTTTTGCTTTTGCAAAACCAGTTTTTGCCACATCTGAAGAAGCTCCTACGCAGGCCAGCTCTGATACGGCTGCAAAGGGTGGCTTTTATTATCAAATTGTTCGGCCAGATTTTCAACGGGATACTAGCGTCAATTACTTTGATCTAAGAATGACGCCAGGCCAACAAGAAACAGTACATATTGATTTTACCAATACTGGAGATAGCGACATTGCTTTTAATGTCGGCTTGTACGGCGCTAAGACTAATCAAAATGGAGTGATTGAGTATGGGCCGACCAGTATTGAAAATGATGCTTCATTAGCCCATCCTTTTGAGGAGGTGGTCACCACTAGCAATCAATTTGTTGCGGTGGCCAATGAAACAACCCCGCTAGAGTTGGCGATTCAAATGCCTGCCGAAAGCTTTGATGGAATGATTTCTGGTGGGATTTGGTTTCAAGTGGCAGAAGAGGATGATCCGGATGCCACTGGGGTTATTCAAAAAACTGCTTATGTTATCGGAATGGTCCTCAGTGAAACGGATAATCCAGTTACCGCTGAGATGGTTTTGAATGACGTCTATGCCAAATTGGATAATTACCGAGGGGCCATTTATGCGAATATGTCTAATACGACAGCTGTTTATCATCGCAATGTGACGGCAGAAGTTACCATTGCCGCCGCCAGCAACCCGGATGATATTTTATATGATTCAAAAATAACCGGTATGATGATAGCACCAAACTCTTTTTTAGATTATCCCATCAGCCTTGGTGGCGATCGCTATCGTGCGGGGGATTATCTCGCCAATGTCAGTCTGACTTCTGATCAAGGCAGCTGGAATTGGACGCAGGAGTTCACGATTACTGAAGACTTAGAAACGGAACTCAATGAACAAGATGTCAGTTTAGTCCAAGAACAAGGAGTTAATTGGCTCTTCGTGGCAACAATCGGTGGTGGTTTGTTTATTGTGATTGTTTTAGTGTATGTGATTATTCGCTATCGTCGGCAAAAACAAAAACAAATCAGAAAAGCCAAGCTGGCCAATAAAAGAAAACGCAATAGTTAGTAGACAGGTGGGGACCAGATGACAGTTTTTGATTGGGGATTTATTGGACTGCTTTCTTTAGCGGCAGTCAGTCTGATTCTTTCCTTATGGTTGATTTTTTTATGGCTGTCAGGAAATCGCAAGTACCGGCAGCTGTCTGCCAAACCTCCAAAAAATAAAAAAAAGCGGAAACGATACCGTCGGCAGCTGCAACAGCTGAACAAACAAAAAAAGAGTTACCGTTTTTGGGGGATTTTATTAGCAATTATCGCCATCGTTAGCATCAGCTTATCCAGTTACGGACGGTATTACCAAGCGACGAATCTTTCTGAAGCGGATGCAACCAACATTGCCAACGCTTATCGTTACATGTATCAAATAGAGCAGCAGTTTCCTGCGTTAGAGGATGATCCTGAAACCGTCAAAGCCAAATTAGGCGAGGTCTCACGGAATCTCAGCAGTTACGGAAATCGGCGGGCTAGCAATTCTTTAAGTGAAGACGGGCAGCTTTTGTTAAACCGTTATTATAAACGACTGGCCCAGTTAGGCCAAAATATCAACAGTAATTTACGGATTCTCCCTCAAGATGCCAGTATTCAAGCGGGCTTTCAAAGTGATATTCAATTGATTCTTGATCAGCAACAGCAAATTTTAACCGCATATAGCATCAATGAAAATGCCCTTAAAGCTCAAGTTGAACAGCTGGAACAAGCTGAAGTTTCTGGAGAGTAACGCACATGAAAAAGTCCAACTTCAAAAAATCTGCTGTTGTTAAAGGTCTCCGTAAAAAAAATTCAAAAAGACACCGGCGTGTTAAATGGTTCAAAAAGAATCTAGGTAAACTCCTTTTTTTACTAGTTTCGCTGCTGTTTTTAATTGGTTGTTGTCTGAATTTTTTTATCTATCAAGTCCAGGATTTCAGCATGAATCCCAACTTTACTGCCGGCAACCAGCTTTTGGTACAAAGAAGGACTCAGTTTCAACGCTTTGATGTCGTGGTTATCAAGTCAAGCACAACGGATGAGGTCTTTGTCAGCCGTATTATCGGCTTGCCAGGGGAGACAATCACTTATGAAAATGATCAGCTTTTGGTGAATCAGCAAGCTGTTTTGGAACCCTTTATTGCCCAGCAAATTGCGGAGTCAACAGCTGCCGGGCTGCAGTACACAACAGAACTGCCAACATTTTTGTTGCAGGAAATTCCGGCAGACACTTTTTTAGTCTTGGGGGACAATCGCGGGTTTACCCGTGATAGCCGAACAGTCGGTCTGATCAGTCAGGCTGAAATTACAGGCAAGGTCATCTTTCGCTGGTTTCCAATGCACACTTGGCGATTTTTTTAGAAGGATTCTGGTTGTCATGAAACATTGAAGAAGGTTCCAACGCAAATTGCGTGGACATATAAAAGGCTCATGAAAAGTTGGGAAAGGAGTTGGTAAAACAATGAAAAATAAAAAGCAAATCGGTGGCATTTTTGGCGCATTACTGTTGTTGGTCACCGTCGTTTTGGTTGTGGTAGGCAATACTCAAACAACGGAGGCTGCACCAGAAAATAGTCGTGCCCTTGAGTTGCCAGGGATTTCACTAACCAGTGAGCCAAGTTGGGGGGGAGCAGTTTCAATTGCAAGTCAAGCTGATTTGCAAACTGCCATTGATAATCCAGCGGTCAATCATGTGATTTTGACAAGCTCATTCGCTTTGTCCAGTCGCGTGGTCATTAGTCGTGATTTCTATATCGATGGAAATGGTTTTGCGATCACGGTGGCAAACGGCAATAACGGCTTGACGTTAGGTGCCGTTTCAGGACTTTCAGGCACAGACCGGGGATACTTTAAGCTGGAGAATCTCAAGGATTTTGGGACCGCCACCACGGCTGCCGCTACGGTCGGCAATGCATTTATTCAATCTGATAACGGCGGAAATTGGAGTATTCATCTGTTAAACAATGCAGTATTAGCCACCAATGCCAAGCCGATTGTCAATGCAGCATCAAGTAAGGTTTTGGTGGAAACAACGACGGGCACTTCAACATATCGTGCCCGTAATTACAGTTTGGCAACTTTTTCTGCGACTGGTGGAGAAATTGGTTTTGTTGGTGCGAACACCGTAGTTTTGGATACATCCTATCCAAACAATCCAATTGTTGATGTCGGTAACGGGAAATTAAGCTTTAATGGCGGCAACAATAACTTTTCTGGTACAACTGGGGCAAGGCGGATGTTTACCGGCGGTGATATTACCGTTTCTGGTAGCATGACTTTAAACAAAGTTGGTAGTGAAAGTCTCTTTGAAGCAAGTAATTCTTTTACTATGCAGGCGGCGGACATCACCATGACCCAAGCTGGTTCCAACACATTTAATCTGATTCGCTCGACTTCGACTGTTAATCCAGTGAAAATTATTGACAGCTCGATTGTCTCAACCTCGGGGACGACTAATTCACTGGGGGGCTTAATCAATACCGCTGGCAATGTTGAAATTGACGGCTTGACGATGTCGGCCCAAGGCTATGATTGGAGTACAACTGATACTGGTAGATATTATGTCAACAATAACTTTATCACTGCCTATCAAAATATTTCTGTCAAAAATTCAAAATTAAATTTGAATGTCGGAGGCGAATTTGCTTTAGCCAATTACAATAATCCAACGAATCCAACGGGGGATTATGAAGGGGATAGTTTAGTCATTGATAATTCGACGGTTTATGGATTGTACAATGGCAATTTTACAAATGCCAAAAAATTCCAAATCACCAATGATTCACTGGTCAATACCCTCCATGGTGCTTCTGTCTACAACAGTGAGATCCATTATGCCAATGTGACCTTTGATGGACGAAGCCAAGTGACCATGACCGGCGACGGTGATTTTAATATGTTCAGGAATACCGGGGATTATTCTCAAGTGAATTTTTTAGGGGATGCTGCTTTAGGAACGACTGAAGGGAATACGACTGTTAAAATTACTGGACGTTCCAATAATACCGGTGATTCTGGTGGCGTCTTTAGCTATAACACAGGTAGTCGGGGAAATAGTACACCAGTTTATTTAAACTTTAAAGATTATGTAACTGTTAGTGTGACCTCAAATGGAACCAACTCAGCAAATACGAATGGCACGCCCAGCGTTATGATTCAAGCGCAGGGAGCCCAATTTAATGTCGAAAATCATTCGATTGTTGATTTTACTAACTATGGGGATTCTAACTCCAGAGGGGCGATTGTTCGTTTCCGTTATTCTGGGGATTCCTCCTTTAATGTTAGCGGCAACTCGATTATGCGCTTAACAAAAAACAACGGGACCTCAAGAGCTGCAGCTGTGCGGATGAACGGTGGCGGAAACAGTATTAATGTGTCTGACGGCGGTAAGTTTTATGTGACCAATAATGATGAAACTCGTTCAAATGGCAATGGTTATGACGGCGGGGTGACCAATGGTTCAGATGGTGCCTTTGCGGAAAGTCAGGCGATCCAATTTATTAATGGGAATAGCGAACAAAAGGTCAATACCTTTAGTTTAGTCGGCGACGAAAGCGTTGTGCGGCTTTACGCTAATGCTGGGGCGGCGATTGACGCCGCCAGCGACATCGATGTAATTGCCGGCGCGGGGACTTTCTTTGAAGCTATTGGTAATACAAATGGCGGGGCGATTTTTAGAAATGGTGCCGGACATTTAAATTTTGAGATGAGTGCCCCTATGTATTATGACTTCCGTAATAATGCCCCTAGAGGCGGGAATCTAATTACTTCAGCCAACACAAACTTTATTGCTGGTAGAAGTTCTAAATTTGAATCAACAGCTTCGGATGTCTCCTTTTGGAATAAATTGAGCAATCTAGATGGTACACCAACCTATAGTCGTACTTTGATTTCTTATACATTAAGGGGAGCCAATATGACTTTAGCCGCTGCTGATTCTCCAGATGATGATTTTTCTAACAGATTTGGTATTGGCAATGGCGTCAACCAGTATTCACGAATTTCCGCCAACAACTCAAACCCAACTATCGATCAAATTCGTCAAGGAACTGATGCCGATTTATCCCTTTATGTCTTAGGGACGGTGATGGAAGGTTTTGACCTGCAGGGACATCGGGTAGTTCGTCCTTGGTGGGATGAAGAAACCAATGTCGTTGTGGAAATTACTGAACCAAATAAGGCCCCATATCAATTGACTCAATCTTCACTGCAGGGACCAATTTCAATTTACAACGACCTAGATCAATCAGGTTATGTGAAATTTGAACTGACAGACTATCTACCAGCCGGCACGACGGTGAAAGTCGTTTCTGCTTGGCGGGGAGAGGCGGATGCGGCTGAAGATCAGCGGCATAATACACCGCAAACAGAAATTGATGCGTTGCCGGCGATGACGGTTACGGATGTGACACCACCACAACCAGCGACCATCACGGGTGATCAAGTCACCAATGCGACTACTAAAATTTCTGGAACGGCTGCCGAACCAGGGGCTAACGTCTATTATGCTGTCAAAAAATCCGGAGAAAGCCAACCGACGATGCAGACCGCTACGGCTGTGGTGGCTGCTGATGGTAGTTGGGAATTAAGCTTGACCGAACAATTAGCTGTCGGTGACGAATTGTCTCTTTATTTTGAAGATACTGCCGGGGATGATGCTCAGGTTAGTGACATTGACTTAGCCAGCAATACTGGTATTGGGAATATTAATCCTTATACAGAGTTAACGTATCACGATGCGACCTTCCCTGTTGCAACAAGATATATTGTCCAGGAAGCTTTAGTGCAACATGCAACTGCTGTCAAAACCTATACATCTTCTGGAGGCACCAGTGTTTCAGTTGGGGATACCTTAACTTATCAATTGGTTGTTGCCAATACTGAAACAGCTGGTAGTGGAATTTTATGGGGGAACGTTGTCATGACAGACGTGATTGATGAGGGATTGACATTTGATCCTGATACAGCAACGGTGACAGTCGCAGGCACTTCTCTGACAACCGATCAATTTAGTTATGATCAAGATTCCCGGACCTTAACTGTTCCACTTGGGGATATCCTGCCGAAGACCGCCACGGATGAAAATGTGGTAACAATCACCTTTACTGGGGTTGTCAATAGTCAAAGGGTTGGCGAAAAAATTCGCAACCAAGCCCATTTTTCCGGTGAAAATGCCCGGGGGGATGAATTTGCCATTGATTCTAATCTGGTGGAGACGACCGATGAAGTTTACGGCATCTTAAGTCTAGATTCTGCGCCGAATACTATCAATTTCGGCAGCCAACAAATTAGTGAAAAAGCCACAGAAGTAGATAATCCTATCTACGATCAAGATGTAATTGTCACAGATAACCGGGCGGTGCAAAGTGAGTGGAAACTACAAGCGCAGATTACTAAGCCATTAACGATTGAAAACGGCAATCCGTTGGAATCCTTTGATGTCTTATCAGGTGTAATTAAATTTAGGAATGGTGCTAGTCTGACCACCTTAAGTGCTTCACCTGAGACGCTGATCACCCAGACCAACCCAGACCGGACCCCCTACAATGTTTCAGCAACTTGGAGCGCAGGGACCACCGGTTTTGAATTGTATGTTCCCAACAATGTTGTCCGTCGAATTGGCAAATACACCGGTGAAATTTTCTGGCAGCTTTCAGATGTTTATACTCCCTAAAGACTTAACTTGTAAGTAAACGTTAAATTGTTTAGCTAGAAAATGTTCAACGGAAAAAATTGAAGGTGCGGCATAAGTGTTCTTAGGCAATTTCGGTGAAGGCCCCTTGTAATCTCTCTTGTCTGATCTTTTTATAGAGACCAGCTAATAGAGGTTGAAAGGTGAGCACCACAACTTGCTAATAGAAACTTAAGCCGTACCTTCTCATATTTTTTGGAGGTTTCTGATGAAAATCATGCGTCACATTCTTTTTATCCTGATTTTCGGTTCTATTTTTTTTACATATAATCCTCAAAAAGCGGTTGCTGCAGAGGAGACGTCTGCCCTTAGTTTTCAATATGAAACGCTGTTGCCGGAAAATCAAATCAGCGACAAGTCTTATTTTGATTTAAAAATGGAGCCAGGAGCAAAGCAAACGGTCCAAATTCGCCTGATTAATCCCACCAATCAAGGGCTTCAAATCGCTGTTAGTTTGAATGGAACAAAGACTAGCCCAAATGGGGAAATCAATTGGGGCCCTAACACCATTACCAGCGACCCTTCATTGCCCTATGAATTTACAGAGCTTGTCAGCAGCCAAAATGTGGTAGAGGTGGCGGCCCAGAGCTCTGAGTTTTTGACACTAGCCATCGAAATGCCGACAGAGAGCTTTGACGGAGTGATTGCCGGTGGGATTCAATTGAGTGAAATCAAAGAAGATAGCACTGCTGGTGAAGGGATGATTGTTAATAAGTACGCTTATGTTATCGGGATGCTTTTACAGGAGACGGATGTTGAAATTGCCCCAGACTTGAAACTGAATGATGTCACAGCAGGGGTGAGTGAATTTAAAAATGCTGTCTTTGTTAATTTTTCGAATACTCAGCCGACTTTTGTCGGCGACATGACAACCAAGGTGGCTATCCGTAAAGCTGATAGTGAAGAAGTCTTGTATCGGACAGAAAAAAGTCAGATGACAATGGCGCCTAATTCTCAGATAGATTTCCCCATCAGCCTTGCTGATCAGCGGTTTATTGGTGGGGAGTACGTTGCGACGATTGAAGTCAGCATCGGCGAGGCCCTCTGGCAATGGGAGGAACCCTTTACCATCACAGATCAAGCGGCGCTAGAATTCAATCAGCAGACAGTTACAGCTGGTCAAGGAGCTAATGACGGCAGCTTGCTGCCGGTGATTGTCTTCTTTGCTAGTTTACTGGCACTGATTATCTTAGCTCTTCTCTTTAAAGAAGTACACCGGAAAAGGCAGAAAAGAAGGAAGCGGAAAGCATGAACAAAAGAGAACCAGTTAAAAAGAGTCAGTTAGCCCAGCAGCATTCCCATCAAACAGAGCAGGAGAAAAAGAATCAAAACAAGAATCAAAATAAGTTAAAAACAAAAAGGAGATACCCAAAAAAACGGACTTCAAAAGCTGCTACTAATAGTAAACAGTCAACAAGAACAAGTATCAAGCAGCCGGGATACAAACTTTCGAAACGAAGAATAAGAAAACGCAGCTTGATTGTAGCTGGTGGACTATCTTTTTTGCTACTGCTACTGATTATGACTTGGAAATTAATTGTTTCACCGCAGTTTGTCCGCACAAATGCAATGGCTCCTCAACTGGAAAAAGACACATTAGTTTGGCTGAGTCCCATGGCTAAAATTGAGCGGTTCGCTGTGGTTTGTTTTGTGGATGATAGTCTGCCTACAGGAAAATCATTTGGCAGAGTGATTGCTTTGCCGGGGGAGGCAGTTCGCTATCGCAATGATCAGTTATTAATTGATGGCAAACGAATGACTGAGGACTTTCTCACCAAAGAATTAGCCGTGGCTCATGGCAATAATTTGCTGCTGACTACCGATTTTGACAGCAGTAGTTTAACTAGTGAAAAAGTTCCCGAAAAACACTATTTTGTGATGGCAGATAACCGACTGTTAGGCCAAGACAGCCGGCAACTTGGTTACATTCAGCAGACGGCGATCATCGGATCCGTCTGGGGACATTAAGGAGGCAGATAGCGAATGGAGAAAAAAACGACAAAAAAATTGGTGAGCTACTCGATAGTTTTTGTATTTATCTTGTTGCTTGCAGGTCTGATTTTTTGGTTAGTCAGAGGTTATTTTAGCGATGAGAACACTACTGAACAAAAGTCTCAAGGAACAACAACCTCACTCATTTCTTATCAAGGATTGTCCCGTTTAAGCTATGTGAATGATGCTGAAGAGTTGAGTTTGCAAAGAGCTGAGACCGGTCGCTGGCAGCTAGTCGATTATCCAGAAATGCAATTAGCTGAGGGGGCGGTGACTGCGATTACTGGGGCTCTGCTACAAGCGCTTGACCAAAGCCAGGAGCCATCAACAGAAGTGACGACGGCGACAGCGGGTTTAACAATACCCCAATTGACAATAGACTACACAGATGATGAAAACCAGCAAAAAAAATTGTTGATTGGCCAATCAGCTGGAGAAAATAATTATTTTGCCAAATTTTCTGATGAGCAGGAAATTTTTACTGTCGGTAGTCTATTAATCAATTATTTAAATTTTGATCAGCTATCATTGGTTGCGACTCCAACACTGCCAGTCTTTTATCAGGGAAATCTATTGTCAATTCGGCAGACGAATAATGAGGGGAGTCAAAGTTTGACGGCAGACAACACTAGTAATCTGCAGGAGTTAGCCGCAATCCTAAATGATTTAACTATCTCAACAGCGATTGATCTGCAGCCGATTGCCACAAGTCTAATGGAGTACGGCCTAACTGCTGAAGAGCAGTTAACCTATGAAGTGATTTATTTAAGCTATTCAGAAGAAGCAGAAGAGTCGGATGAATCAGCAGAAGAGCTGGGCAGTGAACAAAGCTTTACCTTTAACTTAGGTAAACTAGACGAAGCGAGTGGCGGTTATTTTATAATGGTTCCCGACAATCTCAACTCGGATGTTGTCTTTTTAGTTGATAGTCAAAGTAGTGAAAGTTTACAATTAGCTTTTAATCAAGATTAGGTGATTTTTTCGTTATTAGTCCTTTTTGAATCATTTTTTTCGGCTATTTTTAGGACAGAATTTACCTTTCATTAAAAAGTGTTTAATTTCAATTTTTTAACAGTAATCAATCTGACTGACAACTGAGAGAAAGTTAAAACAAGGCTAATTGTTCTGATTGATAGGGCTGTTGATAGGCTTTGATAATTTTTTCCATAGTGTAATCAAGCTTCAGCTCCTGGCAAAGGTTTTCGAATTTATGTTTCGTTGTAGTGCCGTTTTCAATTGGATAATAGTAGTGATTGGCCTGGTGCCGCTGGTATTTTTGCAGCAGCGCTGGGTCAATTCTTTTGAGTTGATTAAAATAATATTCCTTTTGAATATCCCGCAGGGTCACGCCCCAAAAAGGATAGATGTAGCTAGCGCCATTTTCTTTGGCGCTTAAGATCAAGGCTTCCAGTGTCGACCAGTCATCCGTCAGAAATGGCAAAATTGGCATCAAGAGAATCCCACAATAAAGCCCGCTGGTGCTTAATTTTTTTAGAGCAGCTAATCTTGCGCTAGGCAAACTAACCCGCCTTTCAATTTCCCTAGCTAGGCGATTATCAGCGGTGGACAAAGAAAAGCTGATATTGACAGGAGAATGGCGGCTAATCTTTTTTAGCAGCGGTAGGTCTCGTAAAATTAAGTCGCTTTTGGTTGCTAAAGAAACACCGCAGCCGTGTCTGTCGCAGAGTTCAAGAGCCTGCTGGGTCAGACAATATTTTTTTTCATAGGCGTTGTAAGAATCAGACATCGAACCATCCCCAATGACTATCTGATGTCTTTTTTGTTGGAGTTCGGCAGCTAATAATTTTATGGCGTTTTGTTTACTGACGACTTGATCAAAATTTTCGATGCCATAACAAAGACTGCGGGAATCGCAGTAAATGCAGCCGTGATGACAGCCTTTATATAAATTCATTGTAAAATCCGTTCCAAACCAGTCCTTGGTTTTGGTTTTCATCAAAATTTTTTTCGCAGGTATTAGTTTCATTTGCAATTCACCTCCTATAAAGAGGATAAAGGTTGACACTATGACAAGGTCAAGGGATATGCCGTTTTTTAGCTTGAAAGATTTTTTTAAAATTTCCTATCCAAAAGCCTAAGCTTCCAGTACACTTAACCTTAATAGAAAGAGTAGGTGAAAAAATGAAATTAGTGATTGAGACGATTACCAAGAAATTTGAAGAGAAGGTTATTTTTGATGAAGCGAGTTTTCAGTTTGAAAAAGGTAAAATCTATGGCCTTTTAGGGCGAAACGGTGCCGGCAAAACAACCTTGTTTAATTGCATTTCCCGCAATATTTCGATTGATAGTGGGGAAATTTATCTAGAAGACGATGGTCAAAAAAATCTGCACTATGATAATACGGCGATTGGCTTTGTCTATACGACGCCCCATCTGCCGGGCTTTATGACAGCCTATGAGTTTGTGCGCTTTTTTGTGGACATCAATCGTGACAAAATTAAAGAGGTGCAGCGAACTGAAGATTATCTGCTATCAGTCGGCATCGAAAAAGAAGACCACCATCGCTTATTAAAGGATTTTTCCCACGGGATGCAAAATAAAGTTCAAATGCTAGTCTCTTTAATGATTCAGCCGCCTGTTTTGCTGTTGGACGAGCCCTTGACTTCCTTTGATGTAGTGGCCGCCCATGAGATGAAGGAAATGATTATCAGAATGAAATCTGAATCCGTGGTGATTTTTTCTACTCATATTTTACAATTGGCACAGGATTTATGTGATGAGGTTGTTTTATTACATCATGGAAAACTGCGGGGCGTGCCGGCAGAGCGGATTCACGATCAAGATTTTGAAGAGGAAGTGGTGCAGCTTTTGACGGATAGAGAGGAGCTGCTGGATGAAAGTATTGGCTAGTTTCTTTAAAGAAGATTGGCAGTTTTTTAACTATAAACTGACCAAAAATCTAAATGGCTTTCTTTATTTTTTAAGGCGAGTACCGGGGCTTAAAAAAATTATTAGTGAACAAATCTATGCGGCCTATGAACTAAAAAGAGCCTTGGGAATTCTCTTGACGATTCTGAGTGTTGGCTATTCTTTTCTGAAGAAAATTTTAGTGTTTGTCCTGCTAGTAGCGGCTCAAATTTTCATGGTCACGTTATTTGACGGGGGTGATTTTTTTGATTTGTTCATGCAGCTCAATCAACCACTACTGCAGCAAGCAGCTTTTTTATGGCTTTTATTGGTGGTGCTCGTCTGGGGATTTTACAATCAATTTTCTGTAATTACTACACAAGGAATGATTGATTTCTACACAGAATTTGCCCTTTCCCGTAACCAGTTTATCTTAGGTCAAAAGTTTATCGAGATTTTTAAGAGTGCTGTCTTTTATTTATTGACTGGACTGATCTATGGGGTATTGGCTGGGAAAATTGCGCTGGCATTGATTTTCCCACTATCGTATCTAGCAGGGAATTTCTTATTATTTGTCTTTTGCCGTTGGTTGTATATGCTAAACTTCAGTAAAGGGACGCGCCGGCTGATTGGTGTCATTGCGACAGTTCTCTTTTTAGCTGTCATTGCAGGACTTTA
This sequence comes from Enterococcus sp. LJL120, assembly GCF_054871765.1. Classification (NCBI taxonomy): domain Bacteria; kingdom Bacillati; phylum Bacillota; class Bacilli; order Lactobacillales; family Enterococcaceae; genus Enterococcus; species Enterococcus sp. LJL120. The sequence goes on from NZ_JBTXLV010000003.1 coordinate 191,480, forward strand.
TTACTTTGATTTAATTGCACCGTTGACAAGTATCTATACTAGCTGGCTTTCAGTACCAGTCTGGCTGCTGTTAACTGTTGTTGGCTTTAGCGGTGCGTGGCGTTATCCGCGACAAAATGAATTTATTGGCAAGACAATTGTTCAATCTGTTGGCTTTTATGAAGCCAATACTAGCGATTTGCAAAAGAATAAAGAGTATATCGGTACAGGCCTGAAGATGCAAAAGCAGCTGGAGGTTAATTTCGATGATAAGGTTGACAAACTAAAGGGCAGTGAATACTTGAATGCCTTACTTTTTAGTCGTTATCGGCAGGTCTTTAATAAAAAAATTCGCTATTTACTAATCGGTTTTGCAGTGGTTGCGGTTCTTTTAATCGGCCTGCGGATTTTCAATATCACTGATTATTTGGATGAAGGCGGAACCCTGCAACTATTACCGCTGCTATTCTTTTTGATGTACTTTATCTCATTTGGTAAACAGATTGTTCAGATGCTCTTTGTTAACTGTGATTCTTCGATGCTGTATTATCCTTTTTATCGAGAAGGCAGCACCATTTTAAAGGGCTTCACTTACCGTCTGCGTCAGACTTTTAAATACAACAGCATGATTATTTTAGGAATTTTTCTTTTGTTTGTCTTGTTGCAGGTATTGAATAATTTTTATTTAAGCTGGCAGTTTTTTGGTGCGTTATTGCTACTGTTAGTGGCGCTGGGCTTTCTCTTTTCCTTCCATGAGCTGTTTATTTATTATTTAATCCAGCCCTTCACGGTGGATATGACGGTTAAAAGTCCACTGTATAAAGTGATTACTTGGGTCTTTTATTATTTTGCCTACATGAATACGCAGATTCGTTTCACTGGTTTTTTATATGTAATTGGAATTTCAGTGATTTGCCTGTTGTATGTAGCCATCGGCCTGGTGATTATTTACCGTGTCGCACCGAGAACCTTTAAAATTAAAAGCTAGAAAACTAGATTTTCTCAAGGAGCTTCCTTGAGAAAATTTTTTTGCGAAAAATTTGATATCCGCATATCTTGCAAGCGATTACGTGGTAAAATAACTGGAAAAGAAAATTTTTTTGAGGTGAGCAGATGAGTTTAGCAGTGTTTGATATTGGCGGTACGTTTGTAAAATTTGGCAAGTGGACAGAGGAGTTAACGACCCTCGGTAAATTCCCCACGCCGAAAAGCTATCCAGAATTAGTTTCCGAAATGCAAAAGGTGGTCGCACAAATCGGCGATGTCACCGGCATTGCCTTGAGTGCACCGGGAGCGGTCAATGTTAAAGAGCGTCGAATTGACGGCATCAGCGCCGTACCTTTTATCCATGAAGGCCGCTTCTTTGATTTATTAGAGGCAGATTTAAATCTGCCGGTGGCAATTGAAAATGATGCCAACTGTGCTGGTATTTGTGAAATGGAATTGGGCGCAGGCAAAGACAGTTTGAACAGCGTTTTTGTGGTTATTGGAACGGGAATTGGCGGAGCAATTTTTATTGACGGCAAGCTCTACAAAGGGGCCCATTTATTTGGTGGTGAGTTTGGCATGATGAAAAATGCCAACGGTGAAACTTTGAGTATTAATGGAACTGCTGTTAAGATGGCGGCTCGTTATGAAAAAGCGACCGGTGAAGCAATTGATGGTGTTGAGTTATTTGCTCGCTATGATAACGGGGAAGAGCTGGCGCTTGAAATCATCAATAGCATGTACGATAACATTACTGATAGTTTATATGATATTCAGGTTGTGATGGATCCTGAGAAAGTGATTTTAGGCGGCGGAATTTCTGCCCGCCCAGACTTGGCAGAGCAATTAAGCACTCGGCTTGAAGGGCGCTTAAAAGAGCTTGGTGTAGAATATATTTTACCGGAAATTGCTACGGCCCAGTATCAAAATGATGCCAATCTAATCGGTGCCGCCCTCAACTATCAACAAATTCACGGATAAAATCTGGAATAGGTTCATTTTTTCACAAAATATATGCTATAATTAAGAAATTTTTTAGGAGGCAAGGATATGGAAAAAATTCCTTTTCGGTACGATCAAGTCGGTAGTTTACTGCGACCGGCCGTTTTAAAACAGGCTCGGGCCGATTTTAAAGCCGGCCAGATTTCTGCTGCTGAGTTGGCGGCAGTCGAAGACCAAGAAATCATCAAAATTATCGAAAAACAAAAGGCTATTGGCTTGAAGGCTGTGACGGATGGCGAATTTCGGCGGCGCTGGTGGCATTTAGATTTTATTGCCGGACTGCAGGGGATTACGGTCTATGATTTTGAGACGACAGCTTTTGGCATCACGACAGAAGCTCAGGGCACTTTTGTCAGCGGCAAATTGGCCTTTGACCCGACCCATCCTTTTCTAGAACATTTCAAATTTACCAAAAAACAGGCTGGTGATGTACTGGCGAAACAGACAATTCCCGGACCAAATATGATTTTCTTGGATTCTATGATTTTGTCTAAGCAATACAACGAAGCACCAATCTATGCTGATTTAGCAGAATTTGTTGCGGATTTAACTGTGACCTATCAAGCAGCGATTCAAGCTTTTTATGATGCCGGCTGTCGCTATTTGCAATTGGATGATACTAGCTGGGGTGGATTATTTGATGACCGTTTTAGAGGCATGATTACCCAAAATGGCTATGACCCCGATCAATTAATTCAAGAGTTTGGTGATATCACTGAAGCTGTTCTGGCGAAAAAACCCGCCGATATGGCAATCACTTTCCATTTTTGTAAAGGAAATTTCCAGTCCCACTGGCTCTATAATGGTTCTTACGATAAAATTGCCAAGCGGCTATTGGCAATCAAAAATTTTGATGGTTTCTTTTTAGAATTCGATGACGAACGCTCCGGCAGTTTTGCACCGATGGCTAATTTGCAAGACCAGCGTTTAGTTTTAGGCTTAGTTACCACCAAGACAGCTGCTTTAGAAGATCCGGAAATGCTGAAGGCTCGCATTCAAGAGGCGGCTCAATTTGTCCCATTAAATCAGCTGTGTCTCAGTCCTCAATGCGGCTTCTCTTCAACACAAGAGGGCAATACGATTACCGAAGCAGACCAATGGCAAAAGCTAGCCTTAGTAATTGAAACGGCTCGGGCAGTGTGGCCGGACGCAGAATAAAAATTTGGACACTTCAATTCATTTCTGAGTTGAAGTGTTTTTTAGGAGGTTGACTAAATGGCAGCAATTTATTTACGGGATTTTACTGATGGGGATTTGTCTTTGATGTCAGAGTGGTTGACGCAGCCTCATGTGGCCGTCTGGTTTGAGCATCCGCAAAATTGGTTGGCTGAAATTCGCGGCCGTCAGACTGAATATCGCTGGATCCAGCATTTTATTGTAATGCTGGCAGAGCAGCCCATCGGTTTTTGTCAATATTATGACTGCTATTTTGCGAATCAGCTGGAGGATTGGTATGAGGTTAGCCAGCCGGGGGCAGTGTTCAGTTTGGATTATCTGATTGGCGCTGAACAATTTTTAAAGCAGGGCTATGGTCGGCAAATCATCGCTGCTTTAATTGAAAAACTGACTCGCTTAGGGGCTAAAAAAATTATTGTAGCTCCCGAAAAAGAAAATCAGGCCTCAATTGCTGTTTTGTTAGCAAATGGGTTTCAATGGGATTTAGTAGCGCAATATTTTGTCTTGGATTTATCTGTAAAGTAAACAAAAATCAGAAAGCCTAGCAAAAAGCTTACTCAAAGCAAGTTTTTCAATTTTTTAAAAAAATGAAGCGAAAAATTTGAGAAAAGACTTGACTTAAAGTTGACTCCAAGTCGTAAAGTTAAACTAGTAACGAAAAGGAGGAAGTTGATGGTGATACAGTCTTTAGAAGCAAACGTCGTTTCTTATGCTAAGAGTTTTCCCTTTCAGTTTGACTTTGCGAAAAATGCGACCTTAATGACGACTGACCAACGGGAATTTATTGATTTTTTTGCCGGCGCTGGGGCTTTGAACTTTGGTCATAACAATCCTTATATCAAAAAACAAATTTTAGCTTATTTAAGTGAGGACCGAATTATCCATGGCCTAGATTTAGACACTACCGCTCGGACAGAATTTTTTGCAACTTTTTACAAAGAGATTCTTGAGCCGAAAAATTTGGACTATAAAATTATGTCCTGTGGCCCAACTGGTACAAATGCGGTCGAGGCAGCGTTGAAATTGGCCCGCAAAGTAACTGGTCGTCAAAATATTTTGGCTTTTTCCGGTGGCTTTCATGGAATGAGCTTAGGCGCCTTAGCTTTAACCAGCGATCAAGCGAGCCGCAAAGGTGCAGGTGTGCCCTTAAACTTTGTCACTCATCTGCCCTTTGTTGAATCAGCGATTGATACACAAACGGCTCTAAAAAATTTAAGAGACTTAATGGCAGATGACCATTCTGGTATAGAATTGCCAGCGGCCATCGTGCTGGAGACGGTGCAAGCAGAAGGGGGCGTCCATGTAGCTGACAGCGAGTGGCTGCGGGGGTTAAGAAGTATCTGTGATGAGTTTGGCATATTATTATTGATTGATGAAATTCAAACAGGAGTTGGTCGTACCGGCAGTTTCTTTTCCTTTGAAAGAGCTGGTATCGTGCCTGATATGGTAATGATGTCTAAATCAATCAGTGGTTTTGGTCTGCCGCTTTCCCTAGTGTTGTTCAAACCGGAGTTGGATGTTTTTAATCCGGGGGAACATAATGGAACTTTTCGGGGCAATCAGCTGGGCTTTGTCGGTGCAACGGCAGCCTTGAAATTTTATGCGGCCCAAGAGCTCTCCCTATTGACTAAAACAAAAGGTAAGATTGTAGCAGAATTTTTATCTCAGCAGCTGATGCCGTTACACCCGCAATTACAAATGCGGGGCTTAGGGCTTCTCTGGGGAATTGACTTTTCTGAAATTGATTCACAACTGGCCAAAAAAGTTCAGCAATTATGCGTCTCTCAAGGCCTGATTATCGAACTTGCTGGCCGCAAAGATGCTGTTTTGAAAATTTTACCACCGCTGACAATTCCGGAAGCGCAACTAAGAGCTGGTCTAAAGATAATTTTTTCTGCAGTTGCGACAGTTTTACAAGAGGAAAGACATATCTGCAAGGTGTCATGATTAATTAGCAACGATTAATCAAGAAAATTTTCCTGTTTAAACCTAAAAGATAGCCCGCCATCTCGATTAAAGTTTCAATCGGGACAGCTGGGCTATCTTTTTTATTAAACTTCAGAAACTTCAGTAATCACAACGGCTTGGCGGCCCATCTGCTCCCAAGAGGCGATGAAGTCTTGTAAATCAGTCGCATAATCTTGATTGCCATAAGAGTCGTTTAAATAAATTTCATTTTGGTTATAGCCGGTTAAAACGACACTGTGCTCAGACATCGAAACTGATACCTCGCCAGTTGCAGTCTGCCAAGTAAAATTATCACCCGTCTCGGCAAAAGTTGTGGTGGTAATCACCCAGACGGGGTTGCCGATAGACAACTGCCGCTGGATTTCTGTAAAATTACTGTCTCTCAAATCAATTGCCTCATAAGAATCATCAATAAATTGACTGGCTAATTGATAAATCGGTTCATGGTAAACAAAATAACCGGGGCCGCTGTTGGCCGTCATATCCCCGACAAAGGCCTCATGGGGATTTCCGTAATTGCCGTTTGCATCTTGAACCGGCACGGTTGGCAGCTCTTCAGCCAATTGATTTTTGGTCACGGCAAAGCCATGATAATTTAAAATCATAGCCAAACTGGTGACCTCGCAACCATTGTATAAGCGGGGCTCTGCCATTTGATTCAGCAAGGGGACATCTAAACGAACCGCTGTCTTTAATGGTTGTTCCTCAATTACGGGAGCGTCTTCTACAATAGCTTCTTGTATTACAAAATTTCGGTTGGCATTGATTTCAACTTTTTTGTGGCCAATAAACTCATCAGGCTGCGCCGCAAAATCGGCTTCACTGAATAATAGCAAGGCTGTTAGACTAATCAGAAGACCTAACGTTAGAATAGCTCTTTTTTTATTGACGTATTTTTTTAGAAAATGGGTCATGTTACGCAACTCCTCTTTCATTTTTGTTTATGCTACAGCTTAGAGTCGGGTCGAAGTCAAGGGGAAAATTTTATTAATTTAAAGTATTTCAATTTTGAGAATTTTTTTGCCTCAGTTCACTCAGTGATAGCTTGAAAAAAGCTCTTGAGGCAAAAAATATGTAGTTGGTTATTATCTCAGCTACGGGCTTAAAAATGGGCTTGCTTGATTGATAAAAATTTTACTAGCGGGAAAAATTTAATAAAAGAAAGCAAAAACAGTTGACTTGGAGTGGACTCTAGAGTTTATACTTTAGCTATTATCAAGTTGTTGATTAGGTTAGACAGAAGGAGTAATTGCTATGAATATAAAACAAGTTAGCGAGTTAAAGGACATTTCAGCCGATACCCTGCGCTATTATGAAAGAATCGGTTTGATTCCGCCGGTTAATCGTACACCGGGTGGCATTCGGGACTATAATGAAGAAGATTTGCGCTGGGTGGACTTCACCAAATGCATGCGCAACGCCGGCGTTTCAATTGAAGGGCTGATTGAATACATTCGTTTATATCAGCTAGGAGACAGCACGGTCTTAGCTAGAAGAGATTTATTACAAGAAGAAAAAAACAGTTTGGAAGTGAAGCTGCTGGATATTCAAACGACGCTGCAGCGGATGAATGACAAGATTGCTTTTTATGAAAATAGTTTAAAACCAGATAGCTTGAAAGAAGGCGAAAATAATTCCTAATACTTTTTGATACTACTAGAAATTTAAAATCTGCGAAAATCTTAATAGGATTTCGCAGATTTTTTAGATTAAATTGCTTTTTTAATTTTCAGGTAATAAGAAGCGAAATGCACCAAGATTTCAATTTAGTTTTATTTTAAAGAGATTGTAAGTTTTTCAAAAAAATGCATAGTTATATCAATCAAATGTTCATTTTTTGCTTCTGAGGGTAAGTGCAACTCAAACAGCGGGAGTTGGTTTGCATTTTGAAAATATATTTGTTTTACTAAGGTGAATTAAGACAGACTCAATTTAAACAAGGGAAAATGCAAGGACAATACAGTAGCAAGCTAGAATAACGGCTGGCTAAATTTTCCTGTTGGCAAAAGACACGTTAGCATTCAGGATAAATAATTTTACAGAAGGGATGATTTTTATGAACTTTGGCTTGGAGCAATGGTTAAAAATCACACCTGCGAGAATTTATTTAATTCAGCGGCAGGTTAAAACTGTTACCGCGATAAACTCCACCGACAGCCATTTAGAATATTTGCAGGCGGTTTTGGATTTTCAGGAATTTCCCTTTTTTATGGTCTTTAAAGATGCGGTTTATGGGGGGACAATCAATTTAAAGGAGCCAGATCAATTGTATGTGATGGTTCAGACCCAAGGAACTGTCAATCCTCATCTTTTTGCCAATGAAATTATCTTTTTAGATTTTTTAATCAATCAGCGGGAATTAACACCAGAAGCCATTACCGTGCAAGGTCTGCCTAATCAGCACAAACCCATTTTATTGAAAACAACAGAAGACTTGTTTCAGCATATTGAGTTAGCTGAGTTTCACAATCCCTACGATCAAGAACTGCGGGAGATGGATAGTATCGAACAAGGCAATGTGGAATTGCTGCAAAAAAGTTTTGAAGAAACATATTCAGGTAAACCGGGGATTCTAGCGAAGGATCAACTGCGTAATTTAAAAAATCTCTGTATCTGTGTGATTGCCTTGGCTTCAAGAGCAGCCATTCGTGGCGGTCTGCAACCGGAAGAATCATTTACATTGGTGGACCAAAGCATTATGCAACTGGAGGAATTTCAGGATCAAAATAGTCTGATTCTCTTTTTAAGGGAGATTGAAATTACTTTTGCCAAGATGGTGGCACAGGTTCGTCTGGCGGCGGGACGTCAGCAAAATCCGCTAATTATTAAAACTAAACGGTTGATTAGCCAGCAATTGCATCAAAAAATCAGTGTCCAAGATTTAGCACTGGATTTAAAGGTGACACCGGAATATTTAGTGCACGTCTTTAAAAATGGTGAGGAGCAGACGATTAAGCAATATATTTTAAAGGAAAAAATTCGTTATGCCGAAAATCTCCTGCGCTATTCAGAAAAAAGTTTGGGGGAGATTGCCTCGACGCTGGCTTTTAGCGATCAGAGTCATTTTAGTCAAACCTTCAAAAAAATTAGGGGCCTGACGCCTAAGGATTATCAAAAAAAGTTCCGCCAGGAGTAGTTTAGCTTAGTTTTTTCCATTTCAGCTTAGTTTTTTTATATTTTGAAAGCGTGAAACCTTGTATGATAGCGATATCAAAAAACGTTTTCAAAAGGAGAGAATCAGATGAATTTGGAAAAATCGAAACAACCTACCTTTAAAGTTGCTCTGCTGTCGATTTCTTTATTGCTGACTTCCGGCGGCTCCATTGCCTCAGCCGTGAGCCACATGCAGGAAACCTTTAGCAGCCATAGCGCAACTGCCGTGGAAGCTTTGGTAACAGCTTCCAACATCAGCGTCATGATTTTTGTTTTATTAAGTGCTTTTATTGTCAATTTCTTAGGAACCAAGAAAACAGTTTTACTGGGGATTGTCTTAGCGGGAATTGGAGGCGTTTTCCCATTTTTCTCAGACAACTACACGATGGTTTACATCTCGCGTTTAGTTTTAGGAGCAGGACTAGGCATGTTCAATTCACTGGCAGTGAGTTTAATCAATGAATTTTACACCGGTGATACCCGTAATAAAATGCTAGGTTATCAAGCGGCGGTTCAAAGTTTGGGACAGACCTTTACAACCTTTATTGCCGGGATTTTGGTGAATTATAACTGGCATTATGCCTTTGCGATTTACTTTTTAGCGATTGTTTCCTTCGTTTTATTTTTTATCTTTATTCCGGATACTAAGCCTGAGACGACGGTGGTCAATGGCCAAGTTGAAAAACCAAAACAGTGCTTGAATCGCTTTGTCGTCATTGAATCCTGTGCCATATTATTTACCTTTGTTATTTTGATGGCAACTAGCTTAAAGGCAACTGCTTTAGTTCAAGAGCAAAATATGGCCAATCCAGAATTTTTAGGAACGGCCTTATCCGTTTCTAGTTTGGTCAGTTTTGTCGCGAGTTTCTTTTATGGCAATATTGTGAAATATACTAAACAATATACTCTATTCATCGCCTATTTAATTATTTCCTTAGGCTTTATCGGAATTTCCTTCGCTACTAATATTGTGATGTTCACGGTTATTTTAGCTTTAACAGGCTTGGGCTCGTCCCTCTTTATTCCCTTTGCATTTGGGATTGTTATGGAGCGAGCGCCAAAGAATTCAGCAAATTTAGCAGTGTCAATTTCAATGGTTTTTTGTAATATCGGCTGCTACTTATCGCCCTATGTCTTAGCTTTTATCGGCGGACTTTTAGGGAATACTAGTGCCAGCTTTACCCTGCTGATTTGCGGTATCATGGCATTTGTTTTAAGCATTATTTATCTTTTTGCTGCCAAGTATCTGAAATCGGATGACTCGGGTGAAACGCCAATGAGTATTGAAGAAGAATTAGAAGTAATCAGTGAGCTTAAATAAAACAAGAAACCTCTGGAGGAAATAACAATGGAAAAAATTATTTATGGCGTTGCCTATTATTATGAATACTTACCCTATGACCGTCTACAAGAAGATATTGCGATGATGAAAAAAGCCGGTATCAATGTAGTGCGCATCGCAGAATCGACTTGGTCTACTTATGAAAAAGCCCCTGGAAAATTTGATTTTTCGACCGTTGATTTAGTGATTGACGAAATGGCTAAAGCCGGCATTGAAGTTATCATCGGCACACCGACTTATGCTGTTCCCAGCTGGTTAGTTGAACTAGACTCAAATGTGATGGTGTCCAGAAAAAATAGTGGTCGGGCAATCTACGGACCACGGCAGTCAATGGATATCACCAATGCTACTTATTTACGCTACGCTGAAAGAATTATTCGCAAATTAATTGAACGAACTGCTCATCACGCTAACGTTATCGGCTTTCAAATTGACAATGAAACCAAGGCCTACGGGTCATCTAGTAAAAATGTCCAAAAAGAATTTGTCGAATATTTAAAAGACGAGTTCGACAATGATTTGGGTAAATTAAATGCGGAATTCGGCTTGGATTATTGGAGCAATCGCATTGATTCGTGGGAAAATTTTCCCGATGTCAACGGGACGATTAACGGCAGTTTAGGAGCAGAGTTTGAGAAATTTCAACGGCTATTAGTCGATCGTTTTCTTCAATGGCAGGCAGATATTGTCAGCGAATATAAACGGGAGGACCAATTCGTCACCCAAAACTTTGACTTTGAATGGCGGGGCTATTCATATGGTGTGCAGCCGGAAGTCAATCACTTTAAGGCAGCCAAGGCAACCACCATTGCCAGTTGCGATATTTATCATCCAACGCAAGCTCAACTGACTGGTCAAGAAATTGCCTTTTGTGGCGATATCACTCGTAATTTGAAAAAAAATAATTATTTGGTGATGGAAACAGAAGCGCAAGGCTTTCCCCAGTGGACGCCGTACCAAAACCAATTACTATTACAAGCCTATAGTCACGTAGCTTCTGGAGCCAATGGTGTGATGTATTGGCACTGGCATTCGATTCATAATTCAGCCGAGTCCTATTGGCGAGGCCTGCTTAGCCATGATTTTAAAGAAAATGCGACCTATACAGAAGCGATTAAAATCGGCAGTGAGTTTCAAAAACTATCACCAAAACTTGTCAACTTGAAAAAGAAAAACAATGTTGCCTTAGTTGTCAGCAATGAAGCATTGACTGCTTTAAATTGGTTTCCGGTGGATTTAAATGCCGCTTTTCAATCTAGCATTACTTACAATGATATCGTCAAAGCATTTTATACACAACTGTATCAATTGAATATCGAAGTCGATATTGTGTCCCCAGATGTCGAGAACTGGACAGATTATGAGATTTTAGTTGTTCCAGCTTTATATGCTGGTGCTGACGAAATTTTTGAAAAATTGGCAGATTTTGTGGAAAAAGGTGGTAAGCTTTTAACCGGCTTTAAGACAGCTGTGGCAAATGAACATGTAAAAATTTCCAGCAATGGCACGCCTCATAACTTGCAGGAGACTTTAGGTATGCATTACAATCAATTTGCGATTCCTCAAGATATTTATCTGCAAAGCGAATTTTTTGATTTTACAGAAGCCACCAAAGTTATCGGCTTTATGGAAATGCTGGAGGCTGGCCAGGCGCAAGTCTTGGCTCAGTATGACAATTCACAATTCACTGAGAAAACGGCTATCACCCTCAATCACAAAGGACAAGGTACGGCAGTCTATCTCGGTTGCTTATTAGAAGACAGCGGTATGAAGCAGCTGATCCAAAGTGTTTTCACCAAAATTTTTGACTATCAGTTAACAGAGCTGACATTTCCTCTCATTCAAAAGAGCGGTTATAATGACGAGGGCAAAAAAATCAATTTCTTCTTCAATTATGCAAAAGAAACGGCTGAAGTCACCGCACCAGTCAGTGGCAAACTACTGCGGACTGACGGCTTAATTGAAGCCGGCAATCCAATCACCATCGCTCCTTGGGATGTTGTCATTATCGAGGAATAACCCAAGCAAAGCTTTATTTCAATCAATAAAATCGTTAAAATAAAAGTAAGCTGTGATTTTCTCAGAGGGTGGTGAAATCACAGCTTACTTTTTAGTGAAGGAGCTGACAAGATGGCACATGGATATTTAGCAATTGACATCGGCGGGACTTTTGTCAAACACGCGACCATTGATCATTCAGGTAATATTGAAAAAGAAAATAAATTTAAAACGCCCCACAATTTAGAGGATTTATTGATAGCCATTCAAGAAGTCGTTCTACCTGTTCAAGAAGTAATCAAAGGTGTGGGAATCAGTTGCCCGGGACGCGTCGATCCGACAACGGGGATTATTTATAACGGTGGGGCCCTGCCTTTTTTACATGAATTTTCCTTTAAGAAATTTTTCAGCGAGCGTTTTGGTTTAGAATGCGCAGTCAGTAATGATGGCAAGGCTGCTGCTTTAGCTGAATTATGGCTAGGCAATCTAAAAGGCGTGGCCAATGGAGCAGCTATTGTTTTAGGCACAGGCATTGGTGGTGGAATTATTGTCGACGGCAAATTAGTGCAGGGTAATCATTTTCAAGCGGGGGAACTGAGTTTTCTTTTACGGACACCTGCACCTGCTGAAATGGAAAATGTGATTGCTTATACGACTTCAGCGGTCTATTTTATTAAAAGGGCCAGCGGGATTTTACAACTAACCGATGATAGTGATGGTGTCGCTGTATTTCAGGCAATTGCTAAAAAAGATAATCCTCAGCTGACGGAATTATTTGAAACCTATTGCCGGGAAATCGCCTGGATGATTTTAAATCTACAGGCAACCTTAGACTCGCAAAGAATTGTGATTGGCGGCGGCATCAGTGCCCAAGAAATTTTGATTGAAGAGATTAATCGCCAATATCACCTGCTGCGGGATGTCTCAGATTTTTTCAAAAATTCCTTTTATCCAATGGAAATTCAAAGCTGTGCTTTTAGAAGCCAAGCCAACTTGTTAGGAGCTATTTATCAGTTGTTTTTGGAGAAGGATTTGGCTTGAGGGGAAGGTTATATCGCAAGGGATTTTTGAAATATAGAGTTAATAAGAGCTGAATTTTTTTGAACTGCATTGAAAAATTATAAAGAGATCATTAAAACTGCTGATAAAAAAGTGTCAGCAGTTTTAATGAAAATCCCGAGTGATTCATACTCACCTGTGAAAGGGAAATCAGGCTTTAGATGACCTAGTAAAAACTAGTTTGTTGTTAAAATTTTTAGTTGCTTTTTAAAAAATGAAGTGCTAAGATATTAAAGTACGATTTTTGAATAACGCCTCCTTAGCTCAGTTGGTAGAGCAGTAGACTCTTAATCTATGGGTCGTAGGTTCGAGCCCTACAGGGGGCATTGGGTGCCAAACCCACGGAACAGGCAAATTGTTGGTGCGAAAGCATTTAGAAAACAATTTGCGCTGTTCTATTTTTTTGCCCTCAAAAATGGTTGGGGCCTTAGTCTTGTTAACAGATGGAATCTCGATTTAAATTGTATTTGTCTCTGGAATCCATTGGTAACTCAATACAGAAAGTACATGCCAGACTGTGGTCCAATAGGTTCTCATCGCAATTTCTCAATAATTGGCGATGCTTACCGATAATGTTCGGAAAAATCAGTTCTGTTTTAACTAGTCTCACAGCCTCGTAAAAAAATTTCCCGTTAACTTCTTTAATTTGTTTCATGATACCTTAAATTTGTTCATTACTATCTCTTTTGGGAAGCGGTATCATTTCTCATGAAAGGAGCTGGAGGGATGAACAAAAAAAAGAAAAAGGGGTTTTGGCAGAATGTTTGGCGCTATAAGGCGTTGATTTTGATGGCGCTGCCGGGATTTATCTGGTTTATTTTCTTCTTTTATATACCAGTTTTTGCCAATGTGGTTGCATTTAAGGACTTTCATATTTCACCAAACGGTTTTATTGATAGTTTGCTGAGTAGCCCGTGGGTTGGCTTTGAGAATTTTAAATTCTTATTTGCCTCGAGTGATGCGTGGCTGATTACCCGCAATACGCTATTATACAACATTGTTTTTTTGGCTTTTAACCTGTTTTTTGCGATTACCTTTGCAATTGTTATGAGTGAATTGCGCAATAAAAAATTGGTGAAGGTCTATCATACGATGTCTTTACTGCCTTATTTTTTATCATGGGTTGTTATTGGCTACTTTGTCTACGCCTTTTTAAGTCCAGACAAAGGGATTATCAATCAATGGCTAACCAATGGCGGCAAGAATCCAATCAATTGGTACAACGATCCAACTTGGTGGCCGTTAATCTTTGTCATTTTAAACGTTTGGAAGAGTCTTGGTTACAACAGTATTATCTACTACGCTTCGGTGATGGGGATTGACCCGACTTACTATGAGGCGGCGATGGTGGACGGTGCCAGCAAGTGGCAACAGATTAAAAATGTAACCATTCCGCAAATTGTTCCGATGATGATGGTCCTATTGATTATGAATATTGGCGGGATTTTCCGTGCCGATTTTGGGATGTTCTATAATGTGCCGCGTAACTCAGGGGCCTTGTATCAAGTAACGTCAGTGCTAGATACTTACATTTATAATGGATTGACTGCTACTGGAGACTTAGGTATGACAGCGGCGGCTAGTTTGTATCAATCAGTTGTCGGGGCAGCACTTTTATTGGTTGCAAACTTTATTGTCCGCCGGATTGAACCGGATTCAGCACTATTTTAAAGGAGGGGCTTCAATGAAAAAGAAAAAAATTAATAAAGTTGAAATCCGTTCCTTTAATCCAACAGCGAATGTGATTTTTAATATTGTAATTGCTTTGTTTGCAATCTCCTGTGTTATGCCCTTTTTCTTCGTGGTAATGATTTCACTAACGCAGGAAGCCTCACTGGCAGAAATGGGCTATCGTTTTTGGCCGAAAGAATTTTCGATTGAGGCTTATAAGTATATTTTTGCCGGAGAAATGAGCAGCAAAATTTTTAGAGCGTTAGGCGTAACAGTCTTTGTGACAGTTTTAGGGACGGTAGTCAACACAAGCATGACTTCTTTATATGCCTATGCGATTTCCCGCTCGAATTTTCCCTTTCGTAAATTTTTCACCGTCTTTGCTCTGATTACGATGTTATTTACACCGGGGATGGTGGCAACCTATCTAGTGGTCAACAACTTATTATCTTTAAAAGATACAGTTTGGGCCTTGATTCTACCTTTAGCCTTAGGACCTTTTAATATACTTGTTATGCGATCCTTCTTTATCAAAACGGTGCCAGATAGTATTATCGAGTCAGCCCGCATTGATGGGGCGACAGAAATGCGGATTTTCCGGAGTATTGTGTTGCCGCTGGCGGTTCCGGGGATTGCAACAATTAGTTTGTTTGCAGCTTTAGGATATTGGAATGATTGGTTCAATGCGTTACTTTATATTCAAAAAGATACACTGGTTCCGCTACAGTATCTCTTGATGAAAATTCAAAATAATTTAGACTTCCTAGCTCGTAACGCTGGGATGGGGGCGCAGATTCAAGGCGGCCTAGCTGCTTTACCGAGTGAGTCAGCTCGGATGGCGATTGTGGTGGTATCAACATTACCGATTGCTTTAACCTATCCATTTTTCCAAAGATATTTTGTGGGTGGCTTAACGCTTGGTGGTGTCAAAGAATAGTTTTATAAAAATAGAAGGAAGTGGACAAAATAATGAAAACGTGGAAGAAAGCATTGGGGATTACAGCGGCAGCTTCATTGACATTAGGCTTGGCTGCGTGTGGTAACAGCGACACTGAAGGTACTGCAGAAGGAGAAAGCAGTTCAACCTCACTTTTAATGTATCAAGTCGGAGACAAACCTGATAATTATGACGAATTAATGGAGATTGCCAATAAGCAGATTGAAGAAAAAATCGGTGTGACGATTGATTTGCAATATATCAGCTGGGGAGATTGGGAGCAAAAAATGCCGACCATCATCAACTCAGGAGAAAGTTATGATATTGCCTTCGCCTTTCAATATGTTGCAAATGCCCAAAAAGGCGCCTTTGCGGATTTAACGGATTTAGCAGAAACCTATGCCAAAGAGTACATGGATCAGCTGCCGGAAATGTATAAAGTCGGCAATGAAGTCGATGGCAAATTGTATGCGATTCCAGTTTATGGCAATACTTGGGGCCAACAAGTATTAACCTTTAACCAGCAATATGTCGACAAGTATGATTTAGATATCAGCGGAGTTGACGGTTCTTATGAATCTGCAACGGAAGTCTTGAAACAATTCCAAGAAAAAGAGCCGAATATTGCAGCCTTTGCGATTGGTCAAGATTTTAAAGCTTCAGGTGCTTATGATTATCCATTAGGTAAAGATTATCCTTTTGCTGTGAAATTAGATGCAGCAGGCGATCCACAAATTATCAATCAATATGCCGATGCTGATTTCCAAGAAACTTTAAAAGTTTTACATGAATGGTATCAAGAAGGATTGATTCCAACGGATGCCGCAACTAGTACGCAAGCTTATCCATTAGAAGGCAATACTTGGTTTATGCGGGAAGAAACCCAAGGACCATTGGATTACGGTGATACAATTTTGACACAAGCAGCAAGTCAGCCATTAGTTTCTCGTCCGTTGACTACTCAATTGCAAACAACTAGTCAAGCGCAGATGGCGAACTTTGTCGTGTCAAACACTTCAAAAAATAAAGAAAAGTCAGTTGAATTTTTAAATCTTTTAAACACTGACCCAGAATTATTAAACGGTTTGGTATGGGGCATTGAAGGAGAAGCCTGGGAAAAAGTTGGCGATGATAAAGTTGAAGTTTTAGATGGGTATCAGCCAAAAACCCACATGGCAGCTTGGAATACCGGGAACAACATGATTTTATACACTGCAGATACAGTGACGGATGAAATGATTGCTGAGCGGGACCAAAGTATTGAAAATGCTGAATCCTCACCAATTCTTGGTTTCAATGTAAAAACAGATGATTTTAAAACAGAATTAACGAATATCATGAACGTAATGAATCGCTACCGGGCGAATTTAAATACCGGCTCAATTGATCCAGAGGAAAATCTACCGAAATTAATTGATGCTTTAGAAGAAGCTGGCTGGAGCGATGTTCAGGAAAAAATGCAAGCGCAATTAGATGAGTTTGTTGCTAACCAAGACTAGTCAATAAATTAAGTAATACTGTAGGTTTTAACTATCTTTATGAAGCAAGCTGACTTATCGGCTGCTGCGGGAAATTCATTGGCAAATTCCCGCAGTAGCCGGTCAATCGGCGAAAAAACACTATTAGCTATTTGTAAATAGCTAGAGACTATGACATTAGTTAAAACAGAATTGAACTTGATGAAGATTATCGAGTTAGAGCTGCTTGATAATATGAATTTGCGGCGTGGACTTATTGAATCACAAAAGCAAATACAAGATTGTTCGGGATTGCATCTGTTGAAAGGCTTGTGTCACAGTCTCTGGATATTTCGAAGAACAATGGAGGGAACAAAATGGAAAGCAGCGGTATTCAACGTCTTTTTTATGTATTGTGGATGATTATTAAATTGAATTTGTATTTTATCCTATTTTCTCTGATGGGCGGGATTTTGCTAGGTGTCGGACCAGCCTTTCAAACGATGAACGACTTATTAGCAGAACACGGCCTCAACTATCAAGAGATTACTTTTAAAAAATTTTTAGCCGGCTGGAAAATGAATTTTAAACGAGGCAATCAGCACTTTCTCTTATTTTTTGGAATCATTAGTCTGTTAAGCTACAATTTGTACCTGTCAGTACAAATTCAAGGACTGGTGTGGCTGGTGATTGATTTTGCCTTGTTTTTTACCATTCTTTTAGTCAGTGTGTTATTTATCTATGTCACGCTTTATCAAACCAGCTATGACATTTCCCTTTTAAATGTGGTAAAATTAGCTTTCGTTAGTGTTTTTTTAAACTTTGGGACTTTTCTAAAAATTCTTTTTGGTGTTGTCAGTATCCTGTTTATCACTTGGCTTTTCAAAGGATTGGTACTTTTTGCTACCTTTGCTTTATTGATTATTTGGAGCGGCTATGCCACCAAAGAAAGTCGAACATTAGTAGAAAGAAAGTTGGCGGCTCATGGGTAAATGGTGGCCTCGATTTGGCAAAAAAAAATATTTAATGAATCGTTTGATGCAAATTTACAGCCTTCTGTTAGTGGGAATCATCCTGCTAATGGTGGCTGCTTTGTGCGTTTTTACGACGGATTCCAATTACAAAAAACTGCAGGCGGAGATGGTCATTTTAGAAAACCGGATTAACAGCTACGTGATGGATAAGGACAATACTATGAGCTTTTTATATATGGAATTGGCTAGTTCCAACACGGCAATTGACAATGTCCGTAAGTATTTAACGCTGTCTCCTTCAGAGTATTTTACCTACACTGAAAAATTTTGGGAGGAGTACCAAAAAGATACCAGCATCTCTTCAACGGTCAGCGGCTTGTTTACAGCCTTTCCGGATTTAGACGAGCTGTATGTCACTCTGGAGGATTCGCAAAATTATCTGAAGGCTGACCGGATAAATCACAACGGCGTCAAAGCACAGGGGGAAATCGCCCCTTCCGGTGGTTTTATTGTCAATCGACCGATTATTGATCAATACACCTCACAAATTGTCGGGCAGATTTACGGAGTCTTTTCAGAGGCGGCTGTTTTAGGAACTTTTGCTGAGACCATGGTGACAGAAGGAATTGACGCTTATATCTTTGATGCCGCTGATCAAGTGATGTTTTCTTCACAGCATCAGGTTTCTGCAAATGAGTACCAAGCGTTGCTGACGGGCATTCAAGAAGATGTGATTCCAGCAACTTTTAAGAAAAAATATTACGTACTGGAAAAAGAAACCAGTAAAAATAATTCCTATGTCTTAACTGCCAGTAAAAAGGTTTTGTGGACAAAAAATCTGCAAATTTTTAATCTAATTATTCTCTTGGGGACGGCGTTAGCAGGGATTTTACTCTATACATTGAAACGAACTTTTAATCGCTACTTCCAGCAAATTGAAACGATTGTCGGCATCACCCACAGTGTTGCCGAAGGAAATCTAGCTGAGCGCATTGATGTCGCACAAGTTCAAGATGAGCTATTTGATCTCTCCGAAGCGATTAATTTTATGATTGCAAGCTTAGATCAATACATCAAAGACAATTATGAACTGGAAATTAAACAACGGGATGCCCACATGCGGGCGTTGCAATCGCAAATCAACCCGCACTTTTTATACAATACCTTGGAATATGTCAGAATGTATGCCTTAAGTAAGCAACAAGATGAACTGGCGGATGTTGTCTACGCCTTTTCTGCATTATTGCGAAACAATACCACTCAGGAGAAAACCACCTCTTTGAAGAAGGAAACATCTTTTTGCGAAAAATACGTTTATCTTTATCAGATGCGCTATCCTGATCGTGTAGCCTACCGCTTTACGATTGCGCCGGAACTAGAGGAATTAATTATTCCTAAATTTAGTTTGCAACCTTTAGTGGAAAATTATTTTGTTCATGGCATTGACTACACCCGCAATGATAATGCCATCAGCTTAAAGGCCTTTTTTGAAAAAGAGGATATTGTCATCAAGGTGATCGATAACGGTAAAGGTATGAGTCAGCCAGCTTTGAGCCAGCTACAAGAAAAATTAGCGGCAACAGAGGCACCGCTCACCACTTCGATTGGCCTCAGAAATTTCTATGAACGGCTGCAGCACTTTTTCGGTGAGGCTTTTACTATGACCATCAATTCCGAATTGGGACAGGGAACAACCATCACCATTCGTATCAAAGGAGGGAAACAGCTTGTATAAAGCCATGCTAGTTGACGATGAATACATGATTTTAGAAGGGCTTAAACAGATTATTCCTTGGCAGGATTTGGGGTTTGAGATTGTTAAGACTGCCCGTACCGGTCGTGAAGCGTTAGAATATCTCAAAGAGCAACCGGTGGATTTAATAATCAGCGATATTACGATGCCAGAATTAAGCGGCATTCAAATGATTAGTGAAGCCTACGCTTTAGGCTATGATTTTTCAGCGGTGTTTCTCTCAGGCTATCAAGAATTTGAATACGTCAAAGAGGGCATTCGCTTAGGGGTGAAGGACTATTTAGTCAAGCCGGTTGACAAAGAAGAACTGACGGAAATTGTCAAAAAAATTCGTCAGGAACTAGACGATAAACAATATCGTAAAGAACAGGAAAAATTGTATACAGAAAGTTCCATCAGCCGCTGGTTAAATGATGAACTCAGCGAGCATGAATTCTTTGAACTAATGGATAACTTAATGCTGAAAACTACCGGTCCTTTTACTGTTGTGAAGATAACGGGAACAGCAAAAGAGCTGCTGCTTTTGATGAAGGAATTAAAGCTTAAGGGGCAAAAGCTTTTGATTACTAGCGGGCCTCAGCAAGACCAACAGCTGACAATTATTTTTCAAGGGGCAACCACTGGCTTTAAGCTCTTTTTAGCGGATTTAAAACGCCGGTTCAACGAAAACATCATTATCTATCCAGGGGAGACCGTTCAAGACTGGGAAAATGTGTATGAAAGTTATGAAAAGGTTCTGCAGATTGAAGAGCTGAACCAATTCTATCCTGAGCTTTTGCCAAACCAGCATTTAGACATGCTGGAGGAAATGACCGAACCAGAATTTTCCTTTTTCGGTTTTAATAAGTCCTTAATGATTGGCGATGCCAAGACGATTCAACAGGAGCTGGATAAAATTTTTGCAGAGGTGCAAAGTCAGCATCTGCGGCCAGAAAATGCCCGCTACATTGCCTTTTTATTATTTGCGGATATTTCTCGTCAATATCCGGTGATTACTAAAGCGGTCTATGAGGCGACGATTCAAAAGATTCGCAGCAGTACGACTCTATATCAACTGAAAAAGGTCTTAGAAGAACTTTTGCAGCTGGTTAGTGAACAACCGGTGGAAAAGCAGCTGTCTGAGGTAAGTCAGCAGGTAATTGAAATCGTTCGAAAAAACTACCAACAAGAGCTCAACTTGAAAAATGTCGCAGATGAATTACACTTAAATGCAGTTTATTTAGGTCAGCTCTTTAAAAAAGAGCTTCATAGCAGCTTCGCCCAGTATTTAAACCAAGTTCGAATTAAGCGGGCCCAACAGCTATTACTCTACAGCAATCAAAATATCAATGAAATTGCGGAGGCAATTGGCTACAACAATACCAATTATTTTTCCAAGATGTTTAAAAAACTCAATGGTATTACGCCAAAGGAATTTAGAGAACAATATCTAACGGATTATTCTGAAGTCAAACAAGAGGGAAAATGGTTGTGAAACTCTGGGGAGAAATCTGATAAGAACAATAGATTGAAGCGAAGGGCAGCTGTTTAGTTTTTGAAACGGTAGGATATTAGGGACAAGAAATTTTTCTTGAAAACAAGTTCTGTGTTACAGTCAGTTTCTATGCTATAGCCAGCTATTGAGGGCCAAGCCCATGGTATTTTGTCACAAGAATCTAAAATAGGCGCAGCATTATAAAAATCAAAAAGCCGAAGACTTTATCAAATTCCGCAAGAGGGCCATCTAAAGGCCCGCTGTAATCAGGAACTGTCGCTAAAGTGCTCGGCTATTTTTTTACAAAAAATATTAATTTTGAGTCAAGGAGAAGGGATAATCTGCCGCTTGATAATTCAGCGGATTTGGCACAATTCCCAGTTGGTATTGAATGTCACCACCGGCCATTAAGTCCTCATGACTGAAAAATAATTTTTGATAAGGTTGATTATTTCGCAGTGTCTGGTGGATAAATTGTTGCTGCGGCTGATTGGGAGTTGCACTAATTGTCAATTTTTTGCCATTAGATAAATGTACGACCGCTTTTTTTACTAGCGGCATGCCAATCACATATTCACCGGTGCCAGGAGTGACTGGATAAAAGCCCAGCGAGTTAAAGATGTACCAAGCTGAGGTGCTGCCATTATCCTCGTCACCGGGATAGCCGTCAATCCCCGCACTAAAACATTCTGTTAGTAAATTTTTGATTAAGGGCTGGGCCATTTCAGGACGGCCCACATAGCTAAACAGATAAGGATAGTGGAAGCTCGGCTGATTTGAAATCGCCAGCTGACCAAATTCAATGGCGGCCATTTCACTCATCTCGTGAATTTCAAAACCGTAGCCGGCAACATCAAATTTTGGCGCTTGATTGCATAGAGTAATTAATTTTTCAGTAAAGGCAGAGGGACCGCCCATTTGCTGGGCTAAACCGGCAAAGTCTTGGTAGACAGCAAAGCTGCTTTGCCATGCACTGCCTTCGGCATAATCTTTGCCCCACCGAATCGGTGAAAAATCAGCTCTGAAGTTTCCTGCTTGGTCTTTGGCCCGCATCAAGCCGACCTTCGGATCAAAAATATTGCGGTAGTTTAAGGCTTGCTCCGCATATTTTTGAGCGGTCTCCGTCTCCTGCAGAGTTTGAGCCACTTGACTGATACAAAAATCACTGTAGGCATAATCTAAAGTATGGTTAACCGATTCATGATAAGTGCTTGGCACGTATCCGTATTTTAAGTAATCCAGCGTCCCTTGGCGGCCATAATTAGTGTTGTCGCTTTGCACCGTCGCACCTTTTTTCATCGCTTCTAAAAAATGAGGCATTAAATCTGGGCGAATCTTTTTAACA
This sequence comes from Enterococcus sp. LJL120, assembly GCF_054871765.1. NCBI lineage: Bacteria > Bacillati > Bacillota > Bacilli > Lactobacillales > Enterococcaceae > Enterococcus > Enterococcus sp. LJL120. Next base: position 213,755 of record NZ_JBTXLV010000003.1, read on the forward strand.
GCCGCATCGGCAATCACGGCATCAATCAAAGTACCAGGCATTAGTCCTCGTTCATCCGGAGATAACCATTTTGGTAAAAAGCCGGTTTCTTGATAACTATTTAAAAAACCCACCAGCATATCAGCGAATTTTTCTTGAGCAATTAAAGAAAACAGGGGATAAACCGTTTTGTAGGTATCCCAAAAGCCATTATTGGTGTATAAACTGCCGGCTCTGACTTGTCGGCCCACTGTATCATAGTGGATTTTTTTGTTGTCTGCATCTAGCTCATAAAAAGTCTGAGGAAACAAGAAAGTCCGGTATAAATTGTGATAAAAGGTTTTTGTATGAGTTGGATCAGTATGCTCGACTTCAATTCGCTTAAAATAAGACTGCCATTCTTCTTGGCTCCTTTGACGGAAATCAGCTAAGGTAAGTTCTTTTTCCCTTTCAAGATTGAGCTGAGCCTGCTCTTGACTGATAAAGGAAGTCGCTAAATGGATAGATTGTTTTTGAATAGTGCCAAAAGCCAAACTAACCAAAGTTTGCTCTTCTTGATTTTTTTTAGTCAGCGCCACAATCGGTTCAGAAAAATGGAAGGTCAAATAAAAAGTAAAATCTGGGTCTTCACAGCCGCTAAAATTGACCAGGCTAGCCCGCAACTCATGATCATTAATTTGTTTTAGGTCTTTCAAGCCTGGAAAAGTCAGGAGCAGATTATTTTGCTCTTCTGAATAATTAATTTCAAGGGCAGCGCCATACATGCTCGGCACTAGCGTTGAGGTAATATTGTAACGCAGCTGCTGAATAATAAGTTGATAGGGAGCAAAGGTCGCCTCTTCTGGACGATAGGAACTTTGTGCGTGAAACAATGAGAGCTCGCTTAACTCTCCACTATAAGGTGTCATAAGAAAATGACTAAAATCTCCCATCCAAGGACTTGGCTGATGGGTCAAGCGGTAGCCTTGAAAGATGCGGTCATTGGGATGGAACCACCAACTGCCTTTTTGATCCGTCGTTTGCGCTGCAAAATAATTCATGCCAAAGGGGACGCCAGTATAAGGCAGGCAATTTCCGTTTGAAAAGCTGTGCTGATTAGCTGTTCCGTGGCGGGTATCAATTGTTTCAATCATGTATAAGCTCCTTTGTCGATTGACGTGTAATTAAATGAATGGGGACTTTTTGACTGACTGGTACTTGACCAGTTGTAATCCAAGTAATGAGGGCTTGACCGGCCAGCGCCCCGATTTCCTTAAAATTTTGCGAGATGGTGCTGAGACTAGGATCAACCAAGGCCGCGGCTTGAATATTATCAAAGCCAATCACCGACAGCTCCTCCGGTAATTGAAGCCCCCCTTGTTTTAAAATCCGCATCGCTTCAATGGCCACCAAATCATTTTCGCAAACTAGGGCGGTAATCTGATTGGTTGTGACATATTCCAAAAGATTGTTTAAAGTTGCCCGCTGATCTTCTAAAGTAGTATGGAAGCTCAGCTGATGTTCATTCGTGCTGCGAATGTAGCCGAGATAGCGCTGGCGGGTTGACTGGGGTAGCCGGTCATTGCCAAAGATATAAGCAATTTTTCGATGTCCTAATGCAATCAAGTAATCGCAGGCAACTTGCCCACCGGCTGAGTTATCAGAATAAATTGCCGGCAGATTTAAATCATGCAGCTGCTTATCCAAGATAATTGTTGGAAATTGTTTTAGTGACAGTTCAAATAATAAATCTAAATGCTGATTTTCATCATCAGCATAATAAATCAAGCCGTCGAATTCTTGGGTAATTTCGTGGGCATGATGGCTCGTTAGAAAATCAAAATTGGTCATCATCACTTCGAATTTTTCTGCCTGAACAATCGGTAGTAGGCCTTCTGAAAAATTACCTAAAGAAAGGTCATTGGAAAAAGGCAGCAAAAATAAAATTCGTTTGGTGGTTATTTTTTTTTGTGTGGTTTTTTTAACGAAACTACCTTTGCCGCGGGTCCGTTCAATCAACCCCAGCTGCTCCAGTTCGGTCAACGCCCGCTTAGAAGTAATGCGGCTAACCTGATAGCTATCGGATAATTCTTTTTCGGTAGGCACTTGGCTACCCGGCTGTAAGGTTCCACTGAGAATCTTTTCTTTTAGATCATTTAAAATGGTTTGATATAAAGGTTCCATAGCTCCTCCTATTTGATATATCATATTTTCTATCTTATCACATTTATTTTTCCTGTAAATACCCAAAAAAACTTTTTTGAAAGCGTAGACAAAGTGATTTTTCTATCGTATAATCAAAAACGAATTAATGATATATCAAATTATGGAGGATTTAATAAAATGGCTTACAAAGATATACCAAAATCAGTTGAGAATTTTATGCAAACAATTACTGAAAAATGTGGGACAGAGCATGCCGATTGGGCAGAAAATTTTAATGCAGCCTTTGCCAACACCCTGTTAACGACTGTTAAGCGTCAAACAGACGGCACTACTTTTTTATTAACCGGTGATATCCCAGCGATGTGGCTACGGGATTCAACCGCTCAAGTTCGTCCCTATTTAGTAGTCGCCAAGGAAGATGAAGAATTAGCCGCGATGATTGCCGGTCTAGTGAAGAAACAATTTTTCTATATCAATATCGATCCTTATGCTAACGCCTTTAATGAAACGGCCAATCACGCTGGACACCAAAGCGACCACACTGAGATGAACGATTGGATTTGGGAACGGAAATATGAAATTGATTCCCTTTGTTATCCTGTGCAGCTAGCTTATCTTGTTTATAAAAATACTGGCAGAACCGACCAATTCAATGAAGATTTCCTTGAAGGAGTAAAAAAAATCCTAACCGTATTTGAAACGGAGCAAGATCACAATCAATCACCTTATGTGTTTGAACGGGATACCACACGCCAAGAGGATACTTTAATCAATGACGGCCGAGGTGCTAAAGTAGTACCCACTGGGATGACTTGGTCTGGCTTTAGACCAAGTGACGATGCCTGTCAATACGGTTATTTAGTGCCTTCCAATATGTTTGCCGTTGTTATCTTGGGTTATTTAGAAGAAATTTTTAGTCAGCTAATCCCTGATGAAGCGTTAATGATTAGAGCAAGAAAATTGAAAGAAGCTATTCAAGCCGGCATAGAAAAATTTGGCCACACGAAAAATCAAGCGGGTGAAACGATTTTTGCCTATGAAGTTGATGGACAAGGGAACGCTACGGTGATGGACGATAGCAATGTGCCGAATTTAATTTCAGCCCCTTACTTAGGCTATGGTCAAGTCGATGACGAGACTTATCTGGCTACCAGAAAAACTTTATTGAGTCCAGAAAACCCCTATTTTTATAGCGGCAAATTTGCCAGCGGAATCGGTTCCTCCCACACACCGGAAAATTATGTCTGGCCGATTGCCTTAGCTATGGAGGGGATGACTACCAAGGATAAAAATGAAAAAATCCGCATTTTAAATCAGTTGGTAGCAACCGATGGCGGAACTCATTTGATGCATGAAGGCTTTGATGTGAATGATCCTAATCAATACACCCGTGAATGGTTCTCTTGGGCCAATATGATGTTTTGTGAATTGGTGATGGATTATTTTGATATTCGCGTTGAAAAATAAGAAAAAATTAAAGACAGCAGGAGCTATGATATGAAGAAAAAAGTTTATATTATTTCCCACAGCCACTGGGATCGTGAATGGTATATGGCCTACGAGCAGCATCATATGCGCTTAGTCCAATTGATGGATGACTTATTGGATTTATTTGAAACGGACCCAAATTTCAGCAGCTTTCATTTAGACGGGCAAACAATTATTTTAGATGATTATTTAGAAGTTCGCCCTGAAAGACGAGCAGAGGTACAGCGGGCAATTGACAGCGGCAAATTACAAATTGGCCCCTTTTATATTTTGCAGGATGACTTTTTAATCAGTGCTGAATCCAATGTGCGGAATATGCTGATTGGTATGGAGGAAAGCAAAAAGTGGGGGACGCCGGTGATGCTGGGCTATTTCCCAGATACTTTTGGTAATATGGGTCAAACTCCGCAAATGATGCAACAGGCCAATTTACAAGCAGCGGCTTTCGGTCGGGGAGTGAAACCAATTGGCTTTGACAATGAAGTGCTAGCAGATAATTATACTTCCCAATATTCTGAAATGAATTGGGAAGGTCCTGATGGTAGTAAAATTTTTGGTTTGTTATTTGCCAACTGGTACAGTAACGGCAATGAAATTCCTGCCGAAGCGACAGCCGCTAAACTTTTCTGGGACCAAAAACTTAAAGAGGCTGAACGCTATGCTTCAACCAATCATCTGTTGATGATGAATGGTGTTGATCATCAACCGGTTCAAAAGGACATTTCAAAAGCGATTGCTCTGGCGAATCAATTGTATCCAGATTATGAGTTTATTCACTCAAACTTTACGGATTATCTAACGGCTACCCAACAAGATTTACCGGCAGACCTTGGCCAAGTTAGCGGTGAATTAACTAGTCAAGAAACCGACGGCTGGTTTACTCTGGCCAATACAGCTTCTGCAAGAATTTATTTAAAGCAGTGGAATACTTTAGTCAGCCGTCAATTAGAAAATATCACGGAGCCCTTAGCGGCGATGGCCTATAGCGTGACGGGTGAATATCCCCATGACCAACTGGACTACGCTTGGAAAACTTTGATGCAAAATCATCCCCATGATAGCATTTGCGGCTGTTCAGTCGATGAAGTTCATCGGGAAATGCTGCCCCGCTTTGAAAAAGCCAATGAAGTTGGCAAATATTTAGCGACAGAAGCCACTGATCAATTAGCTGGAGCCATTGATACGAGCAAATTTCCTGTAGACAGTTTTCCATTTATTGTGTTCAATACCGCCGGCTCTAAAAAGCACGGCGCAGCACAAGTCGACATCGAAATAAAACGTATCACCTTTAAGGAACAATATCCGTCTGAGGGTTATCAAACCCTAGCCGAAGAAAAGAACAAAAGCTATCAGGTAATCAATGCTGAAGGAAAAGTTGTGCCGGCCGTTATCAGTGAAGCGCAGATTCGGTTTGATTACGATCTACCAAAAGATCGTTTCAGAATTCCCTACATGGAAAAATATGTGACTGTGACCATTGAAATAGCAGAATTGAACGCTTTTTCCTGGGAAACCTTTGCCTTAGTGGAAGGGCAAAACCAACTGGCCAGCCCGGCTATCGTTAAAGAAAGCGGCCGAGTTTTAGAAAATGATCAAGTAAAATTGACTGTTGAAGCAGATGGTTCTGTGAGCTTAAAGGATAAACAGTTGAATCGGAAACTGGAAAATCTGCTGGTTTTTGAAGATGTTGGTGATATTGCCAATGAGTATATTTTTAAACAACCAAAAAATGATCAGGCCATTTTATCGACGTCCTTTGAACATCATATTGAAGTAGTTGAAGACACGCCTTTGCGCGGTAAAATTCGCTTGACCCATGAGCTGGCAATTCCAAAATCCGCCGAAGATTTGTTGACTTTAGAACAGCAAATGGTCGTTGATTTTCGTTATCGAAAGGCTCAGCGTTCGCAGGAGTTAATGCCGTTTACTTTAACTACTGAAATAACCCTTGAAGCTGGCAGCAAGAGAATCAATTTTGAAACTAAAGTCAATAATCAAGCCAAAGATCATCGGCTGCGGGTGCTTTTTCCAACGACGATTCAGACGCAAACCCATGAGGCAGACAGTATTTACGAAACTGTTGCTCGTCCAAATCAAGTTTCAAAAAATTGGGAGAATCCGACTAATCCACAACATCAGCATGCCTTTGTTAATCTCCATGATGAAAACTTTGGTGTAACAGTTTCTAACTTTGGTCTGACAGAATATGAGATTGTCGAGGATACAATTGCGGTGACTTTATTGCGTTGTGTCGGTGAATTAGGCGATTGGGGTTATTTCCCAACACCGGAAGCTCAATGTCTGGGCGAGCAGACTTTCAGCTATGGGATTGAGTTACATGGAAAACCGGCCAGCCGCTACGCTACCTATCAACAGGCCCATAATGTCCAAGTGCCATTTGTAACGGCACAAACAGAAATTCATGGAGGAAACTTAGCGACTGCAGAGCAATTTTTGGAAATTGATGGCCACTTATTTGAAGTGACGGCGTTGAAACGACGGAAAAGTGATCAGGCTTTAATTTTGCGGGGCTATAATTTAAGTGCTCAAGAGGCTGCTGTAAAAATTGAAAAAAATGGCCACCAACCTGTTCAACTATTGAATTTATTGGAGGAGCCGTGGGGCGATTTCACTGAAAACTTGCGCCCCTATGAAATTAAAACAATTGAGATAAAGGAGTAAGTCAGATGTATTTTGGCGGTATTGAAGCTGGCGGGACCAAATTTATCTGTGCTGTCAGCGATAAAGAACAGAAAATTATTGATAAAGTGAGTATTCCGACAACCACGCCTGAGGAAACCTTGGCGCAAGTATTTGCTTTTTTTCAACAGTATCAGCTTGCAGCCATGGGGATAGGTTCCTTTGGTCCAATTGGCATTAATCCCGAACAGGAGAATTACGGCTATGTTTTAGCGACCCCCAAGCCCGGTTGGAGAGATTTTGATTTTTTAGGCAGCATCAAAGCCCGTTATTCGATTCCGATTGTCTGGACGACAGATGTCAATGCCGCAGCCTTTGGCGAATTGAAGCAGGGAGCCGCTCAAGGAAAAAAGAGTTGCTTATATCTAACTGTCGGCACTGGGATTGGTGGCGGCGTCGTGATAAATGAGAAAATTTTCTCTGGCATCACGCATCCAGAGCTGGGGCACATTCATGTGAAGCGCCATCCCGATGATGATTATGAAGGAACCTGTCCCTATCATAAGGACTGCTTGGAGGGGCTGGCAGCAGGTCCAGCTTTGGAGGCAAGAACAGGTATTAAAGGGCAAGACTTACCGGAGGACCACCTAATTTGGGAGTTGCAAGCTTATTATATCGGTCAAGCATTGATGACCTACGTTTTATCACTTGCGCCGGAAAAAATTGTCCTTGGTGGTGGCGTAATGAATCAAGAGCATATGCTAATGAGAATTCGCCAAGCCTTTGTCGCTCAGATGGCAGGCTACGTGGAAACGCCAGCAGTGGAAGACTATATTGTTCGCTGGGGCTTACCGAATGAAAGTGGTATTATCGGCTGTTTGTTATTGGCTGAGGATGCGTTAACCTAAAAATAAAGTTGAGAGAGAAGCTGCCACTTTTTTCTCAACTTTTTTATTTGCTTGATAATAGAGAAAATAAAATTTGAAGAGTGCTAGCAGCTAGTATAAAAATTTTTTGCCTGACTTCTTAATATTTCATTTATCTCAGGCGACAGATTTCTTGAACTAATGAAAGAAAGTCTAAAATAAGGTATAATTAAAACTAGCGTGACAGAATTTGAGAATAAATATGAGGTGACCCAACTATGAAAAAGATTTTAGTCGTAGATGATGAAAAACCAATTTCAGATATAGTGAAATTTAATTTAACTAAAGAAGGCTTTGAAGTCAGCACCGCTTATGATGGCGAAGAAGCATTGGAAAAAGTCAAAGAAGTAGAACCGGATTTAGTTTTGTTGGACTTGATGCTGCCGAAAATGGATGGCTTAGAAGTGGCGCGGGAAATTCGCAAAACCTATGATATGCCAATCATTATGGTGACTGCTAAAGATTCCGAAATTGATAAAGTTTTAGGTTTGGAATTAGGAGCGGATGATTATGTCACAAAACCATTTTCTAATCGGGAATTAATTGCGCGAGTGAAGGCGAATCTACGGAGAGGTGCAGTTGCTAAAGAAGTCGACAATGGTCAAGGTGAATTGGCAATTGGTGATTTGACAATTTTACCGGATGCCTACATGGTGACCAAACGCGGCGACACGATTGAGCTGACCCACCGGGAATTTGAATTGCTGCATTATTTGGCTAAACACATCGGTCAAGTGATGACTCGGGAGCATTTATTACAAACTGTCTGGGGTTATGATTATTTTGGCGACGTGCGGACAGTTGACGTAACCGTCCGTCGTTTAAGAGAAAAAATTGAAGACAATCCAAGTCATCCGACGTACTTAGTGACGCGCCGTGGCGTTGGCTATTATTTACGGAGTCCAGAACAGGAGTAGGCGATGCAAAAAAGAGTGCGTTTTTTTCAGTCGGTTAACTTTAAGATTGCCCTGACGTTTATTTTGATTTTAGTGATTTCAATTGAAATTATCGGAGCCTATTTTATCAGTAATTTGGAAAACACCACCATCACATCTTTTTATAATGACATGAACCAGCGGACTTCGGCTTTAGCATCCAACGTTGGCACTGTTTTAAACAACAGTGAGAGCGGCGAAAATTTTGATGATTTAAGCAGCGAAGTCCAGCAGGTCATTAATAATATGAATATGACCGATATCATTGAAGTACGGGTCATCAATGCCGAGAGTACGATTCTAGCCACTAATGAAACTAGTGGAACTAGTCTAGTCGGGCAGAAAAATGATTATGCCGTCTTAAATGATTTTGATGTTCTCAATGAACAGCAGGTGGATGAAAATAATGAACGGGTCTATATTAATGTTTACCCGATTCAGTCTAACGCCGGCAATCTTGGGGCGGTCTATATCCGAAGCAATGTTGAAAGCCAGTATGCTGAAATCAGCAAAACAGCTTTTATTTTTTTTAGTGCGTCTTTAATTGCGGCGGTGATTTCAATTATTGTGGCCTTGTGGGTCTCCCGCTCGATTACCCAGCCGATTGAAGAGATGCGGCTGCATGCAATGCGGGTTGCCAATGGGGATTATTCTGGTCGAGTACAAGTTTATGGAAAAGATGAGTTGAGTCAGTTAGGGGAAAGCTTTAATCAGCTGTCAGAGAGAATTGAAGAGACCCAAGATTCGATGGAGGCCGAGCGCAATCGTTTGGATAGTGTCTTGACCCACATGACTGACGGGGTTATCGCCACTGATCGTCGAGGCACAGTTATCACGATTAATGAAACGGCCTTGTCATTATTAGGTATAACCAGTGAAGAAGCTGTCGGTGAATCCATTTTAACCTTACTAAATATTCAAGAGGATTACAGTCTGCGGCGTTTATTGGAAGAAACCAAAGACTTATTATTAGACCGCTCAGAATCTGACCGGCGGGAAAACCAATTGATTTTAAAAGTCAATTTTTCGATGCTCCGTAGAGAATCTGGATTTATCAGCGGCTTGGTAGCGGTCATTCATGACGTTACCGAACAGGAGCGGACAGAACAAGAGCGGCGGGAATTTGTTTCAAATGTGTCTCATGAATTGCGGACACCGTTAACTAGTATGCGCAGTTATATTGAAGCGTTGAGTGAAGGTGCTTGGCAGGATGAAGAAGTGGCCCCGCAATTTTTAAAGGTCACTTTAGAAGAGACGGATCGGATGATTCGGATGATTAACGATTTGCTGGATTTGTCCCGTATGGACGTGGGGACCAACACGACACTGCAACGGGAATTTGTTAATTTCACTGAGTTGGTCAATTTTGTCTTGGACCGCTTTGATATGATGGTCAGCAGTCAAGAAAAGGAATACGTGATTCGCCGGGAATTCACCCAAAGAAATTTATGGGTGGAAATTGATACCGATAAGATGATTCAAGTCATCGACAATATTATGAACAATGCGATTAAGTATTCGCCAGATGGCGGCACGATTACCGTGCGTTTAATCGAGACCCACAACAATATTATTTTCAGTGTGTCTGATCAGGGCTTGGGAATTCCCCGCAAGGATTTGGGACGAGTTTTTGATCGTTTTTATCGGGTGGATAAAGCAAGGGCGAGGGCTCAGGGGGGAACCGGTCTGGGATTAGCCATATCCAGAGAAGTTGTCAAAGCCCATGGCGGCTCCATCTGGGCAGAAAGCCAAGAAAATCGGGGCTCAACCTTTTACATTGCGTTACCTTATGAGCCTTATGAGGAGGATTGGTGGGAATGAAACTTTCAGATAAATTAATTCGTTTGGCGTTAGTCCTGCTGATTGCCCTCAGTATTTTCTTGTCCTATAATATTTGGCTCAGCCCAGCCAATACCAGCAGCGAGACTCGGAATACTGCCGTCAACACAGAAAATCAAAATAGCCGAAATGCTGATGACGTCTTTCTACCTTTGAAAATGATTCAGTTGGTGGATGGCGTAGCTAGCGGCAGTCAAAGTGAGACTGCCATTGGCCAAATTCATGATTTACTCTCGACGAATATTTTTGGCGAGCTGACGTTAGAAACTAGTGATGATGAAAATTTTGTTAGCAGCCAAATGATTCAAAACGGCTTGGAATTCAGCTATCAAGGGAGCTATTTATTAAGCGATTATCTAGCAACTTTTAAAATCGAGGCAGATAACAGCGAAGAGAGCGAAGGATTTTATTTTTCTAAAGTCCAGCTAGATTTTGACAATCAAGTTGCGAAATTTGTCAGCTATGGGGAGAATGCCTATATGCAAATGGCTTTCTCAGGTACAGCGAGCAGCTATCAACAGATTTTAGACGGCAATAGTTTGAATTGGACAGCTGTTAGTTTGGATGAAACTTCGACGACGGGGCAATACAACAGTAGTGAAACGATTGAGTTGAGCAACTATAGTTATATTTTATCCACTCAGTCTTCCACGTTATTTAGAAATGCTTTTTTCCAAGACCCTAGTGATGTGACCAACGAGAGTGCCACGACCTTTATCAGTGGTCAGGAGCGTTTAGAAATTGACAGTGACCAACAGCTAGCAGAATTTCATGGCGAACTGCCGGTTACCGATGGATTAACGGATGAATTTAATCAAAGTTTTGCTTACATTTCTAAGCTAGGCTCAAATGTCGGCAATTTGCGTTATTTTGATCGGGAGGATGAACAGCTAAACTATCGGGTTTTTGTGGAAGGCTATCCGGTTTTTGGTCAAAATTGGCAGGGCTTGGTGGCTGTTGAGGTGGAGGATAATCCTTTAGAGGATAATTTATCGGTCTCCATCAATACAAGTACCCGCACGATTCAAGTGCCAATTCCGACAGATGAAACGGAAATTTTACCCAGCACGGAAACTGTTCGCAATGAAATACAAGCGGCAGGTGGCGATTTGACGTTAGCTACTTCGGTGATTATCGGCTATACTTGGGAAGCAATTCGTGACGTTGATCGGGTGGTGGATTTAAAACCGGAATGGTATATTCGCTATGATAAAAAGTGGTATTCGATGCGGGAATTGCTGGATACATTAGCAGATGCGGAGGTGAACTAAGTGAATTTCAAACGAATTGAGATTGTTTTTGTGATTGCTTTTATCGGCTTGAATTTATTTTTGTTCGCTTTGTATCGCAATAATACCAATGCCTTAGCAACTGCCACCAACACACCGCAAACAGAATCAATCGAGACTTTACTGAGTACGAATAACATCACCTACTCAGGAGATTTTTCTCGGGAGAAAATGGAAGGTTATTATCTCAGTGGAGAACAAACTAGTTGGCCTGAAGCCTTAAGACAATTGCGGGAAGAAAGTGGCAATACGGATTTATTTACCCGCACCAGCATGACGGACAATGTCTTGACCAACCAGTTGACCAATCCACAAATTGTCAACACCGATGAATTGGCAGACGGAATTGTTGCTTTTATTGCCCAAAGAAATCTCGTCCCCTTTGGAACAGATTATACTTACCAAGAAGACCTCTCAACCTTTAGTGATGAAACGAATACGGCGATTGCCAGTCAAAGCTATGAAGGTATTTCCTTTTTTGATAGCAGCGATCCGACAGCTCAACTGGAATTAACTTTGACGGAGAGCAGTGACAATGAAACGTATCGCATTGATAGTTATCGTGTGACTCATATCAGCAATATCGAAACCTTGCGGGAGCGGATGGAATTGATTTCTGAGCGGGAGGCTGTGGCGACTTTATACACTAATAGTCGACTGCCGCAAGATTCCGAAATTTTATGGACTAAATTAGCATACTCCCGCATTATTCAATTGCGGGAAAAAAGTGTTTATGTGCCGGTCTGGTTTGTAGCGGTCAGTCGCAGCGGTGAAACTGGCATTCAATATGAGAGTGTCAATGCCATCAGCAACTCAGTCATTACAAATTCCAGCTTAACAGTGGTAGAAAGTTAAGGGAAAGCCGTGTATAATGAGTCCTGAACCAAAGCGGAAGGAAGTTTTTTTGAACATGAAGCAAGCAGCAGCTTTTCAAGTGAGTGTCTTAGCCAGTGGCAGTACCGGCAACTCCTTATATATTGAATCAGCCGAAAAAAAATTCTTAGTAGATGCCGGTTTAAGCGGCAAAAAAATTACCAGTCTCTTAGCCTCTGTTGGTAGGAATCCCGAAGATTTAGCCGGCATTTTTGTGACCCATGAGCATCGTGATCACATTCATGGCGTCGGTGTTTTAGCTCGCAAATATAAGCTGGACATCTATGCCAATGAAAAAACTTGGCAGGCGATGGACGGCATGATTGGCAATGTGCCATTAGAGCAAAAAAATATTTTTGAGATGGGCAAAGTTCTGACCCTTGGCGACATGGATATCGAGAGCTTTGGTGTCTCCCATGATGCGATAGCGCCACAGTTTTATCGTTTTTACAAAGATGGTAAATCTTTTGTGATTTTGACGGATACCGGCTATGCCAGCGACCATCTGCGAGGTGTAGTCAAGGATGCGGATGCTTATTTAGTTGAAAGCAATCACGATTTAGAAATGCTGCGGATGGGGGGCTACCCTTGGAGTTTGAAACAGCGGATTTTAGGGGACAAAGGCCATTTGTCGAATGAAGATGGCGCCTTAGTGATGACAGATATTTTAGGGGACCGCACAAAGCGCATTTATTTGGGTCACTTGAGTAAAGAAAACAATATGAAAGAACTCGCTCATCTGACAATGGAAAATACCTTGACCGAAAAAGGTCTAGGAGTCAATTATGATTTCCGGATTTACGATACCGATCCGGATGAAGCGACAAGTCTCTTTGCAATTTAACAAACGCTGAATGATTAGCCAGCCAACCTGTTAGCTTAGTTATGCTAACAGTTGAGCTGTGTCATTCAGCGTTTTTTTTATTTTTATAGAAATGTTGCAAAGCGTTGGTCCCATAAATCCTCGTAAAAGGCAATGGTTGTTGCCGCAGTCATAAAGGGATTGTCAAGGGTAGAGGTGCCGTTTCGCTGCAGAAAAAGAGTATAGCCTAAACCGTGGGCAAACTTAATGGTGCTGTCGACACAGTACTGGGTTTGAGCGCCTACAATCTCTAAGTTCTTGATTGCCAATTCTTGCAATAGCTCCTGTAAATTCGTTTGATAAAAACTATTGGCGTGGGTTTTACCGACATAATAATCTTCCGGCAGATTTTTCAATTGAGGAACTAGCTGCCAAGATTGGCTGCCCTTCATCAGTTCTTCGTCTTCATGCTGGATAAAAATGATCGGCAGCTGTTGCCTTCTGTAATCAGCAATTCGCTGATTGACTTTTGTTAAAAGCCCCTCAAGGCCAAATAATTCATTTTGGCCGTAACAGACACCGTTTTGTAAATCAATGACTAATAAAGCTCGTTGACTAGACATGGCAGACTCCTTTTAAGTAAGATTTTGCAGCAGAATTTGGGCAAATAAAACGAGGGCATTCATTCCCGCATGGGCAATAATCGGCGTCCAAATGCTGCCGGTTTTTTTATAAAGGAAGCAAAAGAACATCCCTAAAACAAAATAAACAGCTAAATGGCCATCGCCGTGGGCAAAGGCAAAGATAATCGAACTAATGACCGCTCCCACCCAAAAATTAGTGAAGCGAAAGGGGAAGCTGGCAATAATACCGGGAATCGCCCGGCGAAAAACAAATTCCTCCATAATCGGTCCGCCAACTGCTGTAGCTAATAAGAAGATGGGGGCACTTTTTATTAAGGTCACTAAATTTTGCGTATTTTCTGAAACGGTCAGCTCTCCGGAGATGGATGACTCAATAAAATTTACAATAACCTGCAAAATTAGCGCTCCCCAGATACTTAAAAAACCAATAGCGACTAGCAGCACCCAATGCATCGGTTTTTTTTCAAAGTCTAGAGGCGCACCTTTTTTTCTTTGATAGAGGTAGAGGGCAATTAAAACGAAAGCCATCCCCAAGTAAACAGCCGTTAAAGCGTTAATTGGCTGATTCCCTGATTGGAAAATTCCTAACCAGTAAAAAGTGATGGATGACGTAAAAGCAAAAAACCACAATATAATGGTTAAAAGGCCATACTTGCGAATTGACATAGTGAAACTCCTTTTCGTTTGATTCCTGCAAACTTTTTTAATAAGAAGAATTATAGCATAGTCCCCGCAAAAAGTTGGCGCTTAAAAATTTTCTTAAAAAAACGAACGAAAAACTTGCAAAGTTTTAAAGAAATGAGTATCATATGAATTGTGAGTTAGCACTCGATAGTTAAGAGTGCTAAAAACTAATTTTTGATGGAGGGATTTATCGTGTTAAAACCTTTAGGCGATCGCGTCATTATTCAAGTCGCAAGTGAAGAAGAAAAAACTGTTGGAGGAATTGTTCTCGCTTCTGCAGCGAAGGAAAAACCTCAAACTGGATCAGTCATTGCTGTTGGTGAAGGCCGCTTATTAGACAATGGCGAAAAAGTTCCTACCTCTGTAAAAGTTGGCGATACTGTGATGTTCGAAAAGTATGCTGGCACAGAAGTGAAATTTGAAGGTACGGAATATTTGATTGTGTCTGGTAAAGACATCATCGCAATTGTTGAATAAAAAAACAGATTGAACTAAAAAATTTATGAGGTGAAATTAATCATGGCTAAAGAAATTAAATTTGCTGAAGATGCTCGTGCTGCAATGCTCCGCGGAGTAGATAAATTAGCAGATACAGTAAAAGTAACATTAGGACCAAAAGGACGGAACGTTGTCTTAGAAAAATCTTACGGTTCTCCTTTAATTACCAATGATGGTGTGACCATTGCTAAAGAAATCGAATTAGAAGACCATTTTGAAAATATGGGAGCTAAATTAGTTTCCGAAGTTGCTTCAAAAACCAACGATATCGCTGGTGACGGTACCACAACAGCAACTTTGTTAACGCAAGCTATCGTTCACGAAGGCTTGAAAAATGTCACAGCTGGTGCGAACCCTCTAGGTATTCGCCGTGGGATTGAATTAGCAACTAAAGCTGCTGTTGAAGAATTACACAGCATTTCTTCTATCGTTGATTCAAAAGAAGCGATTGCTCAAGTTGGTTCTGTTTCTTCTGGCTCAGAACAAGTCGGCCAATACATTGCTGACGCTATGGAAAAAGTTGGCAACGACGGTGTTATCACCATTGAAGAATCTAAAGGGATTGAAACTGAATTAGATGTCGTAGAAGGTATGCAATTTGACCGCGGCTACTTATCACAATACATGGTAACTGACAATGATAAAATGGAAGCTGTTTTAGACAATCCTTACATTTTAATCACGGATAAAAAAATCTCTAACATCCAAGATATCTTGCCATTGTTAGAACAAATTTTACAACAATCTAAACCATTATTAATCATTGCTGATGATGTGGATGGCGAAGCTTTACCTACTTTGGTATTGAATAAAATCCGCGGAACCTTTAATGTTGTCGCTGTCAAAGCTCCAGGCTTTGGTGATCGCCGCAAAGCAATGTTAGAAGACATTGCTGTATTAACTGGCGGTACTGTGATCACTGAAGATTTAGGTTTAGAATTAAAAGATGCTACTATCGAAAATCTTGGTGTTGCCAGCAAAGTGGTTGTTGATAAAGACAACACTACTGTTGTTGAAGGCGGCGGCGAAAAAGCAGCGATTGATGCTCGTGTGCAATTAATTAAAAATCAAATTGCCGATACAACTTCTGATTTCGATCGGGAAAAATTACAAGAACGCTTGGCAAAATTAGCCGGCGGTGTGGCAGTTATCAAAGTGGGTGCGCCAACTGAAACTGAATTAAAAGAATTGAAATTACGCATTGAAGATGCTTTGAATGCTACGCGGGCAGCAGTTGAAGAAGGTATGGTTTCCGGTGGGGGAACTGCTTTAGTCAACGTGATTGATAAAGTAGCGGCTGTAGCTGCTGAAGGCGACGAAGCAACTGGTGTTAAAATTGTCTTGCGGGCATTAGAAGAACCAGTTCGTCAAATCGCTGAAAATGCTGGTTATGAAGGCTCAGTGATTATCGACAAACTAAAAAGCGCTGAATTAGGCGTTGGTTTCAACGCTGCGACTGGCGAATGGGTAAACATGCTAGACGCAGGGATTGTTGACCCAACTAAAGTAACTCGTTCAGCCTTACAAAATGCTGCATCTGTTGCTGCATTATTGTTAACTACTGAAGCAGTTGTTGCTGATAAACCAGAACCCGCTGCTCCTGCGGCTCCAGCAATGGATCCGTCAATGGGCATGGGAGGAATGATGTAATTTAATTATTACATCATGACTTTATTAAAAAAATAGACCTGTTCATCTCTTTCATGAGTTTTCTCTGAAGGGATGGACAGGTTTTTTATTTTTATTTGAAAAATAGCTCATCACTCGGTTGTTAAAGGATTCTGTTGGAAAGTAAAATCTTCAGTTACGGGAATAATTGAGTACATGGAGTGTGACAGTAGAGACTTGAGAAGTTTTGTGAAAAAACGAAAAATAAGTTCAGCGCATTAAGTATTAATTGCTTGATAGCTTTGGGCCAAAATTTGCTGTGGGGCGCTGAGAGCGGTCTCTAACCGGCGCTGTTCTCTGAGATGCAAGATTCGCTTTGAAATCACTTGAGGGTCACTGGCTCTAGCGGGAATAAAGAAAATTTTGCTACAATCTTTGGAATGACTAAAACTGGCGATGATTTCTTTGACGCTGCTTTGACTGGTCCCCTGAAGATTTTGCTGGAGTGTTAAAATTGGTGTCTCACTGATGAAAAAGCCGTTAATCCTCAAGTGTAAAGGTTCAGAAGCAGTGTTAGGCTGTTTCAAGGAGGATTGCTGTGAAGGAGCGGCGGCGAGAAATTCTTGGAGGCGCCGGTAACTTTTGCTGTTTATTTCTAAACAATTTAGCAATTCCAACGGGGTTAAATTGATTTTCAGACGATTGTGATCAGCAGTGAAAAAAATTCTTTTGGGAAAGGGCGGGCGTTGAGCTGTCAGTTTGTTTTCTGGGAAGTGTCGGGTGAAATGATTGAAGAAATGGGCATGCTCCAATTGATTAGTGGTTACGACGCCGATAATTTCCGCGGCGTTCAATTCCAAATCCAAGTGTTCTAAAACCATTTGATTTGCAAGTTGAATGGTCAACTCTTTGATTTTTAAATTGGCCATCGGACTTCACCTCCATCTACTCAGTATAAGATAAATCTTTTATCGTGAATATGCAGTTTTTTTCAAAACTGGGTAGGCGGTAGCAGAAAAACGGCGCAAGTGATTTCCTGTCGGGATTTTTTATGGTGACAACTTTTTTTCATTTAATCCTTTGTCAGAATAATTTATGAGAAACAGAAAATGTCGATAATTATTTGAAGGGTGAAACCTCGAATTATCCCCGTTGTCTCTGTTCCAGTAAGTCCACAAGTTAAATAAGCGTGTGTTCCTCAACTCAAATTGGTCCTAAATTTTGATAAAAGTATTGAGAAATTTTATTAGTTATTGTTCATGATGTTCGATTCGCTTTCAACCACAATCAGACTTTTGTCACAAATAATTTTTCAAAAAAGTGTGGGCAGAAACAATTTGTCGCTGTCTCAGCTGACTGACTGGTGGAAGCTGCTGCGGATACAAGAGGTTGATGGTTTTAACCCCGTAATCAGCAGAAACCAATGCGTGTCCTCGCATGTGACCAACAGCAATCGCTTGAGCAAAGACCCGAGCCGCTGCTATGCCGATTTCTGTCGTGGCTTCTTTGGCCAATTGATTTGCTAAAAATCCAGCTTTTCGAAGTTCAGCAGCTGAGAGCTTGCCCGCTAACCGTTCCTTTAACGCCTCTTTAGCAAGTTTAATTCGTTGATCTTCCATGAAGGGGGCATCTAGGTAGCTTAAAAAGGGCTCAGCATTTTCCAGAGCCCACTCAGCTAATAAGTTTTGCGGCAATTTTTCTAAATCAAGCACTAAGGTCTGGCGCAATTCAGCATCATCAAAAATTTTTATTTTCGGTGCCCTTGAAATAAGGCCTTTGTCAAATTGACTTTGCTCATGGGCATTCCAAGCGTAGTCTGTTTTTTTCATCCCGATAAACTCCCTATGTCAGTTGCCAATAATCGACAATTTTTGCGGCGGTTTCAGCTGGCTCTAGTAATGTGGTCTCGATTTTTAGCGTTTTGATTGCTGGAAAAAGCTCAGTTAATTCCTGCGGTCGAGTTTCTAACCGCATTTTTTGATGGCTGCTTAACAGCTCGCTACGGGAAAAGTCGAGATCTCTTTTTGAAGGTTTGGCCGCTAACCGTTCCTCGTGACTATTGCGCTCTAGGCGAGTTGTCAGCTCGGCGGTTAACTCGACAAAGTAGACCTCTTGGTTTTTTGTAAGAAAAATTGCTGCAATATCCTGCAGAAATTCTCGGTCGTCAGCATCATCAAAATTAATCATCACAGTAAAGATGATTGTCTTCGTCTGATTATGGCCTTGATTTTCCACGAAGGCCTGAAACAAAGCTTTCCGCATTTGGTCGGACAGGGCAAAGGTTTTTTGGTTATACCCTAAAAAGTTAGCAAAAACATCTAGAGTTTGATGGTTGAACAAAAGCCGACCTTCAATCTTTTTTTCTAATTCCTTGCCTACCGTCATTTTTCCGACGGCTTGGGCACCAATTAAGACAATTAATGACATCGTTTGCTCCTTTCAATCAGCTGAACTGTGCCAGCTCAGCTGCAATTCAATTTCTTGGGTGGACTGGTCAAGCTCTTCAGCAATCAGTTTGAAACCATTTTTTTGATAAAATCGACAGGCGCCTGTATTCTTTTGATACACGGATAAATTGAGCTGACTGCGTTGGGTTTTTGCGTAATTTAACAGAGCCTGACCGATACCTAAGCGGCGAAATTCTTTTAGGACGAATAAGCCGGCAATGTAATTTTCTTGAAGCCCAAGAAAACCAACGATTGTTCCAGCCTGTTCTTCAACAAGCAGCGTTGCAGCTGGCAAAAGTTTGCTTACAAGCGGTAGTTGGCTTTCCCAATATTCTTGTTCAATAAAATCATGGGCCTCAATGTTTCCTTTGAGCCAGATAGGAATCAACTCAGCTAAGTTTTCTGAAGTGACAGTGTCCAGTTTTTTTATCATTTACTCTGCTTCCTTTAAAAATGGTGTATGTTTAAGATAAAGGATTTCAGAGGGCCCGTCAAAGTTTTTTTGCAATTTATCTAGCTAATTTTTGTTGTGAAATCTTTGCTAAATTGACTGGGCTAGTCTATCATTAGGATAATAAATTTAGTAGAAAAGGTGAAACGATGGCGATAACGACAGTAGCAGAGTACATTGCTCAATTCCCTCCAGAGATCCAAGAAATTCTAGTTCGGGTCCGCAAACTTATCCAAGAAACACTGCCCGAGGCCGAAGAAACCATTAAATATCGGATGCCGACTTATTATTATAAAGAAAATTTGGTTCATTTTGCTGCAGCTAAAAAACACTTAGGATTTTATCCAGCTCCAGTGGCTATTGAAAATTTTGCAGAGGCTTTGCGTCCCTATAAAACGTCGAAAGGTGCTATTCAATTCCCTTACACCAAGGAGATTCCCTATGAATTAATTCAAGAGATGACCCGTTGGCGTTGGCAACAAGTAACTCAGCAGGATAGTTAGGATGCAGGTTTTTACAAGATTCGAAAGACTGTATAAGTTTGATATCGTCAAGCCAACAGAAAAACTGATTACAAAAAATTTGTCGTTTACTTGTTGTTTACAAGGCAACAAGTTTTTTATTCCACGAAATGATAGCGCTTTAATTGTGTTATGATATACATGATAAACATCCTAATTTGGATTTTAAGTTTGAAGGGAGTTAGATAACAATGGTTGTAGAGGAAAAAACTTCAATTTCAATAGAAGAAAAGGTTGTAAAAGCTAGAGGGGCGATGGCGGAAATTCATGATTATTCCCAAGAGCAAGTTGATACTTTAACCAAAGTAATCGCAAAGGCGATTTTTGATAACGCTGAGCCTTTAGCCAAACTCGCACGAGCAGAAACCGGCTTAGGCCGCGTGGATCATAAAATCAATAAAAATATTGGCATGGCGACCAATATTTACAGCAGTCTGGTGGGCAAAAAATCTGTTGGTGTCCTGCGGGAAATTCCTGAAGTCGGCTTGATTGAAATCGGTCATCCAATGGGCGTTATCGGTTCGGTAACGCCGACAACGAATCCGACGATTACCCCGCTAGGCAATGGGTTAATGGCAATCAAAGGCCGCAATGCAATGATTGTTTCACCCCATCCCCGTTCTAAAAAAACGACGACAGAAACAATCCGTCTGATGCGGGAGGCTTTAGTTAGCCTCGGTGCCCCGGCTGACTTGTTGCAGGTGATTGAAGAGCCCAACATTGAATTATCTCAAGAGCTGATGAAAAAAAGTGATGTAATTGTGGCAACCGGTGGACCGGGCTTGGTTAAGTCTGCTTACTCGAGTGGAAAACCGGCTTTCGGCGTTGGCCCGGGAAATGTTCAAGCGATTTTAGATCGCGATTTTGATGTGGCGACGGCTGCTGAATTGTCTGTTGTCGGTCGTTCCTTTGACAATGGCATTGTGTGCGCCTGTCAGCAGAGCTTATTTTATCCGGTTGAAAAAGAAGCGGAACTTTTTGCAGCCTTAGAAAATCAAAAAACCGCCATCTTTACCGATGAAGCGGAGGTCAGTCGATTGCGGGAAATAATTTTTCCAGCGGGTCGCACAAATCCTGAAATGATTGGACAATATCCTGAGATAATTGCTAAAGCGGCTGGCTTAGCGGTGCCGGAAGATACCGAAATTATTGCCGTGAAGGTTGCGGGAATCGGGTCAGCAGAATTATTCAATAAGGAAAAAATGTGTCCGGTGCTCGTGATGAAAAGTTATGAAGCCTTTGAAGAGGCTGTCGACTATGCGAAGGCCAATCTTTTATTAGAAGGGGCTGGCCATTCAGCAGGGCTCTTTTCAAATAATCAAGAGCACATAGTGTATACAGGTTTGACATTACCTGTCAGTCGGGTAGTAGTTAATCAGCCGACCATTGATGCGGGTGGTTCGCCGACTAATGGATTAAATCCAACTTCATCTTTAGGTTGCGGCTCGTGGGGAAATAATATCATTTCTGAAAATCTAACATATCGGCATTTAATCAACGTTCAGCGGGTGGCGTTGCCGCTAGCGCCGCAAATAGTGGATAATTTATGGGAGTAGTAGTTCCTGAAAAAAATAAACAGCTTGAGCAACTACTTTGATAGCTTTACAGTTGCTACCTCATTTTAATATTCCATTCAATTGGAAATTTATCGAGTCTTTAAATAAAAGACAGGTACTTTGAGTAACTAAAAAAAATAAAACTACCCTCTAAGGCGGCTGTTCAGTCGAATCTTAGAGGGTTTCTTGCGGTTAAAAAAAATCAAAATTTCTAAAATATTTTACTTGCTCTGGTACGCGTTTCATAACTTATACTTAACTCAGTTAAAAAACTTATTATAAATAATGAAAGAAGGATGATTTTATGTATACTTATGTGAAAATTACCGATGCCAAGGAAACAAAGTTTTTCTACGCGATTATTGATTTTTCAGCTGGTAAAATGGTGTTACAGCAACCGCGAGGGTTCTACCAAAAGGCAATCTGTGAAATTCCTTTAGCTAAAATCAGCCATCTCGATACAACTGATTTCTTTGGCGTGGATGGCATTAGCTTTTATTATGAGCATAGCTTGTATCAATTTCAGTGTTATGGATTAGGTGTGGTAGAATATCTACAGGAACATTTGACGGCGGTAGCGAGCTAAATCAGCATTTAGCTGCAACAGTCAGCGTTTTTTGTTAAACGAATAGAAAAATGAAGTTAAGCAGATTGAGTCTAGGTTCACAGACATTTGTTTACTTGCAAAATCAGGAGGGCAACAAGATGGCCAATATCCGTGATATCGCTAAACTTACCGGTTATTCGGTCGCCACGATTTCTCGTGTTATCAACAACAATCCCTATGTCGATGAAAAAAAACGGCAAGAAATTTTGAAAGTGATGGCTGAAGTCAATTATATTCCCAATCGAACAGCGCAGGTGTTGAGTTCTGGGAAAACTAAAAATATTGGGGTGATTGTCCCCTATGTGAATCACCCTTATTTTGACCAATTAATCAGCGGCATTATGACAACAGCCTTTGATTACGGCTATCAGATTACCCTGCTGCCGACAAAATATGACCCGGAAACGGAGAAAAAATACCTGCAGCAGTTAGCAGCTAAAAGTTTTGACGGTTTGATTTTAACTTCACGGGCCAATAAATTAGTCGATATCTTTCCTTATTTAGACTATGGCCGGATTGTCTTTTGTGAGGATATTCCCGAATTATCCGACGGCTGTACGTTTATCAACCGCATCGATTCTCTGACAGAGGCCCTTAACTATTTGAAAGCTAAAGGAGTGCGTAATCCGGGGGTGACTCTTGGTCGCAGTCGGACGTTGAGTTATAATTCAAAAATTACGGTGCAATTATGTCATGAAATTTTTGAGGATTTTACCGAAGAGAATATTTTTTGGAACAGTTTAACTATTGAGGACGGCAAAGACGCAGTGCCGTTTTTTAAAGAACGGCAAGTGGATGGAATTTTTACCAACGGCGACTTGGTAGCCGCGGGGATTCGGATGCTCATGCCGGAAATGGAATTACTAATTGGTCGGGAAAATCTTTTTATCAGCGATGTCCTGCACATTTCAACGATTGATCATCATTTAATTGAATGTGGCAGCACAGCCTTTGAACTGGCAATCCAAGCTAAAAAGGGCATTTATTCAATGCCCTATGAATTTATCCGCCGGAGTAATCAATAAAAGACTGGAGCAGTCAGCCGTCAGCAAAAGATTTTACCGCCCTATTTTCGCTAACATCATCGAAAAATAGAGCGGCTCTATCTGCTATATGACAGACTGGCTGCTCCAGTCTTTTTTGTGTTTTTAAAATTTTTTCATTAACCATTTTTATG
Source organism: Enterococcus sp. LJL120 (assembly GCF_054871765.1). Taxonomy (NCBI): domain Bacteria; kingdom Bacillati; phylum Bacillota; class Bacilli; order Lactobacillales; family Enterococcaceae; genus Enterococcus; species Enterococcus sp. LJL120. Next base: position 236,864 of record NZ_JBTXLV010000003.1, read on the forward strand.
GAGTGACTTTACGCATAATAATCAATAATTTGTTTAAGTAAAGCAACCGAATCCTTCTCAGTTTTTTCATTGTAATACTTGGCAAAGCGGGGGTCCTCAACATACATCAAGGCTAAATTTTTATGATACTCTCTTGAATAAAAAGGGGCCGCTAGTGTCAGCCATTTTTTATGGGCGGTAAAGGCCGCTTCGGCCAGTGGGCTAGGAATCGCAGGCGTCGCTGTTTCCAATAATTGATTGAGGATTTCAATCAGCGTATTTTCAGCTGTCTGCAGCTCATCAAATTGACTTTCTGTCAATTCCTGCCATTTTTGATTGGCACTAGTCAATTGCTCGGCTGGATATTTTTCTTTTAGTTCTGCACCATATTTTCTTTGATTTTCCGCTAGTTTGGCGGCTTTGAAAGCGGCGAATTTTTCTGAATCTGGCATGTCTTTTTCTCCTTTATAATAAGCTAATGTTTCACTGACGGTCTGCAATAATAAATCAATTTGCTCTCTTTTAGCTAATAGTTGCTGATAATGCTGTTGCAACGCCTGTTGATAATCAAAATCCGTTTGATCGAGAATTTTTTGAATCTCCTCTAGAGAAAATTCTAATTGCCGATAAAAAAGAATCTGCTGCAGGCGGTTGACTTCATTTTTACCGTAGATGCGATAACCGGCCGAATTAAGGCGTGCTGGCTTTAAAAGAGCAATTTGGTCATAATAGCGCAGCGTGCGGGAGCTGATTCCAGATAATTTTGCTAGTTTTTGCACCGTGTATTCCATTTTTTTAGTCTCCTCGCAATTTTTCTGGCTAACCTTAGTTTAAACCTTGACGTTAGGTAAAGGTCAAGGGGTTATGGTCAATTTTTTTTGAAAGTTGATGTATAATAAATTATTCATAACTGGAGGATTGAGAGTATGAAATTAATTGAAACACCGATTAATTCCAATTTGAATTTGGAAAATACCTATCCCAATATTACCAAGTATATCTTTGATTCACGGGCAATTAAATTTTACAAAATGTACTCATTGGACCGCAATCAAATTATTTATGCGGATTTGTATGATGTCATTCGGATTGTCATGATTAATACCAAGAAGAAAATCACCAAACAAGAGGTCGACTTTACAATTCATCGGCTCCTGCATGCGACTAGAGAGCAGGTCAAAGTTACTGTGGGGGTCAAGGAAAAGATGACCCAAGCCGGCTTTAAATTTACGCAGCCCCGCAAGGATATTGTGGTAATTGAAATGCCGGTACCAGAAGATTAAGGCAACTGTAAAGAGAGGATTTAGTTTATGAAATTAATCAAAAGCCAGTTAAACACCAGCGTGTCCTTGAGACGTGTCTATCCCATCATTTGTTCTTATTTATTCGACAATGTGCGGATTAAATCCTATGAAATTTATACTTTGGATCGGACGACTATCTTGAAGGTGGACACCTTTGATTCGATTGTCCTCGTGCTTTTTAATAAAAGCCGGAAAATTGAGCAGACCGAAATTGATTTTGTTTGTGATAAATTGTTAGCAGGAGTAAAGGGCGGCGATTGCATTTACCTGGACGGCGTACTAGAAAAAATGGCCGCACAGGGCTTGGAATTTACAGCGAAGGATTTCGTTGTTATCCAAAAAGCCGTGACACAAGACTAAAAGACAGAGAGCCTGTAGTATCAGTGCTATCTAAAGAAATTATCAAAATAAGGCGCATCTGGGTCACCTGAAATTCAGAGGACTCAGATTTAGCAAGGATTTTGCTGAGAAGCTTGATAAATTTAGCGTTTAAAGCTAAATCAAGCTAGTTCAGCAGTTCTTTGAGGCTGGTTTTGGTTTTGCTAATTGGATAGTAGTTGGTACGGCAGACTCTTTTCATTTTTTAGTGAAATTTTCAGCAGTTTTAAGAGATTTCTGCAAGAAGTTTTGCGTTATTGGCTACTGTTTAAAAGTTTTTTGTTATAATAGCAGTTAAATAAATGACAGGGGAGTTTCAGGATGAATAAAAATTATGCAGATGACAGTTTGACCTTGCATACGGATTTGTATCAAATCAATATGATGCAAACCTATTTTGATTTAGGGCGAGCAGACTTGCATGCAGTATTTGAGTGTTATTTTCGGGATATGCCTTTTCGCAATGGTTATGCGATTTTTGCCGGTTTAGAACGCTTGGTCAATTATTTAGAAAATCTAACTTTTTCTGAGAGTGACCTCGATTATTTACGGGAAGTCAGCGGCTATTCAGAAGAGTTTTTAACTTATTTGAAAAATTTTAAATTTAAATGTACCGTTCGTTCGGCTTTAGAAGGGGACATCGTCTTTAACAATGAACCAATTGTTCAAGTGGAAGGTCCTTTGGCACATTGCCAGCTTGTGGAAACAGCACTGTTAAATATTATTAATTTTCAAACGCTGATTGCGACTAAGGCGGCCAGAATTAAATCTGTTGTCGGCGATGAACCCTTATTGGAATTTGGAACGCGTCGCGCTCAGGAATTAGATGCGGCTATCTGGGGGACTCGCGCAGCGTATATCGGCGGTGCCGATGCGACCTCTAATGTCCGAGCGGGAAAAATTTTCGGCATTCCAGCTAGCGGTACCCATGCCCATTCGTTAGTCCAATCCTATGGCAATGATTACGATGCTTTTATGGCCTATGGCAAAACCCACAAGGACTGTGTCTTTTTGGTGGACACTTATGATACTTTGCGCTCGGGTGTGCCTAACGCCATTCGAGTGGCCCGTGAGCTTGGCGACCAAATTAATTTCTTAGGGGTGCGGATTGATAGCGGCGATATGGCCTATATTTCTAAAAAAGTGCGGGAACAATTGGACGATGCCGGCTACACAGAAGCTAAAGTTTATGCCTCAAATGATTTAGATGAGGAAACAATTTTAAATTTAAAGATGCAAAAGGCTAAGATTGATGTCTGGGGTGTCGGCACTAAACTGATTACGGCTTACGATCAACCGGCTTTAGGTGCGGTCTTCAAATTAGTTTCAATTGAAGATGAACAAGGCAAGATGAAGGATACCATCAAGTTATCTTCTAATGCAGAAAAAGTCAGCACTCCCGGAAAAAAACAAGTTTGGCGGATTACTAGTCGGGCTGATGGCAAGAGTCAAGGAGATTATGTAACGCTTTGGGAGGAAGATCCCCGTTTAGAAGAGGAAATCTTTATGTTCCATCCCGTCCATACTTTTATTAATAAAACGGTTCGTGATTTTGAAGCCCGGCCGCTGATGCAGGAGATTTTTGTTGATGGCAACCGGGTCTATCAGTTGCCAAGCTTGAATGAAATCAAAGAGTATTCTAATCAGGTCAAAGATTCCTTGTGGGATGAGTACAAACGTGATCTCAATCCGCAAAAATACCCAGTCGATTTATCAACTGACTGTTGGAATCACAAAATGCGCTTGATTGAAAAAGTGCGTAAAGAAGTCCAAAATCTCAATTGAGAATTGCAAAATGAAGGGAGTTTCATGATGACATTACAAACAGAAATTATTGCTGAATTAGGGGTTCAGCCGACGATTAATCCCCAAGAGGAAATTCGTAAAAGCGTCGATTTTTTAAAAGCCTACTTAAAAAAATACCCATTTTTAAAAACTTTCGTCTTAGGCATTAGCGGCGGCCAAGATTCTTCTTTGGCCGGTAAGCTGGCGCAACTGGTGATGACTGAAATGCGCGCAGAAACTGGCGATAACAGCTATCAATTTATCGCCGTGCGTTTACCTTATGGTGAGCAGGCGGATGAAGCGGATGCGATGCGGGCCATTGATTTTATTCAAGCGGACGTCACACTGCGGGTCAACATTAAGCCAGCTGTCGATGCACAAGTCGCAGCTTTAAATGAAGCTGGTGTAACGATTAGCGATTTTAATAAGGGCAATATCAAAGCCCGTCAACGGATGATTACTCAATATGGGATTGCCGGCGAAAAAAACGGTGCCGTTTTAGGAACCGATCACGCCGCTGAAAACATCACCGGTTTCTTTACAAAATTTGGCGATGGCGGGGCGGATATTTTACCGCTGTTTCGTTTGAATAAACGGCAAGGGAAAATGCTCTTAAAAGAATTAGGCGCAGCACCGGAAATCTACACGAAAACGCCGACAGCTGATTTAGAAGACGGCCAGCCACTCTTGGCCGATGAAGCGGCTTTAGGTGTCACCTATGATGAGATTGATGATTACACAGAAGGCAAGGCTGTCTCAGCCAAAGCTCAAGCGACAATTGAAGGCTGGTGGCAAAAGACGCTCCACAAACGTCATCTACCCATCACAATTTTTGATGATTTTTGGAAATAAATCGACGCAGGACATGTTGACTCGTACTTGAGTTAAGGTGTCCTGGTACATAGAGTTAAATGTCGAGTCTGGTAGCGAAACATAAAGCAAGTGTGACTATTAACGAAATACAGCGGATTTTTTGAGACCGTGACATTAGTTAGAAGAGAGCGGAATTTTTCGAGGGCTAGCTAGTGAAAACCACTAGATAGTGTTAATTTGCGATTCGGACCTATTGGACCGCAGAAGCAAATATAAGCTAGTCCGGGCTTTCATCTGTTAAAAAGACTAATGTCACAGTTGCAATCGAGTCAACAGGATATTCTGGGGCAAAATTAAACAATTGCCCCAGTCTTTTGCGCTGGAAAGCATTTGCGAATGGATATTTTTCAAAGTACCGGCTCTGAGGAAAGAGGACCTAGTGAAAGCAGTAGGAAAAAAAATCAAACAGTTTTTGAAACAGCCAATCGTCAAGCTGGTTTTGACGGTCGTTTTATTGTTTATCTTAGTGATTATCAGCAATCTTTATCTGCAGTGGAGTCAAAATGATTATGATACAAGTCTAGCTTTTAAATTTGCTTTTTCATGGCATGTCGAAAAATTTTTCTTAGGCAGTCTGGTTTTAGGCACGCTATTAGTCTTTATCATGTCGATTGCCGGCTCAGTCACTATTGGCGCCATTTTTTATACGTTTGTGATTGGCGTTTTAGGCTATGCCGATTATTTGAAAATGCTCTATCGGGAGGAGCCGATTTATCCCGATGATTTAAAAATGATTGTCGAATTCGGACTATTACGGGAAATGGTCGGCACCGGTCCATTTGTCTTCTTGATGATTTTAGCCGTTTTAATTTTGGCGGTCTTTATCTATCAAATTTACCGCAGCTTTAAGATGAACCGCAAGCTGCAGATTCTGCGGGTAGTGGGTTTGGTTCTTTCCAGTGGTTTATTAGTTTATTTCAGTGATTTTAATAATGAAGACAATCTATTGCGGCAAGCCTATAATAAGACGGCTCTATGGATTCCCTACAGCCAGCAGATGAATTATTATAATGTCGGCTTTGTCGGCGGCTTTTTATATAATTTAAACGTTGATGCGATGGATGAGCCAGCCGGCTATTCTAAAGAAGCCGTCCAAGAAATTGTCGATAAATACCAAAGTCAAGCAACGGAAAACAATCAAACGGCAACCGATGAAGAGCCGAATATCATTTATGTGATGAGTGAAAGTTTTTCAGATCCAGCCAATTTAAGCGGCATTACCGTTGAAGGTGATCCTTTAGCAGATTATTATGCGGTTGCTGATGAAACCTACAGCGGAAAAATGCTGTCGCAAAATTACGGCGGCGGGACTGCCAACATTGAATTTGAAGCTCTAACCAGTTTGTCGATGGGCTTGATGAATGTTCAAATGACCACACCATACACGATGTTAGTCTCTAATCTCGATCAGTTACCGTCGATGGTTTCGCTATTAAGTGGCCGAGGCTATCAAACGACGGCCATTCACCCTTACAATACCTCGATGTATAAGCGGCAAGATGTCTATGAAAAGCTGGGCTTTGATGACTTTTTATATGAGGACACGATGACCCATACCGATACGATTGAAAATAATCCTTACATTTCTGACGCTGCGGCTTATTCAGAAATTATGGACCTGTTGAGCACCGATGAGACGCCACAGTTTGTCCATCTGGTCACCATGCAGACCCACATGCCGTATTCTGGCAAATATTCGACTTTGAATTATTCCGCTACTGGCAATGACAACAGCGCTTCGTTAAATAATTATCTGCAGGATATTGCCTATAGCTCTGAAGCGTTGCAGGAATTTTTGACAGAGTTGAATCAATTAGATCGACGGACGCTAGTTGTGTTTTGGGGCGATCATTTACCAGGAATTTATTCCGATGAGATTCAAGAGGAAAATGCTGGAGCAACACTGCATGAGACACAATTTTTAATCTATGATTCTGCCGGTGAGTTAACGCAGCAGGAGACCCATGATACCATTACAAGTCCGTTTTACTTTGCGCCTAATTTATTGAGTCAAAGCAATCAATCAACGACAGGTTTTTATGAGATGCTGTTAGCTGTTGAGGATTTCTTACCAGCCTTTGAAAAGGGCTTGTACTACCAAGGCAATCAATGGTTCGAAACAGCCCAGCTCTCCAGCCCACAGGAGGAAATTTACGAGGAGTACCAAATGATTCAATACGACATTGTCAGTGGTGAGCAGTACAGTCTTGACATGGGCTTTTATCAAGACGAGTAAGAGAGCGCAGCTGAAATTTTTGACGAACTGCTAGCAGCAAGAAGGAGTCTTACTTGTTGCTAGCGGTTTTTTGGTTAGCTGAGATTTTTTTAATTTCCCTAGACTTCTGAAAATTCCTCAGCAATAATAAATGAAAAGAACTTATTGAGGTGAGAGAATGACGTTTGTCAAAAAAGATAATCAGCGATTTTACAATCCGATTCGCCGAGCGATTTTAAATCATGGAATGATTCAACCGGGGGATCGAGTAGCGATTGGCATGAGCGGTGGGAAGGACAGTACCAGTTTGCTCTATTTTTTAGAGATGATTCGCCGTCAGCAGCGGCTAGGTTTTGATTTTGAAATTGTACCAATTAGTTTAGCGATGGGCTTTGAAATGGATATAACACCTCTAGAAAATTTTGTGGCATCCTTAGGTTATCAATTAGATGTTGTGGATACTAATATTGCCCAAGTCGTGTTTGATATCCGCGAAGAAAAATCGCCCTGCTCCTTGTGTGCTAAATTGCGCCGCGGCTATCTATATAACCGAGCAAAAGAATTAGGCTGCCAGAAGGTTGCGTTGGGGCATCATTTGGATGATGCTATTGAAACGTATTTTATGAATTTTTTACTCCATGGGAAAATGAATAGCTTTGAACCTAAAAGCTATCTGACAAGAACTGGCGTCACTTTAATTCGCCCGCTGCTTTATTTAGAGGAAATGGAAATCAAACGCTTTGTCAAAAGAGAAGAGCTGCCGGTGATTTTTAATCCCTGCCCGGTGGATAAAAAAACCAAGCGAGAAGAAATGAAACATTTGGTGACCCAGCTTTCAGAGACTTATGGAGATATTCGCGAAAAATTTGTGATGGGTATGGAGCAGGGCACGGCCGCTGATTTTTGGAGTGCGGATAAATAGGTTGGTATGGACTGCTAATTTTTAAATTAACAAAAAAATTATTTGACGTTAAGTTGATAAACAGATAAATACCCTGATTGGCACAGTCACCAATCAGGATATTTTTTGTGCTGTTAGTTTTTTTCAAAGTCTAAATTCGTTGGCCCAGCTTGATAGATTTCTTCTTCCTTCCAATCGGTGGTGGGCACAGTGTGGTCGACCACTTCAAACTTGGCGCTATCCACCCAAATTTTTCCGGCCCCCTGTAAAAGAATGCCGATATTGATGATGGTGGTTTCCACAGGGACATCTAAAACAGTAAAATAGTAGTTCCAATCACGGGTGCCTTGAATAGGCCGGTTTTGCATATTATCAAATTTTAAAATTGTGTCGGTGAAGCCACCATCCATCCGCATCCATAAACCAGCCCAGCCAACGACTTCATCGGCTTTAATAAAGGCCGAAAATTTTACCCGTTTACCTAAATAATTTTCCGGTGTAAACTGCTGCAAAATTGTGGCAAAGTCCGGTTGTTCAAAAGTGTCAGCGATGCTTTTCAGCAGAGCGGCTTGGGTTCCAGAATGAAAGGTTTGCTGGTCGAGCTCTAGTCGATATTTTTCACTGGCACTGCCGGAAAACAGCCAGCCAGAAATTTCAGTAGTTGTTGTCATATTTTTTTCCTCCTGAGAAATTAAATTTGTTAAAGTCTTTCGATAAAGCTTAGGTGGCAGGTGAAATTTTTGTTTAAAGGCCCGACTAAAAGCTTCCTGTGAGTCAAATTGGGCGACTAAGGCAATCTCTAAAATGCTGATTTGGCTTTGGGTCAATAGTTTGCTGGCTAGCGTTAACCGTCTTTCCTTGATGTAGGTATAAAGGGGGATGCCAACTTCTTTTTTAAACAGGCGGTGAAAGTAAAATTTCGACAGTCCGACATTGTCGGCGACTGACGCCAAAGATAAGTTTTCAGTCAAATTAGCTTCAATGAAAGTAATCGCTTGTTGAATTTCAGCGGTATGCATAGGCTGCTTCCTCCTGTAATCAAAGTATAGCAGGATTAAAAAAACTTTTTTTGATATATCTTGCTCAATTTTGAAAAAATGACGAGCTAAAAAAGAAAATTTTTCTTTCATTGAAAAAAATGCTATGATTTCAATGAAATCGTTTTCTTTGATAGAGGAGGAATTTTATGCGGAGCGATAAATTTTTACAGCCAGGCTTACTACCAAATCATGAATTAACGATCCCTTATCAAGTGGCTGAGCCGTGGTTTAAAGTATCAAACCAGCAAATGCAGCTGGAGGGACTCTGTTTTGATCGTAAGGGGGATTTATATTTTGTCGATGTTTTTGGTGGCGGGATTTATTGTTTGCAGCTGCCTGAAATGCAGCTGACACAAATTGCGCTGTTGGAAAATCAAAATCCGGCAGCTTTGAAAATTCATCGAGACGGGCGCTTATTTATTTGCTGTCTAGGCGATATGGAGAGTACCGGCAGCGTCCTTGCCATGCAGCCAGATGGTAGCGGACTGGAAACAATTGTTGATGCCTCCTTTGGTTTTGTGATTGATGATTTGATTTTTGATGAAGCAGGCGGTTTTTATTTTACTGATTTTAAAGGGTATTCCTGCAACCCGATTGGCGGGGTTTATTATGTGTCTGCCGATTATCAAAAAATTACCCAAGTGATGGGCAATATGGCCGTGCCTAATGGTGTAGCTTTAAATCCAACCAATGACGGCTTGTGGACAACAGAGATGAGCAACAATCGTTTGCATTTCTGGAGTCTAGCGGAAGATCATGTCACAATCCCGGCATACGGCAGTGCCGTGCCTTATCACTTTAGCGGCTTGGAAGGGCCAGATTCAATTTGTATCGATGCTCTGGGAAATTTATACGTTGCGATGTATATGCAAGGGCGTGTGCTGGTCTTTAATCCAGAAGGCCTGCCGATTGAACAAATTTTCTTGCCGGAAAGAATCCAGCGGCAGATGTTGCGTTCGACAAGTGTTGCCGTTTATCCAGAGCAAAAGCAGCTGGTCATCTGCTCAAATGACGGCAGCGGTGATGGCGGTTCTTGGTTGTATCATGCTAAGAGTTTTGCAGTCGGTCATAAAAATTTCCAATTTCAATAATTTTTTTATTTATAACAGGGTGAAAACCTTTACCTGAAAAAATTCCTTAAAAAGATTGCAGTCCCCTCTTGCAACAGTTATAATTGATTTTGTAATTAAATATCGCCTGTGGTATTTACATGAGGGAGTAACTAGCAGCAAGGATTTTGCTGTGACAGCGTCACCAACACCGGAAGAAATTTTCTGGCGCTGTCTTAAATAGTGAGACTTATGTACGCTTTTTGAGTGTACGTGAGTCTATTTTTTTTACTCTGAAATCCCGCAGCACATATTTAAAAATTAGGAGGATGAAAATGTCAGAAGAAAAAAAGGCGCAGGTTCAAGCTCCCTTTTATGCGCAAACAGAGGCTGAGGTCCTGCAGGAAGTTCAGTCGTCTGCCGAAGGGTTAAGTGCTAGTGAAGCCCAAAAGAGAATTCAAGAATATGGTCTCAATGAGCTGGAAGAGGGCAAGAAAAAAAGTCTCTTCATGAAATTTTTAGAACAGTTCAAAGATATGATGATTATTGTATTGATTGCAGCAGCAATTATTTCAGCAGTCGTCTCCCACGAGCTTGTTGATTCTATCATCATTCTTCTAGTAGTTGTAATCAATGCCGTGATGGGTGTCTTCCAAGAATCCAAAGCCGAACAAGCGATTGAAGCTTTGAAGGAAATGTCAACGCCCAATGCGAATGTTTTACGGGATGGCCACACCTTATCAATTAAAAGTAATGAATTAGTCCCAGGGGATATCGTCTTGCTGGAAGCTGGGGATGTTGTTCCAGCGGATATGCGTCTAATCAGCTCTAATTCATTAAAAATTGAAGAGGCAGCTTTAACCGGTGAATCAGTGCCAGTTGAAAAAGAAATCGTTGTTTTAGAAGGCACTGATATTGGTATCGGTGACCGAATCAACATGGCTTATTCAAACTCTAACGTGACTTACGGTCGTGGTACCGGGGTTGTTGTAAACACTGGGATGAATACCGAAGTTGGTAAAATCGCCAACATGTTAGCTCAAGCGGATGAAACAGAAACACCGTTGAAAACCAATTTAAATGACTTAGGTAAATTCTTAACCATCGCAATTATTGTGATTGCGGTCATCATGTTTGTAGTAGGAATCGTGATTAACGGAACTGATCCAATTGATATGCTGTTAACTTCTGTTTCCTTAGCCGTTGCAGCCATTCCGGAAGGGCTGCCAGCGATTGTAACAATTATTTTAGCTCTAGGTACTCAAGTAATGGCCAAACGAAATGCCGTTATTCGGAAATTACCAGCTGTTGAAACATTAGGTTCAACAGATATTATTGCCTCTGATAAAACTGGTACGTTGACATTGAACCAAATGACCGTTGAAAAAATCTTTTTTGACAATACCCAAGTACCGGCTGGTGATGATGTTAGTCATGACAATCTAGCATTAAAAGTGATGAACTATGCCAATGATACTAAATTTGCCCAAGACGGCTCTTTGATTGGCGATCCAACCGAAACGGCTTTGGTGCAATACGGTTTAGATCATGGCTTTAACGTAACGGAAAAAGTTGCTGCTGAACCACGGGTCGCAGAATTACCATTTGATTCTGATCGGAAATTGATGAGCACCATTCATCAATTAGCCAATGGTAAATTCTTAGTGGCTGTTAAAGGTGCGCCGGATGTCTTATTACAACGGACAACTGAAGTGTTATTAAACGGTGAAGTAAAACCGATGACAGCCGAAGAAAAAAATATTATTTTAGAAAATAATACCGACATGGCTCGACAAGCTTTGCGGGTGTTGGGAATGGCTTACAAATATCTTGATGCAATCCCAACAGAATTAACGACAGAAGACTTAGAAAATAATTTAATTTTTGCTGGCTTAGTCGGCATGATTGACCCAGAACGTAAAGAAGCTGCTGAAGCTGTGCGGATGGCTAAAAAAGCTGGTATTCGTCCAATTATGATTACCGGTGACCACCGTGACACAGCCGAAGCGATTGCCGCGCGTTTAGGAATTATCAAAGCCGGTGATGATGATGCCGTTTTAACAGGTGCTGAATTAAATGAAATGTCAGATGAAGAATTTGCTAAGCGGGTTCATGAATACTCCGTTTATGCTCGGGTTTCACCAGAGCATAAAGTTCGGATTGTTAAAGCGTGGCAGACTGAAGGTAAAGTAGTTGCGATGACCGGTGATGGAGTAAATGATGCTCCTTCATTGAAGCAAGCAGATATCGGTATCGGTATGGGGATTACTGGAACGGAAGTTTCTAAAGGCGCTTCTGATATGGTCTTAGCCGACGATAACTTTGCAACTATCGTCGTTGCCGTGGAGGAAGGCCGTAAAGTCTTCTCCAATATTCAAAAAACTGTTCAATATTTATTGGCTGCCAACTTAGGTGAAGTCTTAACTTTATTTATCGCAACTTTACTTGGTTGGGACACATTGTTACCAATTCATTTATTATGGATTAACTTAGTAACCGATACATTCCCAGCGATTGCTTTAGGAATGGAACCGGCTGAAAAAGATTTGATGAGCCACAAACCACGGGGCCGTAATTCCAATCTCTTCTCTGGCGGTGTTCTTAGCAGTATTATCTACCAAGGTATTTTAGAAGGTGCGACGGTTCTTTTCGTTTACTGGGCAGCAATTCAATGGCCAGTTCACACTGGTTACGATGCAATCCACAGTGATGCATTGACGATGGCATTTGCAACGTTGGGCTTAATGCAATTGTTCCATGCCTTTAACGTAAAATCCATTCACCAGTCACTGTTCAAAGTTGGACCGTTCCGCAATAAAACCTTTAACTGGGCGATTCTATTATCATTTGCTTTAATGATGGTGATTATTGTCGTACCAGGTTTAAATGATATTTTCCGGGTGGCACATCTGGATATGTATCAATGGGCAATCGTCTTAGGTGCCTCATTTGCAATTATTCCAATCGTGGAAATTGTGAAGGCTATCCAACGGGCGATGGGCAAAGAGTAACATTTATCAATTTTAATAAATAAAACTTGTCTTCGATTATCAGACGGTCGTCTAGAGTCAGCATCATTGCTGACTCTGGCTACTAGGCTGATTGAGGCAAGTTTTTTTTATTTTAAAAAAATAAAAACAGCCTGACCGTTTGATTAGCCAGGCTGAAGTTTTCCAATCATTTTAATTTTTGTTAGATAATTAAGTTGCTGTGATACCGTAACTTAATCAAATTTAAAGAAATTTCGCAGCTCTGCTGAGTGAAAGCTTTCTGTTAAATCTGATAATCCCGCAAATCGGCTGCTACTTCAAATTCCGCCTCAGTGATTGCTCTAACATCTTCCACTGATAACGCAGGGTCTTTTTCACTCAAAACTAATTGCCCCTCCACCATTTTAAAGACAGCTTTTTCAGTGATAATCATATCGACAACCCCGTAGCCGGTTAAAGGTAAGGTACATTTTTTCAAAATTTTTGATTGGCCGGCTTTATTGGTGTGGGTCAGCATGATGACAATTTTTTTAGCGCCCGCTACTAAATCCATAGCACCGCCCATTCCCGGTGAACGGCTCGGCATTGACCAGTTAGCGATACTGCCTTCTTGATCGACCTCTAAGGCCCCCAAGATGGCCACATCAACGTGGCCGCCACGGATGATGCCAAAGGAAACCCCGACATCAAAAATAGAAGCACCGGGTAAAAGAGTAATAGGAAAGCCAGCAGCATTGGCATTATCAGAATTTTGCTCACCAAGTTTCGGTGTCGGCCCCATACCTAACGCACTATTTTCTGTTTCCAGCTGCACCTCCACACCGTCAGGAATAAAGTTGGCGACATTGACAGGCATCCCAAAGCCTAAGTTTACAACAGAAGCACCGATTAGTTCTAAACCGGCTCTCTTTGACATTTTATCTCGATCATTCATCTTTATCCCTCCTTTATTTAGCAAAACGATTGGTTTCAATCCAGCGCTGTTCCATTACTTCTTCCTGTTCATCAAGAGTATTTCCTTGAACAACAGCTTTTACAAAAGCGCTTGGTGTGCCAACTCGAATCGGTTCTAAGTCGCCTACTGCAACAATCTCATTGACTTCGGCAATTGTGAAGTCAGCTGCTGCTGCTATAATGGGATTACTGTTAATCGAAGCTCCCCGATATTCAATGTTACCTAATGTATCTCCTCGATAGCCTTTAATAATGGCCAAGTCAGCCCGCAAAGGCACTTCAAGAATATATTTTTTGCCTTCGACTTCAATAATCTGTTTGCCTTCTTCCATTTTTGTTCCGATGCCAACAGGCGTTAAAGCCCCACCGATGCCATATCCGCCACAGCGAATTTTTTCTGTCCAAGTCCCCATTGGGAAAAGCTCTACCTCAATTTCATTGTTCTTAATCGCTTCTTGCACTTCTTCGGTTGTTCCAATATGGGAGGTAATATATTTTTTTACCTGTTTATTTTTGAATAGGGGAGCAATATCAAAGCCTCCTGGCGGATTTGACGAGACTATCGAAATAATCGTCAAATCCTTGACACCAGATGCAACAATTTTTTCAATACAGCGCAACGGGGCACCAATTCCTAAAAATCCACCAATCATAATCGACATGCCATCATGCAGCTGTTCAGTTACTTGCTCCAAGGTGATTACCTTATTCATAGAACTCCTCCTTTTAGTAAATGAAACTCATTTGACTCAATAACAAGGCTCGGGATCGTTTGGAAAAATTGCAGAACAACAAAAAGAAAACGCTTGCAATTTAATTATAGCATAAAGCAGTTCTGTGAAATACGGACTCTTTTCAAATAGTTGGCATATTATTTTCTAAAATTATTTTGAGGAAGCATTTTCAGAAATTCGAATTAAAGCCTGATAAACAAGTAGTTTTCAAAGCTGACAGGGATTTATTTTAAAAATAGGTCTCAGGGCTGATATTCAAAAAGCCGGACTTGAGGTAATATTAAGAGTATCAAGATGATGGTGAAATATTTTCTGAATATTTTTTTATTTTATAGAATGAAGTGAGTAGTTGTGTGTTGCGCAGAGTTTTATTATGAGGCAAAAGCAGTTGAGATTTAACCAGGACGAGGAGGTTGAGTATGGAAAAGATTCAGCAGTTATCAACGCGAGAGTTGCATTCGTTTGTTTATTACGTTGGTCTAGCTCCCAAGAATAATTATCTTATCGCTCGGCGGCAGTTGAATTTTAATTCGAAAAATCATTGGCAGGGTTCGGCTAATCTGGCATGGACCGCGTTGAAGGAAGAAGAATACTTATTAGCTTTTGATAAAAAGCGGTTGATTGTGAAACGAAATCATTCGTTATTGGGATTGGGAGCTTTTGATAAACGAAAATTTATCACCCATTTCTTTTGGCAGGATTTGCGGCAGGTTTCTCTGGAAGAGACACCCGAAGAGTATTGGCTGAGTTTTTTGGCAAACGATGAGACCTTCTACTTTAGGATTGTCAAAGATGCTGACAATCTAGACTCCCTAGAACTATTGCAAAACTGCAGTAAAAAATTCTGTCCGAAAAAATAAATAAAGCCATATGTCGAAACAATAAAACAGGAATTGTTTCGACATATGGTTTTTGTTTTGGAAAATCTTTTACAACCTTGAGTTTTTCTAAGTTCAGTTACTACAGAGCTATCCAAGCTGAAAATTAACGGGAACTGTCAGTAATGACCTCAGCCTTCAATCGATATATTTTTGAGGGGCGACCAATGCCAACAGGGCGCTCACCGATTTCCTCAAAGTAACCTAACATTGCTTTTTTAAAGTTAGAATGGTCAATCGACTTATAATCGACCCCTAAGAAATTTGCAAAAACTTTGCGGGCCTCAGTAATCGTGAAGCTATCGCCTAAAACTAACAGCACTTGCGGTTCATGATCCATTTTATTAATAATTCGTTGGTAGGCTTTCAAAATCAACTGATTGTGGTCAAAGGCTAAAGTATTTTTACCAACTGATTTTCCCGAAGGAATGTCTAAAACAATTTCAATCTCATCTTTAGTTAAAAGTAACTGCTGACCTTGATGCTTCAACGTGAACCAGCCAACTTCTTTTGCATCATCACCAGCAACTAAGGCTTCCTCGCCAATGAACGCTAGATAACTAACTGTTACGACCCAACCACGGGGATCACGTCCAGGTGTTGAAAAGGTATGGAGCTGCTCAATATTCTCATCGGTAATACCGACGCCAGTTTCCTCAAAAGTTTCCCGCAACACACTGGCTTCCGCTGATTCATCTGGATTGACAAAGCCACCGGGAAGAGCCCAAGAATTGCGATAAGGATGACTTTTTCTTTGAATGAGTAACAACTTTATCTCATCAGCAATTTTATTGTAGCACACCAACACAATATCAACTGTCAAAGAAGGCTTTTCATAAGTGGGATGTTCCTGTTGCTGATACCAGGCAATAAATTCTTCAAAACTGGCCGTTTGCTCAAAATATTTTTTTTCAGCTGCTTTAGAAGGAAAGTCCATTCAGCTGCCTCCTTAATAAAAGTATTTTATACTTTATTGTATCACTTTCTTGAAAAAAGAAAACTGCAAAGTTGAGAAAAGTAGCACTTGGCTTTTACCCGTGATTAAATGTTTTTATGAAAGTTGATCTCAGTTTTGAAACGCTGCCTTATTTTCGACAGCCCCTTTTTTGAAAAAAAGAAAAAGGTTTAAGGAAAAAAATTCCCTAAACCTTTTAATACGCAGTGATATCAACCTCTAAAATGATAGTGAACGTGAACCAGGTATAGCTATCATTTTTTTAGAGATTTTATAGTGCCTCAGTTAATTTTTTCGCAAAAGCTTCCAATTTTTGGATATCTTCTTCCTCAGCAGCTAAATCAACTTTAACCGCATCGGCGCCTTTTGTTGCGCCGATTTTAAGAAAGGCAGCTTCAAAGTCGTCAATCGACTTGCCAAAATCATCATAAAAAGTATCACCAGAGCCACAGACGCCGAAAATTTTCCCGGATAAATCCAATTCCAATAAATCCTCATAAAAATCAACAATTTCATCCGGTAAATCACCGTCGCCATAAGTATAAGTGGCAACGATACACAAATCTGCGTCTTCAAAATCTGAAGCATCAACCTGTGTGCATTCGTTTAACTCAACTTCCAAATCTAAGTTTTCTAAAGCTTCTGCGACAATATCGGCAACCTCTTCTGTATTACCTGTTAAGCTCGCATAAACAATTTTTGCTAACGCCAATCTGTTCACTCCTATGTTATTACTCGGTACTTGCTTGACTGATACTCACATCAACATCTGTATTACCCATCAATTTTTTAGTGTAATAAGATGACCGCATTTGCAGTTCATTGTACATTGTATCATATCCAAGCTTCTCCACAAGCGTTTCTTTGCCGGAAAACAAGTTGGTACCTAAGCCCAAACGGTCACCCTCAATAGTCGCTCCAAGGGCAGCTAGAGTAGTTGGATACATATCTAAGATGGAGAATTGTCTGTTTTTTGTGTCTTCCTTTGGGATCGTGATTACTGGATTTATAATCGTATTAAAGACAGTTCTAATATAATCAGTGTCTAAGTTGGAAAAAAAGTTTGTATCCATACTTGGATGATCACCAGTGATAACAATAGTAGTATTCTCATAATAAGGTTGTTGTTGAATATATCGGATGAACTCGGTCAACATAGCATCGGTCCAATGAATAACATTAGCATATTGTTTATCAAAATTTTGTGGAGTCGAGCCAGTCAGTAACCCATCTGGGAAATGGGTATCAGCTGTTAACATTGTAAAATTAAAAAGAGTAGATGAATTAGCGAGCTGATTCAATTCCCTTTTTGCAAATTCCAACAGTTTTTCATCTTCGTATCCCCATCCAACGTAATAATCATCAGGAATCCATTGATGATTTTCGGCATACTTATAATCAAAAAAATCATAATCACCATGCTGAGAAAAATATTTATCCCGACCAGAAAAAGTAACATCTGACCCGAGCATGAAAACGTTTCTATAACCTTCAGATTCTAAAACCTCACCAAGAGAATAAACTCCAGGTAAATATTGAGTAGTGCCATTTCCATAGTCATTTGGGTCATAATTTGTAATTACAGGGGTACCAGAGGTTTGAGCGACTAAAGCTCCAGCAGTAAAATTAATGCCTGGTAGATTCCGTGCTCCACCCAAAAGCTCGCCATTTGAAAAATTGATGTTTTCTAAAGCTATATTACTTAATCCTGGAAGTAAATTTTCTGTTTGAGAACCTCCGAGATCTATAGATGTGTATGTTGTCTCCAATGATTCCACATAAATATAAATCAAATTTCTTTTTTCTGATGGGAAACTGATTTCGACAGATTGAGGAGCTACGTAATAATCTTCATAAAGCTCAGTTTTATCGAAAAGCGCACTTTTGACATTTTCAAAGCCAAATGCTGAAACACCTAAAAAAAGATTTCCAAATGTTAATACTAGGGCGATTGGAATAGTCAAAAAGCGCAAGAAAGATCGCGAGCTTTTTTTATTCTGCCTAGCAGAAGTAAACTTAAATCTAATCAAAAAATATAAAGCACACCATATCAAACTACTTGTTAGGGCACTTGTTAACAAGGGGCCGAAGATAAAGCTCTCAATTTGAATAGACGAGGTACCTTCAAGTGGTTGGCTCAAAGTATAAAATATCTGATTAATATCTAATTCGCCGAAGTAACCTAAAGCCCAGTAACAAGAATTCAGAAACAAAAAGCCAGCAAAGATTAAGATAAATGCTAAAAGATATAATAGAAATCGTACCACATTAGCTAACACTGTAGTGCTCTCTGAATAGCGAAGGACAATGCTAACGTTTGGTGACAACTCAATTAAATAATCGCAGACAACCAAAACTAAAAATAATGAAGTGACAGTCATAGCCACTACCAACATATCACTGTTAGGTATGTAAAGGATTTCTCTCGCAGAGGCAAAGTCTAGAGATGCAAAGAAACTCTGATAAACGATTAAACTAAGCAAAAAACTATTAATTGTGACTAATATAAAAGAAAATAAACGGAATTTTCTTTCCTTAAAGTAAAACAGACCGAAAAATAAAACTGAAAAAAATAAAACTGTAACTCCCATGATATCTACTCCTTGTAATTGTAACTATTTATGAATATAGCACAAAAAACGGTGAGATTAAAGGGTCGACAAACTAAGTTTAACCATCTTATAACTTCTTTAGGTGGGAGTGTTTTACTTTTTTTAAAAGATTCGTTAAACTAGGTTCAGAAAACTCTTTGGAATAAGGATTATTCCTTGAGCCTGTGAGATTAGTCTTTTTCAGAAGAAATTTCGAACTATGTTATATTTGTTCCCGCTGTCCAGTAGGTCCGAATCGCAAATTAGCAATTTTTAGTGGTTTTTTACTAGCTATTGTTCGTAAAGTTTGACTTTGTTCTAACTAATGTCTCAGCCTCAGGTCCAGAGAAGTGAAAGATTGAGGAGATAATTGAAATGATTACATTAAAATCCACCCGTGAAATTGATGCTATGGATGAGTCTGGAGAATTATTAGCTGATGTTCATCGCCATTTGCGGGACTTTATTAAACCGGGAATTAGCAGTTGGGACATTGAAGTTTTTGTTCGCAACTTTATTGAAAGTCATGGTGGTGTTGCAGCCCAAATTGGTTTTGAAGGATACGAGTATGCAACTTGTATCAGCATCAATGATGAAATTTGCCACGGCTTTCCACGGAAAGAGCCCTTAAAAAGCGGTGATTTAATTAAGGTTGATATGTGTATTGACTTAAAAGGTGCTATGTCAGATTCCTGCTGGTCATATGTGGTCGGCGAGTCGACACCAGAATTAGACCGTTTGATGGCAGTTACAAAAAAAGCTTTGTATATTGGTATTGAACAAGCGCAAATTGGTAATCGCATTGGTGACATTGGTCACGCAATTCAAACATATGTTGAAGGTGAAGGGTTCTCAGTGGTGCGGGATTTTGTCGGCCACGGCATTGGACCGACCATTCATGAGAGTCCGTCAATTCCCCATTATGGAGAAAAAGGTAAAGGCCTTCGTCTGAAAGAAGGCATGGTGATTACTGTTGAGCCCATGGTAAATACAGGGACTTGGCGAATGAAAATGGATCCTAATGGTTGGACTGCCTATACTTTGGATGGCGGATTAAGCTGTCAATATGAGCATACGTTTGCAATAACTAAGGATGGTCCAAGAATTTTAACCTCACAAGGGGAAGAAGGAACTTACTAAAGTTTTTAAGGGAGCGGGTACAGTGTTTAAACGACTGCAACAGCGACTACAGGTTTCCCAATTTATTCGTGTTGTTCAATCACGAATGGCCGAAGCCGAGCTGACAAATAGCTCGGTGGTTGTGGCATATTACCTGCTGCTCTCGCTTTTTCCATTGCTGATTGCGATTGGTAATATTTTGCCTTTTTTAAATTTGGATGCTGAAGTTGTTTTAACCTATTTAAAAGAAGTGATTCCCAGTCAAATTTTTTCTTTTCTGGGGGATGCCATTGAAGATTTATTAACACAAGGGTCTGGAGGATTATTGTCTATTTCGGCATTGGGGGCCTTATGGTCGGCCAGCCAAAGTATTAACGCACTGCAGATTGCCATGAATAAAGCCTACGGCGTTGAAAAGCGAGGTAATTTTATCATCGTCCGTATCGTATCTTTGTTGGTGATTATTCTTTTTATGGTGGCACTGGCGCTGTCGACGTTGGTATTTGGTTTAGGCCGCATTATTACAGAATATTTACAGCCAATTTTACAATTTCCGACTGAATGGCTGTCAACTTTTCAAACCTTGCGTTGGCCGGTGACGGCTATCGGCTTACTAGTTATTATGGGGCTGATTTATCTTGTGGTTCCCAACGCAAAAGTATCCTTGCGTTCAGTTTTACCGGGGGCAATTTTTGCAACTGTCGGCTGGATGCTCTTGTCACAAGTTTTTGGACTTTATGCTCGTTTTTTTGCTTCTCGGGTCAGTAGCTACCAAGTTATCGGTAGTTTCATTGTCTTGATGATTTGGTTGAATATTGCGGCGATGATTATCATCTTAGGTGGTATTATCAATGCAGTAGTGGCTGAGTATACTACTGGCCACGAGGTAGAAGAGCGTAAAGGACTTGTCGATCAAGTGAAAAAATTGACTGGGGCTGATGAGCAAGATGATTCTGAAGAGGGAAATAAGGAAAAGTCATCAACAGTTGCAGTGCAAAAAGCTGAAAAAGAAATGATTGGCTCTGCCAATCAACATGATTCTGACAGATAAGTAAAGATTTGACTGTATTTTATCTTGAAATATTAAAAAAGCATCTTAAAATCAAATTTTAGATTTTAAGATGCTTTTTATTAAGCTTTTCTTTACTTCTGCTTGCTATAGTGGAGACTGCAGATTTTTGTTGAGAAAGGGGCCGATGTCGAGTATACTTTTTTAAGTGTAAAATATCAGCTACTATAATAATATGAAATGAAAATATTCCAGAAGTTATAAGGAGAAAAATATGTTTGAAAAGAAAAATCTAATTTTGCTAAAGGAATTAGTAAAGACTGATTTTAAACTGCGCTATCAAGGAAGTTTAATGGGCTATGTCTGGTCAATTTTAAAACCATTAATGCTGTTTACAGTTCAATATATCGTTTTTGTCCGATTTTTAAAATTCGGACAAGGAATTCCCAATTTCGCAGTTGCTTTGTTGTTAGGGACAGTGATTTGGAGCTTCTTTAATGAAACAACAAACTTAGGGATGTCTTCCATTGTAACCCGTGGGGATTTGTTAAGAAAATTAAGTTTTCCTTCCTCAATTATTGTGATATCGATTTCTCTGAATGCTTTGATTAATTTATTAATTAGTTTAGTCATTGTATTTTTGTTTGGCTTAATTAATGGTGTGACGATAAGTGCTTATTTCTGGTTGGCACCATTGTTGTTAGTGGAACTCTATGCCCTCTCGTTAGGAGTTTCCTTTATTTTGGCGACAATCTATGTGCGGTTTAGAGATATTGGGCCGATTTGGGAAATTGTTTTGCAGGCAGGGATGTATTTAACGCCAATTATTTATCCGATTTCTCTAGTGGTGGATTACAGTCCGACAATTGCTAAATTATTAATGCTTAGCCCGATGGCCCAGCTGATTCAAGATTTGCGGTATTTGACCATCGGTGAAGCCTACACACCGGTTTGGCAGATGATTAATACGAATTGGCTTATTGCGATTCCGTATGTTTTACCATTTTTAATTTTAATTATCGGTTATCGCATCTTCATTAAAAATTCTAAGAAATTTGCGGAGATTATTTAATATGGAAGAGAAAAAAGAGTATGCAGTTAAAATAGATAATATATATAAAACGTTCCGCTTACCAACTGAGAGTACTACTAGTTTAAAAAGAACCTTGGTGAATTATTTTAAAGGCATCAAGGGTTATCAAGAGCAGCATGTCTTAAGAGGACTTTCTTTTGGTGTAGAAAAAGGCGACTTCTTTGGGATTGTTGGTCGTAACGGAAGTGGTAAATCAACCTTATTGAAAATAATTTCTCAAATTTATGTACCAGAGCAAGGCACTGTTGAAATTGATGGGAAACTGGTTTCCTTTATTGAACTGGGAGTAGGCTTCAATCCAGAATTAACTGGAAAAGAAAATGTTTACTTGAATGGCGCAATGTTAGGTTTTTCTGATAAAGAAGTGGATGAGATGTATGATGACATTGTAAACTTTGCAGAGCTGCATGAATTTATGAATCAAAAGTTGAAAAATTATTCCAGCGGGATGCAGGTGCGGCTTGCCTTTTCAGTCGCAATTCAAGCTAAGAGTGATATTCTAGTGTTGGATGAAGTTTTAGCCGTTGGGGACGAAGCATTTCAAAGAAAATGTAATGATTATTTCACTGAGGCAAAAGAAGCTAAAAAGACAATTATTTTAGTGACCCACGATATGAATGCCGTTAGAAAATATTGCAATCGAGCGGTTTTAATTGATCGCGGCGAAATCAAAGTAATTGGGACCCCTGATGATGTTGCCAATCAATATTCTTTGGACAATGTAAATCAAAGCGGTTCAGCAACAGTTATTGAAGGCAGCAATCAAGCGGAAGCAGATTTAAAAGAAGCTGAAATGGTAGAAGAAGTTCAGCACATTAAAGATTTTAAAGTGAAATTATTATCCCCTCAGCTGCTTGAAGGGGATAATCGCGAAATTAGTTTTGAAATCAGCTACAATGTTTTAGAAGATATGCAAACTTATATTGCTTTTTCCATTGAAGACATTGACCGCAATAGTTGGATGTATAATGATAATTCTTTTGATCAAATGACGAGCGGGAAAGGATTAAAAACATTCCGCTATACTTGTCAGCTAGACGAAATCAACCATTGCAAACTCAAATTGAACGTGTCCATTAGAAATGACAAGGACGAGCCCTTTGCGTTTTCTGATAGTGAAAATTCGCCGGTGATTATTATTTCTCCAAAGACAGAGATGACTAAAAGCGAAAGAATTTCCAGCAGTGGAATTTTAAAACGAAATGGTCAGTGGGTCATTGAAACAGGAGCAGAATAGGTATGAAGGACAAATTAAAAAAAATTCACTATTACAGTGTGCGGATGATTAAGGAACCTCGTTTAATCAGAGTCGCGGGTTCTCGAATCAAACAAAAATTGAAAAGCGGTCTTAGTCGACTACCCAATCCACAAGCAAAAATGCGACAACGGGCATTAAAAAGGCAGCGGGAATTAAACAATTACGAAAATCCCAGCCGGGTTTTGATATATGTAATTTACGAAAATCAAGCTCATCTGCAGGAATACAAAATTGTTTTTCTTAAAGCTTTGGCGAAATTGTCCACCAGAGTTTTGATTGTGGTGAATGGCAGTTTGCCGGAGGCCGATGAAAAACGTTTAGCAAAAATCGGCGAAGTCGTTTTTCGAGAAAATAGCGGCTATGATACAGCAGCTTTTAAGTTTGGCGTTGACTACTTAGGAAAAACGGGCTTGGCGGATTATGATGAGCTCTTACTGGTTAATGATACCAATGTTGGACCAATCGGCGATTTGGCGGCAGTTTTTCAAAAGATGGCAGCTAAGAGAGTTGATTTTTGGGGAATTTCTTATGGTGAAGAGCAAGGAGATATTACTGGATTTAATCCATACGGTTATATTCCTGTCCACCTGCAATCTTATTTTTTAGTGATAGAAAAGTCACTTTTTTTAACGGATAGTTTCTTTGAATATTGGCGAAACCTTGGCGAAACTAATACTCGTTTTCAAGCAATCGGTCGTCATGAAACAGTTTTCACCAAACATTTTGCGGATTTAGGTTATCTGCATTCGGCAGTTACTTTAAATAATCAAGATTCTGCGATGTACATTCACCCTTTAACGATGCTTCAAGAAGGCGTGCCTTTAATTAAATACTCGGCTTTTTCTAATTATGACAATCAGCAATTTGTCTGGCAGGGCTTGCAAAGAGAAAC
This sequence comes from Enterococcus sp. LJL120, assembly GCF_054871765.1. NCBI lineage: Bacteria > Bacillati > Bacillota > Bacilli > Lactobacillales > Enterococcaceae > Enterococcus > Enterococcus sp. LJL120. The sequence goes on from NZ_JBTXLV010000003.1 coordinate 260,861, forward strand.
AGAAGTGCCAGCCTTGTTAAATTTTCTAAAGACGACGGATTATCCTCCAGAAATAATTGAGACAATTATGCAGCAAATGCACGACTGGCATCGGGAAAATTACGTACTAATTATTGACGGCGTTGAAAATGTAATCCCCCAGCTGACAAAATATCGCGTGGAAAATAAAGTTGAACAGCTACGCTCTACTGGTTTAACCGTTCGCAAAGTGAATTTGTCTGAGCTGCAGTTAAAGGATGCGCAGGATGCCAGTCACATTATTATTTATCGTGCCAGCTACACCCCACTTTTGGAGCAGTTAATTCAATTGGCTAATCAATTTGATAAACCAGTGCTTTATGATATTGATGATTTAGTAATCGATACCAAATATACGGATATGTTGAGCTATACCCAAGGATTAAGTAAAATTGAAAAAGAAAATTATGACGCTTCCGTTAATAATTATCAAAAAATGTTGATGCTCTGCGATGGGGCTATTACTTCGACAGGGAAATTGCAGGAGGAGTTGTATCATTATAAGCCATTAGTTTTGCTAAATCGAAATTTAGCCAATAATGAATTAGTCGCAATCAGTCAAAAACATTTGCGAGAGTATGGTCAGTCAACTGAGAAAGTTGCCATCGGCTATTTTTCCGGTTCGATTACCCATAATGAAAATTTTGAATTGATTAAACCGGCTATCATTGATTTACTAAAAAAATATCCCTATTTGGAGCTGCATCTAGTAGGTCATTTGGATGTGCCAAAGGATATCGCCAGCTTTAAAGAGCAAATTGTCACCCATGATTTTGTCGATTGGCGGCAATTACCAGCGCTTTTAAGCCAAGTCGATATTAATTTAGCGCCATTGGTAACCTCAATTTTTAATGAAGCGAAATCAGAAATTAAATGGCTTGAGGCAGCGTTAGTTAAAGTGCCGACTGTTGCTAGTGATATCGGAGCATTTCGGGAAATGATTCAAGAGGGGAAAACTAGCATTTTAGTCAATGACCATGATTGGTTTGAAAAACTGGAAGCCCTTGTGATTGATCAGGAACGGCGTCAAACTATTGCCGAACAAGCGTATCAATATGTTTTGGGAAATTGTGTGACTGAAAATAAAGTGGATGGATTGGTGGAGTATTTAAAATGAGTTTACAAAATGTAAAACCAGAAAAAATTTTTTTAGTACTGGGAACGATTTTTGTAGGGTTTATGATTTTCTTCATGCCGATTAATCGTACACCTGACGAAGCAAATCACGCAAGGATGACCTGGGGAATCGTATATGAAGACACTGAGGAAAGCCTCAAATGGATGGATTTAACCAGTGCAGATGAACATTTTTCTGGGGCTGAGTACAAAGAACTCTTTACAGAAAAACTTGATTTATCGAATGAAAATTTCAAACTGAGTTTTTCGTTAAAAAGTTTAAATCACTTACCTCAATTAATCGGTATGTTGATTGGTAGTTGGGTCTATCCTTCTATTGGTGTGATGTTTACTCTGGGAAGATTGTTCAATGCTTTGTTCTATTTGATTGCTTTATATTTTTTAATCAAGGCTACTAAGTTTGGGAAAAAATTGTTAGCCTTTGTCTCACTACTTCCCATGATGATTCAGCAGACCGCTTCACTTTCCTATGATGTGGAAAATTATGTAGCGATTGCTGCTTTCTATGTTTTACTGACCAATCTTTTGTTTGAAAAAGTCGTTACACGAAAATACCTTATTTTGATTTTGCTTAGTACCATAACATTATATATTACTAAAACAAATAACCTGTTATTGGTACCGCTACTTGTCCTACTGCCGCTGCATTTCCCAGTGAAATATCAGAAATTGAACCAATTTGTTGACAAGTCTAAGAATTTTGTTTGGCGATATAAATATCCTTTAAGCGCTATTGTCATTATTGGGGGACTTATTGGTGCACAGATTTTACTAGCTAGTCAAGGTGGTCTTCCAAAACTAGCAATTGTTTTATTCAATACAGTTTTCAATAATAATTTGAATGGTCACTTAAATGGCATTCTGACTGCTGGGATTTTTGGCTTTTTTGGTAATTTTACAATTGAACTACCGATGTGGTTAATTTTTATCGATGTAGTTGCTGTATTTATTTTAGCCTATGATCAGATACAAAAAAATGAGATGGAGATTCCAAAAGTATTTGGTCTGTTTACCGGTTTGATGATACCACTACAAATTTTGGCCATCATAACTGGCATGTACTATCAATGGACTTACATTGATTTAGGTGAAAATGCTTGGATTTCAACTGGAGCTCAAGGCCGCTATTTCACCCCATTTTTACTATTTGTTGCTCCTTTTCTCCAAAGCTTGCATGCAAAATTAGAAGTGAAGATAAAAGACAAAACAAGTATGGTTTTTATGTCTACCGTCTTAATTTTTAATTTTTTAACAATGGTTTATCTAATTGCCTATGTTTATTGGCGGCAAATTTTATAGTGTTAGAAAGGTAAGTTTAATGCGTAAAATCTTATTTATTTCCCCATCTGGCACCATGGACAATGGCGCTGAAATTTCTAATTTTAATTTGATGAAATATTTGGTGGCCAGTGGGCATCAAGTCTTTAATGTTGCCCCTCAAGCACGCCATGAAAGTCAAATTGTTTATTTTGACCGGAGTCGTGAGGCAGGAATTGAAACAAACTTCATCCCAATTTTGAAATGGTGGTGGGAAGAAGCCCCCAGCGGTTATCCGGGAACACTAGAGGAACGGGCGATGTTTCATCGGGAAAATATCAAAGTCATCCAAGAATATATTGAGAAGAACCAGATTGATTTGGTAATTACCAACACCGTAAATATGTTTCAAGGGGCTGTAGCTGCAGCAATTACTGGTGTGCCACATTTTTGGATGATTCATGAATTTCCAGAGGGGGAGTTTGGCTATTACAAGGAGAAAATTGACTTCATTTCGGCTTATTCAAATGAACTATATAGCGTTAGTGGCGAGCTAAATCAACGGCTGAATGAACTATTCAGTCCCCGGTTAGTGAAAGAATTTTCCCCCTACACAGAAATACATGCTCAAGAATTAAAGGCCGGAAAAAAACGGCGGATTGTTTCAGTCGGTCGTCTCACAAAAAGAAAAAATCAATTGGAGCTAATCAAGGCATTTGAACAATTGTCTACAATTGATCTTGAACTAGTCTTAATTGGTGCATGGGATGATGATTACATCAAATTGTGTAAAAATTATATCAAAGAGCATCAAGTCAAAGGGGTTACCTTTAAGGGAAATTTGGAAAATCCATGGTCTGAAGTGACGGATCAAGATATCTGTGTTTTTCCTTCAGCGATGGAAACATTCGGTTTAGTCTATGTGGAAGCACTGCTCAATGGCGTTCCAGTTATTTTATCAGATAATCCCGGACACCTTTCAGCCTACAATATTTTTAATTTTGGAGAACTTTATCAAAGTGGCGATGTTGCCGATTTGACAGAGAAAATTGTTGATTTGCTTGAGAATTTCCCGGCAGCGAAAAAAGCTGCAGTAACTTTTAAACCGACGGCAAAGGATTATTATCAAATTGCGACGGTTTATAATGAGCTCTTACAGGATATTGATAGCTACGAAACGACTAGTATCAGTCCTTTGAGGCACCTTGAATATGTTTTGGCAACCAACGAGAAGAAATCACGTTTGGCCCGGTTAGAATTGAAAATTCGTCGGTTTAAAAACAAAGTAGTCAATCGGATTAACCGCTACTTTGGTCGGGTTTAGTTCCAATAAGATACATAATAAAATTTGAGTGAGCAGGTTTGTTGTGCTAGATGTCGTGATGCATTTAGTCCAATTGATTCCAGCTGACTCTTTTTTTGTGGTTCTTCATCATCTTGTAGTGGAGAAAAATCAGCAAAACTTTTTTAAGAAGCTAAAGTGGAGTTTTTATTTTTCTTTAGGTTAACTCTTTTTTCTGGAGCTTGTCTTTTAAAATCGTACGCTTTCAGTTACAATAAGCATTAGTGAATTTATCCGAAGGGGCTTTTTAAGGGCTAAAATTGGAGGAACAATGAAAACTTTATTAGTGATTCCCGCTTATAATGAAGAGGACAGCATTTTGCAGACAGTCCAAAGTATTCAGGAATATCAGCGGACAATTGATTTTGAACTTGATTATGTAGTAATTAATGATGGATCAAAAGATCGGACACAGGAAATTTTAGAAACCAATCAGTTGCATCATGTAAATCTTGTGATGAATTTAGGAATTGGCGGGGCAGTGCAAACTGGCTATAAATATGCTTTAGAAAATAATTTTGACATCGCCGTTCAGTTTGACGGTGATGGGCAACACGATATTCTCTCTTTAGCAGTTTTAATTGAACCAATTGTCAAAGGAGAAGCTGATTTAACGGTGGGCTCGCGCTTTGTTGGGGCCAATCGTTCTGAATTTCAAACTTCTTTTATGCGACGCTTTGGTATCAATGTGATTTCCTTTTTTATCAAGCTCGTGACTGGCAAGAAAATCTATGACACGACGTCGGGGTATCGGGCGGCTAGTCGCAAAGTCATCCAAGCTTTTGCCCGCAGGTACCCTGTTAAATACCCGGAGCCGGAATCAATTGTGCATATGTTGAAGCGCAAAATGCGCGTGCAGGAACAGCCGGTTAATATGTTTGAACGCCAAGGTGGCGAGTCTTCGATTACGCCGATTAAGTCCATTCGCTATATGGCGGAGGTCTGCACAGCCATTTTAGTGGCAGGCTTGATGAAGGAGAATGACTGATGGATATTTTTTCAATTGTGATGATTTTAGTAGCCTTATTCTTTTTATATTTCATTATCAGAAGTATCAATAAAAATAAATTTTCTTTGGAGAATGCTGGAATTTGGCTGACGGTCGGGATTATTCTACTGATATTTTCTGTCTTTACACCAATTCCAACTTGGTTGAGCCAACTGTTTGGCTTTCAGCTGACCTCCAATTTCCTATTATTTTTAGCGGTCATTTTCTTATTGCTGATTGTCTTTATGCAATCTTTGCAATTATCCAAACAAAAGGACCAGATTAATATTATCATCCAAGAACTATCCCTTTTGAAATCAAAAAATAAGGAGTCTGCTAAAGATGACGACTAGTTTTACTGACCATACGTTTGTGGTTTGTGCCTATAAGAAAAGCACTTATTTAGAGGATTGCCTGCAGTCTTTACTTAATCAAAAGACATCCTCTAAGATTATTATTTATACCTCTACACCGAATGATTTTATTCAGCTTCTAGCTGAGAAATATCAGCTGGAGTTGTTCACCAAAACGGGAGGCTCGATTGGTAAAGATTGGAACAATGCATTGTCCTTTGTTACGACTCAGTATGCAACAATTGCCCATCAAGATGACTTCTATGAAGCGACTTACTCTGAAGAAATTATGCAACAGTTTAAGGAAAAGGCGGATACCTTGATTGCTTATCCAGATTACTATGAATGGAAAGACGGCCAAAAAATTCCTGCTAATACGAATTTGAAAATTAAAACTTTGATGCTAAAGACAATGGCGATATTTCCTAAGTCAAAATTTTGGCGAAAAAGAGTGTTGGCATTTGGTAACCCCATTTCTTGTCCAGCTGTTTCGTATAATCTAAAAGCTTTAAATGATTTTCGTTTTGATGAGGAGATGCGGGTCTCGTTGGATTGGTACGCTTGGTATCAAATTGCGAATAAAACAGGTGGCTTTGCCTTTATCAATCAAAAGCTGATGTTCCATCGCATTCATGATGAGTCAGAGACGACAGCTTCAATCAGCGACAATTCCCGCACAAAAGAAGATTTATTTATGTATCGTTTGTTTTGGCCACAGCCGATTGCGAACTTTTTAATGCGCTATTATGTCAAGAGTCAAAATACAAATTAGAGAAATAAGGAAGAATGATGGAGAATTTTTATCAAAAAATTTTGAAGCGGCAAGTCAGTCCAAAAACCGAAACCCTCTGGTACAGCATCGGCAGTAGTGTTTATGCTGCTTCTTCAGTCTTTCTGCTGTTATTTGTCACACGCTTTCTAGGAACTTTTGAAGCCGGAGTCTTTTCGATTGGCTGGGCGGTATGCCAGTTGATGCTCTCGATTGGGATGTTTGGAAGCCGTAATTTTCAAGTGGCAGATGTCAAAAACAAATTTTCTTTTGCCTATTATTTGCAATCAAAAGGTCTGACTGTTCTATTGATGATTCTTGGAACATTGGTTTATGGCATAGTGCTTGGTTTTGATAGTTATAAAATGACCATCGCATTATTATTGACTAGTTTAATGATTGGGGAAACCTTTGCAGATGTTTTTGCGGGTTTTTTACAAAAACAAAATCGCCTAGATATTTCTGGCAAGTCCTATTTAGGAAGGGTTATCAGCTACGATTCTTCTTTTTTAATTGTTTTACTCCTAACTAAAAATGTTGCTGTTGCTTTAATTACAGCAATTGTTCTTTCGATTTGCTGGTTATTAATCTTTGATTTTCAATTTGTTAGAAGATTAGAGCAGAATCCGATTTTCACTAAATTGCATAAAAAAAAATTAGTGAAGCTATACCTATCCTGTTTTCCGATTTTCTTGAGCGCCTTTTTAACAAATTTTATTATGAATGCCCCTAAGAATGCTATTGAATTATATTTGAATGAGAGTTTTCAGACCGTGTATAATATTATTTTTATGCCGTCTTCAATTATTGCTTTGTTCACGTCATTTGTCTTCGTCCCAATGTACACATATATATCAAAAGCTTGGAGCGAAAAAGACTATCCAAAATTTAGAAAGATTATATTTAAAATTATTGGATTAATTTTTGCTCTGACTTTAGTAGTAGTTCTAGGGGGAATCACTATTGGCATACCAGTTTTATCGTTTATTTACAATGTGAATCTAGCGGATTATCGAGCTGAATTTGCTATCTTGTTAGTTGCCGGAGGCGTTAATAGTCTGTCTTATTTATTTGTTTATCTGTTGACAGTCTTTGAAAGTCAAAGATTATTACTATTTATCTATGGATTTGTAGCTGTTTTTGCTACTTTATGCGGGAATTTTTTGGTAATACATTTAGAGTTAATGGGGGCAGCAGTTTTATTTTGTGTTTCTTGCTTGGCTTTGGTTCTCCTGTTAATCCTATCAGTGTGGAAAATGTATCATCAAAAAATCGAAAGATAAAAGAGTCTGTGGTATTAGTTCAAGACAGATTTGAACTCTATAATATTAGTAAGAGCTACTAATATTATAGAGTTGCGCCTAAGCCCATTGGATTACGGAGACAAGTATAAAATAGTTCATGATGTGATCTGTCAAAAAGAATAATGTTATAGACTCTTTTTATAATTTACTAAGTATCCAAAGAAATGGAGAAAGCAGGTGAAGTTTTGCAAATAGCGCAAAAATATTGATAGCTCCATTGACTATTAGACTATCGTTTTTTTCTATTTGAAAAAGTTGCATATGCTGTTGCTTTAATAAATGGTTTCCAGCAATAAGGATTTCTTTTTGCGTAGTAACCGGTAAACTTCTGCGGTTAAACAATATCCCGTCAATCAAAGTCTTCTTTAAAACAAAACTCAACTCCTCTTGATGAATAAAAGGGCTATTTGTTCCCACGTTAATCATATCTTTTAACAAGGGGATAACGTTAAAAGTGCTTTTCTTACTGCGGGAAACACTATGGGGGTTTTCAACATAATTGTAACCGATAAATTCGATAATTTTAACTTTCTCGGTGTTAGCGTAATTAGATAAATTGAAAAATAAGTCCTCCCCAATCTCATATGGGCTATAGTTCAGATGGTTTTCAATCAAGAAAATACGGCGATATATTTTCCCCCCAGATAGTGGCAATCGAAATTTTTGCCAACTGTTATCCTTAATTGGTAAAACCTTCAAAATCCTACTGTCTCGATTTACATATTTAATTCCGCTAATCCCCACATCAAAATTTTGGACTGAGCTATAGAGTGTTTCTAAATAATCTAGGTCAATAAAATCATCACTATCAATAAAAACCAAATACTCACCATTAGCCACTTCAATACCACGATTTCTAGTATAACTGACCCCATGATTTTCATGGTGCAAGATAATAATTCGAGAATCGTGGACTTTTTTCAATAGTTTTAAAGAATTATCGGTTGACCCATCATCAATTAAAATTAACTCAAAATCTGAAAAGGAATTATTCAAAATCGAAGAAACACATTGGTCAATAAATTTTTCAGCATTATAGACAGGGACAATGACACTTAACGCTGGCTGATTTGTCAAATTACTCAAGTTAAAACTCCTTCTTTTTTAATTTTTTATTGATAAAAAATTTCTTGCGGTACGCAACCGCCCCCTCAATCGCTCCCAACCGGTTCGTTTGCGCATCCCTGTCACATTGCCGCCGTGTCTAACATAATTCATCAGTGGCTTTTCAATGATTGAAATCGAATAGCCAAGTTTTTTTGCGACTAAAAAAAACCACTGGTCGTGCATTTCAAGTTTATTCGGGAAGGGTAGGCTAGCATTTGCCAAACGGCGGGAAATCGTCATCATCGCCCCTGTATAACCATTTTTTTTAAGATTGCCAAGGACACCTTGATGAACATCATTATGATTGTAGTGATTCCACAATGGGTCAACGATTGCTCCTTGCCCATCAATCACCACGCCATCATGGACAACAAGGTCGCTTTTTTCACGAGTGATGACTGCCATCACCGTAGCAACTTTATCTAAAAACCATTCGTCGTCTTGATCGGTAAAGAAAATGTAGTCACCACTTGAGGCCTGCAGCGCCTTTTCAAAGGAGCGAATGGGGCCTAAGTTTTGCGGATTTTCTAGCAGAATTAACTGAGCTGCATATGGCTCAGCGATTTTTTTGATTAGCCCTCTAGTCTCATCAGTGGAGGCATCGTCGACAATGATGATCTCATCAACACTGGAGAGTTGTTTTAAAATCGAAACTAATTGTTTTTCAATAACTTTAGCACCATTGTAAGTAGCCATGCAAACTGAAATCATGTCGGTCCTCCAGTTAAGTTTTTATAGGCAGCCAGTGTTTGCCGCCAAATTTTACGATTTTTAACTTTGATAAATTGTTTGACGAGTCGTTTGAGTAGTTGCTTTTTATGATTTGGCAGTAATTCTTGTTGGTACTGCTGATAATAATTTGCTTCAGCAGTTAAGATGCTTTGATAGCGCTGATTTGAGACCTTGCTGTAATCTAAAACAGAGAGTTGATGCTGTAATTGTGAGTCTAGAATTTCAACTGTATAACCTTGTTGAAAGACTTTCCAAAAGAGCCAATGATCGAGAAAATCCAGCGGAAAGGCTTCATTAAAACCGCCGATGTTTCCAAGGAGGGCTAACGGTATCAAGCTACCAGAATTGATGGCCATCACATGCCGCTGACAACTGCCGGGCGGTGGAAATTGGCTGTCACGATTAATATAAACATCAGCAAAAACTGGTGAAATCTGCTGGCCGCCTGCAAAAATTTGCGGCACAATGGCACCGGTGGTAGCTTCAATTGCAATGGATGCAATTGTATGTAAATAATTCTCAGTCAGAGCAGTATCATCATCTAGCAGGAGTAAAGCGTCAGCACCGAATTGCTGGGCCTGATGCCATGCGTAATTATATGCTGTAGCCAGACCTAAATTTCGTTGGTCATGGTGATAAAGCACTTGGCCAACAGTAAGTGGATTTTCTTGAGGCTGCGGACTATTATCATAAAAAATAAGTTGGAAATTTTTTTTAGAGGTGAGTTTTTCTAAGACCGGCAAGCTAGGCAGGTCAGTAATTTTTTCTTGGTACAAAACCACCACTACAGTAATTTTATTCATAAGCACCTTTCAAGGCTGGATCTAAAAAAAACGCCAGCCCCATTTATTAAAATAGCTGACCATCGAGCGCATAAAAATCATAAAGACTTTGCGGCTGCGGTGGGAATCCCGACCGTAAAAATGAATAACAGAAGCTTGCGGGACATACATAATTTCTTTGCCACTTTGTCGCGTTTTTTGGCAGATGTCATTGTCTTCAAAGTACATAAAAAAGCGTTCATCAAAGCCAGCAATTTGATCAAAATCTTTTTTGCGATAAAACATAAAACAACCTGAGACAAACGGAATCTGCTGAATCTCAGTGCGGTCGGTCTGTTCACGGGTTTCAAAAAAAGCTAAGCGTTTTTGAAAAATATCTTTAACAAACTGAAAAGGAATAAAACGCAGCATATAGTCAAAGACATCGAGTTTTTGGCGCATTAAATATTGGGTGGTGCCGTCAGGATATAAAACTTTTGGCGCACTTAACGCAGCCTGAACATTTTCCTCCATATAATCATACAAAGCTTTTAAACTATGTTGGTCAATTAAAATATCTGGATTGCAAATGACCAGATACTCACTGTCAGTTAAGCGGGCGTTGTGATTGTGGCCAAAGCCAAAGCCTTTATTTTCTGGATAAAAGGTAATGGTTACTTGCTCGGAAGCGTAGGTTTGCAGCTTCTCTTGATAGCCAGGTGTTGAATTATTGTCAAAAATAAACAGTTCTGCTGAAAAGTTCGGCAGTATTTCTGTTATTAAGTTATCGATAGTTTTAAAGGCGTCACTACTATTATAAGTGACTACGCTTAAAGCGATTCTTTTAATACGCATCCTGCTCCTTTTCATGAAATTATGAAAGTCATGATAATACTACTCAATTTAAGAAAAAAAAGCAATCTGTGACGTATTTTCCAACGGATTCATTAAAAAATCTTAGCCAACCTTGAGAAAATAAGACGCAAATGTTATGCTTAAAATGATTTTTTATAGAAAAGAGAGTCGGACATGCACATTATGTTTACAGTGATCGTTCGTTTAATTGTCACGATGTTTATCGGCATTATTTTGACCCCCTTAGTAAAGTTATTGTCCTTTCAAGTGGGGGCTGTGGATAATCCCGGCCCGCGACGAATAAATACTAAAGTGATGCCTACAATGGGCGGCTTAGCGATTTTTTTGGCCTTTGCCTTTTCCACGATTTTTTTATTTCAAGATTTGATTCCCCGTAGCTTTATCTTTCCATTGCTGCTAGGCGGGTTAGCGATTGTGATTACGGGAATTATTGATGATATTTTTGAATTGAAGCCACTGCCTAAAACAATTGGCGTCGTGATTGGCGCTTGTATTGTTTATTTTATCGGCGATGTTCGGTTTGATAGCTTAAGTTTGCCGATGATTGGTTTTATTGATTTAAGCTGGATTTCCTTTCCGCTAACTATTATTTGGATTTTGGCGATTACCAATTCCCTGAATTTAATTGACGGATTGGATGGGTTGGCCTCTGGGGTTTCGATTATTGCTTTGACGACGATAGGGATTATCGGCTATTTCTTTTTAACAGAGCCGCAGATTTTTGTCCCAATTACAATTTTTGTTTTGGTAGCTTCGATCGCTGGATTTTTCCCTTATAATTTTCATCCGGCCCGAATTTATCTCGGCGATACCGGGGCATTATTTCTCGGATTTATGATTTCTGTTTTATCCCTGCAGAATTTGAAAAATGCCACTTTAATCAGTTTAGTTACGCCGATGGTTATTATGGGCGTGCCAGTTACCGATACCGTCTTTGCGATTATCCGCCGGCATATCAATAAACAAAAAATTTCATCAGCGGATAAAATGCATCTGCATCATCGGTTACTGTCGTTGGGATTCAGCCATAAAGGTGCTGTGCTGACCATTTATGCCTTGGCACTGATTTTTTCCTTTATCGCTTTAATTCTCAGCTACAATACTTCAATTTGGGCGGTGCTTTTATTGGTTGCGGCCGTCGCTATCGGTTTAGAGCTGTTTGTTGAATTGATTGGCTTAATGGGACCAAATCGCCAGCCGTTGATGTGCTTGTTTAAATTCTTCGGTGATAAGGACTATCGAACTCAGTTAAAAGAAAAATGGTTTTCAAAAAAATAATCAAGCCTTTAAAGCTATGTTAATTTCTATTGACATAGCTTTGTTTATGGAAAGGGCTATGATATAATCATAAACTGTTGAGAGCAGAAATTTTGTTAAAAAAATAGATGAATTGAGGTTAAGGAAACGATGAAGGGAATTATTTTAGCAGGCGGTTCTGGTACGCGTTTATATCCGTTGACGAAGGCTACATCAAAGCAATTGATGCCAGTCTATGACAAACCAATGATTTATTATCCAATGTCCGTTTTGATGTTGGCCGGAATTCGGGATGTGTTGATTATTTCAACGCCGGATGATACGCCAAGATTTGAACGGCTTTTTGGCGATGGCCATGAATTAGGCATGAATATTGAATATGCTGTGCAGGAGAGTCCTGATGGCTTGGCGCAGGCGTTTATTATCGGAGAAGAATTTATTGGCGATGACAGTGTCTGCTTAATTCTAGGTGATAATATTTATTACGGCGGCGGATTGTCTAAAATGTTGCAACGGGCAGCCCAAAAAGAACAAGGCGCTACGGTCTTTGGCTATCATGTCAACGATCCGGAACGTTTTGGCGTGGTTGATTTTGATGCAAATATGCAGGCGTTGTCGATTGAGGAAAAACCAGAAAGTCCTAAATCAAATTATGCAGTTACTGGACTGTATTTCTATGACAATGACGTCGTTGAAATTGCTAAAAACATCGAACCTTCTCCAAGAGGGGAATTAGAAATTACCGATGTTAATAAAGAATATTTAAATCGTGGAAAATTATCGGTTGAATTAATGGGCCGCGGCTTTGCGTGGCTGGACACTGGGACCCACGAATCGTTATTAGAAGCTTCAACTTTTATTGAAACGATTGAAAAACGCCAAAACTTAAAAGTTGCCTGTTTAGAAGAAATTGCTTATCGCATGGGCTATATCACTAAAGAGCATATGGTTGAATTAGCGCAGCCTTTAAAGAAAAACGCATATGGTCAATACCTTTTGCGTTTGGCAAATGAGGAGTAATCATGGGAAAATTAAACGTAATGAAAACTAATTTGACAGACGTCTTAATCATTGAACCAGCCGTTTTCGGTGATCATCGTGGCTTTTTTACTGAAAGCTATTCTGAAGAGGACTTTACGAATGCTGGTATCACGACAAAATTTGTTCAAGATAATCATTCCTTGTCCTCTGAGGCAGGAGTTGTTAGAGGCCTGCATTTTCAAAAAGGCCAGGCTAGTCAAACTAAATTAATTCGAGTTGTCACTGGTGCCGTGCTAGATGTCATTGTGGATATTCGAAAAGGTAGTCCGACTTATGGAAAATGGGAAGGCTACATTCTCTCTGAGAGTAACCATCGGCAATTATTAGTACCCCGTGGCTTTGCCCATGGCTTTATGACATTAACACCGAACGTGAATTTTATGTATAAGTGTGACAATTATTATAATGCCCAAGCGGATGGCGGGATTGCTTTTGACGATCCAGAATTAGGTATTGAGTGGCCGATGGATTTAGAAAAGGCCATCACATCTGAAAAAGACAAACATCATCCAACTTTAAAAGCTTTTGAAACTGAAAATGATTTTGTTTATGGCGAAATTTAAGCAAGGAGAATTTTAATTTATGAAAAATATTATTGTCACGGGCGGAGCCGGCTTTATCGGTTCAAATTTTGTCCATTATGTCGTCAATCATCATCCAGAAGTCCACATTACAGTTTTAGACAAACTAACCTATGCTGGCAACAAAGAAAATATTGCTGGCTTACCTGAAGACCGGGTTGAGTTAGTTGTTGGCGACATTGCCGATGCGCCTTTAGTTGACCAGCTAGTTGCAAAAGCTGATGCAGTGGTGCATTATGCGGCTGAATCCCACAATGATAACTCATTGAAAGATCCATTTCCTTTTGTCCAAACCAATATTATCGGTACCTACACTTTAATCGAGGCTTGCCGCAAACATCAAGTCCGTTATCACCACGTTTCGACTGACGAAGTATACGGCGATTTACCGCTAAGAGAAGATTTGCCAGGTCATGGCGATGGTCCCGGTGAAAAATTTACTGCAGAAACGCCTTATAATCCATCCAGTCCGTATTCTTCAACGAAGGCGGGTTCGGATTTATTAGTAAAGGCTTGGGTTCGCTCATTTGGCTTGGCGGCAACCATTTCAAATTGCTCGAACAATTATGGACCGTATCAACATATTGAAAAATTTATTCCCCGCCAAATTACCAATGTTCTTTCAGGGATTAAACCAAAACTTTATGGCGATGGTAAAAATGTGCGGGATTGGATTCATACCAATGACCATTCTTCGGCTGTCTGGAGGATTTTAACAAAGGGTAAAATCGGCGAAACCTATTTAATCGGTGCCGATGGCGAAGAAAATAATAAAGAAGTTTTAGAATTAATTTTAGAATTAATGGGCCAATCTAAAGATGCCTACGATCATGTCAAAGATCGTGCCGGCCACGATTTACGCTATGCAATTGATTCAACAAAATTAAGAGATGAGTTAGGCTGGACCCCGGAATTTACCAATTTCCGTGATGGCTTAGCCAATACAATTCAATGGTACACCGATAATCGCCAATGGTGGGAAGCTGAAAAAGCTGCTGTTGAAGCGAATTATGCGAAAAACGGACAATAATTTTTACAATTGAGAGAGGCTGTGGCACTAGTCAACAACCCCAATGAAGCTTTCATTGCTGGCGACTTTTGTTTCAGCCTCTTTTTACATCAGAGAAAAGGGGTAGATTAAATGATTTTAATTACTGGCGGCAACGGCCAATTAGGAACAGAATTGCGCCATTTATTGGATGAACAAAAGTTAGACTATATTTCAACAGATGCGGCAGAGATGGATATTACCGATGCGCAAGCGACGATGGCAAAAGTAAAAGAAGTGCAGCCAAGTTTAATTTATCATTGTGCAGCTTATACAGCCGTTGATAAGGCTGAAGATGAAGGTAAAGAACTAGATGAGCTAATCAATGTAACAGGTACTAAAAATGTTGCTGAAGCGGCCAAAGCTGTGGGGGCAACTCTCGTGTACATTTCCACCGATTATGTCTTTGATGGCACAAAAAAAGGCGGTATGTATCAAGAAGATGACGCCACCAATCCTCAAAGCGAATACGGCCGCACTAAATTATTAGGCGAGCAAGCGGTTCAAGAAATTATGGAGAATTATTATATTGTCCGGACCTCTTGGGTCTTTGGAATTTATGGGCATAATTTTGTTTATACCATGCAAAAGTTAGCTGAAACTAGAGATACTTTGACGGTAGTCAATGACCAATATGGTCGTCCAACTTGGACCAGAACTTTAGCCGAATTTATTACTTTTTTAAATGCAGAGGCGGCACCCTTTGGCATCTATCATTTATCTAATGAAAACAGCTGCTCATGGTTTGACTTTGCCACAGAAATTTTGAAGGATACCAATGTTAAAATTTTACCAGTAACTTCAGAAGAATATCCGCAAAAAGCGAAACGCCCGCAATATTCTGTGATGGATTTAAGTAAAGCCGAGGCACTAGGCTTTAAGATTCCTACTTGGCAAGAAGCCTTGGCCCAGTTTTTGGAGTTGGAGAAGGGGAAATAGGGTTCAAATTAATCTTGATTATCTAGAGCTTGATGACTAAATACGTAGCTTTTTTCTTTTGAAATGGTGTTTGATTAGCAAAATGGTTTTGATTTTACTGTTTCTGTGTCAGACAATTTTGGATAACAATCAAAAAACATGCTTTTTTCCCATAGCTAGGAGAAAAGCATGTTTTTTACTGCTCCAACCGCACTAATTTCTTAAGCGGTGCCACGCCGAAATGATCCTCTTGGTAAAGTAAAATATTTGCACAGGCTCTGCTATCCTCTAAGGCATCATGATGGTTTTCTAATGTAATACCTAATTCTTGGCAAACTGTGTTTAAGCGGTGGTTTTTCATTTCCGGAAAAAGTTTGCGACTAGTTCTGACTGTGCACAAAGAAAGATATTCAGGGCGAGTCAACTGATAATAATCTAAGCAGCCCGCTAAAACTTTTGTATCAAAGCCGGCATTATGGGCGACAATTAGTCGGTCCCGTTGAAAATATTGCTGAATCGTCTGCCAAACCTCAGGAAAAGTGGGTGCCTCACGAACATCTTCTGGGTGGATGCCGTGAATTTGAATATTGCGGTAGAAAAATTCTGTTTCAGGTTTAATCAGTGAGTAATACTGACCGACAATCTGGCTGTTTTGAACCATGACTAGGGCTAATGAGCAAGCGCTGTGGCTTTGATAATTAGCCGTCTCGAAATCCATTGCAATAAAATTCAAAAGGATTCCTTCTTTCTTTTAAAACTAAAACGTAAGGTCGACTTCCACAGGACAGTGGTCGCTGCCAAAGATTTCACTATGAATTTTAGCCTCTGTCAGCTTACTTTGCAAGTCATCAGAGACCACAAAATAATCAATCCGCCACCCTGCATTGTTTTGTCGAGCATTGAAGCGGTAGCTCCACCAAGAATAAGCACCTTCTAAGTCCGGATAAAAATAGCGGAAGGTATCAGTGAAGCCAGTCGCTAATAACTCGCTGAATTTTCCCCGCTCTTGTGGTGTAAAGCCGGCATTTTTTTGATTAGTTTTCCAATTTTTTAAATCAATATTTTCATGGGCGACATTTAAATCGCCGCATAAAATCACTGGCTTATCAGCTTTTAATTTATTTAAATACTCTCTAAAGGCATCTTCCCAAGTCATTCGGTAGTCTAACCGGCGTAATTCGTTTTGAGAATTCGGAGTATAGCAAGTAATCAAATAAAAATCTGCATATTCTAAAGTGATTAGCCGGCCCTCTTGATCGTGTTCCTCAAAGCCCATGCCATAACGAACACTCAAAGCTGGCTCCTTGGCAAAAATTACCGTACCAGAATAGCCCTTCTTCACCGCATAATTCCAGTACTGTGTATAGCCTGGCAAATCTAAGTCAATTTGTCCTTCTTGAAGTTTGGTTTCTTGAAGACAAAAAAAGTCGGCGTCCAACTCCTCAAAGACTTCCATAAAACTTTTTTTAACCACAGCCCGCAAACCGTTGACATTCCACGAAATAAATTTCATTGCTGCTACATCCCTTCTTAAAAACTTTTCTCTCTTTATTTTAGCGGAATTTATAGTAAGATGAAAGTAACTAAATTCAGGAGGACAATAAAATGAAATTTGGAGTTATTGGTCTAGGAGGTATTGCTCAAAAAGCGTATCTGCCGACCTACAGTCAAAATAGAAATTTGGGGGAGTTTATCTTTGCGACCCGCAATCCAGAAACCCGCCAAGAAATTCAAGAGCAATATGGTTTTACAGAAATGGTTGCGACGATTGATGATTTGCTGGCAGCGAAGATTGATGCGTGTTTTATTCATGTGGCCACTAAAGTGCATTATGAAGTGGCAAAAGCTTGTTTGACAAATGGTGTTCATGTTTTTATGGATAAACCAATTTCTGAGCGGGTTCACGAGGTGAAAGAGCTGCAGGAATTGGCTGCAGAAAAAGAACTGATTTTCATGACCGCTTTTAACCGTCGTTTTGCTCCAATGGTAGATGAATTAAAAAATTTGCCGGAAAAACGAATCATTCAAGTACAGAAAAATCGTGAAAATAATCAAGGAACAGTTACTTTTGCTATTTATGATTTGTTTTCACATGTGATTGATACGGCAGTTTATCTGCTAGATGGACCGATTCAGTTGATTGACAGTCGTGTGGTTGAGAAAGCCGGCCAATTAGAATTTGTGACAGCCACCTTATCAACCCCAACGAGTACAGCTTTTGTCACGATGGATTACCGCAGTGGCGCCAATACTGAAATTTTTCAGGTGACTGGCCCAGAAAAAACCTTGATCCTAGATGATTTGACCAACTTGACGATGATCGAAGGAGAAAAACGGAGTCAAAAAGCCTTTGGCAATTGGGACACGACTTTATTTAAACGGGGCTTTGAACAAATGGTGACGAGCTTCATCAGTGCAGTTGACTTAGGTGATGACCGCTTTTTGCGCCAAGAAAAAGTTTTGTTAACCCATGAAATCTGCGGAGAAATTATCGCTCAGCACCAAAGACATTTACTATAGTTTAAGGCTTTTCAGACTGGCTAGAAAACTCTTTTGGAACATGCTAAAATAAGAAGGATGTTTTTAAAGAGAGGAATAAAATCGTGGAAACTATCATTTTACCTAAAGAGTTAAATCATATTACAGTATTGACCAATGAACCTTTAAAAAATTATACGTTTACAAAAACGGGTGGGCCAGCTGATTTACTAGCTTTCCCCAAAAATACTTCTGAAGTAGAAGAATTAATGGCTTTTTGTCGAAATGCTCAGCTGCCGTGGCTGGTGCTAGGCAATGCCAGTAACTTAATTGTTCGTGATGGCGGCATTCGTGGGTTGGTCATCATGCTGTCTGAAATGAAACAAATAACCGTGTTAGGTAACATTATTAGCGCTGAAGCGGGTGCAAAATTAATTGACACCACTTATGCAGCATTAGAACATTCCCTGACTGGCATGGAATTTGCCTGCGGAATTCCCGGCAGCATCGGTGGCGCTGTATTTATGAATGCGGGAGCCTACGATGGTGAAATTAAAGACTGTTTTGATTCAGTCGATATTTTATTGGCAGACGGCAGCTTAAAGACGTTGACTGCTGCAGAGATGCAGTTTACTTATCGTCATAGCGTGATGCAAGAAACAGACGGCATTATTTTAACCACTCGTTTTGCCTTAGAAAAAGGCGATTTTGCGGTAATTAAACAACGCATGGATGAATTAACCGAATTACGGCAATTAAAACAGCCTTTGGAATATCCTTCCTGTGGTTCTGTTTTTAAAAGACCACCAGGACATTTTACCGGCAAATTAATTCAAGACGCCGGCTTACAAGGGCTAAAATGGGGTGGCGCTCAAATTTCTGAAAAACATGCCGGCTTTATCGTAAATATCGATAATGCCACAGCTACAGACTATGTAGAATTAATTGCCCACATCCAAGCAGTGATTAAAGAAAAATTTGCTGTCAACTTGGAGACCGAAGTACGGATTATTGGGGAAGAGGTTTCTGATAGCTGATTTTATTTAAAAAAAAGGGACAAAAATCCAAAATTGCTTGGATTTTTGTCCCTTTAAACATTCACTGGCCCTCTCGTCTTTTAGTTAATCGAAAATAAAAAGGGCAAGAGTAGATTAAATAAAAAGAAAGCGACATAAAAGAGCATGGCCCGCGTTTTTTGTTGGCGCAGGGCCCAGTAGCCGCCAATAATTGTTAAGATATAAATCAAGACTCTGAAAATTTGGACGGCGATTAAAAAGCCGCCTAATTGATTATTTGTGTTGAAATAAGCATAGAGAGGCAAATAGCGTAGAGCTAGAATAAAATTTGCCAAAGAAAAGACGATGGTGAGGAGGGCTGTCCATGTTGCCATTTTTTTCATTTAGATAACCAACTTTCTAAAAATTCATTTTATTATAGCAGAAAAAAATCAATTGCTGCAGCCTTTCGCTATTTATTCTTGGTTTTTCTTAGCGTATGATAAGGACAACGATTTAGTTTTTCATTATAAGGAGGAAAAGTTGTGACGGAGTATCGAATTGAAAAAGATTCTTTAGGTTCAGTTGAAGTACCAAAAGCCGCCATGTGGGGGGCGCAAACCCAGCGCAGTTTAAATAATTTTAAAATTGGCGGACAAAAAATGCCGCAAGGGCTCTTATTAAGTCTCCTGCTAGTCAAAAAAGTAGCCGCTCAAGCCAATTTTTCAACCGGGAAATTATCTGATGAAAAAAATCAAGCTTTACAACAGGCAGCGCAACAGATGCTGGACAAGCCTGATTTTAGACAGTTTCCTTTAGTGGTTTGGCAAACTGGTAGCGGCACTCAGACAAACATGAACGTCAATGAAGTTTTAGCTCACCTAGCTTCTACACCAGAGCTGACCATTCATCCCAATGATGATGTCAATATGTCGCAAAGCTCAAACGACGTTTTCCCAACAGCCATGCACATTGCAGCAGTCACGGAAATAACTCAAAAATTATTACCAGCAATTGAAAAAACGGTGGCGCAGTTAAAACAAATTGAAAAAGAAAATCAGAAGGTGATTAAAATTGGTCGCACCCACCTGCAGGATGCAACACCAATTACTTTTGCCCAAGAGGTCAGTGGCTGGCGGGCTGGCTTAGAACACAATAAAAAAATGCTGGAACAAAGTCTAAGTGAATTACGCCAGCTAGCAATCGGCGGCACAGCTGTCGGAACTGGCCTCAATGCAACGACTGAGTATACTGCGGCTTTCATTGATAGTTTAAATCAAGCAACTCAGCAAAATTTTGTCAGCAATCCCAATAAATTTCACGCACTAGCTAGTAAAGATGCCTTCGTCTTTGCCAGCGGCGCTTTAAAAGCGTTAGCCGCCAATGGAATGAAAATGGCTAATGATATTCGCTGGCTGGCTAGCGGCCCCCGCAGCGGCTTAGGTGAGATTTCGATTCCGGCCAATGAACCCGGCAGCTCGATTATGCCTGGGAAGATTAATCCCACCCAAGCTGAGGCTTTGACGATGGTCTGTGTTCAAGTGATGGGCAATGATACTGCCATCGGGATTGCGGCTTCTCAGGGAAATTTTGAATTGAATGTCTTCATGCCAGTGATTATCTATAATTTTTTAGAAAGTGTTGAGTTATTAACAGATGCTCTGAATTCTTTTGTTGATCACTGCCTAATTGGGCTAAAAGTCAACCAAGCAAAAATGACGGAATTATTAGAACAATCATTAATGCTTGTCACGGCTTTAAATTCTCATATCGGGTATGACAAAGGGGCTGAAATTACCAAGAAAGCATTTGCTGAAGGTACAACTCTCAAAGAGGCTGCACGAGCTTTAGGCTATGTAAGTGCAACCGATTATGACGCTTGGGTTCGACCAGAAAAGATGGTAGGAGAATAAACGAATTAGAGAGGACTAGTATTTTTTCCAGCAAACAGCTTTTTTTAAAAATTCATTATGATTTATGTTATACTGTTTGGGAAACATTTTGCTTAAAGCTGAAAGAGGAGGCTACGTTTAGATGGCTGAAAAAGGAACTTTTTATATCACCACGCCAATCTATTACCCAAGTGGAAAACTGCATATTGGTAATTCTTATACAACAATTGCCTGTGATGCAGTTGCTCGTTATAAACGTTTGATGGGCTTTGATGTCTTTTATTTAACCGGTGTTGATGAGCACGGTCAAAAAATTGAAAAAAAATCTGCTGAATTAGGTGTTCATCCCCAAGAATATGTTGACAAAATGGCAACAGATATTAAAAAATTATGGAATGTTTTGGACATTTCCTATGACAAATTTATCCGCACTACGGATGGCTATCACAAGGAAGCCGTTCAAATGATTTTTGACCGCCTATTAAAAAATGGTGATATTTATTTAGGAGAATACGAAGGCTGGTACTCTGTTTCCGATGAAGAATTTTTCACTGAAACCCAGTTAGCTGAAGTCTATCGGGATGCCGATAATAAAGTGATTGGCGGAAAAGCGCCTAGCGGACATGAAGTTGAATTAGTCAAGGAAGAATCTTATTTCTTTAGAATGAGTAAGTATGCGGATCGTTTAGTTGAATACTATGACGCACATCCTGATTTCATCCAACCAGAGTCACGGAAAAATGAAATGCTGAATAATTTTATCCGCCCAGGTTTAGAAGATTTAGCAGTTTCGCGGACAACCCACACTTGGGGCATTCCGGTGAAGAGTGATCCAAAACACGTTGTCTATGTGTGGATTGATGCGCTATCCAATTATATTACGGCTTTAGGCTATGGTTCAGATGACGATAGTCTGTTTAAAAAATATTGGCCAGCTGATGTCCACATGGTCGGTAAAGAAATTGTCCGTTTCCACACGATTTATTGGCCGATTATGTTAATGGCTTTAGATTTGCCGTTGCCAAAGAAAATCTACGGTCACGGTTGGCTCTTGATGAAAGACGGTAAAATGTCGAAATCAAAGGGCAATGTCGTTTATCCAGAAATGTTGGTGGAGCGATATGGCTTAGATGCGTTGCGTTATTATTTATTGCGGGCTGTACCATTTGGCAGTGACGGTGTCTTCACACCAGAAGATTTTGTCTCACGGGTTAATTTTGATTTAGCCAACGATTTAGGTAATTTGTTAAATCGAACGATTGCCATGATTAATAAATACTGCGAGGGCATTGTGCCTAAATATGCCTCATTAGTAACGCCTTTTGACAGCGAGTTGTCGACCACTGCTGCCAAAGTGATTGGGAATTATCATTCCGCGATGGAAAAAATGGAATTCAATACAGCTTTAGCTGAAATTTGGAGCTTGATTTCCCGTGCCAATAAATATATTGATGAAACTGAGCCGTGGATTTTAGCCAAAGATGAAGAAAAACGAGCAGAACTTGATTCTGTCATGGTTCACTTAGCTGAAAGTTTGCGAATTGTGGCAATTTTATTGCAACCGATTATGACGGAAGCACCAAAACAAATTTTCGAGCAATTAGGTCTTGATGAAAGCAATATGAATTTACAAGGCCTACATTTTGGAGAATTTCCTGCCGACACTAAGGTGGTCAGCAAAGGGACACCAATCTTCCCACGTTTAGAAGTCGAGGCAGAGGTCGAATACATCCAAAACAAAATGGCCGAAGGGGCGAGCGTTCCCGCTGAAGAAATGAAATGGGATCCCGAAGAAACCGAGCTAAACTTAAGCAAGTCTGAGATTAAATACGAAGACTTTGACAAAATTGAGCTGAAAGTTGCCGAAGTCATCGACTGCCAACGAGTGAAAGGCGCCGACAAACTTCTACAGTTCCGTTTAGACGCCGGCGACTCCCAACATCGCCAAATTCTTTCCGGTATCGCCGAATTCTATGACGATCCAACTGATTTAATCGGCAAAAAAGTCGTCATCGTCGCTAACCTTAAACCACGCAAAATGCGGGGCCAAATTAGCCAAGGAATGATTTTATCCGCTGAAGATGACCAAGGCAATCTAACGGTCATTCAAGCACCTAAAGGCATGCCAAATGGATCGATTGTGGCTTAAATAATAAAGTTTTAAGATAATTTTCCATATTAGATAATTTTTAGTCGGAGATAAATATGGTAATTGATTTACAAAATCTAGGTGATTTTAAGAAGTAATTTTGACTAACAATATTATTACTTTCTATATCATTAATCCTTAATAGGGTTAAGTTAGCGAGTTATGTCCAAGATATGACTTATTGGTTTAGTTACATCAGTTGCTATAAAGTATAGTTAGGCTATTAGCGAGGTATCAGTCATTTTGGGGAAGTTTTCTTAAATAATATGTGGATAATTTAGGAATATTTACTTGCTAAATGTTTTTAACGTTTATTTTATTTTGGGCTAATTTTTTACTAGTCTATTACTTTTCTTTGACTGTTGAGATATAACGTTTTAAGCAAATTTTTGTTCGCTATTCCGAAAAATTGAAGAGCGTGGCTCCCCTTGATAAAATGTGGCCAACGTATTGGCTTAAAACAATATATTGATTGATAATAAGTAAACAAAAATTATAGGAGTAGTGTTTATAATGAAAAAAATGAGGCTAGAACTATCTTCTTGGGATGAAAAGAAAAATGTTTTGAAAAATTGGATTTATGAAAATAGGTTTTCTATATTTATCATTTTTGTAATATATCAAATATCTATTCTTTCTATAGGTATTCTAAACTACCCTTATATCGACGATATCGGAAGGATGATTTCAGGAATCGCTGGTTTTGCGAGTGCATATTCTAGATGGGGTTCTGAGTACATATCACGAGTTGTGCAAGGAAGTAGCCACTTAACAGATATGGGACTCACTACACACTTTTTGACAGGTGTAATATTAACTATTGCTAGTATTATATTAGTCTATACTTTAACAAAAAAATTAACAATGATGACAGCTATAGCGTCTACGATGCTTGGATTAAATCCATGGTTCCTACAATGTTTAAGTTTTAGATTTGATTCACCTTATATGGCTTTAAGCATTCTTTTTTCTATTTTGCCGTTTCTCTTTTTTAACAAAAAACCTTTCACATTTTTTATTTCATCAATAATTTCAATTTTTATGGTATTTAACACCTATCAATCTTCTTCTGGAATATACATTTTGATGATTTTAGCTTTAACTTTTAATAGTCTTATTGTTGGTGAAAAGTTAAAAAAAAATTTATTAAGAATTGTACTTGGAATGGTATCTTATTTAATTGCATTGATAATGTATATGTTTGAAACAATGTTTAATCCAAATTTAGCAGATAGATATGGTAATACAGAGATAGCTGAACCTCAAGATATTATAGCTACTTTTATTAAGAATTGCCTTCTATATTTTTATAAAATTATTGAAAGAAGTCCAAAAAGTTGGATTATATTAGTAGCATTAGTAATTATTATTTTTTTCATCAGTAATGTATTGAGTAATAAAATTACTAAAATCAGAATTTTAGCATTCACTTCAATATTCTTAGTGCTATCTTCAATTGGAAGCTTCGGTGTATATTTAGTATTTACTGCAGATTTAGCTGCCGGTGAGCCTAGATATAGCTATGGGTTTGCAATATTTATCACAATATTGGTCATTTTAACTTTGAATAATACTGAAAATAGAATGCTTAAAAAATTCGCGAATCTCATTATAGCTCTATTATGTTATTATATAATTACTTTCTCTTTCGTCTATTCATCATCATTATATTATCAAGATGAATCTTTTAAAATGCAAACTGCAACACTTGCTGAAGATTTGAAAGAGGTGTTGAATGAGGATACAAATTCAGTTTATATTAATAAATTATTTAATAATTCACCAATAGTAGAAAATACGGCAGCAAATTATCCTATTTTATGGAATCTAGTCCCTAGTTCAGAATCGCTATATTGGCCTAATCAATTACTCTTTCAAACCTATACAGGTATAAATAAAAATTTGGATTATTTTGATATAGCATCACAAACTTTTAGTGCTGATGAATTGGTAGTGTCTAATATATACAGACAAATATATGCAAAAGATAATAATATATATATTGTTAATAAGTAAGAATGTTATAGATTCATATTATCAATTGACTTCAGCCATTTAGGTTCTTTGTCAACTAGTATTGGTGGTGTGAACTCAATAGAATCAGGCAAACGGTTAGGCAACTCTGCTGTCTAACTGTTTGTTTTTCTGGCTCTATAATATCTAGTGTTGGTGACAAGAAATTGTCGCGAACACTTTTTTTATTTTTTTAGAAAAAAGCAGAAAGACACCTTGAAATCCTTTAGAATAAAGTCGACGAAAACCAATCAAAAGGGGTGCTTCAAGATGTCCAATTCAAATTTTATCAAAGAACTGCTTGATATTCTAGACTTAAACCTGACATTTTCTGATTCTTGCTTTTCACAGGAGTTGATTGAGGGAGAAATTTGTAACGTGTTTGAAGGGACACTGACCTACAAGCCGGAGCACTGCCTCCATTGTCACCAAGAAAATAATCAGTCGATTATCAAATGGGGCTGGAAAAAGGTCGCTATCCTTTTAAATGATGTCAGTAATTATAAGACAATTCTTCGGATAAACAAACAACGATTTAAATGTAAAGCCTGTCACCGAACGTTTCTAGCTGAAGATACAGTCAGTGACCGCCACTGTTTTATTGCACGTCGAGTGACACTCGCCATTCTCGATTTACTGACAGAGCCACTGTCGATGGCCCTTATCGCACGATTAAAACACGTCTCACCCACCACCGTTACTCGGGCCTTACGCAGTTTTGAAACGAAAAAAGTCTGCGCAACAGCTACGCTCCCTGAGGTGCTATGCGTTGATGAATTCAAATCCGTCAAACATGTGGCAGGTGCTATGAGTTTTGTCATGATGGACGGCAAGACGCATCAACTCCTTGATATTGTTGATAACCGGCAGCTATCTAACTTGAGACAGTATTTTTGGCGGTATCCAATAGAAGCAAGGGCAGCTGTTCGCCTAGTGGTGACAGATTTTTATAGTCCCTATCGAACACTCGTGAAAGAACTCTTTCCTAACGCACAGATGGTCGCAGACCGGTTTCATATCAGCCAACATATTGGTCGTGCGTTTACTCAACATCGTATCTAAGTGATGAAGACCTTCAAAAAGAGCCACTATATGTACAAACACTTGAAGCGGTATTGGAAACTTCTTCAAAAAAATGCGTGGGACTTGGACTACGAAATGCGGCATTGGCGGCCTTCTTTCAAAGCTTACTTGACAGAAACTGAGATTGTGGATCGTTTGCTTTCTTACGACCCAGGATTAGCGCAAGGCTATGACATCTATCAGCGATTTCTTTCCGCTATGAAAAGACGCAATGCCCCTTGCTTTATTGACTTACTTAACGAGGACTATTCTGAGCTACCAGATTATTATCGAACGGTGATAACAACATTTCGGAAATACAAGAAGGAAATCAAGCGGGCGCTGCGGGTTCCTTATTCCAATGGGCCATTAGAATGCTTGAACAACCACATCAAGGTCCTAAAACGGATTGCCTATGGCTTCAGAAACTTCTACAATTTCAGAGAGCGCATCTTTTTATACAGAGGAAACTATTTCAAAAAGCTGCAGCCGTCGACAAACAAGCGGCTAGGCAACAAAGCTGCCTAGCCGCTTGCATTATTCTACTGGTTTTACTTCACCAACACTAGTTGACAAAGAGCCGTTTTTCTTCGGTGAAAGATTTTTGAAATGGGGCTTTAAGTTAAATATTATTTCCCCTGTAACTATAGCAAGATGAGTATAGTAATTCCTAACTGATTTCTCCTAAAAATTGTTCTCGACGAAAATGTTTTATAAGGATCTCGATTATGAATCATTTTTGTGTTGCGCTTAGAATGTGAATCTAAGAACTAAATACCAATAGAATGGCGTAATGACTTGAAAAGTTAGAGCTTTTTTTGGGGAAAGGAACACGAATCATTATTTCATTAGTTTTACTAAAAACTTAAACTTAACTTCGCTTAGTTGTGTTTAAAGATTCTCTGTCATGGTCTCTAATAAAATTACTCACAAAAATCAAAAACACTTGGGACCTTAGCTTTAAGGTTTATCGTACAAGAGACATTTTCTTATAGTACAAGTTTTCTATATATTCAAAATTTCAATACGTTTAGTAAAAAATGGAAAAATTCATCATTTTTGAGATTTTCAATTGAAATAGTTTGTTTTATATATCTTTAAAATCGTTTATTGACTTAATTTTGACGAAACGAAGAAAAACTTATTGTGCAACTGGTAGTAACATGTTAGAATTATTACGATAAGTTAAGAAGGAGGCGAGATTAATGATTGGCTTTATTGTGACAGGTCATGGCTCTTTTGCACCTGGATTAGTTGGCGCTATTGAAATGATTGCTGGAGAGCAGACAGCGTTTCGGACCATTCCTTTTCTGGAAGGGGAAAATATTGATGCTTTTGAAGAAAAAATGAAAGCGGAAACATTATCTCTTTTAGATGAAACAGAAGGTGTAATTATTTTTAGTGATTTGTTGGGAGGTAGTCCATTTAGAGCGGCTATGTTAGCGGCAGCAGATCAGGAAAAAGTCGAAGTTGTAGCAGGAACGAATTTGCCAATGCTAATCGAAGGGGTGGGCATGCGCAGCTTTGAAAAGAACCTTTTAGGATTGCTGACGAATTTATTAGAAACTGGTAAAGCAGGTATGGTTCATGCCCAGTTACAGATTCGAGAAGACGAAGCAGAGGAAGAAGGAATTTAGTGATGTGGAATTATATTCTGGGTTCTTCAATTGTGATGATTGCTTTCCTGCTTGTTTTTGCATTGCTTTATTTTATTGCGAGCTCTAGAGGTATGAAGACGCAGCGCAATCATTTTAAAGAGTTGCATCAAAAATTGGCAGTAGGCAATAAAGTAAAATTTTCAAATGGAATTTATGGGAAAATCAAAGCAATTAATGATAGTGAAACGGTGGATATTCAAATAAAATCGGGAGAAATCATGGAAGTTTCCCGCTATGCAATTTCGGAAATAATTGAGTAATTGCTAAACTGAAATCATTTTTTTATTTTATTAATCATTGTGGAAAAATTTTAGGAACAATCAAAATTATAAGGAAGTAGGGGGAAGTAATTATGTCTGAACCAAATATTTTATTAACAAGAATTGATAATCGGCTAATCCATGGACAAGTCGCAACACAGTGGAATGGGACTTTAGGTGCCAATTTAATCTTAGTTGCTAATGATAAGGTGGCCGTTGATAAGTTGCGGCAGGGCCTGATGGATATGGCGGCACCAAATGGCGTTCAAACGCGGTATTTCACGATTCAAAAAACCATAGATATTATCCACAAAGCATCACCAAAACAAAAAATCTTCATTATTGTCGAAAATCCTGAAGATGTTTTGAAATTAGTTGAAGGGGGAGTGCCAATTAAAAAGCTGAATATTGGGAACATGCATATGGCTGAAGGTAAACGGCAAGTTGCAACGACTGTTGCGGTGGATGATGCAGATGTAGCAGCCTTTAAAAAGCTGCAGGCAGATGGTGTGGAATTAGAAATACGTCGTGTTCCATCGACACCGATTGAGGACACAAACAAGTTATTTAGTTAATTCATTAAAATTTAGGGAGGAGTAAAGATGGATTACAACATTGTACAGATTCTTTTAGTATTTATTGTTACCTTCATCGCTGCGATTGATCAGTTCAGCTTTTTGGAATCACTGTACCAGCCAATTGTGACAGGTATGGTTATTGGACTTATTTTAGGAGATTTACAAACTGGTTTAATCGTTGGCGGGACCTATCAGTTAATGACTATTGGGAATATGCCAGTCGGAGGAGCTCAACCGCCTAATGCCGTTATCGGTGGGATTATGGCAGCTATCTTAGCGATTACCTTAAAATTGGAACCAACTGCTGCAGTGGCAACAGCAATTCCATTTTCACTATTAGGTCAGTATGGCGTGACTTTAATCTTTACATTAATGTCACCGCTAATGACTGTTGCTGATAATTATGCCCATGAAGCAAACGACAAAGGAATCAATCGGATTAATTACTTAGCCATGATTTTATTAGGCGCCGTTTTTGGTTTGGTTGTTACGTTATTCTTCATTGGTGGCGCAACCTTTGGTGAAACAGTTGTGAATGCAATTCCAGCTTGGTTGATGAATGGCTTATCAGCTGCAGGAGGCATGATGCGCTTTGTCGGTTTTGCTATCTTAATTAAAGTAATGATTTCTCGGGATATGTGGGGCTTTTACTTCTTGGGCTTTGCCTTAGCGCTAGTTGTAACTGCGGCTTCTTCACTACAAGGTTCTGCTTTAATTATCCTTGCGTTAATCGGCTTTGCTTTAGCTTTCTGGGATTTCCAAATTCAAACCAAATTCAAACAAACAGCTTCTGCTAATTCCTATGGAGGTGACGAAGATGGCATATAATATTCCAGATAATTATCAAGACTTAACGCCAGGCGAACAACTGGATAAAAAGACTCTGAATAAAATGGTATGGCGGTCTCTTTTCCTGCAGGCTTCTTTTAACTATGAAAGAATGCAGTCTGGGGGCTGGCTGTATGGAATTTTACCAGGTCTGAAGAAAATTCACAAAAATAAAGATGACTTGGCAGCTTCTATGAGTCACAACTTGGAATTTTTTAATACTCATCCATTCTTAGTTACTTTTGTAATGGGGATTGTTTTGTCACTGGAACAAAATAAAGTAGATATTCCAACTATTCGGGCCGTGCGGGTTGCTGCAATGGGACCATTAGGTGGGATTGGTGATGCACTGTTTTGGTTTACTTTAGTACCTATCACTGCTGGGATTACCTCGAACATGGCGATTAACGGCAGTATCGCTGCACCATTTATTTTCCTTTTGATTTTTAACATCGCTCAATTTGCGATTCGTTACTTCTTAATGCACTGGTCCTATCGTTTAGGAACCGATGCGATTTCAATGCTGACAGAAAATGCTAAAGAATTTACACGGGCTGCCAGTATTTTGGGGATTTTCGTTGTTGGTGCCTTGACGGTAACGTTTGGTGGCACGACGATTGATGTAAAAATTCCTAATGGCGAAACGAGTCAGATTCATTCTGTGACGACAGTGGTTCCTGCTGGAGAAGAGCATCGCTATGATGAATACATCTATAAAACAGATGACAATGGGAATCTGACGGATGAAGTACAAGATGCTGCAGATGGTGAAAAAGCGCTTGGCGTTTCAGAATTGGCTTCTGGTGATTATGAGGTTACATTTAATCAAGCAGATGTTGTCCCAGTAACAATTGACTTACAAAGTATTTTAGATGGTATCTTGCCGAAAATTATTCCATTAGCAATTACCCTCTTACTGTATCTACTAATGGCAAAACGGAATTGGACGCCATTAAAATGTATTGCCTTAATCTTAGTTTTAGGTCTACTGGGTTCAGGTCTGGGGCTTTGGCCTAGTATCTGGCCGTAACCTTGTCTAATGAGACTGTGACATAAGCTTTTGACAGAAAAATAATCGAACTATTTTTAAAGTGCTCCTAGAATTTAAGCAGTTTAGATTGCGAAAAAATTTTTAGCTACTGTGAAAACTTTCGTTCGAGCATTTCCCTCTGTTTTAACTTATGACTCAGTCTCTTTTTATTTTGAACATTGAGGAAGAGTGATGACAAATGACGATTCCGACTAAGCAACCACTTTATTCTCAATTGGTTGCAAAACTTAAAATGACAATTGCAACAGAATTAAATCCCGGAGATCAATTGCCTTCTGAGTATGATTTAACTGTAGACTTCCATGTTAGTCGTACGACGGTTCGTTTAGCACTAAAAGAGTTGGAGCGCCTAGGTTATATTTATCGAAAAAAAGGCAAGGGCAGTTTTGTCTCTGACAGAAATCAAAAGATGACTGACTTATCCAAGAACTACAGCTTCACTGAGCAGATGGAGCTTGCAGGAAAGAAGGCGCAAACTATTGTGCTGGAATTCAGTATTGTTCCTGCAACCCACTTTTTAGCAAATGCCTTGCGGGTGAAACAAGATGAAGAGGTAATTAGACTTAAACGCTTGCGTTGTGGTGATGGTGAACCAATGATGCTGGAATTATCATTTCTACCACAAAAAAAATTTGCTCAGCTGACTTTAGCAATGATTGAGGCCAAACCTTTGTATGATATTTTTTTTGAGGAGTTTCATGAAGTGATTCGTTTCGCTGACGAAGAGTTCTATGCCAGTGTTGCTAATAAAGAAGATGCTGAGTTATTGAATATTTCAATGGGTTCTCCAGTCCTAAATTTAGTGCGCACGACCTACAGTGATGAAAACGAAGTGATTGAATATACGTTAAGTGTTGCTCGTGGGGATTTATTTCACTATAAATACAGTTTCAGAAAGTAAGAAATGGTTTAATTTAGAGAAAGAAGATGAGAATATGCATTACCTGATTCAAGCCGAACGATTCTTTTTAAGAGGCGGAATGGTGACTGGCGGTTATTTGGAGATTGTTGATGGCTGTTTTGGTACTTATTTTCCTGAGCTACCGAAAGGAGACTGGGAGGTACGGGATTATGGAGCTAATTGGATTGCTCCTGGTCTAGTTGATACTCATATTCATGGCTTTAAAGGCCATGATGTCATGGACAATGATTTTGAAGGAATAAAAATTATGTCTGAAGGTCTGTTAAGCTGCGGGGTAACATCATTTTTACCGACAACTTTGACTTCTGACCGTGAGACATTGAAAAATGTTAGTCGCACAATTGGTGAGCATTATCAAGAAGTTAACGGTGCAAAAATCCGAGGTATTTTCTTTGAAGGCCCCTTCTTTACCGAAAAGCATAAGGGAGCACAAAATCCCGGATACTTTAGTGACCCCAATCTAGAAGTTTTCCATGAATGGCAAGATTTGGCGAAGGGCTTAATTAAAAAAATTGCCTTAGCCCCAGAGCGGAAGGGCACAACTGAATTTATCGAAGCTGTTACTAAAGAAGGCGTGCATGTCGCTTTAGGCCACAGTGATGCCAGTTATGAACAGGCACGGGCAGCAGTCTATGCCGGCGCAGATATTTTTGTCCACACTTACAATGGGATGAGCGGTTTGAATCATCGGGAACCGGCGATGGTTGGGACAGCGATGACAACTCAAGAGACTGTGGCAGAATTAATTTGTGATGGGCATCATGTGCATCCAGCAGCTGCCAAAGCCCTTATTAACAGCAAATCACCAGATAAAATTGCTTTAATCACCGATTGTATGCGGGCAGGAGGCATGCCTGAAGGAGAATATATTTTAGGAGAATTTCCAGTTACCGTGAAAGATGGGGCTGCTCGTTTGAAAGATGGCGACAGTTTAGCTGGCAGTATCCTCGAATTATTCCAAGGTGTAAAAAATGTCATCAAGTGGGACCTGACTTCGGTTGAAGAAGCCATTCGCATGGCTTCTTATGTGCCAGCTGTCAGCGTAGGGATTGAAAATTAATGTGGTAGTATTCAAAAAGGCCATGAGGCTGATTTTATCGTCATTACCCCCGCAGTAGAATTGCAGGAAACTTATTTAAATGGGCAATCCGTTTATAAAAAATAATTTTAATCAAGGTTGTGATGCATTAAAAGCAGCACAACCTTTTTGATTGCTAACTTTTCCTAATCACTGGCGTTTTAGGTTTAGCTTTTTAGCAAAATGTGCTAAAGTGGATAAGGATTAACGGAGCCTTGTCGTAAGGTGTTCCATGGAGGGATTTACAGTGATTTTTGATTCACATACACATTTAAACGCAGAACAATTTAACGAAGACATTCCAGAAACAATCGCTCGGGCTAAGGAGCTTGGCGTGACTGAAATGGCGGTGGTTGGTTTTGATACGCCAACGATTGCAAAATCGCTGGCGCTGAGTGCTGAATACCCAGATATTTATAGCATTATCGGCTGGCATCCAACAGAGGCAGGCAGCTATTCAGAAAGTATTGAAAAAGATTTGCTGGAAAAATTGACTTTGCCAAAGGTGGTTGCCCTCGGTGAAATTGGTTTGGATTATTATTGGATGGAAGATCCAAAAGAGGTTCAAGAGAAAGTTTTTCGCCGGCAAATTGCGATTGCTAAAGAATTTGGGTTGCCGATCAGCATTCATATGCGGGATGCGATTGAAGATACTTATCGTGTGTTGCAAGATGAAGGCGTTCAAGCAATCGGTGGAATTATGCATAGCTTCAGTGGTGATGGCGAATGGGCGAAAAAATTTCTTGATTTGGGAATGCATATCTCCTTTAGTGGTGTCGTGACCTTTAAGAAGGCTTTAGAAGTGCAGGAGGCTGCTAAAATTGTGCCGCTAGATAAACTGTTAGTTGAAACGGATGCCCCATATTTGGCGCCGGTCCCTTATCGCGGCAAGCGCAATGAACCAGGTTATACTCGTTACACGGTGGAAAAAATTGCTGACCTACGGGAAATTTCTTTTGACGAAGTAGCCCAAATGACTCGGCAGAATGCCCACAAGCTTTTTGGTATCGCCGATGACTAAACCGATTATTGAAGAAATTATTGTTGTAGAGGGCAAAGACGATACGAGAAGACTACAGGAAGTCGTGGTGGCCGATACGATTGAAACCATCGGCTCGGCGATTAATGATGCTATTTTAGAACAAATTGAACACGCCCAAGAAACCCGGGGGGTAATTGTTTTTACAGATCCAGATTTTTCCGGTGAAAAAATTCGCAAGAAAATTATGGAAGTGGTACCAGATGCTAAGCACGCCTTTTTGGCAAGGCGGGATGCAGCACCGATGAAGGGCGCATACAAGAGCTTGGGCGTGGAACACGCCAGTGACAATGCCATTTTAGAAGCGTTGAAAAGTGTAAGTACGCCTTTGACTGCGGCTGAAGAGGCAGAACAGCTGAACTATCCGATAATTTCTAAAAATGATTTGCTGGAGTTTGGTCTGATAGCCGGCGATAAAGCCAAGGAACGACGGGAACGTCTCGGAGAAATTTTGCGAATTGGTTATACGAATGGTAAACAACTAGAAAAAAGGTTACGAATGTTTCGCATCACCCCCAAGGAATTGGCGGCTGCGATGAAACAAGTGGAGGAATTAATTTGAGTCAACGAGATATTGCGACACCTTCAAGAACCCGTGAAATTCTTGAAGAACACGGCTTTTCCTTTAAGAAAAGTCTGGGACAAAATTTTTTAACCGAGCCGAATATTTTACGAAAAATTGTCGAGACAGCCGACATTAATCAAGCAACGAACGTCATTGAAGTCGGTCCGGGCATCGGCGCCTTAACGGAGCAATTGGCTCGTTCAGCTAAAGAGGTGTTAGCCTTTGAAATTGATGAGCGGCTAATTCCAGTTTTGGCGGATACTCTAGCGCCATACCCGAATGTGACCGTGATTAACGAAGATATTTTGAAGACTAATTTACCGGAGAAGGGTAAATTATTTAAAGAGGTACTACCGCTTAAAGTCGTAGCCAATCTGCCGTACTACATCACAACGCCGATTATGATGCACTTTTTGGAATCTGAGATTAAAGTCAGCGAAATGGTCGTGATGATGCAAAAGGAAGTGGCAGATCGGATTTCCGCTCAGCCGGGGACAAAAGCTTATGGCTCCTTGAGTATTGCTGTCCAATATTACATGGAAGCTAGCTTAGCTTTTATTGTCCCTAAAACAGTTTTCATGCCACAGCCCAATGTGGACTCTGCGATTTTAAAGTTAGTCCGACGTGAGCAGCCGGCAGTGACTGTCAGCAATGAAAAAGAATTTTTCAAATTGACCAAGGCAGCCTTTCAGTCCCGTCGCAAAACCTTATGGAATAATTTGCAACAGACCTTTGGCAAAGAGCCAGCCACAAAAGAATGGTTGGCAAAAAGTTTAGCGGAAGCGGCTATTGATCCGCAACGCCGTGGCGAGACTCTTTCTTTATCAGAATTTGCAGATTTAAGTAATGCGATGGAAGCATTAAAACCAACAGATAAATAAAAAATTTCCAAGGAACCAATCTCTAAAGTGTGTAGCATAGAGATTGGTTTTTTTGTCATGAAATTATTTTCAAAATAAATTTCAGAAAAAACAACCAGGTGTCTTGACACATAATCAGAAAATCTATACACTTAAGACAATTCGAATCTGTCATGACACCTTTTAGTTTTTAAATTGATTATTTCTGCAACAGCAGAAGGAGGAAAAAGTGTGAAAACCAAAAATTCTGTACGTCAGTTAACCATTGCGGCTCTCTTGATTGCGATGGGCATTATTATTCCAATGGTTATGCCAAAGATTGTTATCGGACCGGCATCTTTTACGTTAGCTAGTCATGTGCCATTATTTATTGCGATGTTTATTTCACCAGCTGTGGCTGTAGCTGTAGCTTTAGGAACTGCTTTTGGTTTCTTTGTCTCACTGCCATTAGTTGTGGCGTTAAGAGCGTTGTCCCACTTAGTTTTTGCGATTATCGGGTCACTTTACCTGCAAAAAAATCCCGGTATTTTAATGGCAAATGGTCGCTTTACTTTATTTAATTGGAAATTTCAAAGCTATAACGTGATTTTAGGCATTATTCATGCGGCGGTGGAAATGGTGGTTGTCAGTGTCTTTTTCTTTGGAGGCAATATGCCAGAGGTTTATTACACGCAAGGCTTTTTCTACACGGTATTTGTTTTGTTGGGAGTCGGAGGTTTTGTTCATAGCCTAGTGGATTACAACATTGCCTACTTTGTGGCTAATCTTCTCAGTAAACAAATCGATATTCCTGTCTTTACAAAAGCCAAGGCTTTAGCGAAAAATGAAACGCCTGACTTGAAAAAAGTTCCGAGTGTCTAATATATACGTGAAAAGACCAAAGTCTGCGCAGACTTTGGTCTTTTCTTTTTACTATCAAAAAAGGGTAGGAGTATAAAATGAAATCTGCGGTCGTCAGATTTGCCAAACTTTGTCATCGGCTGAAAAAGAAATTTTTATACTATATAAGTATCTTAGCATAGCGAGCTGAATTCTCTGGCGATCGTGCTAGAGGTCTAAAGGGATTTTCAAAAAATAAAAAAATTTATTGTGGTCGCTCTATTTCTACAATGTCGCTTAAGTGGCCGTAGAAATTCCCGGCAAGACGGGAAACCGGCTGAAAAGCTTCCGGTAAGATATATTGATTTTTTTCGTCAAAGACAGCCTCAGCAAAGTGGAATTCTAAAATTTCTAAGATAAATAAATCACTGATGATTTCACCCTCGTGATCTTTGATTGGGAGATATTGATGGACGACGGCTTCCATGCGAATTTGGGCGTCAGCAATCGCCGGAACTTGAACGGCTCTGCTGTCAGTTAATTCAAGTTCTAAATTATCCAACTCACTTTGCTCGCTTTCAAGGCTGGCTGCTGTTTGATTCATATTTTCTAAGACGACATCATTGACTAAATGAATTACCGTTTGCCCATTATCCAATAAGTTACGGGCGCTATCTTTCAGCTGCCCGTTTTTCCGATTGATTGATACGCTGACTAAAGCGACTTCTTTAGCCACGACGTTGAAATAACTAAAGGGGGCCGCATTTACAACGCCATTTTTTTTATTGTGGGTGGTCAACCAAGCAATCGGCCGGGGAATAATACTGCCCGTTAGGAATTTGTAAATCTGTTTGGTGGTTAAATCTGCCGCTTTAAAATGAATCATTCTGTTGCTCCTCCTAGCTATGAAATCAAAATTTGTTTAAATTATTCCTATTAATTGCTTCAATCACTACTAGTTCTTTTAAAGAATCCAAAGCTTCCTTATTTAAAAAATGCCGCAATTATTTGCACTATGAAAAATATTTTTTTCAGTAAAGCAAGAGGGTCGCCGAAAACCACGGAAATGGTTGCGGCAACCCTATTTTAGCAATTCTAGTTTAATTAGGCACGTTTTTGGTTGGCATCTGAAGTATCAAAAGGACGCACGTAATCTTCAATTTCTTGACGTTTTGGCTCTAAAAATGGCGGCAATGAAAGAATTTCACCGGCGTGTTCGTAAGTTTCATCTTCTAGGAAGCCAGGGCCGTCGGTTGCCAATTCAAACAAGACACCAGGCGTAGCCATAAAGTATTCTGATTCAAAATAGAAGCGTTCAACAAAACCTGAGTTTGGAAATTCCAATTCATTGATTTTTTGAATCCAAAATTGTAGAGCTTCAACATCGGCTACCCGCAAAGCCAAGTGGTGAACAGTACCAAAGCCTTCGCCGGCTAATGGCAAGTCTTCCCGATGTTCTACAATAATGGTAGCACCATTGCCGCCTTCGCCGATTTCAAATTGATAAAAGTCACCGTCTTGGCCGGTTGCTTTAAAACCTAAAACATCTTCTAAAACTAGACGCATGTGTTTAAGATTTTGGACAGTGACGAAAGCTGGTCCTAAGCCAATGATTGAATGTTCTGTTAGCACATTCGAATTTTTCCAAGGAGTTCCGCCAGCTACACCGACATTTTTTTCATCAGAAATTAATTGGTAGCGCTGGTTATCAAAGTCTTCAAATTCAAAATATTTTTTCCCAAAGCGTTCTTTAACTTCACCGTGTTCGACATTTTTTTCAGTGAAACGGTTGAGCCAATAATCTAAAGAGGCATCGCTAGGCACCCTAAAGGAAGTCCGAGAAATTGTATTCGTACCTTTCGTGCCTTTGGGAATATTTGGAAAGTCAAAAAACGTCATATCAGTGCCGGCAGAACCAGCGTCATCGGTAAAATACAAATGATAAGTTGCAATATCATCTTGGTTGACCGTTTTTTTAATCATCCGCAGCCCTAAAATATCAGTAAAGAAGCGATAAATTTTTTCGGCACTGCTAGTCATTGCTGTTACATGGTGTAATCCTCTAATTTGTGTATCCATTTTAAAATTCCTCCTGAGTTGTTTTAAGGTGCCCACTTTGAGTTTCCTCAACCAGACCTTTTTCTTACTAAAAGTAAGTATAAAGGTTTTTGTTCTTTTTGACAAACAAATAGCCTTTGACAAATTTTTTTTGATAGCAAATAATAAAGGCAACAATCTATTTGGAAAATTAGGGAGCTGGAGCAATGACGATTAAACGGATTTTTTTTGACTTAGACGGTACCTTAACAGATTCAAGCGAAGGAATTTTCAATTCGGTGCGTTATGCCATAAAGAAATTTGATTATCCTGAGCCAAGCCTGACTGAATTGCGGGGCTATGTTGGCCCACCTCTGCTAGCGTCTTTTATGGAAAACTATCAGCTGACTGAAGCACAAGGTCAGGAAATGGTTCAGGCCTATCGGGAATATTATACTGATCAGGGAATGGAGGAATTATTTGTTTATCAGGGAATTCCCGAAGTCTTAGCGCAATTGACAGAAAATTATCTGCTATCGGTTGCCACCTCCAAGCCTGAAATTTTTGCCAAGCAAATTATTCAGACAACTGGCTTGCCCAAATATTTCTCTGGAATTTTTGGGGCAGACTTAGAAAGTCAGCGGGTCGCAAAGGCCGATGTTATCCGCTATGGCTTAGCTGAATTAGGCCAAACAAATCCTAAAGAAGTTATCATGGTAGGCGATCGCTCCCATGATATTTTGGGAGCAAACGAAAATAATATGTCTGCAGTCGGTGTTCTTTATGGCTTTGGCGACCAGAAAGAATTAAGTGGAGCTGGGGCAAAGTGGTTAGCTGAAAAACCAGCAGATTTAATTGAAATTTTCCAAAAATTTAGTTAGTTAACTAGCAAAACAAAATGCCCCTCAACTGAAATATGGTTGAAGGGCATTTTATTTGGTTCACTAGCTAGCCGTTTGGTTTTCTTATCTAAAATAAAAATAAGAAGTAACGGAAATCA
Organism: Enterococcus sp. LJL120; assembly: GCF_054871765.1. NCBI lineage: Bacteria > Bacillati > Bacillota > Bacilli > Lactobacillales > Enterococcaceae > Enterococcus > Enterococcus sp. LJL120. The sequence goes on from NZ_JBTXLV010000003.1 coordinate 299,634, forward strand.
AAAATAAAAAACTGCCAAAAGAACTTCTGAGACTCGTGTATTGCCCCAAAAGCTCAGACAAAAAACGAAACATTTTAGGGGTCCCTACATCGTCAAAATTATTTCAAAATCTGAACCAAATAAAAATGATTTAGAAATGAATGACAGTATTTCTGAGGGGTAATAATAGAAAAAGTTATTTAGAAGTCTGCCAGCGATAAAAAATTTTCAGAAGAAAACCAGCGGGGATTTAGCTAAAAACTAAATCCCCGCAGGTAAGATAGAATAGAATAAAAATTAAACTAACTTTTTTAAAGGTTGTCCCAGAATTAGTTGCTCTTTGGTTTAACCGGAAACCAAACTTGGAATTCGGCATTCTGAGGGTCTGAATTTAAATAGACCTCAATGTCTGGCAGATTGGCATACTCATAGCCTGAAGTTGGCAGCCATTCGGTGTAAATTCTTTTTTGCAGTTCTTGAATGGAAGTCGGCATCGTACCCGTCCCAGCAAAGACGGCCCATGTAGCTGCTGGGATTTCAAAGGATTTATAATCAGCTACTTTTTGATCAGTGGCAACTCCAATGACATACTCCCATTTTTCTGCATTCATTTCAGTCATGTAACTAACACCTAAAACTCCCGGCACATCTTGGCCCATCAAAGGGAAAAGTTTTTCCAATGCGCCTGCTTGACTAGTTTCATTCCAAAATTCAGGAATGAGTCGCTGACTTTTCTCCATGTCTTTGTCCAAGGTCAAACTTGGCCCGGTGACGGTAAAACTTGATTTTTCGATGATTTGATATTCCATTTTCTCGACTCCTCTGATTTGGATGGCAAAATTTAATTGGGGATAACTCACTAAAACGGCGCCGTTTTGTTTGGCGGCCTGCGGGGTGATGCCGTGAATACTTTTGAAGGCCCGATTAAAAGCAGTCGGGGAATCGTAGCCGTATTTCAATGCAACATCGATTACTTTGGCGCCGTGCTGCAAATCGACACCGGCAAGACTCATTTTGCGCCGCCGCAGATATTCTCCTAAAGAAACATCCGCCATATAAGAAAACATCCGCTGATAATGATAAGTCGAGCAGCGGGCAATCTTGGCTGCCTCATCAATCGAGACTGTTTCCGTCAGATTTTCTTCCAAATAAGCTAAACTTAAATTTAGTTGTGTTAACCAATCCATTTTGCCACCTCAGTTATTTACCAATCGTTTTGGTATGTCTATAGTTTAAAGGTTGTGAAAAAACTTTACCTCTTTATTTTGACACAGGTTTTAGGAGCTTTTCAAGTAGGAAAAGCCTTCAGGTGAGAAAATCTTTGTGAAAAATATGTAAGGCCTTGTGAAATTTCCAATAAAACGTGTTTTTAGTAGAAAAGTACCTTAATGTCTGATAGAATATAAACGTTGGTTGGACAAGGTCCGACAAAAAACAAAGTTTATTTAAAACTAGGAGGAATATTATTATGCCAGTAGTATCAGGAGCTGAATTTTTACAAGCTGCTCGTAAAGGTGGATATGCCGTAGGTGGATTTAACACCAACAACTTAGAATGGACGCAAGCGATTTTGAAAGCTGCCGAAGCTAAGAAAACACCTGTTTTAATCCAAACTTCAATGGGTGCTGCTAAATATATGGGCGGCTACAAATTGGCTAAAGACTTAGTAACTGATTTAGTTGAATCAATGAACATCACTGTTCCTGTTGCGATTCACTTAGATCATGGCGACTACGAAGCTGCTTTAGAATGTATCGAAGTTGGCTATACTTCAGTTATGTTCGATGGTTCTCATTTACCATTCGAAGAAAACTTGAAATTAGCAAAAGATGTTGTAGAAAAAGCTCACGCTAAAGGCGTTTCTGTAGAATGTGAAGTTGGTTCTATCGGCGGTGAAGAAGATGGTATCATCGGCGCTGGTGAATTAGCTGATATTGAAGAATGTAAACAAATGGTTGCAACTGGTATTGACTACTTAGCATGTGGTATCGGTAATATCCACGGTGTTTACCCTGCAAACTGGAAAGGTTTAGCATTTGACCACTTACAAGCAATTGCTGATGCAGTTGGTCATGATGTACCTCTAGTATTACATGGTGGTTCAGGTATTCCTAAAGAACAAATCCAAAAAGCAATTTCAATGGGTGTGTCTAAAGTTAACGTGAATACTGAATTCCAATTATCATTTGCTAAAGCTACTCGTGAATACATCGAAGCTGGCAAAGATTTAGAAGGTAAAGGCTTTGACCCTCGTAAATTATTAGCACCAGGTGTTGCAGCAATCGTTAAAGATGCTGAAGAACATATCGACTGGTTCGGTTCTGCTGGTAAAGCATAATTAAATTTTCGATGAGTAAAAAAACTGTCCAGTGATGGGCAGTTTTTTATTTTGAATTAAACTGTTGAAATAAATTTTTGCCGCTAACGATGCTAGAAATAAGTTTCTGCTGATCGTTTATTGGGATGTTTTGCCGCTCTAAAAAAGCGGCAAATTGCGGTAAGAATTCCTTCACAGGCATCTCCAAATTTAAAGCAAATTTTTTATCGCCACTAATCAAAGATAGCGTGAAGCTATCTGGCCCAAAGTCAAAGGGTGAAGTACGGATTTTTCGCCGGTAAAGTAAACTCACTTCTTGGATATTTTGGTACCCAATGAAATTTATCTCAGGTTTTTGTTTAAGCAGTTGTTTGATTTTTTCTAACGGCTTTTTTGAATAGGTAGCCATCGAAATGCCACTTTGTTCAATAACCCAATAGTCAGTGAAAGCTGTTGGTAGCATCAGAAGCAAGAGTTCTACGACAGCAATCAAAAAATTCATCAAGAAATTGCCAGCCATCTGACTGACAATAAGCGCAAAGAGCAGACAATAACCAATTAGCAGCAGGCTATTTTGTCTTTGATAGTGTTTACCGATGCGATACGGCTTTTTAAAAAAAGGGCTGCCTTGGACTAGCTCATCTATTGAGATATTGTATAAATCCGATAGCGCCAATAAATTATCCACATTCGGGACAGATTGCCCCAACTCCCATTTCGAAACAGCTTGCGTTGTGACAAAAAGTTTTGTGGCGACCTGTTGCTGGGTCAGACAATTTTGTTTGCGATAATTTTTTAATAGTTGACTAAGCTCCATAAAATCCCCTCCTACAAATTCAGCTTACTATTTTCTTTTAAAATCAACAATCAACTAGCGGTTGTAACAGGCTTATTCTTTAAAAAACCAGCAATTCTCGCCGCTGCATATCATCCTAAAAAGAAATATGGTAAGATAAAAAGGGTTTCAACTAGAAAAATAAATATAGGTGACTTATATATGAAAAAATTAGTAATCAACGGCGGTCGGCCCTTATCAGGTGAAGTAACCGTCAGCGGCGCTAAAAACAGTGCCGTCGCATTAATCCCCGCTGCTATCCTTGCTGACTCTCCGGTAATTTTAGATGGTGTCCCCGACATTCAAGATGTGCATTCCCTTATTGAAATTTTAGAAATCATGGGTGCTGAAGTCACCTTTGAAAATAATCAAATGACGATTGACCCCCGTGGCTTAGTTTCAATTCCAATGCCCAGCGGAAAAATTAACAGCTTGCGGGCTTCCTATTATTTTATGGGCTCTTTGTTAGGAAAGTTTGGTGAAGCAGTGGTTGGACTGCCTGGCGGTTGTTATTTAGGACCACGGCCAATTGATTTGCACATTAAGGGCTTTGAAGCTTTAGGCGCTGCTGTCAGCAATGAGCATGGTGCGATGTATTTGCGGACGAAAGCAGCTGGTTTAAACGGAACCCGCATTTTTATGGATATGGTTTCGATTGGCGCTACAATCAATGTGATGCTGGCAGCGGTAAAAGCAGAGGGCAAAACAATTATTGAAAATGCTGCTAGAGAACCAGAAATTATCGACGTGGCGACCTTGTTAAATAATATGGGAGCCAACATTCGTGGAGCAGGTACGGATATTATTCGGATTGAAGGCGTCAAAGAGTTGCACGGTTGCCGCCATTCAATTATTCCCGATCGCATTGAAGCGGGCACTTATTTGTCGATGGCCGCTGTGATGGGTGCGGGTGAAGGCATTGTGGTGAAAAATGTCATTTTTGAACATTTGGAAAGTTTTATTGCGAAGTTGCAGGAAATTGGTGTCCATATGGAAATTTCTGAGGATGCGATTAAAGTGTTCCCAACGGAAGAATTACAGGCGGTCAGTGTCAAAACTTTCCCTTATCCCGGCTTTGCTACCGATTTGCAACAGCCGATTACGCCGCTTTTATTAAAAGCTCAGGGGCGGGGAGAAATTTTAGATACTATTTATTCTAAACGTGTCAATCATGTGCAGGAATTAGCTCGGATGGGAGCTAATATTTCAGTCAAAGAAAATTTAATTGTCACAGAAGGTCCGTCCGAGTTGCAGGGGGCTGAAGTGGTTGCTTCTGATTTGCGGGCTGGCGCTTGCTTGGTGATTGCCGGCTTGATGGCGAGCGGTACGACGACGATTTACAACGTGGAATATATTTTAAGAGGTTATGATCACATTGTTGAGAAATTAACCAATCTTGGTGCGGATATCAAGATGATTGAGGAAGAGGAAAAAGCATGAGCGATTATTTAACAATGGCAGAGCTTGAAAATAAAACTCTGAAGGAGATTTATACCTATGCCAAGGAATTTAAAATTCCTTATTATAGTCAAATGAACAAAAAAGAATTGGCGCTGGCTGTCATTCGGGCCCAAGCGGAAAATCAGGGCTTCTTTTATATGGAGGGTGTTTTAGATATTGTCGGTCAAGAGGGGTATGGTTTTTTACGGCCGATTAATTACGGCCCCAGCCAAGAAGATATTTATATTTCCTCCTCGCAAATTCGCCGCTTTGGTTTAAGAAACGGCGATAAAGTCGCCGGCAAAGCGCGACCACCGAAGGAATCAGAACGCTATTATGGTTTGATGCATGTTGAGTCGGTTAACGGTAAAGACCCAGAAGAAGCGAAGGAGCGGCCACATTTTCCAGCGCTGACGCCATTGTATCCAGATCGGCAATTAATTTTAGAAACGACAGCTGGCCGTTTATCAACTAGAATGATTGATATGTTTGCGCCAGTTGGTTTTGGTCAACGGGGCTTAATTGTAGCGCCGCCAAAAGCGGGTAAGACAACGGTCTTAAAAGAAATTGCTAATGGGATTACGGAAAATAATCCCGATGTGGAATTAATTTTACTGTTGATTGATGAGCGTCCGGAAGAAGTGACGGATTTAGAGCGCAGCGTTAAAGGCGATGTCGTGTCCTCCACCTTTGATCAACAGCCGCAAAATCATACCCGCGTTTCGGAATTAGTTTTAGAGCGGGCGATGCGCTTAGTCGAGGACAAACGCGACGTCGTGATTTTGATGGATAGTATTACCCGCTTAGGACGAGCGTATAACTTGGTGATTCCGCCAAGCGGTCGGACCTTAAGCGGCGGGATTGATCCAGCGGCTTTATACAAACCGAAAAAATTCTTTGGAGCGGCCCGCAATGTTGAAGAAGGCGGCAGCCTGACTATCTTAGCAACAGCTTTAGTGGATACTGGTAGCCGGATGGATGACATTATCTACGAAGAATTTAAAGGGACCGGTAACCAAGAATTGCATCTTTCCCGTGATTTAGCAGAACGCCGGATTTTCCCAGCGATTGATATTAAGAAATCGGGTACGAGAAAAGAAGAATTGTTAATGTCAGCGGGTCAATTAGAGGAAACGTGGAAGCTGCGGAATCAAATGAGCGGTGATTCTTTAGAATATACCGATCAACTAATTCGCTTCTTAAAGAAAACCAAAAATAACGAAGCTTTCTTAAAAGCCTTCCAAGATGTTGAATTCGGCGGCCGCAGCCCGAAAAGAAATCAAAAAAGATAATTGTCAAAGCGATTCATTCATGATATTATATGAATGTTGTTTATCGACAAATAACTCTGATTCAGCAAATGTTTCAGGGCCTAAGGAGCGTAATAAGTTATGAAACAAGAAATTCATCCAGATTACCATCCAGTCGTATTTATGGATTCTACAACAGGTTTCAAATTCTTGTCAGGTTCAACTAAATCTTCACAAGAAACTGTTGAATGGGAAGACGGCAACACTTATCCAGTGATTCGTGTCGAAGTAACTTCTGATTCTCATCCATTTTACACTGGTCGCCAAAAATTCACTCAAGCCGATGGTCGAGTGGACCGTTTCAACAAAAAATACGGTTTGGCAGACGCAAACGCAGAACAATAATCTGCACAATAAATTTTGGTTTAACCAAGATGATTCGAAACCTTCCCAAATTTCGGGAAGGTTTTTTTGTATTTTTGAAGAACGCTCCAACTTTATTCTTTTACAACATAAATATCACTTTCTTTAGTTTGCTTAAACCAAAAGAAACACAGACAGGAAATAAGCAAAACAAAGCTGCTGACAATCATCATGGGGATAAAGAAAGAGGTCAGGCTGTTCTTAAATAGAATCCCCATGATAAATTGCCCCACGGGAACGGCGCATTGAGCAACCGCAATGATGGTCGCCATGACTTTCCCCAGATTTTCCTTTGGCGTGATTCTTTGCACCAAAGAAATCAAGTAGATGGAGATGGCACTCATCATCATGCCAATAATGGTTCCAATAATCATAACAACGCTGTAGCCTACTCCACCGCCGAAAATGCTTAGTAATAAGTTCATGACAATCAAGAGAATTCCTGAAAAGGCGAAGGTTAGGTACAAATTATTAAAGCGTAAATTTTTAGTTAAGATGCCGGCAAAGATGGCACCTAAAATATTGGAAAGACTGAAGACCGCCATGCCAATTCCATATAACGTATCATTGACGTTTAAAATAATTCGCAAGATAATCGGCAAGCCGACAATAAAGAATGACGAGAGGGAAAAATTAATTAAGGCAGCGATAATAATGGTCTTTGAGATAACTGCATTGTTTTTCACTTCACGAAAGCCAGCCTGCAAATCTTTGAATAATGTTTTGACTATCGCTCCACTGCGTTCTTGATGGACTCGCGGAATTTTTAAGAAGCTTTCAAAGATTGCTGCCAAAATGAAAAAGAAAATACTGATACCGATTAAAAGTTGAGCGCCTAAGACACCGTATAAAATACCGCCAATAATTGGTGCAACAACATTTGATAATTGCAAAATTCCATTTGACAGTCCGTTAATTTTCTCTAATTCATGTTCTTCGACAATTAAGGGAATGCTGGCGCCAACTACCGGTGTATCAAAGCTGCCGACAATGGCTAGTAAAAATAAAATCAAGCCAATTCCCCAAATCGATTCACTCCAACCAACAACTACGAATAAGCATAAGGCTAAAAATGCATTGGCGACATCCATTAGCACCATCAAAATTTTGCGGTCAAAGCGATCGGCAATTGCCCCGCCAATCGGCGCAAATAAAACCGGAATACTGGAAATCGCCAAGACTGTCGCAAAGACATCTGCCCGACCCGTTATATCCAAAACAAACAATGATAAGGCAAAGCGTAGAATTGCTCCGCCAAACACAGAAATAAATTGTCCTAAAATTAAATAGCTAATATTTTTTCTTTTTCCCATCCCTTTTTCCCAACTTTCTTCATTTTTAAAATAAGTTTAGAGGATGATGAGTAAAATCTCATCCGCCTTAAGTCTTATTCGCAAACGAACTTTAGTTGGAGAAGGCAAGCTTCACCTAGAATAGCATCAACCGCGACGTAAAATAAACTTTACGTAAAAGAAAAAGTTTGATACACTTTAAACGTAAAGTATACTTTCCGTCAGAAGGGAAAGAAGTCCATGAAAAATAAATTAGAAAAAATTCGCAAAGAGCGGGGCGTCACTCAAGAGGACTTGGTGCAGGCCTTGTTAGTTTCCCGGCAGACCATTAGCTCTCTAGAAAATGGGCGCTATAATCCATCGATTCTATTGGCTTTTAAGCTGGCCCGCTATTTTGATGTGGCAATTGAGGACATTTTTATTTATGAGGAGGAAGAAGATGAAAGCTAAGCTGGTAAAATTAAGCGGCAGTCTAATACTTTTTTTGGCTGGTCTATTTGGATTGCATAGAGAGCTTTGGTTGAGCTGGGGGCTGCCGTATTTTTTAATTGCCTTTGGCTGTGGCCTACTCGGCAATTATTTGGGAGCTATTTTGCAGGAGCTGGCCTTCAAAAAAGATGCGGCAGCAAAAAAAGCCTTTGAAATTGAAGAAAACGATGAGCGCAATGTCCAAATTGCGCTGCTAGCAAAAGCTAAAGGCTTTGATTTGATGACAATTTCACTCGGCGCTTTGATGTTGGCATATGCCTTGATGAAGGAAAATTTACCGGTTGTGCTCTCGTTGGTAGCTGTCTACTTAGTCATTCAAGGGTACTCGCTTTTTTGGCGATTGAAATTGGGCAAAGAAATGTAAACTGCATCATCATCACTTTTTAAGAGGCTGTGACATTAGTCAGAACAGAGCCGAACTATACGAGCGGTAGCTAGTGAAAACCACTAGATATAGTTCATTTGCGACGAAGACCTACTGGGCCGCAGGAGCAAATAAAGTATAGTTCGGGATTTCATCTGTTAAAAAGACTAATGGCACAGGTTTTTTTTATTCAAATTTCACAGTATTTTTTTGACCACTCAGTTTCAAATTTCCACCACTTACCGTCTTTTTTGTCACAAGAGCTGAGAAATTTTATAAACTGAGTGTACGAAAAGAGGTGCTGAGGATGTTAACAGTCAACAATCTAACTAAAAATTATGGAACACTTCAAGCGGTTAAGGGAATAAATTTGGAAATAGCAGCTGGTTCTTTTGTGGCTTTTTTGGGTCCTAACGGTTCGGGAAAATCAACAACAATTTCTATGCTGACTAAATTAGCGCCGGCAACCAGCGGCCAAATATTATTAGACGGTCAACCCGTTAAGACAGCTGAATATTACCAACAAATTGGCGTTGTCTTTCAAAATAGTATTTTAGATGATGAACTGACGGTTTGGGAAAATTTGACTTTGCGGGGGAAAATGAGTGGCCGGGTTTCAAAGGTGAGAATACAAGAATTATCAGAGCTTTTTCAATTGACCACCTTTGAAAAACAAAAATACGGCACCTTATCCGGCGGTCAAAAGAGGCGAGTCGACATCGCTAGAGCTTTGTTGCACCAGCCGCGAATTTTATTTTTAGATGAACCAACGACCGGCTTAGATATTCAATCCCGCAAAATGATTTGGCAACTCCTAGAAAAATTACAGCGGGAGACACAGCTGACAATTTTTTTAACTACTCATTATCTGGAAGAGGCGAATAATGCCGACTACGTTTATATTCTCAAAGAAGGTCAGATTATTGCAGAGGGAACAGCCGAAAAATTGCGACAAGCCTATACTACTAACGTTTTAGAAATCGAGACGGCAGTTCCTGAAAAAATTAGCGAAAAAATCCCTTCGGATGTGGCTTTTGAAAAAATGGGCCAGCTGTTGACCTTTTCTAATATTCGCGTTCAAACCGCAATTGAAATTTTAACGGCGAACCGTAATCAAATTAGCAATTTTCATTTTTATGAAGGCAGTATGGATGATGTCTTTTTAGCGGTAACTAAGGAGGAAACTAGTGATGAGCGGATTAATTGAACGAAACTTAATGATTTATTTTAGAAATCGAAGTGGCGTAATTTTTTCAGTCTTGGGGGCCTTGATTTCATTTGTTCTGTATATCATTTTTTTGCGGGACACGATGATGGGGAACTGGACTCAAGTGGCGCAAGGCGTTCAGTTATTAGATTTATGGTTGATTGGTGGAACATTGGCGGTGACGGCGATTACCAGCACTTTGGCGGGGTTAGGCCAGATGGTGGAGGACCGGGAAAGAAATGTGCTGAACGATATTACTTTGGTTGGGTTGAAGGAAACACAAAAAAATCTCAGCTACGTGCTGAGTGCAACTATTATTGGAAGTGTGATGCAGCTGATTTTATTGTTAATCATGGGTTGCTATTTTGTGCTGGTAGACCAGATTACCATCCCCTTCAGTCAATTGCCAATGCTCTTAGTAGTGGTGTTTTTTAGCTCATTTTGTTTCAGCCTGCTCTTTTTTGCGGTGATTAGTTTTATTAAGCGCAAAAACACTTTAGGAAAAATTGAAACCATTTTAGGCACCGCGGCCGGGTTTATGGCCTGTGTCTATGTGCCGTTGGGATTATTGCCAGAATTCGGGCAAAGTCTGATTAAAGGGACGACGGCGATTTATCTGGCAGCTTGGTATCGTCGAATTTTGTTGGCCCCGACGTTTGCAGATGCGACCAACCAACTGTCTGCCAATGAATTAGCTTTAGCCAAAACTTCTCTGGGAATTGAGATTGAATGGGGAAACTTTGCGGCAGCCGGCTATGAATTTGTTATACTGATAGGGATCGGACTTTTAGGGTTGCTGTTGATTGTTTTAGCAGCAAGACGCAGAAAAGCTGAATTGAGTTAATCTGAGGAGAAACAACATGAAAATTGAGGTGCAACTGACAGAGCAGCTGGCAGAGGATGAATTAGAAATTTTCATCAAAGCCGCTCCTGCAAATCAGCAGGTGCAGCGGCTCGTAGCTGAACTAGAATACTTATTAGAGGAAACACCAACGGCAATTCCTTTAAAACAAAAGGAGCGAATTGCCTTAGTCAAGGTTGAAACAATTGCCGTGGTGTCCGTTCAAAAAGCAGAATTGACGATTAAAACCTTAAATGGCGAATATCAAACGAAGGAACGCTTATATCAATTTGTCGAGCGTTTGCGTAATCCGGATTTTTTACAGATTTCAAAATTTTGCGTGATTAATATCAATCAGCTGGATTATTTAGAGGATAGTTTTTCCGGAAATATGCTGGCATTTTTAAAGGGCGGCTACCAAGAGAGTGTCAGCCGCAAATACCTGCCAAATTTAATGAAAAGGCTGGGCGTGTAAATGGATAAAAAAATAATTAAGAAAATTCTGTCCCGTTTTTTTGCCGGGGTCATCTTCGCTGCAATCATTTTTGCCACTTTGCGTTTGTTTCAGATTCAGACTGAGCCATTAAGCGTTGGCAATGTAGTCAGTGTTCTGTTTTTAGGCGGCTGCTCAGGTCAGCTGACTGGAATTTTTGACTTGGAAATCAATTTTTCCTTTGCGCTGTTATTACATTTCCTATGTACCATGCTGCTCACAATTTTCATTTTTCTGGTAAATGGTTGGCAGGATGCTTTGCTGGAGGATGGTCTTGCTGTGTTTGGCTATTTTTTCATCAGCTACCTTTTTGTCTGGCTCGTATTAAAAATTCTGCAACGCCGTAAAATCAGTAAGATTAATCGGCGATTACGGAAAAATCGAGCAGGAAAATAATTTTTGAAAAAATTACTTGAGGAACAGTTTACTATGAAATAAATTCTTTATTGCGCCCAAAATATATATTGGCTATATCGGCCGCCAAGTTGCTTGTACTTGGCGGCTGATTTTGTTTGTGAAAGGCCTCGATTTTTCAAAAAATAATGAAGCTTTAAAATAAATCTTCATTAATCTGGGATTATAGGGTAAAATTAGCACTAATTAAGAGTAGCTTTTACCAAAAAAGATAGATTTTTTAGCGGAGGTAATTTAGATGAAAATTATTGCCAAAAATAAACTTGCTGACACAGAATATGAAATTTATATCGAAGCTCCTCGAGTTGCCAAAAAAGCGCAGGCCGGCCAGTTTGTTATCTTGCGGATTGATGATTTTGGCGAAAGAGTTCCATTAACGGTGGTAGCAACTGATCCTGAAGCCGGTTGGGTGCGGCTGATTTTTCAAGTGATTGGTAAATCCACTGCTCAATTGGCAGCGCTGAACACCGGTGATGAGATTCAAGATTTTGTCGGACCTCTTGGCAAGGCCACCGAAATTAAAAATTACGGTCATGTGTTAATGGTCGGCGGCGGTGTTGGGATTGCCGCATTATTCCCAATCGTTAAAGCGCTGAAGGAAGCTGGCAATACTGTCACGACAATTTTAGGGGCAAAAACGGCTGACCTATTAATTTTAAAGGAAGAATGTAACCGTTATTCTGGTCAACTGATTTTAATGACAGATGACGGCTCTCTAGGTGAAAAAGGCTTAGTCACCGATGCAATGAAAAAAGTTTTGCAAACAGAAACGATTGATTTTGGTTGGGCAATTGGCCCTAGCCCCATGATGAAATTTGCGACACTGACAGCGATGGAATTTGATTTGCCGATTTATGTTTCCTTAAATCCGATTATGGTGGATGGTACTGGCATGTGCGGTGGCTGTCGTGTGACGGTGGCTGATTCTGTAAAATATGCCTGCGTTGACGGTCCGGAATTTTTAGGCGCCGAAGTAGCCTGGGATGAATTTATCGCCCGGATGTCACAGTATCGCAGCGCTGAAGAAACAGCCTATCAAAAATATCGAGAGCAGGTGGAGGCCCATGGCTAAAAGAAGTTATACAAAAACGCCAATGGCAGAGCAAAAGGCAGAAGTCCGCAACCGTAATTTTTCCGAGGTGAGCTTTGGCTACACTCTTGCAGAAGGTCAATTAGAGGCCAGCCGTTGTCTGCAATGTAAAAATGCTCCCTGTATTGCCAAATGTCCCGTGGAAATTGATATTCCCGGTTTTATTAAAGCGATTGAAGATGAAGATTTAGCAGAAGCCTATAAAATTTTAAATCGCTATACTAATCTACCGGCAATTTGTGGGCGGGTTTGTCCCCAAGAAAAACAATGCGAAATGGTCTGTCGTCTTGGTCAATCGAAAAAATTTGAACCAGTGGCAATCGGCCGTTTAGAAAGATTAGTAGGAGACTGGGCGATTCAACAGCCAACAGAAAGAGTCACGCCACCTAAAACTTATCAAGGAAAGGTCGCCGTTATCGGTTCGGGGCCTTCTGGCTTGACCTGCGCCGGTGATTTAGCGGCTTTAGGTTTTCAAGTGACAATTTATGAAGCCTTGCATTTAGCAGGCGGTGTTTTATCTTATGGCATTCCAGCTTTTCGTCTGCCAAAAGAAGTCGTGCAAAAAGAAATTGATGGTATAAAAGCTCAAGGCGTAACAATTGAAACCAATGTTGTGGTGGGTAAGACAATCACCATGACAGAAATTATGAAGGAATTTGACGCTTGCTATCTGGCAATTGGTGCCGGAGCGCCGAATTTTCAAGGAATCCCCGGTTCGGCATTAAAGGGGGTGTATTCCTCCAGTGAATTTTTGACCCGCATTAATTTAATGCACGGTAATCAATTTCCTGATTATGATACACCGATTCAAAATTCGCAAAAAGTCGTGGTCATCGGCGGCGGCAATGTGGCGATGGATGCCGCTAGAAGCGCAAAAAGAATTGGTGCCAAGGAAGTGGCGATTGTTTACCGCCGTTCATTGCATGAATTGCCGGTCCGTTTAGAAGAATATCACCATGCGGTGGAAGAAGGCATTCAATTTTATTGGCTGACGAGTCCCACAGAATATTTAGCAGATGAAAATGGTTCCTTAAAAGGTGTTAAGTGTCTACAAATGGAATTAGGCGAGCCGGATGAAAGCGGACGGCAACGGCCAGTTGCCATTGCCGACAGCGAATTTGTGATTGAAGCTGATACGGCGATTGAAGCGATTGGCCAAGGACCAAATCGCGTTTTACTGGAAACTTATCCAGAGTTGGCCTTGAATAAATGGGGCTATGTCGACGCTGAAGAAGCGACCTGTCAAACTTCAATTCCAGGCGTTTATGCCGGCGGCGACATTGTGACTGGTGCCGCCACTGTAATCTTGGCGATGGGAGCAGGCAAAATTGCCGCTAAAGAAATTGCCAGCTACATTGAAGGAAAAAAATAATTTTTTGCAACAATCAAAAAAATAAATTAATTTTGAAACTGTAACATCAGTAAAAATAGCTAGCCTATGTGTTTGAAATTCTTTAGGGAGACAGTGCTAAAGAGGTGCAAGCACTAGGCGTTTAGCTATGAATAACTGGTGAGACAGTTTCTTTTTTTTAGAAAAATATGAATTTTCCATAAATTATTTTTGCCTTTTTCCTCAATCAATTATCAGAAAAACTTCAAAAAAAAGCCAAGACTTTTCTCTATATTAAAAAAATGCTATTTTCTGAATATTTATAAAATGGAGGAATACGCTTTGATTGAGGTAAAAAATTTAGTGAAACGGTATGGCAATCAGCTGGCCTTGGCAGATTTGAGCTTTACTGTCGAAAATGGAAAAGTTTATGGCTTGTTGGGAGCAAATGGTGCGGGTAAATCAACGACCATGAACATTATTACCGGCTACATCGGTGCAACTTCCGGCACGGTGGAAATTGACGGGCTGGATATTTTAAAAAATCCTGAGATGGTCAAAAGTAAAATCGGTTACCTGCCGGAACAGCCGCCTTTGTACTTGGATATGAAGGTGGAGGAATATTTATCCTTTTGTGGGGAATTAAAAAAAATCCCCCACAATAAACGGCAGCAGAGGATTGAAGAAGTAATCGCTAAAGTCCAATTAGGCGAAGTCCGCCAGCGATTGATAAAAAATCTGTCTAAAGGCTACAAACAGCGGGTTGGTTTAGCTCAGGCAATCATGGGCTATCCTGAGGTTATTATTTTAGACGAGCCGACTGTCGGCTTGGATCCGCAGCAGATTATTGAAATTCGCAGTTTGATTCGGGAGCTGGCTAAAGAGCACACGATTATTTTTAGTTCGCATATTTTGGCTGAGGTCCAAGAGGTCTGCGATGAATTTTTAATCATGGCTAAAGGCAAATTAGTCATCAAAGAAACCACTGACAATATCGGCAATCTGATGAATGCACCGCTGAGCATCGAGTTAACGGTAAAAACGACGCCAGCTTTAGCGGAAAAAATTTTAGCCGAACTGCCTCAGATTGAACAGGCGGATTATCAAGTAGAAAATGAGACGACTAAAATTCATTTGCAGATGAAAGATCAAACAGATATTCGCGAAGAACTCTTCTTGGCTTTTGCCAAAGAACAAATTGCAATCTTGGAAATTCAGCAATCGACTACCAGCCTTGAGGATGTCTTTTTAGAATTAATTCAAGCCCCAGTTGAAGCGCCGGAAGAATTAACTGGGGAAGCAGTTGCAGAAACAGCAGAGACTAAAGATGAGGCAGGTGATGCAAAATGATGGCAATTTATAAACGAGAGCTGAAATCCTATTTTCAGACGATGATTGGCAATGTCTTTTTAGCCTTCTTGATTGCCTTTGTAGGCTTTTATTTTATGGTTTACAACCTCTATTATGGCTATAATTATTTTTCTTATGCGCTAGGTTCAGGGTTATTAATCATGATCATTGCCGTGCCGATTTTAACGATGAAGTCCTTTGCAGAAGAGCGCCGCAGCAAAACCGACCAATTGCTGCTGACAGCGCCCGTCAAATTATGGGAAATAGTTTTAGGCAAATACCTTTCAATGATTAGTATTTTAGCGATTGCCTGTTTAATTTTTTGTATTTGTCCGATTATTATTTTGACGCTGGGTTCCGCCCATTTGACAATTGATTATTTGACCATCCTCTTATTCTTTTTGATTGGTTCCTTGTACATAGCCTTAGGAATGTTGATTTCCTCTTTAACAGAGAGTCAAATTATCGCGGCTATCGGCACGATGGGAATATTATTACTGCTGTATTTTTGGAGCAGCCTGAGTGCTTATCTGCCGACGATTGGTTTCTATAATTTAATTGCGATTCTTTTATTATTAGCGGTTGCAGCGCTAGTTCTGTTTTCTTATCTAGGTAGTGGCCTTTTCAGCGGACTATTCTTTTTGGCTACAGGTATAATTGCTGTGGTGATTTATGTGATAAATGGAACAGCCTATGAAAGCCTGTTGAGTAATCTATTAGCTGGCTTTGATTTGACCAGCATCTTGTATAATTCAGTTGACAGCAATCTCTTCAGCGTGCCAAACCTCGTCTTTTTATTGTCCTTAATTGGCTTATTTAATTTTTTGACGCTGCAAGTATTACAAAAACGGCGTTGGAGCTAGGAGGAAGCAGATGAAGAAGAAAAATAAATTATTCGCAAATAAAGGCCCTAAACGCAGTTTGAAGGAAGTGCTGCACTTATTTTCATGGCAGTCTATTAAGAAATCCTTCCAAACAAAAAATTTCAAACAGGGGACATACCGTGGCGGCTTAACAGTTTTGGTGATTGTTCTAGTCATGCTTGTCAATTTGATTGCCAATCAATTGCCAGCCTCTGTGCAGACGATTGATTTAAGTGAGGAACAAATCATGGAGGTCTCGACAACCTCTGAAAATTTCTTGGATAATTTGTCAGACGAGATTGATTTTGTAGTCTTAGCCAATCAATCAGAAACTGATACGACCATCAGCACTTTTATTGAAAAGTATGCTAGTCTCTCAAAAAATATTTCAGTGGAGTGGATTGACCCGACGCTGCATCCTTCTGCTTTAACTGAATACAGTGCTGATGAAGATACTTTGGTGATTATCGACCAGACGACGGGAGAATCTATGACCGTCAGCTTCAGCGAAATTTTGTATTCTGGTTATGACAGCAGCTACAATACGGTAACAACCTTTGATGGCGATGGGGCAATTACCAGTGCCCTTAATGCTTTGACCAGCAACGAAGCTCAAGTTATTTACACAACGGAGGGACACGGCGAAACAGACTTGCCGACGTCAATCACCGATGCTTTCTCAAAAAATAATTACGCCACAAACACTGTCAACACTTTGATGACTGGTGAGCTGCCAACGGATGCCGATTTATTACTAATCTACGGGCCGACCACAGATTTCACAACAGATGAAATCACTCAGATGGAGGACTATATTGCCGCCGGTGGAAAAGTTATGGTAGTGTTAAGCGCTGAAAATCCTGACCTGCCGAATTTAAGCAGCTTTATGGAGGCTTATGGTTTAGCGGAAACCGCCGGCTATGTTGCCGATACCGAACGCTCGTATCAAGGACAGCCTTATTATTTATTCCCGAATCTGACCTTAAGCGGAACTTATGCAGAAGGTATTGAAAATGAAATGGTCTTGATTTTAAATACTAAAGGCTTCACGGAAGTTGATCCAACGATTGAAAATGTTACAGTAACTTCTTTGATGGAAACCAGCTCAGGCGGCTATGATGTGACAGAGGACGACCAGGTTCAAGGGACGTATCTTTTAGGCGCAGTTGCAACGCAAACGGTGACCACTGAAGATGAAGAAGCGACAACCGATTCAACTAGTGATGCTACGACTGAATCAACAAGTGAATCAACAAGTGAATCAACGGCTGAATCCACCACCGAAAGCAGCACTGAATCAACTGAAAGTAGTGACGCCACTGAAGATGCGGAGGCTGAAGAAGTTTCTGACGGCATGTTGACCGTTGTTAGTAGCACAAACATGATGGATGATTCAATTTTAGCTTCCATTTCAACAATCGAAAACAGCACGTTGTTTATGAATATGGTGACGGCTAATTTTGCGGATGTTTCCAATATCAGCATCGAAGCAAAAACGTTATCTTCTAACACCAATACGGTCACAAATCCCGGCAGCTACAGTCTGTTTATGATTTTAATCATTCCACTGGTTATTTTAATTGTTGGCTTTGCTATCTGGTTGAGAAGAAGAAAGGCTTAGGAGGTTATTATGCAAAAAGTTTATAAGAATCCTTATGTGATTTTAAGTGGGCTGCTAATTATTGGGATGATAATCTATATTTTTCTAGCCAATTATAATGAGGATGTCGCTGCGGACACAGCGGCCTCCTCTGAAGCGGCGACAATTTACGTGACGGATTATGCGGATTTAACCAGCTTTAGTTATTCTGACAACAGTGAGGCACTCAGTTTTGAAAAAAAGGATGATGACTGGGTGGATACTAGCGTGCCGGATGTTTCTTTGAGCACCTCAACGCTGGAAGTCACCGCCCAAGCAATTGGTCAGCTGACAGCAAACAAAGAATTAACTGAGGACTTGGATGATTTAGCGGCCTACGGTTTGGCTGAACCGACGTATCAAATTCAGTTTGCAACAGAAGAAGCTGAAGGAGAAATTTTAATCGGCAACGCCCTCAGTGATGGCAGTTATTATGCAAAGCTAGCTGACAGTGACACCATTTATGTGATTGACTCAACGCTGGTTTCTTATTTAACTTTTGATGTTAATACTTTAGTGGCGACACCAGAAGTGCCGGCGTTAGATAGCGACACTGTGATTAGCGTCAGCCAAATTACTGATGGCATTTACACGGAACTAACGGCGGAAGATGATCAGACGGAAACGACGGAAAGCAGTGCAACAGAAGATTCAACAACGAAATCTTCCACAGAAACGACGACCACTGAATCAACTGAAGCAGCAGCAACGCCTTTTAGTGATGCAGTTTCTTATTTGACATCTTTGTATATTTCTAGCTCAATTAATTATCAGCCGACTGATGAGGAGTTAACTAGCTACGGATTGTCAACAGATGCGCGAACCACCTATGAAGTGGTTTATCAAGCTGAAAATGAAGAAGAAACCTTTACTATGTATATCGGTAATTTAGATAGCGAGACCGGCTATTATTATTTGCAGGTGCCGGATAATTCTGTCGTATACCAATTGTCACAAAGCACTGTGGAAAATTTACTGAGTGCCTTTTCAGAGTCATAAAATAAAAATTTCAAACCCTTTTAACAAACGAGAAAGCCTTTGTGATAAATTTTTTCAATGGGCAGGAAATTTCCTGCCGGTGGAATCTAAAAAAGCGTTCTCATAATTTCATCTTTGTCTATGATAAATTATTTTGTAGACCAATTTTAAAAATAACTAAATTTTTATTGAAATTTCCAGTTAGAATGCGTACAATTATAGACATAATTAAAAATAGATGAGAATTGACTTGAAATTTTCAAATAGGTTGCTTTAAGCAGGCGCTGGTTGTTTCTCGGATAAAGGGGTTGTGTCACATGGACGAAATCGATACTAAGATTGTCAATATTATTCAAGAAAACGGCCGGGTCTCCATTAAGCAGATTGCTTCAGAGTGCTTTATCTCTTCACCAGCAGCATCTGTCCGCCTACAAAATTTGGAAAATCAAGGCTTGATCAAAAACTATCAAGCCCAAATTGATTATCAAAAATTAGGCTATCTAATTAAAGCCTACATTCATTGTGCTGTTAATGCCAAAGACAAAGAAGCTTTTTATAGCTTTGTCGGCGGGGTCGCTAACGTGTTGGAATGCGACTGCATCACTGGCGATTATTCCATGCAGCTGAAGGTCGTGTTTAAAACCACGATTGAACTGGATGAATTTATCAATCAGCTGCAGCGCTTTGGCGACACGAGAACCCATATTGTCTTTTCAACACAGGTTGAATCCCGGGGACTCATCTTGGAATCAGAAAAAAATAAATTGGGCGAAAAAGTAATGTAAGTCCTTTAAAAAAACTATGCCATTAGTTAAAACAGAAGCGAATTTCACGAACAATTTTTAACAAGAACGACTAAAGATTGTCGATTTGCGACGAGGGCCAACTGGGCTTCAGAAGCAATCGTTTAGTTCGGAGTTTTCTCTGTTAAAAAAGACTAGTGGCATGGTTTTTTTTATTGGAGTTCAGTAACCATTTCTTTGATGCGGGCCACGGAAAGCTGCCATTTTTTTGTTTCAACTTCATTTAAAGTCAGAGGATAAATTTCTTCAATGCCATTTTTCCCAAGACGCGCTAGCTGACTGATATAAATTTTTTCTTTGTGATTGTAAACTGAAACGGGCATAACTTTTTGACTATCTGAAAAAATAGCTTCAACGATTAAGGCGGCTTGATTGGCAATGCCGTAGCTGGTGTAGCCTTTTCCTAGAAAAACCTTTGAGGCTTTGCGGCGAAATTCGGTTTCTAATTCGGTAATCTCAGCTAAAGATAATTTTTCAGCGAAGAGGCTGCCGGCAATTTGTAAATTTGACCACTGGGTAAACTGTGTATCGCCGTGCTCACCAAAAACATAACCGTTAATAGCTGTCGGGTGAACACCGGCCTTTTCAGCAAGCGTTTGTTTCATGCGGGCGGTATCTAAAGAAGTGCCTGTTCCAAAAATTTTTTCAGTTGGCAACTGTGTAAGTTTTTGGAAATAGCCGGTAATCACATCACAGGGATTTGTGATAATTAACGAGCTGCCGGAAAAACCGTTAGCTTTGATTTTCGGTGCCCATTCTTCAATCACCTGCTGGGTAAAACGCAATTCCTCCACCCGGTCGACATCACCGGCTAATAAGCTACTATCACCAGCTGCCATGATGATTAGCTGGCAATTTTTTAATTCTGCCAGCTGGTTAGCAGCTAATTTAACTGCTAAGGTGGTATCAATCTGACCTTGCAGCAAATCATTGACTTCAGCCTCAGCTACTTCAGTATTTTTATCAAATAAGATTAATTCATCGACTAGCCCCCGCTGAATCAGTAGCTGAGCGGTGGTGCTGCCGACATGACCTAAACCAATAATGGCAATTTTACGCATTTACTTCAGTCCCTTTTTTATAGAATAGTCTTTATTATTTCAAGAGAGTTTCGACTTGTCCAGAGGTTTTTGACAAATTTTTTTTAGACTATATGCTATGATGTTGTTGTAAGAAAGACAGAGAAAGAAGGATTATGATGATTAATAAAGTTGCTGGACCGGAGGATTATCCGGTTATCGTTGAGCTGTGGGAAAAATCAGTGCTTGCCAGCCATGAATTTTTGACATCAGCCGATTTTAATGAAATTAAGGCCAGCCTACCACAAATGTTGCCAGAAGTTGATTTACTATTGTGGTATGACAAAAGTCAGCTAGTTGGTTTTTCTGGAACACGGGACACAGCCTTGGAGATGCTTTTTTTGGATCCCAATGTTTTTGCTCAAGGCTATGGCCGACAAATTATCGACATTTTAAAAAAAGAGTATGGCGTACAAACCGTTGATGTCAATGAACAAAATCGACGGGCGAAAGAATTTTATTTGAAAAACGGCTTTGCTGTGATTAGTCGCAGTGAATTAGACGATGCGGGCCGGCCTTATCCATTACTGCATTTAAGTTTATAAAAGGAGTGGTCTGCATGCTTCAACTTAAGCGAGTCTATGCTGTCCCATCTGAAAATGACGGCTATCGAATTTTAGTCGACCGGATTTGGCCTCGAGGTGAAGCCAAAGAGAAAGCTAAAATTGATTTGTGGCTCAAAGAGATTGGCCCCAGTAAGGAACTACGCCAAAGCTTTCATCATGGGGAAATGACTTTTTCTCAGTTTAAAGCAGCTTATTTAAAGGAGCTGGCAACAGGGGCAACTGCCGCAGCTTTTCAAGAGCTGCAGCAAATTGTAGCTGAGCAGGCGACTGTGACGCTGCTCTTTGCTTCAAAAAATCAAACAGAAAACCAAGCGGTGATTTTAAAGGAACTATTGGAAAAGTAAATTTACTGCTTGTATTTTAAAAAATTTTCTAGTACACTGATTTTGTGAAGAAAAAGTTTAACCTGAAAGAGGTATATTTGTGAGTGTAGTCGGTATCTAATCAAGCAATTTAATAGCTGAATAAGCCTAAGCTTATTTGGTGTGCTAATAGATACCTGTCAAAAATAGTAGAATTTTCCAGACGGTAGGGTGTCTTTGTCCTACCGTCTTTTTTTGGCGGACAAAGCTCTCGCCGGAAAAAAACTTTTAAACTAAAACGACTTTTTGTTCACAGGAGAAAGACTGTCTGCAGGTGTCTATTCCCAAAGAAAGGAATAGAGATGAATAATCAATTATTACAAACCACGCAATTTAACGAAATTAATGATCGGCTGATGCACTTAACCATCAGTGACTTTGCCAAAGAATTATTAGCAGACCGCAGACCGTTGACTAATTTCAATGCCGTAAAGCGAAAACTGGCTGAGACTGACGAGGCCAGTAATTTACTTGGCTCAGGTCAGCACGTCCCCTTTATGGGCTTGACACGGATTCAACAGCTGACCAAAAAAATTGAAAAAGGCTTGATTTTAGAAATTGGCGAGCTGATTGAATACGGCGACTTTTTACGGAGCTTTCGGCTGATTACTAAGCTGTTTGAAAAAAATCAGTATCAAGCGCCGACCTTAGCCAGCTATGCCAAAGACTTGGCGGATTTATCTGAGGTTGAAGAGGCGATTAATCAAAGCATCCAAGGCAATCAAATTGCCAGCGAAAGTTCTCGTCAACTGAGGAAAATCCGCAATCAGATTCAAAAAATCGAAAAAGATATTGAAGGCAAGATGGCCAAGCATTTAAGAAATTGGAGCGGCAGCAATTTTCTGCAGGAACGGCTGATTTTGAAAAAAGCCGACCGCTACACACTGCCGGTCAAGGTCGAATTCAAAAATAAAGTCAAGGGCTCGATTGTTGAAAGCTCCCGCCAAGGCCAAACCGTCTACATTGAGCCGAATGATGTCAGCAAACTCAACGAAGAATTAATTTTTGCGAAGGCTGAGGAAGTGGCGGAGGTCTATCAGATTTTAGCTTATCTGACAGGACTGATTGCTGAGAACTTGCCGACGATTCATTACAGCAAAGATATTATTGTCGAACTTGATATTATTTTTGCCAGAGGAAAATTAAGCCGCAGCTTCGGTGGTCGCAAACCAGACATCAATCATGAAGATGTTTTGCGATTGAAACAAGTCAAGCATCCTTTATTAGATAATCCAGTTCCATTAAGTTTGGAATTGGGAGCTGCACATCGAGGATTGATTATCACGGGTCCAAACGCTGGCGGAAAGACGGTTGTTTTAAAAACCGTCGCTTTAACTTGCTTGTTGACAATGTCAGGGATTTTTGTCGCCAATCAAGCAGGGACGACGATTCCAATTTTGGATGAACTCTTTATTGATATCGGTGACCAACAAAGTTTAGAAAATGCCTTAAGTACCTTCTCTGGTCACATGCAAAATATTTCGCAAATTTTAGCCAAGAGCCGCAATCATACCCTCGTGCTCTTAGATGAAATCGGCAGCGGCACTGAACCCAAAGAAGGGGCCGCTCTAGGCATTGCCTTGATGGAGGAAATGTATTTAAAAGGAGCTTTGGTGATTGCCACCACCCACTATGGGGAAATTAAAGATTTTGCTTTGCAGCATCAAGACTTCGTTACAGCGGCGATGGCCTTTGACAGTGCTAGCTTGTCACCGAAGTACCAGCTGTTATTAGGAGAAGTTGGCGATAGCAACGCCTTTTGGATTGCCAAAAAAATGCAAGTGCCAGCTAATGTGTTAACCCGCAGCCGAGATTATCTGCAAACTAAAAATTATTCCTCAGAGAAAAAAGTATTTGCTAAACGACAAAAGGCAGCCCCTAAAGTCGAAGCGATTGCCTTTGACAAAGGCGACCGGGTCTACTCCGCTGAGCTGCAGAAAACCGGCTTGTACTATGAAGAAAAGGATCCTTCTTATGGCATCATTTATTTAGAAGGGGAATTTAAAACCGTCTTAAAGCGCCGTTTAGAACTAAAAGGCGCCGCCAAAGATTTGTATCCTGCTGATTATGATTTAGAAAGTTTATTCGCTGATTTCCATGAGCGAAAAAAGATTCGTGATTTGGAACGGGGTTCAAAAAAAGCCCACAAGCAATTGGCTAAAGAAGCCAAGGAGCGGGCGCAACAGTTAGCGACTGAGCAAAAATAATCACAAAAATATTCAATGGAAGTCTTTTCATGGCTAAATGCGGCAAAAAGATTTATTATAAAAGAAAGACTTGAGGAAGCTAGTAAAATCTGCAGGCTTATAAAGCATTTTTGCTGAGGGCCCGCAGGATTTTAACTAGCAGGGCAGAATAATGAAATGAGTGAGCTAAAGATTGGCTTCAAGGGGATACTTGATATTCAACGGTCAATCCAATCGCTGCTTCATTTTAAAAATTGCAGTACCTCAGGTAACAAAATTTATAATTAATTATTCTAGGAGGAACTCCCATGAAAGAATTTTTTGTTGGGCAAGAAAACTTTTTAAAGGATTACCGCAAAGTTGCCAAAGATGAAGACCGCAGCGACGATGAAATTGTTGAAGGCGTCAGACGTTACTTGGATGAAAACTTCACCAGCCAATATATTTTACCGGCTGAAAAAAGCCTCACCAAAGGGGCGTATAGTTTTCCCTTCGATAAACAAATGTACACCGATGAATTGGATGAAACCTTGAAGAATCGCTACATTTATATCGGTGAAGCGATTGAGTTGGAAACTCGCGAAGACGAACAGTTATAAAAAATTTAACCTCTGTAAAATCTATCCCTACCACAAGGAAGGGCTGGGTTTTACAGAGGTTTTTTCGGCCTTCAACCGGTTAATTTTTGACAGAAAAAAAGCCCCTTGCTACACTAAATGCAGATTGAATACGAAAAATAGGTTGAGGTTATGATGAAATTAAGAAATTGGTTGTTGGGCATGGGCAGTATTTTGCTGCCGTTAGTGATGATGATGATGATTTGGGCCAGTTTAAATGTCGCGCCTTTTGGTGATGGCAATTTACTGGTGAGTGATACTGGAACCCAATATTTAGAATTTATTCATTTATTTAAAAAATTTTTTGAAGAAGGCTTTAGCAGCTATTCCTTTTCCAATGGCATTGGCGGTTCCATTGAAGCTTTGAGTGGTTATTATCTAATCAGCCCCTTTAATTTGATTGCCCTTTTGTTTGCAGACGAGCAGATGCCGATTGCAATTATTTGGATTATGACCACCAAAATTGCCCTGATTGGTGGCAGTATGTATTTTTATTTGGCCCGTCATTATCAAGAGACGAGCCTCTGGACATTAGTTTTTTCAACGGCCTATAGTTTTTGCGGCTTTGTTGTCGCCTATAGTTTAAATTTTATGTGGCTGGATGCGTTGATTTTCCTGCCGCTAGTCGCTTATGGATTGGAAAAGCTTTGGCGCAGAGAAACGGGTTTTCTTTACGGTATTAGTCTGCTGTTGACGATTGTCACCAATTATTATTTAGGTTATATGGTCTGTATTTTTGCAGTCCTCTATAGTTTGTATCTCTACTGGTTGGACAATCCGCAAAGAGATACTTGGCGGATAAAGGTTTTATGGCAACGCTGGCGAAAATTTTTGACGATTTCTATTGCGGCGGGTTTGGCCACCGGTTTTATTTTAATTCCTTCGTTATATGGAATGCTGCAAACAGCTAAGACAGATTTTTCTTTGACCGACTTTCTGCCCTTTCCCCGCTTTCTCTTTTCCGCTTTTTCACAGCTGGGGATGGGCACTTATAATTTCGAGATGCGCTTAGATCATCTGCCGACTATGTACACTGGCATTATCGTAATGCTGTTGTTTATCAGCTTTTTTATGGCAAATAAAATTGACCCGCGGGAGAAACAGGGAGCCGCTTTTTTAGTCGGCTGTCTCTTTGCTTCTTTTATCATTGAATTATTTAATACCGTCTGGCATATGTTCCAAAGTCCAGCGGGATTCCCGTATCGCAATACTTTTATTTTCAGCTTTTTAGTTGTTCGCTTCGCCTATGAAGGTTTTTTACACCTGAAAAAAGATTATAACTATAAGAGGGCAGCCCGCACGATTTGGAAAAGTGCTGCTATTTTGAGCGGTTTAATTTTAATCGGGCAGCTGGGAATTATCTTTGAGGATGCTTGGTTTAATGAAAGCTATGTTGGCGGGAATTTTGTAGTCGAGTCCCTGCTGGTAATCTGGCTCGGTGGCTTATTGTTGGTTTTATTTTTCCAGCAGCAGAAAAAAATCTGGCTGGTCTTAGCAGCGCTGTTGACCTTGGGTGAGCTGGGGGACAATTATCGTTATGCGATTCAAGATTTAGACTACGGCTCGCAAAAACAATACGCGAATTATTATGTAGCACAAGAAGATTTAGTTGACCAATTGACCGATGACCAGCCGCTCTTTCGAATCAATGAAAAAAGCGATGAGGAGAACAACGGCTATTCAATTGGCTACAATAGCTATAATGACGGCTTTTTATATAATTTTTCTGATATCTCCAGCTACACCTCGACTTTAGAAAAAGATGTCTTGGACACGCTAGTTAATTTGGGGATTTATTCAAAAAATGAGCGCCGCTTCACCTATGTGGATGAAAATCCGGTGTTAAATTTATTATTAAATGTTCGTTACTCAATCAAGCCAAATGAAATCAAAGACCGGACGCCGGAATTTGTTGAAAATAATTTATACGTGTATCAAAATGAAGAAGCTTTAGGCATGGGGCTCTTAGTCAATCGCTCAGATGTCGAGTTGACAGCCAATCAGGTGATTGAAAATCAAGAAAAAATTCTCCAGTCGCTTAGAGCGGAGGTCAATCCGTATTTCCGCAGCGCTGAATTAATTGATGTGGATACAACCGTTGAAGGTAAAACGACGATGACCTTAAAGACCAGCGCCGCCGGAAATTTATTTATGTATTTGCCGAATGTCCGCTGGCGTCAAATTGATTCTTTTAAAGTCAACGGGGAAGAGCATCAAACCGATATCACGATTATGACCAATCAATTATTTAATCTTGGTAATTTTGATTCACAGGCAGAAATTGTTTTAACCTTTAAAACGGATAATACATTTGATTATATAGATTGGCAGATTGCCACGCTGGCCCAAGATCAATTCGCTGATTTATTAGCTGAACAAGATCAATTTGCGGTTCAATTGAATAGTCAACGGGATGATTATTTATATGGCAGCGTAACGGCGGCCTCTGACAATAAACGATTGTTTCTTTCGATTCCCTACGATGGTGATTGGACGGTTAAAATTGATGGCAAGCCTGTTACAACTGAAAAAGTGTACGGTAGTTTCTTATCGGTGCTAGTACCGGAAGGCACCCATGCCATCAGCCTAACTTATTTATCGAAACCGAATCTTTATGGAGGAATTTTATCCTTGTCGGTGATTGGCTTAACCGGAATTTATTATGGCGTGAAGGGCCTTCGTTGGCTGGTGAAAAGGAGTCGCAAATGAAAAAAATTGCTGTGATTGGCGGCGGAATAATCGGTCTGACCTTAGCTAATTATTTAGATACAACTAAATTTGCTGTGACTGTTTACGATGAAGGGCTTGGTCAAGCAACAAAGGCGAGTGCCGGAATTATTTCCCCCTGGCTGTCAAAGCGGCGCAATCAAAAATGGTACGCGTTGGCTCGTGACGGGGCCGCCTTTTATCAAAAATTAGTCAGTGATTTTAAATTGGAGCCGACAGTCTATAAAAAAAGTGGCACGTTAATTTTGCGCAAGTCTCAGGATGTAGCTGAGCTGTCTGAATTAGCGACGGAGCGTAAAAAAACAGCACCAGCTATTGGTGAGATTCAACTTTTAACAGCAGAGGAAACAGCGGAACGCAATCCGCTGTTAAAGCCGCAGCCGTCCTTACTGATTGACGGCGGTGCCCGTTTAGATGGCAAAGCTTGTTTGCAGCAATTAAGAAAAATTGCTGCAGCCAAAGGAATTCAGTTTATTCCAGAAAAAGCGACTGTTCAGCGTAAAGCTTCAGCCTATGAAGTTTTAAGTCCGCAAACTGGCAAAAAAGATTTTGATTTTATCGCCTTTACTAACGGGCCCCATTTACCAAACTCCTTAGAACCTTTAGGCTATCTCGCCAAGGTTCGACCGCAAAAGGGCCAGCTATTGGTTTTTCAAACCAATTTTTCTACTAGCGGAAATTGGCCAGTGGCGATGTTAGACGGTGAAAGTGATTTGATTCCCTTTGAAAATGGAAAAATTTTAGTGGGAGCCACCCATGAAAATAATCAAGGGTTTGATTTAGAGGCGACCCCGGCCGCTTTTGCAGATTTACAACGAAAGACGCTACCTTTTTTAGCTGAGGCGGCTTTGTTTAGCCAGCCGTATCACTATCGAGTTGGGACCAGAGCTTATACAGAAGATTTTGCGCCATTTTTTAATTGTTTGCCGGCTGATCCGGCCATTGCTGTAGCCAGCGGGTTAGGTTCTTCTGGCTTAACTACCGGCCCGCTGATTGGCTTTTTGTTGGCAAAATATTTTAACGAAGGCAGCAACGATTGGCAGCAGTATCAAAAACCGCTGAAAGATTATCTTGCAATAAATTAAAAAGCCGCTATTCAGTGAAACAACCCTATACTTTTGGGATGTTTCAGCTGGTAGCGGTTTTTTTGCGACTAGTTTAATTATTTTTCAAAATAAACACAGACAGTTTCAGGGGCGAAGACATCTTTTTGTAAAAGTTTTAATTCGCCGGTTTCGCTGTTGCGTTTGTAAAGCGTTAAATTGTCGGTATCTTGATTAGCGGCAATTACGTATTCGCCATTTTGGTCCATGGCGAAATCACGGGGGATTTTACCTTCTGTTGAAACATGTTCAACTAGGGTTAAATGTTTGCCATCATCGCCAACAGCATAGACAACGATTGAGTCATGACCACGGTTTGAAGCGTAAACGAACAAGCCGTCTGGTGAAACTCGGATGGCTGCGCCGCCGTTAAATTCAGTGAAGCCCGCTGGTAAAGTAGAAATACTTTGCAATTCAGTAAAGCTACCGTCCTTAGCATCATAGGAAAGGACTCTGACTGTGCTATCTAATTCGCCAAAGAGGTAAGCAATTTTTTCATTTGGATGAAAGACGATGTGACGGGGACCTACGCTGGCAGCCGTTTTAAATTGGCTAGCCAAAGATAATTTCCCAGCGTCGCTAACATCATAAGTGTAGACGATATCCGTGCCTAAATCACAAACTACTAAGCGTTGGTCAGGCGTCAAATCAGTGTAATGAACATGAGCTGTATTTTGATTTTCATGGGGACCAGTTGCTTCTTCATGGGTCACAGAGTCAGCAAATTCTAAGCTGCCGTCTGCCAAAATTTTATAGACAGTTACTTCGCCTTTATGATAATTAGCGCCATAGACTAATTGTCTTGGCTCATCGACTGCAACGTAACATAAAGGTGCGCCTTCTTCAGTGACAGCATTTAAAAAATTAAAGTCTTGATCATAGGCACCGCAACCGCCTTTGCCATCAACGGCAGTCACCGTATATAAGTCGCCTTTTGAACTTTTAGTCAAATAAGTTGGACTGTTTTCCTTTGTTTCCAACTTTAAATCTGTCAGCGTTTCAGTCTCAGTATCTAAGACAATCGAATAAATTCCTTCACTGACACGACGGGTATAAGTACCCAGTAAAATTTTTTTCTTCATTCAGACTAACCTCCGTAAATTAATTTCCTTTTTTATTCTAACATATTCTAAAAAGCTGTGGAAAAAAGAACGCTTACTGTGCCAGTGAATTTTGGCTATGTTATAATGTGAAGTGAAAAATACCTTTGGGAGGAAGTTGTAAAATGATTCAAGCGAAAGTCAATGGGATTGGTAAAGCAGCAATGAGTGACGAACCGCTGCTACTTTTTTTTAATGACAGCGTCAAAGAAACAGAGGAATTAAAAAATCATGTCATCATTCAAGAAATTGCTGGAGAAGTACCGGAATTTGACCTCAAAGAAGGCAGTAGTATTTCTTTTGATGACCAAGAGTATCAAGTCGTTCATGTGGGGCCAGTTGCCAATCGCAATTTAACGGATATTAATCACGTGGCCTTTGTATTTACAGATGTGCCAGCTGAGGATGCAATTTTAAACGGCGTTTATTTAACGCCGCAAGTTGTGCCGACAATTTCTGTGGGTACAGTGATTACTTACAAATAAAAAAATCCGGTCGCGGCTTTTAGTCTGAGTAGAAAAAAAGACGATTTGAGCCGGCTTAGCTAGGGTGGAATCTTGCGTTAAATAAACGAATTCTGCCAGCTAGAAATTATCTGGATTTTAAAATTGAATAGCAGCAAATAGGTTGTTATTCAACTGTAGTTAAAAGCAGCTATAAGTGATTTTGCTGCAAAAAAATTTAAGGAGGCCGCCATGGGAGAGGAAAATAAAAAGAAGTTTTCTTGGTTTTGGCGCTGGTTCTTAAATAATCAAGTTGTCACGGCGCTGTTAATTGTCCTGTTGGTGCTATTAATTATTCTGACCTTTACGAAGGTGTCGTATCTTTTTGAACCAGTCGGTCAGTTTTTAGCAGTCGTTGGCTTGCCGATTATTTTATCGGCCATCTTGTATTATTTATTAAATCCAGTGGTTGACTACCTTGAAAAAAAGAAAGTCCCCCGCGTTGTCAGTATTATTTTAGTATTTATTTTGATTGTGCTGCTGCTTATCTGGGGAATTGTTGCCTTGATTCCACGGATTCAAGAGCAGGTCTTAAGCTTTGCTAATAATTTTTCCAGTTATGCCAATACGTTGAACAATATGATTGATGAAATCACCAGCCATCCGATTTTCGGTGAGCTCAGCACCCAGCTGGATGAAATCGGTCAGCAGATTAGCAGTTCAATTGGCAGTATTGTCCAAAATATTTCTCAAACCACCTTTAGAGGACTTGGCAATATTGTTGGCACAGTCGCAACAATCGTGGTCGCCATTGTCACGATGCCGTTTATTCTTTTTTATCTATTAAAAGACGGTAAACGCTTGGCGGATTATTTTCTAAAATTTTTGCCAACCAAATGGCGTCAACCGACCTATTCAGTCTTATCTGAGATGAATCAGCAGGTCTCTTCCTATATTCGTGGCCAATTAACGGTGGCCTTTCTGGTTGCCGTGATGTTTATCATCGGCTTTACGATTGTCGGCTTGGACTATGCCGTCACTTTAGGAATTTTAGCTGGTTTTTTAAATTTGATTCCGTATCTCGGTTCTTTTTTAGCGATGATTCCGGCAGTGTTTATCGCATTAGTCATCAGTCCTTTTATGTTAGTCAAGGTCATCATCGTATTTATCATCGAGCAAACGATTGAAGGTCGTTTTGTTTCCCCATTGATTTTAGGTAGTCAATTGGCGATTCATCCGGTGACGATTTTACTGGTGCTATTAACTTCTGGCCGACTCTTCGGCGTTGTCGGCGTCATTTTAGGGGTGCCGGTTTATGCCGCCGCCAAAGTTGTCATCAGCCATATCTTTGATTGGTATCGCAGTATTTCTTCTCTTTATCAAGATGAGCCAGAGACAGATACTCCATCGGATAAAGAAACTAAAGAGTAAAAAAAATAGAAAAAAAGATGTAGCGCTTAGCGAAGACGAAGGTCGTTTTTGCTAGGTGCTTTTTTATTTTGGAAAGAAATCCTTTGGCTGGTATCAGCAGGTGATTGCCACGAATGGGCAAGCTGTTCTTGAAGAAGTTAATCAAGTTAAGCAAAGCCTACAAGAGGTTTAAAATAAAAGCGGCGCCAATCTGAAAATGATTGGCGCCGCTTTTTTGGGTTATATGATAGCTGCTTTTTTTCAGCTTAGAAGCTCAAAGCGGCTTCTTTAGCTGTTGCTAAACCAGCGTTTAAGATTTCATCTTTTTGTTCTGGATGATGGTCAATACCTTCGATTTCAATTTTTGTCACGTCTGCAACGCCGACAAAATTCAAGATACCTTTAACGTATTGAGAAGCGAAATCTTGGCCGCCGTACATGCCACCAGCAGATTGGATGTGCATTGCTTTTTTACCAGAAGTCAAAGGACGAGGGCCGTCAACTGTATAACGGAAAGTTTTGCCCGCAACGTTAACTGTATCGAACCAAGCCTTCAAGCGTGTTGGAATGTTTAAGTTCCATAAAGCATTGATGATAACGATTTTATCAGCAGCTAGGAATTGGTCAGTTGAAGCGTTAAAGCCGGTGATTTTACCTTGTTGTTCAGGTGTTAAGGTTGTAAATTCAGTGCCAGTTCTTAAAGCTTCCCAGCCAGTCAAAACGTCTTTGTCGATTTCAGGCACGCCGTCTTCAAATAAGTTAATAGTGATGATTTCATCACTAGGATTTTTTTCTTTGTAAGTATCTAAAAAGACTTCAGCAGCCTTCAAAGATTTTGATTCCAAACCAGTTAATGGATGAGCATTGATAACTAAAACTTTAGACATGTAGTAATTCTCCTTTGGATTTTTAATAACTAAAAGTAAGTAACGGGATTATTTTACCTGATAAATTTTTAAATGACAATAGTAATGCTCAACTAAAACTGATTTAGTTAAAATAACCGTAAAATAGCAAGAAAGTTCCTGTGTTTTTAAGCAAAAAAACTAGTGCTTGTTGCTGAGAAAGTTTTTTTGTCGTAATTGTTTTTTTCGTGAATTAGTATATTTTTTCACAGTCCATTGGTGTAAAATAATTTTTATTGAGATTGTTTCAAGAAAGGATAGTGACATGTACACTCCATATGAAATCGGCGAAATCGCTGTCGAAACGGGCGTTAAAAAAACCAAAAAAACTTTAGTAGAAAAATTAATTTTAGGCTTTATCGGTGGGGCGATGATTTCCCTCGGCTATCTAGCTTATATCCGGGTGATTTCTTCGGTGGCCCACGAGTTAGGCAGCCTCGCATCTTTTATCGGTGCCTGTGTCTTTCCTGTTGGGCTAATTGTTATTTTGATGGCTGGTGGTGAGTTGATTACCGGCAATATGATGGTGGTGGCGATTAGCTTTTTTGCCAAAAAAATTAGTTTCCTAGATGTCGTCAAAAACTGGTTGGTGATTACTCTAGCCAATTTAGTAGGAGCTTTTTTTGTGGCTTACTTTTTTGGACATATTGTCGGCTTGACAGGTTCCGGGGTCTATCTTGAAGAAACAATCGCAGTGGCCGGAGCAAAAATAGATGCCACCTGGTTGCAGGCTTTTGTTTCTGGGATTGGTTGTAACTGGTTTGTCTGCTTAGCTGTTTGGCTGTGCTATGGTGCTAAAGATGCTGCTGGAAAAATTTTAGGCATCTGGTTTCCTGTGATGACCTTCGTCGCTATCGGCTTTCAGCATAGCGTGGCAAATATGTTTGTGATTCCCGCTGCCATTTTTGAAGGCAGCTACAACTGGTTAGATTTTTTCAACAATGTGATTCCAGTTTACTTTGGCAATATTGTCGGTGGCGCAATTTTTGTCGGCTTCTTTTATTACATGATTTATTTGCGGAAGCCTCATTAAGAAAAAAATATAAAAAAACATACTAAAGCTTAAGATAACCAGTTTTCTTACAACTGTTCTTGAGTTTAGTATGTTTTTTTTTATTTCTTCAACTGTTTTTTCAACTTCCAATATTTGTAAGCGAAGAAGCCACCGCCGCCAATTGCTAGGACAACAATAATTGCAATCACGATATAAAGTAAAGAATTATCGGTTGCCGTTGCAATTGTTGCCGGCTCGGCACTGGTTGCATTTAAGTCAGCGGCCGTTTCTGGTGAAATCGTAAAATCAACCGTCTCCTGCCATTCCTGCTGCCCAGATGTCGCCGTGACAATCGCCTGATAATCGCCAGCTGTTAAGCTTTGATTTTCCATAGGAATAAAAAAGTTAAAACGGGAGCTAGGAGCAAATTGTAAATTTTGACTGCTGTCTTCAAGAATTGTTTCATTCTCTCGGGTAATTGTGTAGCTGAGGTTAACCTGATTCAAATAGGCAGCTGCCTGATTATTGATTAGCAAATCAATGCCGTTGCGGCCATTTTCTTGGGCAGCTTCAGCGCCTTCAAAAGCTAGCTCAGGTGTCACTGCAGTTTGATTTTCCTGTAGCAGCAATGCAATTTCTCGAGAAAATCGCTGTTTGACATTACTGTCTTCACCGCTCGTTTCAGCAGCGGAAATATAAATGCCACCGGCTATAATCCCATCGAAGGATGTTTCGGGCATTGTGACAGTGAGGGGAACTTGAGCTGTTTCGCCAGCGGCTAATGTTAATTGGCTAGTCTCCAGCTCAACAAAGTCCTCAATGTTTAAAGTCGGCTGACTTAAATCAGTATTGTTACCGGAATATTCCACCACGCCAACAATATTTGTGACTGCACGATTAAAACTGAGATTCAAATTTAATTCCTCAGTCGAGTCATTGGTCACATCAATTGTCAATTGGCTGCTAGTACCGGCTGCTTGTAAAATATCAAAATAACTCGTGTTGTTACCGATTTGATTTTCTGGGACTTCAATGGTAGCTGTAAAATTTCCTAAACTCGTGCTGGCCGCCTGAGTAAAGGCCGGCTGAAACAAACAGAAGAAAATCCCTGCAGTTAGCAGGGATAATAATTTTAACCAAGAACAACCTTTTATCTTCATATCTTCTCCTTATTATTCAGCAGAATTTGCTGGGGCAGAACTAAAAGTCCAATCCAATGTTGTTGTATATTCAGTTGCTAATTTCCGAGTGTTTTCCGCAATGTTCATAGCAAATTGACTTAAGTCAACCGATGTCTCGCCCAAGCCTTCACCAGCGCCCGCATTCAATACATCATAAGTAGTTCCAGGAATTAATGCTAAGTCACCAGCTGTTGCAAAATTGCCGGCAATTGTGTTTTCTGTAAGGTTAGTGACTGCTGCATCATGGGAAATAACTAAAGAAGCATTGTTTAAAGCTTCTCCGGTCGCTGCCGCAAATTGACTTTCTTGAGTCAATTTAATCGACCATTCACCAGCTGCATCACCGCGGTTATCGCTGACCGTCACAGCACCAGTTGTTGCGCTATCGCTTTGAGTGCCGGTAACAGTTGCAGTTCTCGTTTCAGCTGCTGTCGTTTGAATAGATAAATCACCAAAATTTAAACTAGTTGGAATAGTGCTGTCTCCATTAAAAGTGATACCGGCATCTTCATAGTTCAAGCCGCCTATTGTCGTTGTGCTAGCCAATGCCACACTCCCTTGAATAAATAATGCTCCCGCTAAAGCCACCGTTGATAAAATATATTTCGTTTTCATGTTTTTCCTCCAAAAGTTAAAAGTTTTTTTCTTTTCTGAGGTTTAAAAATAATTCAGAAATGCTTTTTGAACAATCTCTTTGCTTCTTTAAAACAGATTCGCTGTTAGGAGATTTTTGCTTTCTTTAGCAAAAAAGCTTATTTTTAAAGGCTTCCTGCGGTAGTAGTGGATGCGATGTCAAAAAAATTCATTATTTTCCCCAAATAATAAAATTGGAATCTCAAAAAAATGAGATGAACATTTTTTAGATAAGTGTGAAACTTTCATGCAAAATACTTGCCTTCTGCAACCATCGTGCTATAATGACAAAGCGTCATATGACAAGATGTCATATATATTTGGTTGAGAGGAGACGAAAAAAATGCCCACCAATACTTTTTTCGGACTGCCGCAGGAAAAACAGCAGCGTTTGTTGGATGCAGCCAAGATTGAGTTTTCTAGAGCTTCATTAAATGAAGCCTCGATTTCCAATATAATCAAACTGGCTGAGATTCCCCGTGGAAGTTTTTATCAGTATTTCGAAAATAAAGAAGACCTCTATTATTATTATTTTGATCAGCTGCGGCATGATACCCGTCAAGAATTGCATAAGTCGATTCAAGCGGCTGACGGTGATTTGTTGGAGGGGATAAAAAGCTATTCCAGCAAAATGATTTATGAAATTTTAACGGGGGAAAATTCGGCCTTCTTCAAAAATTTATTTATGAACATGGACTATCGTTTTTCCAGAAGAATGACTGCCCAGATGGATGACGATGAGAAGGCTGAAAAACGCCGGCATCAACGACACCAAGAGGATTATTCTTTATGGGATAGCATTGATCAAAGTCAATTGAAAATTGACAATCAAGAGGATTTTCGCATGTTGCTGCACATGCTGATGACTCAAATGTTTATCATGATTGCCACCGGATATCGGATGCAGCAAAGCGATCCGGATTTTCAAGTGACGGACTTAATTAAAAAATTCCAAACGCAAATTAATTGGGTGCGGGATGGAATTTATTTACAGAAAGAAGGGGAATAAATGCTAAAAATTATTAAAAGAATTGCGCCGGCTTCCGCAATCGCCGCTTTTCTCTTTATGATTGTGCAAGTTATGGCGGATTTATATTTGCCAACATTAACCTCCAATATTATCGATAATGGCGTTGCAAAAGGCGACATCGATTATATTTGGCAAACAGGTTTTGTGATGATTGGTTTTTCTGTCATCAGTATTATTGCCGCCCTTGGCAATACCTTCTTTGCGACGCGGGAATCGCAAAAGCTAGGCAAGGATTTACGGAGCGAAATTTATCATAAGTCAGAAAATCTCTCCACCAATAGTTTTGATAAATTTGGGACAGCTTCTTTAATTACCAGAACGACTAATGACGTCACCCAAATTCAAATGGTTATGCAAATGTTTTTGCGGATGATGATTAATGCCCCAATTACTTTAATCGGTGCCAGCTTCTTAGCCTATCAAAAGGATGCCCAGCTGACTAAAATCTTTTTGATTGTTATTCCAATTATGATTGTGTTAATTGGTGCTATTATGTTTTTTGCCGTGCCACTTTTTAAGAGCATGCAAAAGAAAAATGACCGTTTGAACTTAGTTTTCCGGGAAGGCTTAACTGGTGTTCGGGTTATTCGCGCCTTTAATAAAGCGCCTTATGAAGAAAATCGCTTTGACGATGCCAATAAAGATTATTTGCACACGGCGGTGAAAGTCAACACGATTGTTGCTTTGATGCTGCCAATCATGACTTTAATTATGAGCGGAACCAACGTAGCAATTATTTGGATTGGCGGCCACTATGTAGCAGATATGAGCATGGAAGTCGGTAATTTAATTGCCTTTATGACTTATGCGACGCAAATTTTAATCAGCTTTATGATGCTCTCCATGATTTTTGTGATGGTGCCTAGAGCACAAGCATCAGCCGCTCGGATTAATGAAGTCTTAGATGAAAAAGATCAAATCGTCGACCCGACTAATCCTGAAACTATTTCGCCAGAAGGCACAGCTGCTAGCTTAGCCTTCAATCATGTTGACTTCCGTTACCACGGAGCTGAAAATTTGGCGTTAGAGGATATTGATTTCAAAGCAAATTCCGGCGATATGGTCGCCATTATCGGCGGGACCGGTTCAGGGAAATCGACATTGGTTAACTTAATTCCCCGCATGTTTGATATCGATGAGGGTGAAATTTCGATTAATGATAAAAGTATCAGCAAGGTGACTCAGGAAAATCTGCGGGACAATATTGGTTTTGTCCCACAAAAGGCTGTGCTGTTTTCAGGAACGATTCGGGAAAATATGCAATACGGTCGTGAAGATGCCACCGATGACGAAATTTGGAAAGCTTTAGAAATTGCTCAAGCCAGCGAC
This sequence comes from Enterococcus sp. LJL120, assembly GCF_054871765.1. Lineage (NCBI taxonomy): Bacteria > Bacillati > Bacillota > Bacilli > Lactobacillales > Enterococcaceae > Enterococcus > Enterococcus sp. LJL120. Next base: position 336,696 of record NZ_JBTXLV010000003.1, read on the forward strand.
TTTGTTAAAAACTTAGAAGACGGCTTAGACAGTCATGTGGAACAAGGCGGCGGTAATTTTTCCGGTGGTCAAAAACAACGGTTGGCGATTGCTCGGGCTTTAGTCAAACAAGTTGACCTATATGTTTTCGATGATTCCTTTTCAGCATTGGATTTTAAAACGGATGCCAATCTAAGAAAAGCGTTGAAAGAAAATGTTACTGACAGTATCGTGGTGCTAGTGGCACAACGGGTTAGTACTGTAATTGATGCCGATACGATTTTAGTTTTAGACCAAGGGAAAGTCGTTGGTCAAGGAACCCATAAAGAATTATTGGCAACGAATGAAACCTATCAAGAAATTGTTCATTCTCAACTGAGAGAGGAGGACTTGGCATGAGCGAAAAAAATAGCACAACACTCCAACAAGGTCGGCCCGGTATGATGGGCGGCGGCCATGGTGGTGGTCCCGGCCGCAACATGGGTGCCAAAGGTCCGAAGGCGAAAAACTTTTGGAAAACCGTCCGGCGATTGTTTGGTTATATGTCCAGTCGAATGATTGCTTTAGTGACAGTTTTAATTTTGGCAATCGCCGCAGTTATCTTCCAAATCAGAGCACCAAAAGTTTTGGGGGAGGCAACAACGGAAATCTTTAACGGAATTGTCACTGGTGTCAAACAAATGCAGGCTGGCCAAAAAATCACGTCCTATCCAATTGACTTTACTAAAGTCGGTCAAATCGTTTTAGTCGTGATTGCGCTGTATTTGACAGCAGCATTGTTTAGTTTTCTGCAACAGCTAATCATGACCCGGGTTTCCCAACGGACCGTTTATGATTTGCGGAAGGATTTAGAAGAAAAGATGAATCGGGTACCAATTTCTTATTACGATACCCACACTAACGGGGATATCATGTCCAGGGCGATTAATGATATGGATAATATCGCCAGCACTCTGCAACAAAATTTGACCCAGTTTGTGACAAGTATTGTCACATTAGTCGGCGTCATTATCATGATGGGGTCAATTAGTTGGCAATTATTATTAGTCGCATTAGCAACCATTCCATTAAGCTTGGTTGTCGTGATGGTGGTTGCGCCTCGCTCGCAAAAATATTTTGCCGCACAACAAAAGAGCTTGGGTTTATTAAATAATCAAGTCGAAGAAACTTATGCCGGTCACACGATTGTCAAAACCTTTAATCATGAAGATGCCGATCAAGAAGTCTTTGAAAAAGAAAATGAAAAATTATACAACGCCGGCTGGAAAGCGCAATTTATTTCAGCGATTATTATGCCCTTAATGAACTTTATTAAAAACTTAGGCTATGTCTTTGTCGCCGTTCTTGGTGGGATTAAAGTGGCTAACGGAAATATGACTTTAGGGGACGTTCAAGCTTTCCTGCAATACACCAATCAATTTTCACAACCAATTACCCAAATTGCCAGCTTGATGAATACCATTCAATCAACGGTGGCCTCAGCTGAACGGGTCTTTGAAGTGTTGGACGAAGCAGAGATGGATAACGAACCATCTAATTTACCAGTTGAAAAAGATTCACCTTATAAAGTTCGTTTTGAACACGTCCAATTTGGCTATTCTGAAAATGAACCATTGATGACAGACTTTAGTTTGGATGTTGAGCCCGGTGAAATGGTGGCGATTGTTGGGCCAACTGGTGCCGGTAAGACCACGATGATTAATCTGCTGGAACGCTTTTATGATGTGAAAGGCGGCAGCATTCGCTTTGATGGCGTTGATACGCGGGATATGAAACGGGAAGAATTGCGGGAACACTTATCAATGGTTCTGCAGGATACTTGGCTGTTCACCGGCAGTATCAAAGATAATATCAAATATGGCAATGAAGATGCCACAGAAGAACAAGTGTTGATCGCTGCCAAAGCCGCCCATGTGGATGATTTTGTTAGAAAATTGCCTGATGGCTATGACACGATTTTAAATGAAGATGCCAGCAATATTTCTCAAGGTCAACGGCAATTAATTACCATTGCCCGGGCCTTTCTAGCCAATCCAGATGTTTTAATTTTGGATGAAGCAACCTCCAGTGTCGATACTCGGACTGAAGTCTTGATTCAACGGGCGATGAGCCGCTTATTAGAAAATCGGACCAGCTTTGTTGTAGCCCATCGTTTATCAACAATTCGTGATGCCGACAATATTATCGTGATGAATCACGGTTCAATTGTCGAAACAGGAAATCATGATGAGTTGATGGCGAAAAATGGCTTCTATGCTGATTTGTACAACAGTCAATTCAGTGAAGATGTCGCTTAAAAATTATTAAACTACTTTAATAGAAACAAAAACGTCCCTGCAAAAGTTAGCTCTTAGCCAAACTTTTCGCAGGGACTTTTTTTACAGCCATTTTTTCAGGCGGCGGTTGAAAAAGTCCGCCGAAAATAAACTAAATCCAAAATAGATAGTCAACGCTATCGGGTAAAACTGATAGCGAAAAACATAAAAGAAATAGACGAGGGAGAACATCCCAAAGAATATGCCGATAACAGCCAAGCGCCAGCGTTGGTAAAGAGCTAAGAGGGCGACACTGTAGCCACAGAGAAAAAAGCATAAACAACACAAAGCTAAGGCGGCTAATTCAAAGATTGTCATCAGTATTCCTCCTTGTGCCAATGAAAAGCAGTCTTAAAAACTTTTTTTAGTCATAATTTTTTTGGCAATTAGGTAAGAGCAACCTAAAAGCAAAACGCAAATGCTGAAAACGACAATCACCGATAAAACCGGTTCTTCAATCATTTTTTGCAATAACTCAAGGCCTTTTGCCAGCCAAGCTTGCGGCAACCGCTGAATACCAAAAAACACAATAATAATAATCCCCATGGTACTCACCAAAACAATACTTTGATTTTTTTCTCCTTGAAATTTTAACTGTAAAGGAAGTGAAAAAGCCAAATACAAGGTGACAAAAAGCAAGCCGCCTAAAAGGACCAAGCCAAAACTTGGTAAATCTAATTGGTTTTGGTTTAAAGTAAACAGGCCGATGATTAGAAAAATAGCAATAAGCAACCCTAACGCAGCACCTAATAAACTCAGCAAATATTTTTCTGCCACATAAATTTTTCGAGAAATCGGCAGGCTGAATAAAAAGCGTTCGCTGTTATCGGTAGCGTCCATTGCGATGGTCCCAATAATGACAGTCATCGTCAAAAAGGGGATGACAATAACAGCAAGAAAAGGCATTGTCTGAATATTGAAGGAAAAAAGCAGCAGAATAGCAAGATAAATCAATAGTTTCCGCCGGTCATTGAGTAACGCTAAGTCTTTGATTAGTAGGCCCTTCATACAGCAACCCTCCCTAAAATAATTTCTAAAACATTGTCAAGTGTAGCTTTTTCAACGACTACATTTGGATAATTATCCAAGAAAAATTGCCGCTGATCTGTCAAGCATTGATAGCCCCAATTTTCCTTGGCTGTAAAGAGCAGATAATCCGGTTCCATGACTTGATATTGTTCAGGTGTTAATTTAACGACACCATAGAAGTCGGTGATAGCGGCAGTTTCTTCTTTAAATATAATTTTCCCGTCATCAATCAGATAGATGAAATCACAAAGCCCCTTAAGGTCACTGGAAATATGTGAGCTGATTAAAATCCCGTGATTTTCCTCCTCCATAAACTGGTGCAGCCGCTGTAATAAATCATTGCGGGCCATCAAATCAAGGCCCGCTGTCGGCTCATCAAGAATTAATAAATCAGCACCAAAGCTAGTGGCAATAATTATTTTTAATTTTGCCAGCATCCCGGTTGAATACTCTGCTAATTTTTGGCTAGGTTTTAATTTTTGAGACTGACAATCCGTTAAAAATTTTTCCTTTTGAAAAGCAGGGTAAAAGCCAGCTAAGATTTGAGCCACCTGTTTTAAGGTTAAATCTTTTGAAAAGCCACTATCTGAGTAGGCGACGCCGATTTTCTCTTTATCCATCGCTGTCAAAGCAGCAAACTCTTTACCGAAGAGTTTGATTTCACCCGCTTCATAGGGCACTAAGTCCATCAATATTTTAAATAAAGTCGTTTTGCCGGCACCATTGCGACCAATCAGGCCAACAACTTGATTATTTTCCACCTGTAGAGAACAGTCCAACTGAAAGTCCCCGTAATTTTTTTTGAGATGATTCACTTCCAACAACATTATGATTCCTCCAATAACATTTCAAATAGTTCGAATAGTTCTTTTTTATTAATTCCGGCTTTTTCAGCCTTGGTGATAATCGCCTCAAAGGCTGTTTCAATTTCTTTGTTGACATCTTCTTGCACGAGATTTTGATTATTCGTGGCAATAAAAGAACCCTTGCCATGAACCGTCACTGTGTAGCCTTCAGCCTCTAGTTGGTCATAGGCCTTCTTAACTGTTAACGAAGAAATTTTGTGGTCCTTAGCCAGAGAACGAATCGAAGGCAGCATATCATTTTCTTTTAGCTCACCGGAAATCAGATTTTCTTTAATTTGTTCAATAATTTGCTCATAGATTGGTACCATCGATGAGTGATTGATAATTAAATGCATTGTCGACAACTCCTTGTAAACAGTATAAAACAGTTCATGTTCTGTTGTCAACTGTTTATAGTGTTTATCCGAAAATTTCCGAACGAAATGAAGAAAGCCTCTGGAAAAACTAGTAAAGAATTATACCTCAGCAGTTAAATGTGGTATATTCTAAACGGACAAAAGTCCAAAAAATATCAGAGTAGGAAACAAAGCGTTAAGTGCCGATGGGATGGGATGTTGCCCGTTGGACGAAGGAATTTTTTTCCGCGGTTTTGTTTTCGCATTCGCTGCATAGCATGTAGCAGCTCTAAAAGGAGATGCTTGCAATGAAAAAATTGACGACTTATTCGATTGCAATTATGGGACTTCTAATTGCGTTGACGATTGTCATGACTAGACTGTTCTCTGTTGAAACAACCTTTCTAAGAGTGAGTTTGGGATTTGTCCCTCAGGTGATGATGGGCATTTTATTTGGACCTCTGTGGTCTGGAATTGGTGGAGTGCTGGCGGACTTTATCGGCATAACGCTGCTGGGGAAAGCGCCATTTTTTATCGGTTTTACAATCAGTGCTTTTGTTGAAGGAAGTATTTACGGTTGGTTTCTTTATAAGAAAAATATTACCTGGCAGCGGACGATTATCTGTGTACTGGTAGTTTTTCTGGTCAGCCGATTATTTTTGACGCCTTTATGGTTAGGGCTGATGTATCATGTTCCGTTTTTCAGTTGGGTTATCTGGGGACAGCGCCTGCTTAGTGCAGCAATTTCTTTTCCAATTCAAGTGGCCATTACTTATCTAGTTGCCAAAAGTGTTCCCTATAAACGTTTGTTAAGAACCGCAAATTTATTTAAATAAAAAAACTGAGCAGCCACATCCCGACTGCTCAGTTTTTTTAATCGATATTTCTTAAGTCAAGGACCATTCGGCCACGAATTTGACCGGCTTCCATCTCTTCAAAAATTGTATTGATGTCCTCCATGTCCCGCATATGATATTGAGGAACGACCTTGCCTTCAGCTCCAAATTGGAAGGCTTCTTCTAAATCTTTTCTCGTGCCGACTAATGAACCAACCACTTCGATTCCGTCAAGGACAAGCCGAGGGATGCTCAGATCCATTGATTCAACCGGCAAGCCAACGGCAACCACTCTGGCTCCAGCTCTCACCGTATCGACAGCGCCATTAAAGGCTGATTTACCAACAGCCGTGACAACTGCACCATGGGCACCGCCAATTTTTTCTTGAATAACTTTACCTAAATCCTCCTTCATTGGATTGACAACCATGTCAGCACCAAATTCTTTGGCGAAGGCCAGCTGGTCATCATTGATATCAACAGCAATAACTTTTAGGTTAAAGACATTTTTTGCATATTGTAAAGCTAAATTTCCCAACCCGCCGAGTCCGGAGATAATAATCCATTCACCGGGATGAACGTTGGACACTTTGATTGCCTTATAGGTAGTAACGCCTGCACAGGTGATTGAGCTAGCAGCTTCTGAAGATAAGCCTTCTGGCACCTTCACTGCATAGTCGGCACAGACAATACATTTTCCGGCCATACCGCCATCGGCCGTGTAACCGGCATTGCGAACGCTGCGGCAAAGAGTTTCGCGACCAGTTGTACAGTATTCGCAATGGCCACAACCTTCAAAAAACCAAGCAACAGATGCACGGTCACCAATTTTAAGACTGGTGACGTCCTCGGCAACGGCAATGACTGTACCAATTCCTTCATGACCTAAAACAACTCCAGCTACATCGCCAAAATCTTGATTTTTAACGTGCAAATCTGTGTGACAAACTCCGCAACATTCCATATCTAGTAAAGCTTCTCCTGATTTTAAAGGGCGGAGTTCCTTTTCGACTACTTGAGCTCTTTTGTCTTCTCCAGCTATGATTGCTTTCATATAAATACACCTCTTCTAAATATTGTTATGTTTTTCACATTTGTTATTATAAACCCGTAACATCTTTTTGTAAACGTTTTATTAAAAGATAAGTTATGTTATTTATTTTTAAAAAATAAGTAGAAGTTATCAGCTGGAATTTCCTGCAAATTTTTTTGCTTTCCCAGATAGACTATCTGTGGGAAAATAAAGAGAAGAGAATTGAGGAGGGGAAGCAAATGAAAGCAAAACATCTTTTAGCCGCTGCCGGCCTTTCCGGTGCAGCTTATTTTGGTGCTGGAACTTATTTTTATGATTTAGCAATGAAGCGGGGGGATAAATTTTTCCTGCAGGACAATCCTAATTTACCGATGGGCACTAGCGGTACCGCAGAAGAGCAGGCAGACCGTCAAGCCAAAGTCAGGCAGTGGGTGGAAACAACCCCGAAAAAAAATATGGAAATGCTCTCTTTTGATGGGTTGCAGTTAAAGGGCACCGCCTTTTTGCAAGAGGGCGGTTCCCACGGCTGGATGATTATGGTCCATGGCTATATGGCCGACCAAAAAGCAATGTATCCTTTTGCTAGAGAATTTTATCAATTTGGATTCAATATTTTAACGATTGATTGTCGGGGTTGCGGTAGCAGTGAAGGCGAGTATACGACGATGGGTTGTTACGACTGCTTGGATGTGAAAGAGTGGGCGGAGGCAATTGTCCGTTATGATTCAGACAGTGAAATTGTTTTATTTGGAATCTCAATGGGGGGTGCAACTGTTATGATGACCGCTGGCGAAGAGCTGCCAGAAAATGTCAAATGTATTGTCGAAGACTGCGGCTATACCTCGATTCATGATATTTTAGCCTTTCAATTGAAACAGATTTTTAAGTTGCCGGAATTCCCGTTGATGAATGCTGCTAGCACAGTGGCTAATCTACGGGCGGGCTACCGCTTGAAAGAAGCTTCCGCAGTCAGACAATTGGCAAAAAATAAACGGCCGATTATGTTTATTCATGGCGATCAAGATGCTTTCGTGCCTTATGAAATGCTAGCAGAAGTTTATGCTGCCACAGATGCTCCGAAGGAAAGCTTAACTGTCGTAGGAGCTGCCCATGGCATGGCCTATGAAAGTGATCCAGAAACTTATGTCACCAACGTCATGAATTTTATCGTGAAAAATATTTTATAAAAATAAACTCCCTTGCAAAAAGCGAATAGGTGTAGCGACCTCCAAAAGTTAGACCAAAAATCTAACTTTCAGGGGTCACTGCATAGGCTTAATGCAAAGGAGTTTTTTTCTTTATCTAAGTAAATAAAGCGAAAATGACTTTTATTCACTAAATTGGGCATGGTAAAGCTGAGAATAGTAACCGTCGATTTTTAATAGATGATTATGGGTGCCGGCTTCAACAATTTGACCTTGCTCCATCACCAGAATTTTATCGGCATTTTTTATGGTCGAGAGGCGATGTGCAATCACAAAACTGGTCTTACCCTCCATCATTGCCAGAAAAGCCGCTTGAATATTTTTTTCTGTTAAGGTATCGACAGAACTTGTTGCTTCATCCAAGATAAGCATAGGCGGATTACTTAACATGGTGCGGGCAATTGTTAGCAATTGCCGCTGACCTTCGGAAATTTTTAAGCCAGAGGTACCGATGATGCTATCGAGTTTTTTCGGTAACCGCATCACAAAATCATACATATACGTTTTTTTCAAAGCCTGATAAATTGCTTCATCACTGGCTTCAGCATTGCCAAATTGTAAATTTTCGCGGATGCTGGCGTCAAAGAGCCAAGTATCCTGTAGCACCATCCCAAATTGTTGCCGCAGATTATCCCGCTTTAAATCGGTAATATCCGTATCATCAACGGTTATTTTCCCCTGATCAACCTCATAAAACCGCATCAGCAAATTGACTAAAGTGGATTTGCCTGCACCAGTCCGTCCGACAATCGCAATCGTTTCACCGGGTTCAGCGGTAAAATTAAAATCAGTGATTAATTTTTGCTGTGGATCATAGGAAAATGCCACGTTTTCAAAGCGAACTTTACCGGCAACTTTTTCTAAAATAAGTTGGCCATCATCTTTTTCCACTGAATTGTCCAAAATTTCAAAGGCCCGATCCAAACCAGCAATCGCTGTTTGGATTTGCGTGGTAATACCTGATAGCTCAATAAAAGGCTTGGAAAACTGACTGGAATAGATAATAAAACTTGAAATCACACCGACAGTCACAGTCGGGCTGCCGTTTAAGACTAAAAGACCGCCAATTAAGCCAATCATCAAATAGGCACCATGGTCGACAAAGCGAGACAAGGGATTTGTCAAGGAGGAAGAAAACTGGGCTTTTTGCCCTTTGACATTTAATTCCTGATTAATGGTTTCAAAATTTTGCTGATTTTGCTGTTCTCTTTGAAAGGCAATCACAATTTTTTGGTTGCTGACCATCTCACTGATAAAGCCAGATAGTTCGCCGACAATCCGTTGCTGGTTGCCAAAATTTGCTTGTGAGGCCTTCGTTACCAACCAATTTACGATAAAAATAATCGGTGTTGTGACTAGGACAATCAAGGTCAGTGTTGGGCTAAGATAAAGCATAAATCCAAGGGAGGCAATGACAACAGCTGCCCCGGAAAATAATTGATTAAAAACAGCAGAAGCGGCTACGGAAATATTATCCATGTCGTTGGTAAAACGGCTGACAATATTGCCATGGGGCGTCTGGTCATAATATTTTAAAGGCAAAAAATTAAGGTGCTCAAAGACTTTTTTTCGTAAATCAGCAACAGAAAGATAAGCCAAGTTATTACCTAATTTTTGAATAAAAAATTGACTGATGCTGGCGACAAAGACAATTGCGACAAACATCATCAAAATGGCTACCAGTTGGCTAAAGTCGACTTGGCCGACACCAATCAGCTGATCAACACTGTGGCCGATTTCATAAGTTAGTAAAACAGTCGCGATTCCGCTGATGATTCCCAAGAAAATAGCGGAGATAATTTCTTTTTTATAAGGCATTAAAAAAGGTAGAAATCGTTTTAATGAGCTAAAAGTTCCTTTAGTTTTCATCGCTGACCTCCTGATCGGTTTCTGCTTGAGAAGCGACAATTTCACGATAGACCGCTGATTGCTGCAGCAAATCTGAATGGCGGCCCATATCCGCCAAGCGACCATTTTCCATGACCAAAATTTGGTCAGCCGATTGAATCGAGCGCACTCTTTGAGAAATGATGATGACGGCACCTTGATAATCCCGTTTTAAAGCTTGGCGTAAAAGTAAATCTGTTTGGTAATCTAAAGCGCTCAAAGAATCGTCTAAAATCAAGAGCTGGCTTTGGGCCATCAAGCCACGAGCAATACACAGACGCTGTTGTTGACCGCCGGAAAAGTTCTTGCCGCCTTCTTCTACTTTAGTGTCGAGCCCTTTAGGTAGTTGTTGGACAAACTCTAGACACTGGGCGATGGTTAGTGCTTGATAGCATTCTTCATCTGTGGCAGCAGCTTTCCCCCATTGCAGATTTTCTCTGATTGTTCCATTGAAGAGAACGGCTTTTTGCGGAACCATTGCGACTTGGCTGCGAAGTTCTGTTAAAGACCAAGCTTTAACATCAATCTCCCCAAAGTTCACTTGCCCAGCTGTAGCATCATAGAAGCGGGGAATTAATTGTGTAAGAGTGGATTTACCGCTACCGGTAGCGCCGATTATCCCTAAGATGGAATTATTGGCCATCGTAAAGCTGATATTTTCTAAAGCCAAACCAGAATCAGCGGTGTAGCGAAAGTCAACATTTTGAAAAGCTAAAAGGGTTTTTGTTGAGCTAGTTTCTATCCCTTGACTGCCGTCAGCACTTAAATTATTTTCACTAGCTAGGACTTCTTTGACCCGGGTGCTGCTGGCGGCGGCTCTGGTGAAAATCACCACCAAATTGGAAACAACAATCAAAGCCAACAGCATTTGGTTCATATAATTGACTAACGCAACGACTTCTCCTTGTTGCAAAGAACCGATATTAACCCGAATGCCACCGAAATAAAGTAAGGCGACAATCCCCATATTCATGATGAAGGTAGTTGCCGGACTTAAGAGAGCAGAAATATTTGAGACCCGCAGATAGACTTTCGATAAGTCATCTGTACTTTCATTGAAATTCTTTTTTTCAGTATTGCGACGGGCAAAGGCGCGAATTACTCTGACCCCGCTTAAATTTTGGCTGACTAGCTCATTGATCCGGTCAAGTTTTTGCTGAACTTGCCGATATAAAGGAACAGTCTTGGTGACAATAAAAAATAAAATAATGCAAAAAAGCGGCAGTAGCAAAAGAAAAATAAGCCCCATCTGCCAATTGATATAAAAGGCCATCACAACGGAGCCGATACTTAAAAATGGCGCCCGAATAACAAGGCGGATCAACATTGCTAAGGCTAGCTGCAACTGATTGATATCACTGGTCATGCGGGTAATTAAAGTATCCGTGCCAAATTCATTTAATTGGCTGTGGGAAAAATGATTGATTTTGTTCATCAATTGATTGCGCAGCTCAGTACCAAAGCCTTGAGAAGCAATGGAAGCGTAGTATTGGCAAATCATGGCACAAATCAAGCCGACGACGGATAAGACAATCATCCAAATTGTCATGCGGATGACTTCGCTGCGATTGCCAGCAGTAATCCCTTGGTCGATTAGGGCAGCCATTAATAAAGGCAGCAGCAGCTCAAAGACCGCTTCTAAAAATTTGAAAATCGGTCCGAGAATCACTTGTTTACGATAATTTTTGGCATATTTTAATAATTGAACCATTTTAAACTCCTTTGCAGCAGTAGATTATTTAGTTTTACATAATAATAGAAGAAAGATACTCGTCTATTGTAGACTAACTTTTCTAGCAAAGAAAGTCCGGCGCTATATTTTAAGGTTGAAACGAGTACTTTTTCGATTTTTTTGCTAAAATAGTTTTAAAATGAGAATAGAAATTGGAGAAAAATATGGATGAGTTTATTAAGGTAGTCTGGCTATTTTACATTTATTCTTTTATCGGATGGTTGTGGGAAACAGTTTATTGTTCCTTAAAGGCAGGACACTTTGTCTATCGAGGTTTTTTAATCGGACCCATTACACCGATTTATGGCTTCGGAATTTTAGGGGTTTTGTATTTTATTGAACCTTACCAAAATAATTTGCTTCTATTATATGTCTTGTCGGCCATCTTGGTGAGTGTTTTGGAATATGTCACTAGTTTTGCTTTGGAAAAACTTTTTAATGCTTCTCTGTGGGATTATTCAAAGGTACCATTAAATATTAATGGCAGAGTGGCAATTCCTGTTTCCCTTTTTTGGGGTGTGGGTTGTGTCTTGATTGTCAAAGTTATCCATCCCCGAGTTTTAATGGCAGAAGGCTGGTTGACGGCTCATTTTGGTGTCGTCCTGCCAATTATTATGATTGTCATTACCTTAGCTGATTTAACTTATACAGTCACCAACATGGCTTCCTTCAAGAAAGTTACCAAGGAGGTTGCTCAGGTGATTGAAACTTCGCAAGCGGAATTTGAAGCTCGTCGCCAAACTCGTCATCAAGAATTGCAGACAAATGTTCAAAATGTGAAGGATAAAATTGCTGGTCAAATTTCTGATGTTCAAAATGATTTGAGTCAACGACGGAGTGAAGCCGCTAAATCTTGGCAGGAATATTTAACCAGTAATCCGGATTTAAGAGGGAAATTGCCTAAATTCAATTTTAACCAACGACGGATTGTGCGGGCCTTTCCTAATTTGAAGTATAAAAATCGCAGCAATATCAAAGATATCCAAGAACTGCTCTTGAAAAAAAGAGAAAAATAAAAAACTTCCAGAAATGTTACCAGAATGTTACAAGAAAGAAAATAAGGAAAAATTAAGAAAAACCTTGATTTGTTAAGGAGTTCTCCAGACTCTTAAAAAACTTTAATCCAATCGAGGAGATTTCTGCTTTTTTTGTAACAAAATGTAATCTCACTGCAACAAAAAACCTTTTATTAATCTGTATAATTACTGCGGAGATCAAGTTGAGAAACTTTGATGAAAGGTGTGGGATTTAGTGAAAGCAAGAAAAAGCATAGTGTTACTATCTGCGTTACTTTTAACCAGTACGGTTTCACCAATGTTTGTGGGTGCCGATACAATTGATGACTTAAATTCACAAGAAAGTGATTTAAACAATCAAGCAGATTCAATCAACTCACAAATTAACAGCGCAATGGATCAAGCGCAAGCAACTGCAGATCAAATCGATGCTTTAAGTACTTCGGTTGCCGATAACCAAGAAAAATTAGTACAAACCCAAGCGGATATCGAAACAACCAAAGCCAATATTGAAGAACGCAAAGCGGCGGTAGCCGAACGGATGCAGGATATTCAATTAAATGGTTCCAGCGAAAGAGATTGGCAGGCGTTATTAGATGTGGAAAGTATTACTGACTTTGTCAACCGCGTTTATGCAATGACTGTTTTACAAAACGCTGAAAACGATAAAATTGAAAGCCTGAATACAGAACAAGCTAAGTTAGAAGAATTAGAAACCCAATTGGCTGATACACAAGCTGAGCTTGAAGCCAATCAAGCAGACTTAGAAACTCAAAGTGCGGCTTATATCACGCAGGTGAATGACTTAAAAGTTCAATTAGCGAATAATCAAGACGCTTTAGCCGGTGTTGTTGCCAGCAAAGAAGAAGAGGAAGCTCGCATTGCAGCTCAAGCAGAAGCCGATCGTTTAGCAGCCGAACAAGCTGCTGCAGATGCTCAAGCAGAAGCGGATCGTTTAGCCGCTGAGCAAGCGCAGGCCGCAGAAACACCTGTCGCTCAACCAGAAACAAATTCTAATACAAACAATAGCGGTTCAACTGGCTCAACCAATAATGGTAATAGCAATAGTGGTTCAACTGGTGGCTCATCAACAGTTACTGATGCAGAAGAATTAGCAGCTAAAGAATGGATTGCCATGAAGGAATCGGGCGGTTCGTATACTGTTTATTCAGCAAGTGGTCAGCATTATGGTCGCTATCAATTATTATTAAGCTATCTTGGCGGCGATTTATCTCCGGAAAATCAAGAGCGGGTTGCTGATAATTATGTCAAACAACGTTATGGCTCATGGGTGGCTGCAAAAGCTTATCACCTAAGTCATAATTGGTATTAAAAAACTGACGCAAGTCAGTTTTTTTTTGCACTTTTTTTAACTGACAGTCAAAAGGAAAACTTTTGTTCCCATCGTTTTTTATGTATAATAGAGAAGGATTAAGTGAGGGGAAGGACATGGCAAAAAAAAGAAAAACCAAAAAACAGCAAAAACAACAGGAACAGTTGATGCTAATTTTGATTGGCATTGGCTTTATTTTTTTAGCAGGCTTTAGTTTATTTCAATTAGGCTTTTTAGGCCGCTTGGTCGCCAATGGTTTAAGATTAATTGGCGGTAACGCCTATCCGATTTTATCGGTGCTCTTAGTGATTTACGGCGGATTTTTAATTCTGCAAAACAAAACCTTCAAAATCAAAAAGCCCCGGCGACTTGCTGGCGGATCAATTTTTCTTTTGGGAATTTTACTTTTCTTACACATTCGCTTATTTAGCGGAATGCAAACCGAAGGAAATGTCATTACGATCACTTGGGATCTTTTGTTGCAGGATATCCGCCACAATCAAATTTCGGCTAATGTCGGCGGTGGTATACTCGGGGCTGTTTTATACAGTGGCAGTCATTTTTTAGTGGCTGATTTTGGCAGCTACATCATTTGTTTATTATTCTGGCTAATAGGAATTTATCTTTTCAGTGGCATAGATTTGCAGCGGATTTTAGACTTTCTGCAAAAGGTCAATGAATGGCTTCAAGGGGACCCAAAGAAAGAACAAAAAACAACTAGACAGCAAAGAGCTCCTGAGAAAAAAGCAGCAAAAACTAAAGCAGCACCAGCTGAGCCAGCATTTGCTGAGGGTGCTACGGATGATGAAGATTTAAGCTGGGCTCAAAAGCGAAAACTAAAAAAAGCCGAACGAGTGGCAGCTCAACGGGAAGCTGCCGAGGCTGAGGTGGCCCGTCGCAAGCAAAACCAAGTGCGGCCGTTGTCTCCCGGTGAAGAATTGGCTCAAGAGATGTATCGGGAAGAAGAAAGCGAGCCGGTACCCGTGCAGCTGGAAATTCCGATTGATAGCTTTCAAAATAATTCGGTTTCAACATCAGCTCAAAAGCATTACGAAGAGCCAGAAGAAGCCGATAATGAAGATTTAGAATTTGCGATTCAAGCAGAACCGGAAGACCGTGATTATCAATTGCCACCATCCACCTTGTTAGATTCGATTCCAACAGCGGATCAAAGTGGCGAATACAAAAAAATTGAAGAAAATATCGGCGTGTTGGAAAATACCTTCAAAAGTTTTGGCGTTGAGGCCCGGGTGGTCAAAGCTAGCCTAGGACCATCAGTAACAAAATTTGAAATTCAACCGGCTGTTGGTGTTAAAGTCAGCAAGATTGTCAATCTTACTGACGATATTGCCTTGGCTTTAGCCGCCAAGGATGTCCGGATGGAAGCACCAATTCCAGGAAAATCACTGATTGGTATTGAAGTGCCGAATTCGACTGTCAGCACTGTTTCCTTCAGAGATATTATTGAAGCTCAGCCAGATCATCCAGATAAAATTCTGGAAGTGCCTTTAGGTCGAGATATTTCTGGCTTAGTTCAGGTGGCAGATTTAACTAAGATGCCTCACCTTTTGATTGCCGGTTCGACTGGTAGTGGGAAATCAGTGGCCATTAACGGAATCATTACGAGTATTTTAATGCGGGCCAAGCCACATGAAGTAAAATTGATGATGATTGATCCAAAAATGGTGGAGCTAAATGTGTATAACGGGATTCCCCATCTGCTAACGCCAGTGGTGACTAACCCGCGAAAAGCTGCGCAAGCTTTGCAAAAAGTAGTCAAGGAAATGGAAGAGCGTTACGAAAAATTTGCTGCAACGGGAGTTCGTAATATCAGCGGATATAACGAATTAATTACTCAAAAAAATCTTGAGGATGGTCAAAACCATCCGATTTTACCGTTTATTGTGGTGATTGTCGATGAGTTAGCTGACTTGATGATGGTGGCCAGTAATGAAGTCGAGGATGCAATTATTCGTTTGGCCCAGATGGCTCGGGCAGCGGGAATTCATATGATTTTAGCGACGCAACGACCAAGTGTTGATGTTATCACTGGTATCATCAAAGCCAACGTGCCTTCACGGATTGCCTTTGCGGTTTCCAGCGGGACTGATTCCCGGACGATTATTGACAGCAATGGTGCTGAAAAATTATTGGGCCGCGGTGATATGCTCTTTTTACCGATGGGAGAAAATAAACCGATTCGGGTGCAAGGAGCCTTTATCTCTGATCATGAAGTTGAGCGGGTCGTTAAGTTTGTCACGGATCAACAAGAAGCTGACTATCAAGAAAGCATGATGGTGACAGAAGAAGAGGAGCCGACCTCAAATCCCAGCGAGCATCCTTTAGACGATTTATACGAACCGGCCAAAGAGTTGGTGGTGGATATGCAAACCGCCAGTATTTCTTTTTTACAGCGGCGTTTTAGAATCGGCTATAATCGGGCAGCAAGAATCGTTGATGAGCTAGAGGAAAATGGCGTGATTGGACCTTCAGTTGGCAGTAAGCCGCGGGAAGTCTATCTGCAAAAAGAACCGGAGACAGATGAGCCGGAGGTTTTTGAATAAACCGAATTGATTAAAATTGTGTTGGCTGATGTAAAATTCAGTTGACACAATTTTTTTGTTTTTTTTACGTTGATTTTTGTTAAAATAGGGATGAGTAAAGAGAATGGAGTGGTCATTATGAAGAAAAATTTAAATCAGGCTGCTGCTAAGAATTTATGCAACGTCACTTGAATTAGATAAGAAAGAGGTTCTATGACACAAGCAAATATCACATTAACACCAGTTACCACGGAAAATATCGACCAGATTTTGGCTTTGACCGTGCAAAAAAGTCAAGAGGGCTACGTGGCGAGCACCTGTAAAAGCTTGGCCTATGCCTATGTTATGCGGGATTTCGTCAATCCCTATGGCATTTATTTAGCCGAGGAACTGATTGGTTACGTCTCAATTATTTTTGATGAAGAGGACCAGATGTATAATATCTGGCATTTTCTAATAGACGGACGTTTTCAAGGCAAGGGCTATGGCAGATTAGCTTTACTGGCCACCCTTGAAATTGTTAGAGAGAAAGCTCAAGGTCTAACCGAGATATTGGCCTTAAGTGTTGAACCGGACAATCAAGCTGCAATTCATTTATATGAAACAGCTGGCTTTTATAAGACCGGTGAAATTGTCGAAGGGGAAAGCGTGATGCTTTTCAAATTGAAATAAAAAAATTGCCGCTGATGGAAGAGCTGAAACAGCCTCATCAGTGGCAATTTTGTTTTATTTTTTACCAGCCGCCTGAGGAGCCACCGCCGCCGGAAGAACCGCCGCCAAAGGAACCCCACGAGCCGCCGCTACCAGAACCAGAGCTATTATTGTCGGACCAGTTGCTGGAATTATAGTTTGAAGCTAGATAAGCTGTTGTTAAAATGGTCCCGTCACTTGAATACAAGGTGTCGCCAATCAGCACGCGGCCTAAGCCTTTCGCTGTGGCTCCGGAAGTGTTCAAGAGCCGTCCTTGAATTACGGCACGCCGTATGCCTTGCAGAGTCAGGGCTAAGAAGAGACCGCTTTTCAAAATGTAAAACAAATCGGTTTTGCGGATGGCACTTGTTGATAACTGAGCAGTGTTTGCTTCAGAAATATTTTCCTGATAATCCTGCAGATAATGTTTTAAGTAGCTGCGACTTCTTAACAAAAGGCCAATCATCAATAGACTAATGAAGGCGAGTAGCAGCATGCTGATAATCAGCAGCCAATGAATTAATTTGGCTGTGCCCAGCTCGTCTTCAATGCGTGCGATATTGGAGTCCACCAATGCGGTTTTAGAATTCATCAAATTGAAGGTTTCATCCAGCACTTGATTGACGCCAGTATTGTAATCCTCATCTCTAAAGGCTTCAACCACGGCATCATCTTCGGTAATATCACTAGCTAAGCTATCGGTAATCGTGCCCTCCAGTCCATAGCCAACCTCAAGACGAAATTCTCGGTCGTCAACGGCAACTAAATATAAGACGCCATTGCTTTCCTCGGCGTTGCCGATTCCCAGCTGATTAAAAATATCATTCGCCAGTTCATCAATATCCTCACCAGCTAAATCTGGTAAGGTGACGACCATTAGTTGCGCACCATTGGTACTGGCAGCCAATTCTTTATTTAAGCTGTATATTTTTTCCTTCGTTGCACTGTCTAAGATTCCCGCATTGTCAGTGGCGAAAATATTGTTGCGATTGATGGCTAAGGTAATATTTGTGCCATCGATAGGAACCTGATAGTTGTCTTCATTGCTGGGATAATCCTTGAGATTAGCTAGATTATCCTCTAGTGTTTGATCAAAATCAATCGTCTCAGGCTCAATTGTGCCATCTAAAATGCCCTGGCGCTGTTCAGACAGCGTATCTAATTGTTGTGAGTAGTCTGACAGTCTGTTTTGATATGAAGTATTGTTGACAGCAGTTCTAAAAAAGATAAAACCACTGACAATTAAAGCAATTAAAAACAGACCAGCAGCAATCAAACTACGCCGCCGCAGATGATGGTAATTCGTTACTACCTGCTGATTTAAAGCAGCAGCATCTTGGGAAGTCTGTCTATTTTTCATCAGCTTCACCTCAATTGAAGCTGACATCTGGAGCTTGGTCAGCACCTTCTTCGGCGGCAAAGTTGGCTTTTTTATCAAAGCCTAACAAACCGGCGACAATATTTTTAGGAAAAGCAATTAATTGTTGATTATAGGTTTGCACTTCATCAATATAATTTTTCCGCTCAACAGAAATGCGGTTTTCACTACCTTCTAGTTGCGTCATTAAGGTTTTAACATTTTCATTGGAGCTTAACTCTGGATAGCTTTCTTGAATCACGTTTACCAAAGTCCCAACGCTTTGTTCTAGTTGGTCATTGGCGGCAATTTGTTCCTCTGGTGTTGTGGCATCATCATAGGACTTGCGGGCTTCGGTAATCGTTTGAATAATTTCGCTTTCATGATCCATGCTTCCTTGGACACTGCTTACTAGATTTGGAATCAAATCAGCCCGCCGTTGCATCACATTTTCTACTTGCGACCAAGTGGCATCCACGTTATTCTCTGCTCGAGCCAAAGAATTGTAAGTGGTGACAAAGTAACCGCCAATTGCAATGATAACGACTGCAACGACCCCTAAAATAATCCATCCCGTTTTACTTTTTTTCATATTTTTTCATCCCTTTCGTTCCACTGTCAGCAGGTGCTTGAATTTTAGTGGAATGATTTAATAATATCAGAATAAAAAAAACTAACATCAGTCTTTAGGAGTAGAAAAAAAGACTAAGACAATTTGTTGCACGTTGTCTTAGTCTAACCCATGAGGCGGTAACCATTGACAGAGGCCGGCTACTCAAGGGGGATGCATTAAATTTTGAGGTTCGTGTATTGTGTGTTTTGGCAAGACGACTATTCTAAAATATAAAGTGTCTCAATTTTTTCTAAGAAAACCTTGGTGTCAGGAATTTCACGATCTTGATAGGCAATTAACGAACCTTTGCCGACAATATAATACCAAAACATTTGAAACATAGCATTGCGCTCATCTTCTTCTAAACTGTCATAGTCGTGCTGTTCCTTGGCAATTTGGTTGAAGTAGCCACGGATATAACCCTCCACCCGCATACTGCATTCTGCATCTTCAACGAAAAACCGCAAAAATTCTTTAGGATATTTTTTAGCATAAGAGCTAACGGTAGCAGACAATCCTTCTAGAGAGGTGATGCTATTCTTTTTAAAATAATTTTCAATTTTGGCGATGATAAAATCACAGAGGCTATCCTTGAACTCTGTCAAGTTCGTAAATTCACGATAGATTGGCTGCGTCGAACACTTGATTTGTTTAGCGACATTCCGTGCATGGAAATTTTTAAAACCTTCTGCAACAACCAGTTGATAAGCACCGTTTAACAAGTGCTCCCGATAAATCTTTTTAGTTCTAACCATTATAAACCTCCTTTGATACAACAACACCCAAAACGTTCAAAATTTTTCTGTACGTAGAGACTTTTATCTCTTAAAGTAATTTTATCACATTTATTGGCATAATTTAATCTTTTTTCTTCACTAAATAAAATTTATCGGTTTTTTTATGAGAAATATATATGAGATTTATCAATCGATACAAAAAAAGGAAAAACTGTCATAGATTGTGACAGTTTTTCCAAGGTTGCTCAATTATCTGGTGTCATGACCATTGAAAGAATCATTGGATGCCGTTCTGTTTGTTCAAACAAGAAGGGCTGGATGGTTTCCGTCATGACATCTCGTAATTTTTGTTCGGTGCAATCTGTTTCTTTAAGAGCTTCTCTTAGTGCGTTAAATAATAACCGTTGACCGGTATTAATCATATCGCCTGATTCCCGCATGTAGACAAAGCCGCGGGATAAAATATCTGGGCCTGCTAAGATTTCTTTTTTAGCGATATCGATAGTCGCTACTACTAAGACTAGGCCTTCCTCAGATAAAATCCGGCGATCCCGTAAGACCACATTGCCGATATCGCCAATGCCGCTGCCGTCAACATAGACGTCGCTGGCATTAAAATGGCCAGCTTGGCGGGCAGAGTCTGCTGTCAAAGCTAACACATCGCCGTTGCCCATGATAAAACAATTTTCAGCTGGCACGCCGGTATCTTGGGCCAATTGGGTATGGATTTTCAACATCCGAAATTCCCCGTGGACTGGCATAAAGTATTTTGGCTTCATTAAGCGCAGCATCAATTTTTGTTCCTCTTGGCCACCGTGACCAGAAGTATGAATATTGTTAATTTTTCCGTGAATTACGTTGGCACCAGCCTCTGATAATAAATTAATCAGCTGGTTAACACTGGTGGTATTACCAGGAATCGGTGAGCTAGAGAAAATCACCGTATCATCCGGTTGTATTTGAATTTGCCGGTGGGTACCATTGGCAATTCGGCTTAAAGCCGCCATTGGTTCACCTTGAGAACCGGTACATAAAATCATCGTTTCATTTGCTGGCATCCGATTGATTTCATGGGATTCAACAAAAGTACCATCGGGGACATTAATGTACCCGAGGCGTTGGCCATTAACAATCGCATTTTCCATACTGCGGCCAAAGACGGCAATTTTACGGCCGGTGGCAACAGCGGCATCGGCTGCTTGTTGCAACCGGAAAATATTGGAGGCGAAGCTGGCAAAAATAATGCGGCCATCGATTTTTTCAAAGATTTTTAAAATAGATGCGCCAATTGTTTTTTCTGATTTTGTAAAGGTCGGAATTTCTGCGTTGGTACTATCTGATAGTAAACAGAGGACGCCTTCTTCACCGATACGGGCCATCTTGTGAAGATTGGCCGGTTCTCCCACCGGTGTGAAATCAAATTTGAAGTCTCCAGTTGCTACGACATTACCGGATGGAGTTTTAACGACAACACCCAAGGCATCTGGAATACTGTGGGTTGTCCTAAAGAAACTAATCGACGTTTTACGGAAGCGCAAAATGGTGTCTTCATTAATTTCATGCAATTCAGCATCCCGCAATAGACCATGTTCATCTAATTTATTCGTAATTAAAGCTAGCGCTAAAGGGCCAGCATAAATTGGGATATTAGCTTGCTTTAAAAGATATGGCACGCCGCCGATATGATCTTCGTGGCCGTGGGTGATGACTAAAGCTTTGACTTTTTGGATATTGTTGACGATATAGCTGTAATCGGGAATGACGTAATCAATCCCTAATAGATCGTCTTCCGGAAATTTAATACCGGCATCAATAATGATGATTTCATCTTGGAATTGTACCCCATACGTGTTCTTCCCAATTTCACCAAGACCACCAATGGCAAAAACGCCCGTCTCGTTGTTTTTTATGGAAGGTTTCATATTAGAAGTCCACCAATTTGAATTCTGTATTTTCTTTTTCGTAATCGAGATGGTTACCCGTTAATCCTTGAAGAAATTCAATATTGTATGGGGTGTTTTCTTCAACACGTTGACGAGCTTCGACTTCTGTATCTGCTTCAATGTAAAGCGATTGGGTTTCTTCCCGTTTTGGGTTTCTTTCTTTGCTTTCTTGATAAAAAACTTTGTAAATCATAAAGTATTCTCCTTCAGCCAAAATTGGCAAATTTTTTAATTTTCAGTTCACAATAAAAAAGCTACATGCAAAACCGTTGTGACATAAGTCAAAACAGAATCGAAAGCTGAAAAAAGGCTAAGCTTTATAGCGCTGCAAAACAAAAGGAAATAGCAACAGAGAATTTTTGGGATTCTCAAGGCAAAATTTTATTTTTGCAGACAGCCAGCTTGTCAGTCGACTTATGGCACATCCATTTGAGTTATTTTCAGTGATGAGGGCCAGCTAATCACTGAAGGAAAGTCTTGGATTACTTTCTTTGATGTAGGAATTTCTTATTCACCGAGTGTGTTAAATAGTTAGGTTAATTCTATCATAGTTAATGAAAGAAGTATAGAAAGTAAGCTAAAAGAAGATAGCCATTGAAAAATTCGTGTGGTATAGTGGGGATAAACGGACTTTTTTCATTTGATCAATAAAATTCTGGATCATCTGGGGAAATTTGAATCAGCGGATGGGCCTGTTTGAGAAAGGGGATGACAGACAGGGCGTCTGGAAGTTGAAAAGGAGAGTAATAAACGAATGAAATTAATGTGGCAGTATACCATGCGCAATAAAAAATTACTCCTAGGAGATTTCATTTGTGTGTTTGGCTTTATTTTAATTGAGTTGGGTCTGCCAACTATTTTAGCAAGAATGATTGACGTTGGGATGGCCAATAATGATTTTGACTACATCAAGCGCCAAGGCCTGTGGATGATTGCCATTGTCGTGGTTGGGATTGTGATGAATATTTTACTGGGCTATTTTAGCGCCCGCATCACAACGAATATCGTCCAGGAAATTCGCAATGATTTATTTGCTAAAATCCAAACGTATTCACATTTAGAATATGAACGTCTGGGTGTCTCATCATTGATTACCAGAACAACAAATGATGCGTATCAAATCATGCTCTTTATGCAAAATATTTTGCGGACGGGGTTTATGACGCCGATGATGTTTGTCGTTAGTTTATATATGGTCATGCGCAGCAGTGCCTCTTTAGGGATGTATGTGCTGCTGGCTCTACCGGTACTTTTGGTTTCAGTATTATTGATTGCTAAATTTTCTGAGCCATTGTCTACTAAACAGCAAAAAAATCTTGATAGCATCAATGGTATTTTAAGAGAAAACTTATCTGGCTTGCGGGTTGTTCGGGCCTTCGTCAATGAAAAATTTGAAGAAGATCGCTTTGAAGTGGTCAACGACCAATATACCCAAAGCTCGAAAAGCTTATTCCGCTTGATGGCGGTTGCCCAACCGGGTTTTTATTTCCTATTTAATATTGTAATGGTCATTATCATTTGGAACGGAGCTGTGCAAATTGATTCAGGCGCTATCCAAGTCGGGGACTTGATTGCCTTTATTGAATATATTTTCCACGCTTTGTTTTCATTTATGATGTTTGCCAGCATCTTTATGATGTATCCGCGGGCGGCAGTTTCCGCGAAACGGATTCAAGAAGCGTTGGATGCCAATCCGGCGATTAAAGATGATGCCGCTGGCGTTACCACCACGGAAAAACATGGCTACATCGAATTTAATAATGTAACGTTTGCTTACACGGGGCATTCAGAATCACCAGTGATTCGCAATGTCAGCTTTACGGCGAGCCCTGGTGAAACGGTCGCCTTTATCGGCAGTACCGGCAGCGGGAAATCAACGCTGATTCAATTAATTCCTCGCTTTTATGATGTCACCGAGGGAGAAATTTTAATTGATGGCGTGAATGTTGAAGAATATAGCTTGCGGGCCTTGCGCCAAAAAATCGGCTACATTCCTCAAAAAGCGATTTTGTTTACTGGCACAATTGCCGATAATCTGCGCTACGGAAAAGAAGATGCAACCATGGAGGAAATGGAAGCCGCGGCAGATATTGCGCAAGCCTCTGATTTTATCAGCCAAAAAGCTTTAGGCTATGATGAAGAATTATCCGAAGGTGGCTCGAACTTTTCTGGTGGTCAAAAGCAACGTTTGGCGATTGCTAGGGCCGTGATTCGCCGGCCGGAAATTTATGTCTTCGATGATAGTTTCTCAGCTTTGGATTACCAAACGGATGCCAAACTGCGGGCCCGTTTGAAAAAAGAAACGACAGAATCCACTGTGCTAATTGTCGCACAGCGGGTGGGA
The DNA here is from genome assembly GCF_054871765.1 of Enterococcus sp. LJL120. Classification (NCBI taxonomy): domain Bacteria; kingdom Bacillati; phylum Bacillota; class Bacilli; order Lactobacillales; family Enterococcaceae; genus Enterococcus; species Enterococcus sp. LJL120. The sequence goes on from NZ_JBTXLV010000003.1 coordinate 360,489, forward strand.
ACCATCATGCACGCAGATAAAATTATCGTCTTAAATGAAGGTAAGGTTGTCGGCGAAGGCACCCATGAAGAATTATTAAAGAGCAGCAGTATTTATTATGATATTGCCGCATCCCAGCTTTCAGAGGAGGAATTGGCATGACAAAATCATTTTCTTCTTTAAAACGCTTATGGATTTATGTAAAACCTTATAAAATGACCTTTTATTCGGTCTTGTTTTTTGTTGTAGTCACAGTAGCTTCTAATGCGTTGATGCCTTATGTGACTGGCTTACCGATTACGCGGATTACAGCGAACGTCTTGGCCGGTGAACCGCTAGACTTCGATTACGTGATTATGTGTTTGATTTGGATTGCGATTATCGGTGTCGTCTATTGTATCGCCCAACTATTATCAGGGGTTTTGATGGCCAATGTTGTTCAAAATTCGATGAAGGATTTGCGGACGGATATCGACGAAAAAATTAACCGTTTGCCGGTGTCTTATTTTGACACCCATCAACAGGGAAATGTTTTGTCACGGGTTACCAATGACGTCGATGCTGTCAGCGGTGCTATGCAGCAGGCTGTCATCAACATTGTTTCAGCTTTGTTAAGTATTGTGATGGCGCTGGCAATGATGTTTTATATCAACTGGATTATGGCGCTAATTTCGATGATTATGATTCCGGCATCGTTACTTATCAGTCGGACGATTGTTCGAATTTCGCAAAAGTATTTCCAGAACATGCAAAACGCTTTAGGTGATTTAAATGGGTATGTTCAAGAGAATATGACCGGCTTTAGCGTCTTGAAATTATACGGGCGGGAAAAGGAAACTTTAGAAGGTTTCAAAAAAGTTAACGGTCGCCTGCAGCATTTTGGTTTTAGAGCAACCTTTATTTCTGGTTTGATGATGCCCTTAGTGCAATTAACGGCCTACGCAACTTATATCGGGATGGCTGTTCTCGGGAGTTATTTTGTAATTGGCGGCATTATTGTAGTCGGACAGTTACAGGCCTTTATCCAATATATTTGGCAAGTATCTCAGCCAATGGGCAATATTACGCAGCTGTCTTCAATGCTCCAAAGTGCTTCGGCTTCAACGAATCGGGTTTTTGAAATTTTAGATGAACCAGAGGAAATTCAAAATGACGTCGATTTACCGTTGCCGCAACCTTTAGAAGGCAATGTTGTCTTTGACCATGTGGCCTTTAGTTATGATCCGAAAAAACCTTTAATTAAAGATTTAAACTTTGAAGTGAAGGCTGGACAAACGGTAGCGATTGTCGGACCAACCGGCGCCGGTAAAACGACGCTGATTAATTTATTGATGCGCTTTTACGATGTTGATTCCGGTGCAATTAGAGTTGACGGTGTCGATACGAAGGCCATGAACCGCAGCGATGTGCGTTCAGTTTTCGGCATGGTGCTACAAGATGCTTGGCTGTATGCCGGCAGCATTGCCGATAATATTCGTTTTGGTAAATTGGATGCGACCGATTATGAAGTTGTCGATGCCGCTAAAACTGCCAATGTTGATCACTTTATCCGCACGATGCCTGATGGTTACGAGATGATGATTAACTCAGAAGGGGACAATGTCTCTTTAGGGCAAAAGCAATTGTTGACGATTGCCCGGGCAATTATTTCTGATCCGAAAATTTTAATTTTGGATGAAGCAACCTCTTCAGTGGATACCCGTTTGGAGGCTTTGATTCAAAAAGCGATGGATCGGGTGATGGAAGGGCGTACCAGCTTTGTAATTGCCCACCGCCTATCAACGATTCGCGATGCTGATTTAATTTTAGTCATGAACCAAGGGGAAATTATTGAAAAAGGCACCCATGAAAGCTTGCTGGCTGAAGGCGGCTTTTACGAAAAATTATACAATAGTCAATTCGCTGAAGAAGGGGATTACGACTAGCAAAAAGAAGTCTGCGGACTTCTTTTTTTGTTTTAAATAGGGTAAACTATAAGCAGTTCTTAAAAAAATTTCGTTTATTCTGAGAGGAGTTTAATATGCGCTATATTGCAAAAAGTGCTGATGTAGTTGGAAAAGTAACTCTAGGTGATGAGGTGACTGTGTGGTTTCAGGCGGTCATTCGCGGCGATTATAATACGATAAAAATCGGTGATCGGACCAATGTTCAAGATGGTACCGTCGTTCACGTGGATACTAATTCGCCGGTCGTTGTTGGCGACGATGTGACGATTGGCCACAGCTGTATTATCCACGGCTGTACCGTTGAAAACGGCGCTCTGATTGGGATGGGTACCACGATTTTAAATGATGCTGTCATCGGTGACAATTCTTTGATTGGCGCAGGCTCTCTGGTGACCGAACGAACTGTGATTCCGCCGAATTCATTAGCTTTCGGCCGACCAGCCAAAGTGATTCGTCAATTAACTGAAGAAGAAATTGCCAAAAATCTGGCCAACTCTCAACATTATGTTGAAGCTGGTTATGAATATCTGGCACAACGTTACGAAGAAATTACGGATTAATAAAATAAAAAGCCTCCTTCGCATTTTTACGAAGGAGGCTTTTTATTTCATCTAAACTTTATTTCAATTTACCGCTGTTTTCCATGACTTCATCAATCAAGCCATAAGCTTTAGCTTCTTCGGCTGTCATAAAGTTGTCCCGGTCGGTATCTTTTTCAATCACTTCTAGCGGTTGACCAGTCCGTTCAGCTAAAATTTTATTTAAGCGTTCACGGGTTTTTAAGATGTGACGAGCCGCAATCTCGATTTCAGTAGCTTGTCCTTGAGCACCGCCAAGTGGTTGGTGAATCATGATTTCAGCGTTTGGCAAAGCAAAACGTTTGCCTTTAGTACCAGCTGTCAACAAGAAACTACCCATCGATGCTGCCATCCCTAAGACGATGGTTTGCACGTCAGCTTTGACAAAATTCATCGTGTCAAAAATGGCCAAGCCGGCTGAGACGCTACCACCAGGAGAATTGATATAAATATAAATATCTTTTTCAGAATCCTGTGCGTCCAAGAAAAGCAATTGGGCAATCACTGAGTTTGCCACATTGTCATCAATTGGGCCGCTCAACATAATAATACGATCTTTTAATAAGCGTGAGTAAATATCATAAGCACGTTCCCCACGGGATGATTGTTCAATAACTGTAGGAATTAAATTCATTTGTAAGGTCCTCCTTTGATTCGTTCAAAAGTAGTTTACCACAAAGTTGGCAGAACGAGTATCTAAATGCTAGTATACCCAAAAGGTCAATAAAGGTCAAATGATAAAACCCGTATCTGGATACTTTTTAGAACAGGAATATGCTATCATAAAAACTGCAGCAAGTCTTCAAAAACGCAGGAGGAATAATCAGTGGATAATTTAAACATGACGATTTTAATTGCGGCAATCGCCGGGTTTTTTGGAATTTTAGTTGGGGCAATTTTAGTAATTTTTGCCTTTAATTTACGCATCAAATATGACGAGGGCAAAGAACGCCGCAGCCGGGAGCTGGAATACACTGTCAAAGAAATCGAAACCTTGAATTTATTAAATCAAAAGGTCAATGAAATCCTGCAAAAGCGCAATCTCTTTCGCTCGGATTATGTCAGCTTTGATTCCTTTGATGATAATTACATTACGATTGATGATTTTGTATTTCTGCAGACCTTCACCTCGCAAAATAATTTTTATTTGCCGACCTATCTAGTTGAGGAATTTTTTAAAAATAATTCCCATCGACGGGTGATTTTGTCGCCAGAGGAAACGGTTCGCTTAGGGGGATATACCTATAAAGGCGGCCGGGCTTTGATGGAAACTTTTTCCGATGATTTAGTCAGAATCATGGAAGAGAAAAAAATCTACTTGAAACAGCTCTCCAATCAGCCGTTGAGTTATTTTGTCTCATAAATAAAAAGCACCTGCCTGCTTAACGAAAGTTGTTAAAGCTTTGTCTTCAACTGTTTTGACTTTTGTAAGAGTGGCGGTGTTTTTTTGTTTGCAACTAAACAAAAGGTCGGTAAATCAGCGGCGAAAACAAACTTAAGGATTAGACTGTTTTAAAGGACCATTCAATGATAAAATAAAACAGATTGGAGGTTGCCAAATGACTGAAATTTTTGCTCACCGGGGCTTTAGCAGTGAGTATCCAGAAAATACTTTGCCGGCTTTTTCAGCGGCGCTAGAATTTGCTGACGGCCTTGAGCTGGATGTTCAGCTGTCAAAAGACCAACAGCTAGTGGTCATTCACGATGAAACTTTGGAACGCACCACCAACGGTCAAGGTTTTGTGGCGGATTATACTGTCGCCCAATTGCAAACCTTCAATGCGGGAGCGCATTTTGCAAAGAATCCGCTGGCGACGCAAATTCCCACCTTTAAAGAGGTCTTGGCGTTATTAATTCGCCAAAATTTCCAAGGGACTTTAAATATAGAATTAAAAACAGATATTATTCATTATCAGGGGATTGAGGCGATTCTGTTAGATTTATTGCAGGAGTATCGCTTGGATTTTCCTATCATTTTTTCTAGTTTTTATCTGCCAACTTTAGAAAAACTGGCTCAGCTTTATCCGGCGGGGAATTATGCTTATATATTTCGCAATGAAACAGATAAGGTGCTACTAACGGAAGAAACTAGTTTTTTAACGGCGATGCATCCGAAAATTGTTTGGCTGAGAAAGCATCAGCAATTTTTTACAAATGAAGCGCCAAAGAAAAATTGGCTAAAGCGAAAAACACCTGAAAAAGTGACCATTACCAAGCCGCAGCGTTTTTGGACGGTTAATGAAGAAGCAGATTTGAAGTTATGCTTTGCCAATCAGGTGGCGGGAATTTTTACAGATAATCCCCGATTTGCTAGAGAGGTACAGGCAAAAATGTATGGATAAAGTTTTGGTAATTGTCGGGCCGACAGCCGTTGGCAAAACGGCTCTCAGCATTGAACTGGCCCAAAGATTTGACGGCGAAATTATTAGTGGCGATTCCCTGCAAATTTATCAAGGGCTAGATATCGGTACCGCCAAAGTCACGGAAGCGGAGATGGCGGGCATCCCCCATTACTTGATTGATGAAATTTCGATGGCTGAAAATTATTCCGTCGCTGATTTTCAACTCAAGGCCCGTCAAAAAATCAGTGAGATTACCAAACGCGGCAAGCTGCCGATTGTGGTCGGCGGCACGGGTCTTTATATTCAAGCGTTGCTCTACGATTTTCAATTAGGCGCTCCGACAACGGCTGCTGAGGTGGCCAGTCAGCGGATTCGTGAAAAATACGAAGCCTTGGCCGAAAAAATTGGCAATCAAGGACTCTGGGAATCATTAGAAGCAGTGGATCAGGCAGCTGCTGCCAAAATTCATTTTAATAATCGCCGCAAGGTTATCCGCGCTTTAGAAGTCTTTGAACTGACTGGCAAAAGTATTTTCGCCCAAGAAAAGCCAAAAGCCTTGTATGATTATCTGATGATTGGTTTAGATACCCAACGCCAACAGCTTTATGAGCGGATAAATCTGCGGGTAGATTTAATGCTGGAGCAGGGCTTGTTAAGAGAAGCCGAGCTGTTGAGCCAGCATCCTGAGTACCAATCAGCACAGGGCATTGGCTACAAAGAATTTTTTGCCTATTTAAAAGGTGAAGAAAATTTAGCGGATGCCGTGGCGGCAGTGAAGCAAAACTCCCGCCGTTACGCAAAACGACAATTAACCTGGTTTCGCAATCGCAGCCAGGCTCAGTGGTTTGATTTATTAGAAGATTCTGCAGCTCTAGAGAAAATCATCGAGCTGACTACCAAATGGCTGACTGAAGGAGGGCAAGGGTAAGTTGGAAAAAGTTATCTTAGTCGGTGTGGAGACACCAGAAAATAATCGCAATTTTACAGAATCGATGCTGGAATTAAAAGGCTTGACCAAAACAGCTGACGGCGAAATTGTCTATACGCTGATTCAAAAACGGCCGAAGTTTGATTCTCAAAGCATTATCGGCAAAGGAAAATTAGCCGAGTTAGCGCAACTGGCGGAGGCCCACGAAGCGGATTTAATTATTTTTAATCACGAATTAAGCCCTCGCCAAAGCCAAAATATTGCCGAAGTCATCGCCGTGCCGGTCATTGATCGTGTCCAGCTGATTTTAGATATTTTTGCCTTGCGGGCTCGTTCAAAAGAGGGCAAACTACAGGTGGAATTGGCTCAGCTGAATTATTTATTGCCACGACTTATAGGGCAAGGAAAAAATCTTTCCCGATTAGGTGGCGGCATCGGTACGAGAGGTCCCGGGGAAACTAAATTAGAAACAGACCGACGCCATATCCGTAATAAAATTACTGCTATCAAAAAAGAATTAAAGGAAGTGGCGGCGCATCGGGAGCGCAGTCGCCAAAAACGTCAAAATGAGGTGTTCCAAATTGGTTTAATCGGCTACACGAATGCCGGCAAGTCAACCGTGTTGAATTTGTTGACCAGTGCGGAAACTTACGCCAAAGACCAATTGTTTGCGACTTTGGATCCTTTGACAAAGAAATGGAAGCTGCCGCAGGGGATGGAAGTGACCATTACTGATACGGTTGGCTTTATTCAAGATTTACCAACGCAATTAGTCGATGCTTTCCATTCTACTTTAGAGGAAAGTGCCACGGTTGATTTACTTTTACATGTCGTGGATGCCTCTTCACAAGATCGTCTGTTGCAAGAAAGCACAGTCTTGTCTTTGATGGAGGATTTAAAAATGGCCGGCAAACCCGTGCTGACCATCTACAATAAGGCGGACAAAATTAATCCCAATGAATTTATTCCCAGCTTATTTCCAAGCGTGCTGATATCTGCGAAAAGTTCCACCGGCCGGGAAACAGTCACAGAGGCAATCCGCCGGCAGATGATGGAGATTTTGCAGCCATATCAAATCAGCCTGCCTAGTTCCAGCGGCAAAGAATTAAGTGAATTGAAGCGGCAGACTTTAGTTGTCGATGAAAAATTTGATGAGTTTAATTCGACTTACAGCGTCCGTGGTTTTGCCCAAGAAGGTTCCCGTTGGTTACCACGGGACTTGCCGAAGGAAGAATTTTAAGTATTGAGCCGACCCTTGAAAAGTTTTTTTGAAAGAGGCTTTTCAAGGGTTAAGTTTAAGAACCAAACATTTATTTTAATAAAACGTTTGCAATCTTTTGTGAATTGTTGTATATTGAAAGAGAACTAAGTGGATGGTTACTGGTTAAGCAGGCTATACCTTTTTATACGTGCATACAGTACGCATATTAAGGTATGGCCTTTTTAATTGGTGAAAGGAGGCTGTCAAGAAGTGTGAAGATAAAAAAAATACTTAATAATAATGCTGTCTTAGTTGGTAAAGATGGACAGGATTTCATTTGGATTGGAGCTGGATTAGGTTTTCAAAAAAAGCCCGGACAAGAAGCTGAGGAAGAAAAAATTGAAAAAGTATTTGTTTTGCACCAAAAAAAGGCCTCCGAAAGATTTCTATCTTTGATGGAAGCCATCCCAATTGAGTATGCTTCCTTAACGGATGATATTATCTCAATGGCCCAAAAGGAATTAACCCATGATTTAAGTGACTCTTTATACGTTTCTTTGACGGATCATCTATACAATCTAGTCAAACTTTCACAACAAGGGGTTGTACTGCACAACCGACTCTCGTGGGAAATCAAGAAATTTTATCCGAAGGAATTTGCTTTAGGAAAAAAGTCACTCGAATTAATTGAAACAGAGTTTAAAGTATCTTTACTAGAAGAAGAAGCAGGCAATATTGCAATGCATTTGATTAATGCGCAACTATCTGATGAGATTGATAATCCTGAAAATGTTCAACAGATTGCAAAGAAGATTCGTGATATTATTGCTATAATTCGCATATCTAACAAAATTGAAATTAATGAAAACTCTCTAGCTTTTGATCGCTTTGTGACACATCTACGGTTTTTCTTTCAACGTTTAGAAAATCGTGAAGGGCAGAATAAAGAAAACCCCTTATTAAATCATGTAAAAGATCAATATTACCAAGCGTTTGAAACGATGTTACTGGTAGAAAAATATTTACAAGTTATACTGAATGATGATGAAAAATTGTACCTTTCTTTACACATTCAAAAAATAATAGAGAACGAGTAAGGTTGTTACTGGTAAAGCAGGCAAGACTGACAAGGACTTCAGTGGTGAAGTGTTTGTTTGTCTTGTTTTTTTGGTTAAAATATTTTATGAAAGGAATTATGTGATATGGCTTACCAAGAATTAATTCAAGACATTTTAGAAGATGTTGGAGGAAAGGAAAATATCAACGATCTGACCCATTGTGTGACACGGTTGCGGTTCAAGCTAAAAGACGAAAGCAAAGCTAACACCGAAAAATTAAAAAAAACAAAAGGTGTTGTAACAGTAGTTCAAAGTGGTGGCCAGTACCAAGTAGTTATTGGCAATCACGTGCCAGAAGTTTATCAGGAATTTGTTAACTTCGCTGGGCTTTCAACAGAGGATTCATCTGAAGAGCCGACTAAATCAAAAGGTCCTCTGGATGCATTTATTGATATTATTTCTAGGATTTTTACACCAGTATTAGGGTTGTTGGCAGCTACTGGGATGATTAAAGGGTTAAATGTTTTGTTTGTCGCTTTAGGCTGGATTTCGATTGATTCTGGAACTTATGCAATTCTACAAGCAGCCGGTGATTGTTTCTTTTATTTTTTTCCAATCTTTTTAGGTTACACAGCTGCCAAGAAATTTGGTTTAAAACCTTTTGTGGGGATGGCGATTGGTGCGGCTTTGGTCTATCCAGCTCTTGCTGGCTTAACTATAGGAGTTGAACCACTCTATACACTTTTTTCTGGCACACTTTTTGAATCACCGGTTTATGTGACTTTCTTAGGGATCCCTGTAATTTTGATGAGTTATAGTTCCAGCGTTATTCCAATCGTTATCGCTACATTTTTTGGAGCTAAATTAGAGAAATTTGTAACAAAAATTATGCCTAGTGTTTTAAGAAGCTTTTTGGTGCCTTTTTTAACTGTTTTAATCATGGTACCGTTGACTTTTATTGTCATCGGACCGATTGCAACGTGGATTGGGGATTTATTAGGAGCGGCGGTCTTAGGCGTTTATAATTTCAGCCCAATTTTAGCAGGTATTGTTGTTGGTGGTGTATGGCAAATTTTAGTAATGTTCGGTTTACATTGGGGAATTATTCCAATTGCGATTAATAATATTAGTGTTTTAGGTTATGATCCGGTCATGGTATTAGGTCAAGCCACCTCTTTTGCAACAGCTGGTGCTGTGCTGGCTGTCATTATTCGTTCCAAAAATAATTCTGTTCGTTCAATTGGCATTCCGGCTTTTATTTCTAGTTTATTCGGGGTATCAGAACCTTCCTTGTACGGAGTCACATTACCAAGGAAAAAACCTTTTATTGCCACGCTTATCTCGGCTTCTGTAGGGGGCCTAATTATGGGGTTTTTTGGAACTAAGTCTTATATTATGGGAGGGATGGGTATTTTTGGATTGCCAAATTATATCAGCCCTGAAACTGGCATTAGCAATGGCTTTTATGGCTTTGCATTAGCGATTGTAGTTGCATTCTCATTATCTTTTGTTTTGACGATGACCGTGCTCTATGATCCGACAGATGATCGCTTAGAAGCAGTGGAGGAAAAAGTAGAAGAAAGTTTGCCAGAGTCTGATGAGTTGGCAAGCCCCAATCAATTGATTCAAGAAACTGAAATCGAATTGCCTGTTAAAGGAGTTGTGCTCCCCTTGAATGAAATGGCAGATGCAGCATTCTCGCAAGGATTGTTAGGTAAAGGATTAGCTGTTCAGCCAGAAGACGGTAAGGTTTACGCACCTTTTGATGGGATTGTTGAAACTTTATTTCCAACTAATCATGCAATAGGCCTGAAATCGCCAGAGGGTATTGAATTATTAATTCATGTAGGAATGGATACCGTGAACTTAGAAGGAAAATATTTTGAAGCAAAAGTTGCTCAAGGAGATCAAGTTAAAAAAGGACAATTGTTATTAACTTTTGATACCGAAAAAATTACCGAGGCAGGCTACTCCATTGAAACGCCTATTGTGGTAACAAACTCAAAAGATTATTTAGATGTGATTGGTGAACTAGATCAGGGGAAAATTAAGGTTGTAAATTAAAAAAAATTTCAAGTTAGAGGATTAGTTGGAAAGAGGAGATAAGAATGCGGGCAATAATGATAATGTTTGACACCTTAGCCAGAGATTATTTATCAAATTATGGAAACAGCTGGATTGAGACACCAAATTTTGAACGCTTGAAAGAAAAAACTGTGACATTTGACAATTTTTATGGGGGAAGTATGCCTTGTATGCCTGCCCGGAGAGAGCTTCATACTGGTCGCTATAATTTTATGCACCGGATGTGGGGACAATTAGAACCCTTTGATTACTCAATATTTGATGAGCTTCAAAAAAATGGTGTTTATTGCCATTTAGTTACGGACCATTCCCATTATTTTGAAGATGGGGGAGCTACCTATCATAATCGGTATTCTACTTGGGAAGGATTTCGGGGGCAAGAGGGAGATCGTTGGGTACCTAGGAAAATGGGAGCAAACCATCCTCCCTTGAATCCTTTAAATAAAGCAGGCGTTTCTGTCGATCAGCATTTTGCGAACCGAACCCGTCAAGTTTTTGAAGAAGATATGTCCAGTGTTCAAACGATTAACGCTGGTTTAGAATTTTTGGAAAATTACCAAGAAGAAGATAATTGGTTTTTACAAATTGAATGCTTTGATCCCCACGAACCTTTTTATGTGCCAGAAAAATATCGGAAATTGTACGAACAGCAGCCTCAGCAAAATCCTTATTTTTGGCCTAAATACGGTCGGGTAACAGAAGATATTACGAATGAAGATTTAGCCGATTTACAAAAGGAATATGCAGCACTGATTTCGATGTGCGATTATCATTTGGGGAAAGTTTTAGATTTTGTGGAGCAGCATCAGATGTTCGAAGACACTTTAATTATTGTGAATACCGATCACGGTTTTTTATTAGGTGAGCATGAGTGGCTTGGAAAAAATGTAGCACCAATGTATGAAGAGGTTATTCATTTACCATTCTTCATTAGTTATCCAGATAGTGAAGCTGGTACTAGCTGCCAAGTTTTGAGCCAAACTATTGATATTCCGGCTACTTTATTAGATTATTTTAATATTGAAAATCATTTAGATATGGATGGGAAATCATTGCTGCCAGTTTTAAAGAAACAGCAGGAACGGTTACATGATTGGATTATCTTTGGTACAAATGGCGGACATGTAAGTGTATACGATGGACGTTATGTATATATGCGGGCTTCAGTTCGACCTGACAACGGACCGATTACAATCCAGACTTTAGACTATTCACAGCTGCGGGGCTTTTTACCAAAAAAAGTTTTAGATGGGATGGTCTTGAGAACCGGAAATCGTTTTACAAATCAATATCCTTATACTGAGCTAACAATTAAAACTTATATTGATTCTTATTCAACCGGACATTTATTATTTGATTTAGAGCAAGACCCTGAGCAAAATTATCCAATAACAGATGAAATTATTGAAAAAGAAATGATGAGTAAATTGACGCAGATTATGAGAGAAATTGAAGCTCCTAAAAGTGAGTTTATCCGATTAGGGTTGCTGGAGGGATAGTTAAGAGGCGCATTTTAAGGAGTGAAGGTTATGAAACATATTTCTGTCATGATAAAACCCGCATCAGCACTTTGCAATTTACGATGCAATTACTGTTTTTATGCTGATGTTAGTTCCTTAAGAGAGGTTCGTTCCTATGGGCGAATGAAGCAAGGAGTAGCAAGAAAGATGATAGATAACATCTTCGTTGATCTTGAGGATGGTGACCACTTGACCTTAGCTTTTCAAGGTGGTGAACCAACATTAGCCGGCTTAAAATATTATGAAGACATTGTTTCTTTAGTAAATACTCAAGCAAAAAACATTGATGTACATTATGCTATCCAAACAAATGGAATACTTATTGATGAAAAGTGGTGTCGATTTTTAGCAGAGAATCAATTTTTAGTCGGCCTTTCGTTGGATGTCGTGGCAGCTGAACACAATTTTAATCGTGTGGATACTAGAGGGCAAGGCACCTTTACAAGAGTATTAGCTACGAAGAAAATGTTTGATCATTACCGAGTTGACTACAATATTTTGTGCGTCTTAACCAATAATCTAGCCCAAAAAGCAGCTGAAGTTTTTGATTTTATCTTAAGTAATCATATTGAGTATATACAATTTATTCCGTGTTTGGATGATCTTGATGCAAAAAAGTCTAGTAGGGAGGCTCTTACACCAAGTCATTTTGCGAAATTTTATCAAGAGCTATTGACTATGTGGAGTGAGGAGTTGCAGAGGGGGCACTATGTGAAGGTGAAGCTTTTTGATGATTTGTTGCAACTCTTTGGTAATCAGCAAATTACGGCATGTGGAATTTTAGGAGACTGCCAGGTTCAGTATGTTATCGAGGCAGATGGTAGTGTATATCCATGTGATTTTTTTGTATTGGATCAATATCGTTTAGGAAATATTCAAGAAAAAAGTTTGAGGAGCTTGTTTGAAACCGAGATTAGTCACGAATTCCGCTGTGAAAAAGCACCATTAGCAAAAGAATGCCAACAGTGCCCTTTTCTTAAAGTGTGCTTTGGTGGTTGCAAAAGAATGAAACAGGCTATCTATCTGGATGAAACAAGTTACTGCGGTTATCAAAATCTCCTGCAAGTTTTTCTGCCAAAAATTAGTCAGCTAATGGAAAACCTTCAAAAACTTGAAAAGGAGCCAGCCAGTTGATGGGTATCATTTACTTTTTGATTATTCTTTTTGCAAATTCTATTGGAGCAATCTCAGGTATGGGGGGGGGCGTCTTGATTAAGCCGCTTTTGGACTTAATTGGAGCTCACTCTGTCCCCACGATTTCTTTTTATTCTACAGTTGCTGTCTTTACAATGGCTGTAGTTTCGACTATCCGCCAACTTTTGAATGGTATTCAAATTAAAGGGTCAGTCCTTAGTTGGATTGTAGGAGGAGCAATTCTTGGAGGTGTTGTTGGGAATTTTACCTTTGAAAAACTGTTAGCTTTTTTCTCCAACGAAGACTCAGTCCAATTAATTCAAATTGTTTTGACGATTTTAACCTTAATTTTCGCTTTTCTTTTTACCCATTATAATTGGAAAAGTTTCCATTTGAGTTCATCTATATGGTGCTGTCTTTGTGGATTGATTTTAGGATTTTTAGCCAGTTTGCTAGGGATTGGTGGGGGTCCGATTAACGTGGCCTTAATAATGTTGATGTTTGGCTTTCCTATTAAAGAGGCGACAATCTATTCAATCTGTGTGATTCTATTTTCACAGCTTGCTAAGATACTGACAATTACTTTTGGTACTGGCTTTGCCCGTTACGATTTATCTATGCTTTTCTTTATTATACCCGCAGCCGCAATAGGAGGATTGGTGGGAGCGAAATTTAGTAATTTGCTATCGGCGAAAAATGTGACAACTGTCTTTCAAGCAGTTATTCTATTAGTTTTAGTGATAAATATTTATAATGGGTACCAAATTTTAAATTGAGGTGATGCAAGTGATTCATATTCCTGGTGGCAGTTATACAATTGGAACAGATTCTGCTGACGGTTTTCCGACAGATAATGAAGGGCCTAAAAAAAGCATTGAATTAGCAAGTTTTTGGATAGATGAGACGACGGTTACAAATAGATCATATGAAGATTTTGTCTCTGCAACCGGCTATGTAACAGAAGCGGAGCGTTTTGGATGGTCCTTTGTGTTTCACTACTTTTTAAGTGAGGCAAATAAAAAAAGCAGCCAAAAAGTTTCAGATTTGAATTGGTGGTATGCAGTGCCAGAAGCAAATTGGCGCCAACCTGAAGGGATCGGGAGTAACATCCTAAATCGAAGCGACCATCCTGTTGTACAAGTTTCGCGAAATGATGCAATCGCATATTGTTTATGGGCTAAAAAGAAATTACCGAATGAAGCGCAATGGGAGGTTGCAGCAAAAGGCGGGACAACTTACGAACGTTATCCGTGGGGAGTTGATTTTTTACAGAATGGAGAGCATCAATGTAATATATGGCAAGGGAATTTTCCACACCAGAATACACAAAAAGATGGGTTTTTAAACACGGCACCTGCAAGATTTTTTGAACCGAACGGCTACGGACTTTACCAGATGATTGGTAATGTTTGGGAATGGTGTGCTAATCCTGCCCGAATTCCTTTAGTTAGATTTGAAAAAGAGGACAATTGTATCTGGCAGGACCATCTCGGAGTAGATGATAGGATTTATGCGATTCGTGGAGGCTCTTTTTTATGCCACGAATCTTATTGTAAAAGATATCGGATTGCCGCAAGAAACGGCAATAGTGGTATGTCAGCGTCTAATAATTTAGGCTTTCGTTGTGTAAACTAAAAAATAAACTCTGGAAAAGCTCAGTCTGCATTTTTCAGGGTTATTTATTTTTCCTTGATTAGTTTTCAGATAGGGAATGTATCCGATGTCAGAAAACTATTTTTCTTTATGTTAGAAAATGTCACATAAAAGGGTTGACAGTAAAAAAAGAAATTGGTATTCTAAAAACAGCTTAAAAAGATATACCTGTTGCAAGAGAAAATTGTCGGGAGGTAGCGCCATGCAAGAAAAAGAGCTCCGACGCTCCATGTCTGTTTTTCCAATTGGTACAGTGATGAAGCTCACGGACTTATCTGCACGACAGATTCGTTATTACGAGGAGCAGGATTTAATTCATCCCGAGCGGAGCGAAGGAAATCGCCGACTGTATTCTTTAAATGACATTGACGTGTTGTTAGAAATTAAAGATTATCTCTCTGATGGCTTGAACATGGCCGGCATTAAACGAGTGTATGAGATGAAAATCGCCGAAGAAAAGAAAGCCAAAGAAGCTAAGCGTCATTTGACTGACAATGACGTCAGAAGAATTTTACATGATGAAATGCTGGCTCAAGGTAACATGCATCAACAAAGTCCATTTCAAACAGGTCCCAGATTTTAAGACCCGTTTGTGGAAATAAAAAAAATGAAGTACAAGGAAGGGATATTATGCCAAAAAAAGATTATACTGCAGCCGACATTAAACGAATTGTTGAAGAAGAAAACGTGCGCTTCTTGCGCCTGATGTTCACTGACATTATGGGAACAATTAAAAACGTGGAAGTTCCCGTCAGCCAATTAGATAAAGTTTTAGAAAATAAAATGATGTTTGATGGTTCTTCAATTGAAGGTTTTGTGCGGATTGAAGAAAGCGACATGTATTTATTCCCAGATTTAAGCACTTGGATGATCTTCCCTTGGGAAAGCGATCATGGAAAAGTTGCGCGCTTAATCTGTGACATTTACAATCCAGATGGCACTCCATTTGCCGGTGATCCTCGAGGCAATTTAAAACGGGCTTTAACTGACATGCATGAGTTAGGTTTCACTTCCTTCAACTTAGGACCTGAACCAGAATTTTTCTTATTCAAGTTAGATAAAGACGGCGAAATTACGATGGACCTAAATGATAAAGGTGGCTACTTTGACTTTGCGCCAACTGACTTAGGAGAAAATTGTCGTCGCGATATCGTTTTAGAATTAGAAAGCCTTGGCTTTGAAATGGAAGCTTCTCACCACGAAGTTGCTCCAGGACAACACGAAATTGATTTCAAATATGCTGACGCAGTAGAAGCATGTGATAATATCCAAACCTTCAAATTAGTTGTAAAAACAATTGCTCGCAAACACGGTTTGCACGCAACCTTCATGCCAAAACCATTATTCGGGATTAATGGATCAGGTATGCACTGTAATATGTCTTTATTTACGAAGGATGGCAATGCCTTCTTCGATGAAAATGGTCCAATGCAATTGAGCCAAACTGCATACCATTTCTTAGGCGGCTTGTTGGAACATGCGCGGGCTTTCACTGCAGTATGTAACCCAACTGTTAACTCATACAAACGTTTAGTACCAGGTTATGAAGCACCAGTTTATGTTGCTTGGTCTGGCCGCAACCGTTCTCCATTGGTGCGGGTACCTGAATCTCGTGGTCTATCCACTCGTTTAGAATTGCGTTCAGTTGACCCATCTGCTAATCCTTACATGGCCTTGGCAGTCTTGCTACAATCTGGTTTAGACGGAATCAAACGGGAATTAACACCGCCACCTGCAGTTGACCGCAACATCTATGTGATGGATGAAAAAGAAAGAGAAGCAGCACAAATTTCTGACCTACCTTCAACTTTACACAACGCTGTTAAAGCTTTGCGTAAAGACCAAATCGTTTTAGATGCGTTAGGCGAACACATTGCCAATAACTTTATTGAAGCTAAACGTTTAGAATGGGCGAGCTTCCGTCAAACAGTTTCTGAATGGGAAGTTGACCAATACTTAGAATTATATTAATCATTAGTTTAACCGTTAGGAAGGGTATTTCTTCCTAATGGTTTTTTTGTGGCATCAAAAGCCGAACTTGTGTCAACTGTCTAATTATAAAAAATAAATTTAGCCTACTGTACTGGAAAAAAAAGAAAAGGGTTATCATCTGCTAATTTCTGATAGCAAAGTTCTCATTTTTCTTTTGACAAATAAAAAATATATTATAATAGAAGAAAGATGGTAAGCGCTTTAATTTTTGCGTTTAAAACTGAAATGAAGAGGTGAAGGGAAAATGATTATTGGCATTCCTAAAGAAATTAAGAACAACGAAAACCGTGTGTCGCTGCCGCCTTCTGCAGTCTATGAATTGGTGCATCAGGGCCATGAGGTATTAGTCGAAACCAATGCAGGATTGGCTTCTGGCATTACCGATGAGGACTATCAAAAAGCAGGAGGTAAAATTGTTCCCGATGGTCAAACGGCTTGGTCAGCGGAGATGGTCGTCAAAGTGAAGGAGCCTGTTCCCGCCGAATACGCTTTTTTCCGGGAAGATTTATTGCTGTTCACCTATTTGCATTTAGCGGCCAATCAGCAATTAACAGAGGCTTTGATTGAAAAGAAAGTCACAGCCATCGCCTATGAAAGTGTTGAATTAGCAGATGGGGCCTTGCCGCTTTTAACACCGATGAGTGAGATTGCCGGTAGAATGGCAGCGCAAATTGGCGCCTATTATTTAGAAAAAGTTAACGGCGGTAAAGGAATTTTATTAGCCGGTGTTCCTGGCGTTAGAAAAGGCCGAGTTGTCATCATCGGCGGCGTTGTCGGTGAAAATGCAGCTCAGATTGCTTTGGGTCTCGGAGCTGAGGTCACGATTTTAGATGTAAATATCAAACGGTTAAAGGCTTTAGAAAATAATTTCAATCAGCGAATTCAGACGTTAGTCTCTAATCAAGCCAATTTGACTTCGGCTTTAAAACGGGCAGATTTAGTGATTGGGGCGGTGCTAATTCCTAATCATAAAGCGCCAACCTTGGTTTCTAAAGAAATGGTGGCCGGCATGGAGAATGCTTCTGTAATTGTTGATGTGGCGATTGACCAAGGGGGAATTTTTGAAACTGGTAGCGAAGTGACGACCCATGATCAGCCGACTTATACAAAAGAAGGCGTGGTCCATTATGCAGTGGCCAATATGCCGGGGGCCGTACCCCAAACGGCAACCTATGCCCTGAGCAATCTAACTTTGCCTTACGTTTTACGTTTAGCCAATCAGCCTTTGGAAACATTACTAAAAGCCGATTTAGCTCTGCAAAAAGGCGTTAATTTATGGCAAGGAAAATTGACAGTGGCAGCGATTGCTGATGATTTAAATTTAGCGAAATATAATCTGACAGAGTTGCTTTGACTCGACAAATCCTGATAGAAAATTTCTTAACAAAAGATTAGCAGTTTAAATCCCTGCTTGACTTTCGAAAACCAACCTTGTATTATACTGTTTGGGCACCTTTAAAGAGGTCAAGATTTATTTTGAATTCACGCTCCCTGTTCATTTGAATGGGGGGCTTTTCTATTTTTAATAAATTTTCCTACCAAAGAAAAGAAGAGGAGCATTACTACTTATGACCAAATACATCTTTGTTACAGGCGGCGTTGTTTCATCAATTGGAAAAGGAATTGTCGCAGCATCACTCGGCCGCTTGTTAAAAAATCGCGGACTCAAGGTGACGATTCAAAAATTTGATCCTTATATCAATGTCGATCCCGGGACAATGAGTCCTTATCAGCATGGAGAAGTTTTTGTAACAGATGATGGTGCGGAGACGGACCTAGATTTAGGTCACTATGAACGGTTTATTGATATTAATTTAAACAAGTATTCAAATGTTACCACAGGGAAAATTTACTCAGAAGTCCTGCGCAAAGAACGCAAAGGAGAATACTTAGGCGCGACGGTCCAAGTCATTCCCCATATTACCAATGAAATCAAAGAAAAAATCATGCGGGCTGCTAAGATGACTGATTCAGACGTGATTATCACTGAAGTCGGCGGGACTGTCGGCGATATTGAATCGCTGCCATTTTTAGAAGCACTGCGTCAAATGAAGGCCGATGTCGGTTCAGATAATGTTATGTACATCCACACGACCTTGATTCCTTATTTAAAAGCTGCCGGTGAAATGAAAACTAAACCAACGCAACACAGCGTCAAGGAATTACGGGGCTTAGGAATTCAACCGAATATTTTAGTTGTGCGGACCGAACAACCAGTTTCGCAAGATGTCAAAAATAAATTAGCTCAATTTTGTGATGTGGCACCAGAAGCTGTAGTTGAATCCCGTGATGTGGAAACTTTGTATTCAATTCCATTAGCTTTACAAGCGCAAAATATGGATCAGATTGTCTGTGACCATCTGAAAATCGATGCACCGCAGGCCGACATGACTGAATGGCGGGAACTGGAAAAACGTGTGCTAAACTTGAAGAAAACGGTCAAAATTGCTCTGGTCGGAAAATATGTTGAATTACCAGACGCCTATCTTTCTGTTGTGGAAGCCTTGAAGCATTCTGGCTTTGCGTATGACGCAGACATTGATTTGCAATGGATTAAAGCCCAAGATATCAACGCTGAAAATGTTGCAGAAACATTGAAGGATGCCGATGGAATTTTAGTAC
Source organism: Enterococcus sp. LJL120 (assembly GCF_054871765.1). Classification (NCBI taxonomy): domain Bacteria; kingdom Bacillati; phylum Bacillota; class Bacilli; order Lactobacillales; family Enterococcaceae; genus Enterococcus; species Enterococcus sp. LJL120. The sequence goes on from NZ_JBTXLV010000003.1 coordinate 379,527, forward strand.
CTGGTGGCTTTGGTGACCGGGGTGTTGAAGGGAAAATCGAAGCCATTCGTTATGCACGGGAAAATGATATTCCATTCTTGGGTATTTGCTTAGGAATGCAAATGGCCTGTGTTGAATTTGGCCGCAATGTTTTAGGGTTAGCTGATGCTGCCTCAACAGAAACCAATCCAGATACTAGCAACAATATTATTGACTTAATGGCTGACCAAGAGAACATTGAAAATCTTGGTGGTACTTTACGCCTTGGATTGTATCCTTGTAAAGTTAAAAAGAATACCAAAACAGCTGCCGCTTATGACAATGAAGAGGTTGTACAGGAACGTCATCGCCATCGTTATGAATTTAACAACGGCTACCGTCAAATCTTTGAAGATAACGGTATGACCTTCTCAGGCGTTTCACCGGATAATCGTTTAGTTGAAATTGTCGAGCTTACGGATAAAAAATTCTTTGTGGGTTGCCAGTTCCACCCAGAATTAATTTCTCGACCAAATCGCCCGCAAAAACTAATCAAAGCGTTTGTCGGAGCAGCGATTGAAAACCAATAAGTAGACTGATTGCCAGCAGATAGGAGTCCTTGGTCAATCCGCTGGCAATTTTTTGAGATGCAAAAAGCACTTATCAGACCTTCACCGATTGTGTAGTGACCAAAAAAGTTAGATTTTTGATCTAACTTTTGAGGGCTGCACATTGCGCTGAAGTCTGATAAGTGCTTTTTAGTTTTTGGCAAAGGTCAGGCTGATTCTAAAAATTTCCTGCTGGTAATCGGCAGCTATTTTTCCTCCCTGCAGCTCTATTAACTGTCGGGAAATATAGAGACCTAAGCCAGTTTGCCCTTGACTACGGCTGGTGTCAGCCGAATAGGACCGCTGGAAAATTTTTTGACTATCGGGTACGGGAAAATCGGTATCATTTTTAAAAGTTAAACTAAATTGCCCTGACTCCGTTAAAGTGCCGCTGATTTTGACAAAGGAGCGGCTATAACGTAAACAATTTTGCAAAATATTTGTGATAATTCTTTTGGTATAGAGGGGATCTACCAATAATTTTTGATTTAGATTTGTTTCCTCTAAAGTAATTGTCAGACCTCTTTTCTCAAAATCCTGTTGAAAGGGCATGACGGCTTCCGCCAATAACTGCGGCAACGAAATTTCCTGATAATGCAGCTGAATATCCGCAGACTCAATTTTTGCCAGGTCATAAAACTGTTCAATCATCTCATTGAGGCTGATCACTTTTTGCAGGACTAACTCAGTGTATTCTTGCCGCTCAGCTGAAGATAAGTCCCGTTGTAATAGCTCAGTAAAGCCCTTAATTGAAGTCAGTGGTGTGCGCAGATCATGGGAAAGGTTGGTGACCTCTTGGCGCAGGGCATCATTATTTTTCTGCATCCTTTGCTGCTCTAGTTTGTAGCGCTGAATCAATAAATTGACCTGCTCAGAAAAGCGATTCATCGCCGCATCAGGTAAGCTAGTCCGCAATAATTCATTGGTGCCGAAATTTTCTAGAATTTCACTTAGCTGCTGATTTAATCGGTGAATATTGCGGCGCCTTAACAGATTTTGGCTGAGGAGAAAAAGAATTAATAAAATAGCAATGCCCAGTGCTAGCCTCATAAGTCACGTCCTTTTTTATAACTAAATATCAACTCGCTTAAATTTATAAGCGCCTACTGCTAATGTGATAACGGTTAAAGTAATGCCCACCAGCCAGCAAGTTGGATTGAACTGGCCGCTGCCGTTTAAATAATCATCAAGAATATCTGCGATTAAGCGGTCGGGGAAATAGTCGGCAATTTCTTGCAGTGAACTATTGAAGGACAAGAGCCGTTCTAATAGTGAGCCTACTCCGCCAAAAGCTACCAAGGTTAAGATAAAGTTGGCAACATCGCTGACTGCTAATAAACTCAGCACGTAGCTAAAGGAAAAAGCAGCTAAAATAAGCGGCGCTGTGTTAAGCAGCGCAATTAAAAACTGTGAGTTTGCCTGAGGTTGAACTTCAAGAAGACTGCTGCCCAAGCCAATAAGCAACACGCTTGCTAGAATACAGAGGACCGCAAAGGCAGCTAAAGCTAAGAACCATTTGCTCCAAAAGATGATTTTCCGCTGGGTACCAAAAGAAATTGATTGGCCGATAATTTCGTGGTTGTGGCTGGTTAGCATCAAAGCAAATAGATAGCTGACAATAATCACCAAACCGCTTAAGCCTAACACATTGGAATAGAGAAAAGCATTGGTTCCATAAGGAAAGTTCGGATCGCTGTTTGCAAAAAAGGAAACGGTCAAGCCAGCTGCGGCAATTAATCCAAGACAAATGCCGCTGACCACATAAAAATTGCGGGTTCTCAAAAGTCGGTAGATATCGCTAGTTAAATAATTCATCATTTTTCATCCTCCACTAAATTCAAAAAATAATCCTCTAAAGAGCCGCCGCTTTTATGCATTTCCTCGACTGTGATGTTTCCTTGGCTCAATAAACGGTTGATTGTGCCGCTTTCTTCCAAATGATTTTCTAAAATCAGCCAATTATCCGGCAACACTTGGTAGCGAATATCAGAATAACTGCGTTCTAAAATTTGGACCGCATGGCTAGGATTATCCACCTGAAGCTGTAACGATTTGCGGGTTTTTGCTAACAAGTCGGCTTGGGATAAATCCTCCACCAGTTTTCCTTGGTGCAAAAAGACAAAACGATTGGCTAACAACTCTAACTCCACCAAAATGTGACTGGAAATTAAAATCGTAATCTGTTGTTCTTGATTTAGCCGTTTCAATAACCGGCGAAAGTCATTAATTCCTTGGGCATCCAAACCGTTAATCGGTTCATCCAACACAAGACAATCAGGATTGGCTAAAAGGGCTAAGGCAATTCCTAGCCGCTGTTGCATCCCCAGAGAATATTCTGCAAAAATTTTCTTGCGGGCATCGCTAAGCCCGACAATTTCAATCACTTCGGCTACGCGATTTTGATTGGTGATGCCCCGCTGCCGGCGAAAATATTCAAGATTTTGGGTGGCTGTAAAATCATCGAAAAAGGCTGGAGTTTCAATTAGAAAACTCATTTTATGGCGTTTACCGGTCAGGTTGCTACTTTCAAATAATTGAAAGCTCCCCTCAGTCGCTGCTGTGCGCCCCGCTAAACATTTGAACAGAGTAGATTTGCCGGCCCCGTTTTTGCCGATTAGGCCACAGATCTCACCTTGTTCTAAAGTGAAGTTAATATCGGTAATCCCCGAACCGTTTTTGTAAACTTTGCTGAGATGTTGCGTCTGAATAATCTTCATTTTTTCACTCCCTTTACTTGATACATTTACTATAAGGGATGTCCTTTTAATATAATTTAAGCAAATCATAAAGAAATCATAAAGCCAATCAGACAAGCATAAAACCAATGCCCCAAATGGTTTTAAGGTATTCTTCAGAGGTCACTTGAGCAATTTTTTTTCGTAAATTAGAGACGTGAACACTGATGGTGTTGTCATCGCCGTAATAGGTCCCCTGCCAGATAGCCTCGTAAATTTTTCCCTTTGAAAAGACTTCCTCAGGGTGAGCCATCAATAAAGCTAAAATATCAAATTCGGCATTGGTTAATTGCAGTAGCTGTTCTTCAATAAACGCCTGATGCTTTTCTTTAAAAAGTGTCAGTTGCCGCCAAGTCAATTGCTTATTTTGACTGACAGGCTGATTTTTTCGTAGCTGCACTTCAATCCGAGCTAAAACCTCTGCTTGGTCAAAGGGCTTCGTGATATAATCATCTGCGCCCAGTTTAAGTAGTTTCACTTTATCACTGACGTCTTTTTTAGCTGAAATAATGATGACCGGCTGTTGCGGCGGCAGTTGTTCCAATAATTCCTCACCACTGAGTCCCGGCAGCATCAAATCAAGTAAAACCAAATCAAACCTCTGCTGATTAAGCTGCAACAAACCTTCAGTGCCGGAAAAAGCACTTACCACTTGATAAGTATCCTTTAATAAAATAGTTAACAATTTATTGATGCCATTGTCGTCTTCCACAAGTAAAATTTTTTTCATGAGGGCCTCCGTTTTAAGACTATTGAGTTAAGTATAAGAGAAGATGATTGAAAGGGGAATAGCCAGCTTGGATAAAGCTGCGGTTATTGAAGGAAAGTTGCGGATAGAAAAAAGCCCTGCAATATAGCAAGGGCTTACGGAATATTGGTAAATTTGATAATTTTGCCAGACACTCAGAGAAGATATTTTATTCAACTCAATTCAGGTTTTGTTCAACCCCATTCCGGCAAATTTTTTAAATTATTTCTTATTCGCTAGCTGGAATTTCTGTTAAAGATTCCATAATGGCTACCATTTCGGCTTGGTTTTCACTAATTCCGCTCTTTGAAGTCCACGAGATACTTTGAATGTAATATTCATTGCCGTCTAAAATATCGGTGATAAACGAAGTATTAAGACCATCTTCAGTTTGATAGTCAAAACGATAACGAGTTCCAGAAAAATTATTGTAGCTAACTTCTTCTTCGGTAAGATTTTCAGAGCCTTCAACTAAGCTTGGGTAAACAAGCTCTTTATAAGCGGTGAAACTTGCAAAGTCTTCTTTGTTTTCGCTTAAAATATTGAGATACGCATACTCTACAGCATTTTCAAAGGCAATATCTGCATCCCCAGAAAACTCACTAGGATCGACATTTTTCCACCCAGCGGGTATTGCGACTTCAAATGTACCAAAGTCTGTCTCATAGATCTCCGGTTCCCCCAACATGGAACTATCGGCTGTACTCTCTTCAGTAGTAGGGAGACTAGAAGAGCTGCTAGAATTTGCTACTGAAGAGCCTGAAGATGATTCTGACGGATTTGAACAGCCACCAAGGCTCATGAGAAGTGTTATCCCTAAAGTGACACCCAAATACTTTTTCATTTATTTTCCTCCTTTTTCTATAACAGGTACTCTTTTATTTTATCAATTTAAGAGAAGAAAGAGAAGAGGCAAGGAAAGGGTTTACTTGACTTGTAAAATAAAAGAAGCTTACCGCTTGTTTAAGTTGAAACAAGCGTTTTGATTCTGACAGTTTTTGAAAAAGAAACAAAAAAATAAGATCTTAAGAGTGCTGGTCTCTTAAAATCCTATTTTTTTAAAGAGTGAAACCTTAGCATAATAAGGTTTCGTAATTTTTTTAGTAAGCCACTTAACGGGCTTGAACCGTTGACCTCATCTTTACCATGGATGGTGTTTTCGTTTTTAAAAAGTGTTATTTAACTTTATATAGCAGAGGTTTTCTGAAAACAAAAATATGTAAAGTAGTTCAAAATGTTAACTTTTATGTAGACTTTTTGTATAGTTTCTCAAAAGTTAACATGAAACCATACAAAAAGCATATTTTTAAGGCCTTATAAACGTTATTATAGAGCTATTTAAGCAAAAATAGACACCCACCAGAAAAAGTGGATGTCTAATATATCTTATTAGTAATCTATTGCAGCTTCATAAATGAGTTCTTTTGGTGTGTTTGCGTAAACATTTAAGGTAATACTGATGTCTTCATGCCCCACAATTTTTGCCACCACTTCAACATCTAATTTTTTTATTAGCAAAAGATAGGTGATAGCAGTTGCTCTTAAATCATGTAACGTAGTCTGATTTTCAATAATTCCACTTGCCATTAATTGATTTCTAAATTCTCCCCAAGAACGAGTGAAATTATGCGGAGTGTAAGCTTGTCCTTCGTCATAATTAAAAATTAGGTTATGTGCTTTACCGCTACCATCTCTCCAGATAATATCATTACCATATTTTTCTCTAAAATATTTTAATCCTTCAACTAATTCACTGCTCATAATAGTATCACGTTGATTTCCACTTTTGGTTTCTGGTTTAAATTCTATTTCATATGTTATTGCATTTTTTGTTAATGTTCCATTTATGTGAATAATTTTGTTTTCAAAATCAATATCTTCCCAAGTTAATGCTACAATTTCGCCTCGCCTCATTGCAGAGATTAGAGCAAATAAGAAAAACAGAGCTTCTCTTGAACTAATTTCATCACTCTCATAGAGTTGTTTAAACAGCAACTTCTTAACCGGTCCATATTCAGTTTTAACATTTAAACTTGTTTTATTTTCCTTTTTCCTAGGAGCACTTCCGACTTTAATTGCTGTCATAGGATTAGTTCCAGTTTTTCTTAATGGAATAGTGGTTTCTAATGCTTTAAAAGCAATGTTTAAAGAACCTCTATATTTCTGCATTGTCGCAACAGAAACTCCTCTGCTTTTTATGTTACTAAATAGTTCCTCTACATCTTTAGCATCAATATTGATTACCTTTTTTGAATTAAAATCGGAATACTCGTCTTTACATATCAATTTTAACTGTGACTTATGATTTGCAATCGAATTTGCGGAGTAGGGATTATCTCCATTTTGAGGATAATTATCCCAAAGGAGTCCTCTGTCATCAATCGAATTGTAATAAACTAAATCATAGAAGGTAAGTTGTTTCAAATCATCAGCAGCATTTTCATTCAAGTATTGTTCATTAACTATCTCTTGTCGAGTTGCTAACCTTACTTCTTCTTCATCATATAGCTTTTGAACCTCTTTTTTAAATTTCTTCCATTCCTTTATGGCTTCATCTAAATTGTTTGCTTTAATACTTTTTTGTTTAGCAAAAAGTGGTTTAACTCTATTATGATTAACTATTCGTACTTTAAGTTGATATTTTCCGTTTTTATCATAAATCCCGTTTGTTTTATCGCCCCAAATAGGCTTTTCGCTCTTTTTAGCCACTTTAACACCTCTTTCCTTTATTTTAGCTCAGTTTACCACTACAGTACACCACGGAAAAACTAAAATGCCACTTTGGTGGTAATCTAACTTTTCATTAGGAGGGAGGTTAAACCCTTAATACATCAGTATTTTTATTAATACATCGGTTTTACTTGACTATTTAAGATTTTAACGATTTTAGTCTAATGTAGGTATCACCTTTTTTACTTTTCGAATTTTCTATAATATTGTCTATTTCTCTTTGCTCAGCTAAACTTCGTATTCTTGTTATCGAAAGATAGACAGATTGCTCTTGATTAAATACAAAGGCTCTATCCTCAAAGTCCACAAGAAGCTCTTTATAAAAATGTCCTACTGTATCTGCCCATAAATCATATTTTCTACAAATAAATACTGCTTTTGTTTCTTTAATCATGAACTTTAATAGTTCGAAATTGTAAATTTGTGACTTCAATTTAACATCTTTAAGAGCGTTCTTATTAATTTTAACAAAGCAGTCAGGGATAGAATAACTACTTTTTGATTGATATGGAAAATAGTCAATTTGCATTATATCATGCTTGCTATCTTCGAAAAGTTTAAGTGCTTTAAATGAATTGCTCGAAGGTTTCTTAGAGTGTCCTGCATTAACAAAATGATTGTAGTGCCAATATTTTTTTATAAAATCTTTATATTCCTTACCATTTTCTTCCTTAAGAAATTCCTCAGGTATTTCTGGCTTTTCCCAAGGTACATATTTTTGTGTTCCATTTAAAGAATTAAGCATACGTTGTTGGCTAAAAATCATATCTTTCGGAAAATCATCTTCTATTCTAGGAGTATAGCCAGGGTTTGTAGTTAAAACTACAATCTTCATTTCTCTTAATTCTTCTTGTTTTAATGCCATGAAATGAGCGGGTTGCGGTATTATAGGCCTTAAGTCTGCGTTTTTTATCACTTTATCATTTACATCATAAAGTCCGTTTGCGTAATTAATCATTTGCCTTATTTTTTCAGAGATTTTGAGGTTTTTTTCATTGCTTTTTTTTAAATCCTCAATAACAGTTCTATCTTCAGGATGGAAAATAGAATATTTATTAGGTACATTATTTAGAAATTCTTCATAATTATCGTACTGATTAATTGAGTAATTTTCATTGTTCCAAAACTTGTGGAATTTCTCTACAACATCGTTCATAATTTGACCTTTTACTTTCTTCTTGTTTAATTTTATATTGTTTTTATGAGTAAATAATTATTGAAATATCCTTATAAATTGACTAGTATGATTGTGATAATACTACACTTTAATTACCATGGTATTCAGATGAATGGAGGAGAGTTTTTGGGAACGATAGCTGATATAGTAAAGATAGAATCAATTTTAAAACAATATTCAGCCAATGAGATAGCTTTAGGCACGGGTATTAGTAAATCTAGCATTTCAAAATTAAAAAGCGGAGAACGCAAAGTAGAGCGTATTAATTTGCATGATGCGATTAAGCTTACTGATTATGCTAATAGTAATCTGAAAACAAAAATAGAAATCTGGAAGCAATAAAATATATACATTATCTATTTTCCATAAATTTCCCATAGTTTAGTTTTCGTGTCTTGTATTCGTTCGTGTTTTTGTAAGTTTTATCCTCAGCAACTTTTGCTATAGGTTTAAAGTATTTTCCATAATTTTCAATTATTGGCATGTAGTCACTTGTAACAGCACACATTACTGTAGATTTGTTCTTACTACTTCTTTCACCTAGATAAAGCTGCACTTTCCTTAATGCCAATTTTTGGAATCCTTTTTCAAAAAAAAGAAAGTTAACGCCATTCGTTTTTGCTACAGAACAATACGCCAAACAATCAGGACCTTCTTCGGTTATTAGTTGAATTATTTCTTGTTCTTTTATTGATAAATTGGCACTATTTTCAACTTTCAATAGGATTTCATGAAAGGCTATATCTCTACCATCTATTATTGTAAGTGGTTCATTAATATTCATAGTAGGAAAACTACTGCTTGCATCATCGTACGAATGGAAGGTTAAATAATTTTTGTTGCCTCCATGTTTTTTAATTTCAGCTAATGCAGTAGACTTACTATCCGCCCAATAAGAAATTTTTTCATTTGGAAATAATTTGGAATATCTTCCTCCATTATCGTTATCTCTTAAGTTCCCCGCATGAAGAGAACTAATATTTAAATCATATACCCACTCATCAATGGCAACACATCTAAAAAAATCAAATTCATCAGTTTTATAGATAGGTAGTATTTTATGTTTTAATGTAAGTGAAAGAAAAGAATGGTTAGAAAATAAATTGCTCATTAATTCAACCTCCTATTACAAGATGATAATAAATAGAACCATAAATATATTAAAGCTTTGTATGAAGTCTAATATTGCTTCAAGATTTCCTATTATTTCACTTTCAAAACTAATATTGTGACTCTGTTTCACATGTTCTGCCAAACCAATTATAATCGTGACTATCGTCCTTACTATATGCATCAAGCTTACTACTTGCATTCTTCAATATATTAGTAATATTCTTTAAATTGATATTTCAATAAGTTGTTGAGAATTTTTTACTTTTGTTTGTTAATTTTGATAAGCATTTAAACTATTTAATATTCTCATTTCTATCATGGAGGATATTAAAGATTTTCTTCGCAAGCTCTGCATTAGTAGTGGTGCTGGTAGGTACTTCAGATGTTCCATCGTTCCATTTTTTTAAAGTAGCTAGTAAAAAGTTTTGCCTATTTTGAAGATACTTACCTTCAGTTTCAGAATATATTGTGACTGTACTACCATCAATTTTTATTCTGTGGTCATCAACCGTATATTGATTTTTTTCATATTTTCGAAAATTGTAATGGTCTAACTCAGGATAAATATAGCTTTCGGATATAGAATGCAAGCTTTCTAATTCATCTAGTATAGCTTTTTTACTCTTATATGGTATCTTGATAATAATCACTTTATCATCCTTAATTAATATATTTTTATTAGAAAGCTGCAACCCACTTAAAATAAATCCACCTTCTTGATTGATAATTCTTTGATTGGTATTTCTAGGGAGAATCAAAAAATTTTTTACCAAATCTTCCATTACTATCCCATTAGTAAATCCAGGATTAAAATTACGAACTTCATGCAATAATTTTTCGACTATAAAAAAATGGTTGAAACTCTTTTTTAAATAATAGAAATTGTTTATTTCAGTTCCTTTCAAGCTATCTTGAATATAGATTGGCAAATCTTTTTCAATGTTTCCCAACAAGATTTTATATTCTTTTTCTATATATGTTAAAAGTTTTTCTATATCCTCATGGGAGCAAAATGGTATTCCAAATTCATTTATGCTAGCATTAGTTTGATAAAATGAAAATAGTTCTTCAGGGTTACCGAGAGTTTTTATTTTTGTCTGTAGAAATGACTCAATATTTTTTAGCTCATAGTCCATAATTAATTTTTTTGAAAGTCGTTCAAATTCGATTAAAGTATTGTCAGAGTTTATGTGACTAGGTTTAATATCGGTGCTTTGTTCAATGTTTAGTATTAATAATTTATATATTAAAGCTTTACATAAAAGAAAAAATTTATAGGTTTCACTAAGTTCTCTTTTATCTTCATTACTTAATCTTGACACTGAGGATACAATTGATACCGCATCACTATTGATAGTTTTTTCGCTGAAGTTTCGTTTATCAATCAAATAAAAATATCCATCAGCTCTTTTATTCCTATCAAAAGGGTTCTCTAGCGAAAAGTATAAAGCCTTATAGGGATTAAACGATATGTCTAAAAGTCTTGTTGGAATTCCATAATGCTGCATCTTTATCAATACATCTAAAGTACTGTTTGAATTTTCAAAGTCATTTGGCCGTTCATTTATGACCCCATTAATTAAATCTTTTTCGACTATTCTTTTCTTGTCATTTCTAAAGATGTACGGAGTCAAATTTCCGACATTGTTAGGGTAATCCTCTTCACCTCTATAAACAAATTCAAGACCAGTCTCTTTTCTCTTTTTTAGTAGGAAATTTGTAAATTCCGAAAGCGAATTGATTGTTTTTTCAGTTTTAATTTTACTGTTATTTTTCATTTTTTCACCCCTTAAAAACAGTGCCTTACTTAATAAATTGAAAACGCTAGGGCATGTCTTTACAAAAAATATTTGTAAACGGTTTCTCCGGATTCGTTCTTTGTTTTTATGACTGAATTAATCTTCTTCATTTTTTCTAATCGATTGTAAATTACCCCCTCAACTTCGCTTCTATTTCTATCAGAGAAATTGACAAATTCTTGAACATCGTCTGTTAAGTATTCTAAAGTTAAGGGTGTTAGGCTTATATCTAAATAATTTCTAATAACCCAATCCAAAGATTCGTACCATACTTTACTTTCTCTTTTAGAGTCAGCTGTGTTAAATAACGTGTCTACTAACTCCAAAAGTTCATCCTGATTACTGGAAGTTAATTCATAGCTTCCAGCTTGAGTATCTTCTTTTAGAACCTTTTTTCTAATTAATTCCGCTCTAACGGTTCGTACTTCATTTTCGAAAACATTAGCTGGTTTGTAATTCTTTTCAAAAGCATCTTCATTGTGATAGTATTCTAAATTCTTCATCCTATCTGATAAGTTTAGATACTTGCTACCAGCTAATTTTTCCACAATGTTTGAATATTGTAATTCTGACTTTTCTTCATCAAAATAAAGATTTATCAAGTTTTCCGCAATTTCCCGACTATTACTTATTTTTCGCTGTTTTCCAATTTTTACCATGTTGTAAATCTCCTTTTTTATCCAATTGTACCATGTTCTGCAAAGAAATCTTTTTTTATGTCTATTTTTAATTAAAACGACAATTTTTTGAATGATACTGGTTTGAACACAAAAAAGGATAGGAAATCCTATCCTTCTGTAACTATTCGCCAATAGAGTAGATGGATTCAACATTATCTACTCTATAAAATCATATACTTGCATTTCCAGATTAAAAATATTTTCAATCTCTTCAAAAACCTATAACAAGCTCTTCTTTCCACTTTTAAATTTCATTCAACAGTTCAATTTTCCCATCTAAAGGTTCACCGTTATTAATTTTATTTGATAAATCATCAATAAAAATCCGTCTATTGGTCTTGTTATAGAACTTTACACCCATTAGTTTGACAGAATCATTTTCACCGATTATTTCGATATCAGCGCCATTAATCGCCCCTAACATCTCTTCTTTCCAACTGTCTTCTTTAACACGGTCTTCGCCTTTTGGCTCAATATAAATTTGATAGACAAAATTTTCATCCGCTAAATAGAGAATAAAATCTGGCATAAATCCTCGTGGCCCGTCAAATTCAGTTAACTTAAATCGAGTTGCTTTTTCATCATTTCGAATAAGATAGATATCCTTGTAGGTTAACTGCAATTGGTCTATAAAATTCCCTAAAAGGCCTACCAAATCATACTCCAGATTATTCATGATAGCGTTAGTATAAACAAACCAATCTTTGCCTTTCATAGGATAGCTATCAATCCTTTGGGTAATATGTTGCCCTGTTTCAAATTTTGGCACAATAACTTCATAATCTTTCAAGGTTTGATTGATTGCTACAGGTTTAAAGACTTTTAGGCCGATTTCTTTTTTATAATTCCGGCGGATTTTATCCTCACAAAAGGCCAAAAATTTGTCGACTAACTCTAACTTTTCTTCTGGAAGTAAATCGGACACATTTTGTTCTTTAGGCAAAGAAACAGTGAGTGAAACTCCTTTAAAGTATCGCTCGCTACTCAGTAATTCAGTTGTCGATTTTAACATGGGTAAGTATTCCTTCAAATTTGAAAAACGATAAAATGGATTTCGTTGAATGGCTTTTTTGAAATAGCGTTTATCCACATTTAAGGCTTGCTCATGACGTTCAATTTTTTGAAATTGTTCTTTATCTTGAAATTTCACCTCAAATGTATTTCCTATATATTCCGTTATCCATTCCTTGGGAATAGTAAATTTATCTAACGAAGAGTAGTCATCGGGAGTAGTTGGCCGACTCTCATTAACGAATAATTGACCTTGTGTAAACACTTTTGTGTTTTTAAAACTATTCTTAATTTTTGTAGATAACAAGCGAACCGTTTCATCATTTGCTGTAATCAAGTTGACAGCGTTCATAGACTTCTCAAGATTTGCTAAATACCCTTTTTCATTTATGGTATGGTAATGAAGTGTTTCTAAAAATCTCAAATCATTATTGGTATTGTCAAATCTTCTTGTATAACTGCGCTTTTTCTCATATTCATAAGGATAATATCTTGCGCCACGACCAATTAACTGTGCTTCACTATCAGTAGCATTTCTTGTTGTACCGGCACCTTCTGAAATACGAACAATGTCATAAAGATTAAGTACATCCCAACCTTCGTTTAATTTCGCTACTGCAAAAATAACTCGAATAGGATTATTAACATTTTCTAAACTATTTAACAATACGGCATTATCCACACTTAACATATTTTTTTCATTGGCATTTAAAATATTTCGAGGTTCAAAGTCCTCTTGTATTTCTCGAATGATTGAATCTAAATCTTCGTTTAAGTAATAGGTAAAAACAATGTCCAAAGTAGAATTTGGAACCACACTTGCCTTTCGTTGCTTGATATAGCGTGTTAGTTCTTCAACTGAAAGTGATTCAACAATACCGTTAAATTCTTGTTGTTTCGATTCTGAAACCTTAATTTTGCTTGATTTAAACATGACAATTGGCTTGAAATAATTGATGTCATTTTCACGTGCAATTAATTTTCTAAATTGACTCAACAAAATGGCATCTTTTATTTTCATTTCATCACTATCTGTTGCTTGTAAACGTAACACATTTTTTGAAAAACCATCGGTCATAAATTGACCTAAATCATATTTATAGATAATTTTATCACTGTATTTTTGTGAAATTGATTTGTCATCCATATTGATTGTTGCGGAAAACTCCAAAAGTTTATTATTATTTCTCAAATACAACATTTTATTGATTGTACTCTCCCAAGAAGTCTCTTCTTGCTTTTCCTTTTTGGTAGAAGCATTAAAATGGTGCGCTTCATCACCTAAAATGATAATATCCTCATCCTCTAAACTTTCTAATGAAATTCCATTTTCTTTTGGATTGTTTAAATCACCATGGAGTTTTTGAATAGTAGATAATTTTAGATAAATTGTATGTTTATCTTTCACCTCTGGAAAATTTTCTACGGATTGAATAACTATTTTTTCTCCATCTATAAATAGTCCATTGGGATTAAAAAGATATTTTTCGGAGCTACTGTTTAGCATGTTTTCTTGAGTTTTTTTAATAATCGCATCTGTATTCACAAGAAAAATAAAATTTTGATACCCTAATTCTTTATATAAATATAAAATTAGACTTGCCATCACCATTGTTTTTCCAGAGCCAGTTGCCATATTAAATAAAAGATGCTTCCGTTGATATCCCGCATCACTAATCCCACTTGAATAGCGGTCATCTTGCATCAATTGAAATCTTCTAAATGCTTCATCTTGATAAAAACGTAGGTCATCTTTTAAATTTGTTTTTACATAATCAGGTACTTCATGGGGATTCATGGTATAAGAAATGGTTCTCATTTCTGTATCTAACCATTCATAAAGGCGTTCTTTTGCCATTATGCATCACCTCTTTTTTCATAAAAACTATAGTTAAATTCTTTGTCATTTTTAGAAATAATTATATCTTTATCTTCGATTTCTGAGAAGTTCACATATAGCTGATTTTTATCCAATGCTTTTTTGAAAATTTTCTTTTGTTCTTCGAAAGTTAGGTCATTAAAAGAAATCGAATCTTGCTCCTCAACCCGTTCCTTTAGTAATTCATTGGTTAGCTTTTCCTTATCTAATTGAAAATTTAAATCCGCATTATTGTCTAGCTCATTCCACAATTCAATTAATTCTTCTTTAGTAGTAGTTTGGTCTATTTTATCCATATATATTTGATTTAATTCCATTAGTTCAGCATATACGAATGAACCCCCACCTTGCCAATCAACATCTTTAGAGATTCCACCTTGTTCACCATCAATCACCTTTTGAAGTCGAGGAATTGAAACAGTATTAATGTAATCCATCTGTTCAATACCAATAAATTTTCTATTCATTTTCATTGCTACAGCTTGAGTGGTTGCTGAACCCATGAAGAAATCCAATACTAAATCATTTTCATTTGACCCTATATGAAGAATTCTTTGAAGTAATCTTTCTGGCTTAGGGGTTGAAAACATTTCATTTGATATTCCCAAAGTACGAGTTTCATTTTTGGCTTCCTGGTTATCTCCAACATCTTCTCTTTTCCAGATAGTAAGAGGTGTAACACCTTGCTTTACTTCAGATAGATATCGTTTCAATTGAGGTGCTCCAGTTCCATCTTTACCAAAATAGAATCTATTCTCTTCAAGATATCTTTTGGCAGTTTCAAAACTAAATCTATATGCACTACCTTCAGGTGGATAGTATTCAATCCCTGTTTTAGGATTCTTTATCGGAAAAACACCGCTTTGGGAGAAAGTTTTAACTAAAACATTATCAGACCTCCATTTGCCTCTACCATCATTATCATCGAATTTATAATATTTATTTTGTTTCTCGCCTCTTGGTAATAAATTAGGTCTCCAAATTTCTTTGTTTTTCGCATAAATCATGATAAAGTCATGGCTATCGGATAACCATTTTGAATCATTAGTAGGAGAATATCTTTTTTCCCAGATAACAGTATTTGTAAAATTGTCTCGTCCAAATATCTCATCACATAACACTTTTAAATATGCCTGTTCATCATCATCAATATTAATCCAAATACTACCATCTTCACTTAGTAATTCTTTTGCTATCTCCAAACGATTTTTCATAAAAGTTAACCACGTTGAATGATTAAATCTGTCATTATATTTAAAAGAATCACCACCAGTATTATACGGTGGGTCAATGTAAATCATTTTGATTTTCCCTTGATATCGTTCCTTAATTGAGTGTAATGCGATTAAATTGTTCCCTTTTATCACTAAGTTTTCTGATTCAGAAATAGTTGAAACTGGTTTTACACCGTCTTTGTTTACTATTTTTCCATCTTTTAAAATCTTTGCATCAAATAAAGTATCAATTTCATCCTTAGCAATTATCTCATTATAAAATATTTCTTCTTTCTTTTGTTCTTCCTTAGTCATGCCTCCCTCTAAAACAGTATCTTTATACGGAAACTCCAAAACAACATCAGTATTATATTGAATGTATCTTCCAGATGCGGATAATCCAAGTGTATTAGAGTATCTTGTATAGCTATTTGACCAATAATCTTTATATCTTAATAAGTCTATAAATTCCTCTACTTTAAAAATAGAGATTTCACCTGCTTGTATACTAAAAACCTCTCGAATCTTCTTATTCTTTAATAAAGCAGATATTAATAATACATCATAATTTCTCAAATCGTTTATAACCACAGCTCTTTGGAGTTCTTCATCTTGCCAATATTTGGGGTATTCTTTTAAAATTTTCCGAATTTGTTTCATTAGATTTGTATCCATATCATTAAACTCCCTTTTAACATCAATAAGTCTAATTATACCAAATCTAGTCCCTAAACACACTGGATTGAAAGCAACAACTATTATATAGTTATAGGAAAAAGGAGTTGACTTTATGGATTTATTTTGTCAATACATGTATAACAGTAATTCAAGCTTTTTGCCAATATTTGTCAGCAATCCTCCTGGCCCAGCTATTTTAATATGGTCGTGTGAGGATATAACGAAAATCTCTGGAATAACAGTTGTTGAATCAATTGAGTATTCACTTTCTCCAAACGAATATGCAAGAATTAATGACATTCTAAAACATTTTGAAATGTGCAATATTCCTAATTTGTATATAAAATATCCTATGAATATGGAATATTTAATTATCAACGGAACTAACTATGATATTCATGCTGGTGCTCATCTCATTTCTGAAAAATTTGGACTTCCTTTAGCAACTTCTTTTTTTACAAATGTGAAACCAGTCAACAATCTATCGAAGGTAACAGATTCTTTCCATACTTGGAGTCGGTCAACTTTTGATGGTATTAAGGTGAAGAAACAAGACTTGGATATGGTTGTCCTCTCTGAAAAAGATAATAGGATTTCTTGTCTTTTTGAGACTAAAAGAAGTGCGGCTAAGAAAGTTGGTCACTGGACTCCGTACCCTAATGATAAAAATAATTATCTTCAATTAATGGCGGTCAGCGATATGCTAGGCATTCCCTTCTTTACAGTACACAATGACCACCCAAATACAGATATACCTTTACAAAACGACTCTTTAGTTGATGTTTTTTCTTATAAGAATAATTCTGGAATGAGTTATGATGAATATGTAAACTCTACAAATCGTTTAATCTTACCTTGTGGAAAAATTCTGAAAAATTTACTTAACAGATAATAAAAAGAGATATCAGGGTCAGTTCTAAAATCTGATATCTCTTTTTATTGTATTATTCGTATAGACATTGCATTATCGTCTTAAGTTAAAATATCCCTAAGGGAACTAACTCCTTATTTTTAGGTCTATATGCTATCTTCCAAAAAGGAAATCCATATCATCTCTTATAATTTTTCCTAGTCCCCTTTAATTGATTAAATCTTTTGTTTTGGATATCTATTTCAATTGCCAATTTGTCTATACATTTTCCATCTAAAAAATCACTTCAAACGAGCCCATTTCCTATTTAGAGCATCTCCAACTTTCCATGAATGAAATCCCAGTTGATATCTTTTGTTTTCAATACTGGATTATCTATTTACTGCAATACTAATGGCTTCTTTCGCTAAAATATCTTCGAAGTGTTCTTTCTGAGATTTCAAGTTTATTTGAAATTTGCTTTTGAGTCATTTGTTTTGCTTTCCACAGTTTATACGCTTTCTCAATTTGTTTATCTGAGATTTTACTAGGTCTTCCGATTACTTTTACAGTTTTTTGTATACCTTTCGAGATATTTCTATTCTTAATAATTGACTGGTAGCAATTCAATAATTCATTCCCAGTTATCTCACTATAAATCACTTTAATTTGATTCCTAGCTTCTTCCACATCACTTCACCCCTCCTATAAAACTTTATGTCTGTTTTTTCACTTTGAAGTATTAGGACAAAAAGTTAAATCTATATCACCTCTGATGTCATCTTTATTATCACCTGTTCCATAAATTTCAGATGACATTTAGAACTTAAAAAATGAAATAGTCCTTTCAAAAGACATTTTTACTCTTCATTTTTTAAAATGAATGTTCCGAACATCTTTACAATATTTGCAAAAAAATAGGACATAAAGTTGCCCATTTTCTTTTGCAATTAATCCAACTATTTGTCCTCTTTTAATATCTTTTTTAATAGCTGAATTAAAAATGTATTTACTTCATTTTGTTCAGATAACCTATTCAATATGTAATTAATTTTATTTTTATCAGTATTTGTTAATTTCATTTCACTCCCTCCTAAATTTTCATAAATGGCACTAAATAATCCATTTCCAAGATTTTTTCAAGCATTAAAACTGCCTGATGATTAAAATCTTTTTGACTACTTTCATCTAACTGATAATTACTATTTTCCATCAATGTAATCAGTTCTCGTATGATTTCTTTCTCTTTGTTGTTCATGGCCTCCCTCCTCATAATTGTTATCCTATAATGTTGATTGAACACTTATTACCTTTACTTCTTACTTTTCTTTTATTCATTTCTACTGCTATGTGTATATAGAGAATTTGCTTTAATTATTTTTTATTTATTAAGTTCTAAATAAGTATAGCATCCAAATTATAATGTTGTTGGATTTTTTTATCATCTGCTATCGTTATTTTATTTGCTTAGTATTTACACGTGCCTTGAGATTTCAGTTATTGTAATCCAGCAGATTTTAAATTGTGGAAATCCAATAGTTGCAACTAGTTCCATCGAAATGCTTTTGTTAAATTTTTTTTCAAAGCATAAGAACGCCATAAATGTAGTTATTTAATAATGGCCTTTTCAGAAATATTTCAAACTTTATTTTCTTCACTGAACTAATGTCTCAAACTTAATAACTGATTACGTGTCGCCACCAGTCGAGCCGTGTGCTATCAAAAAATGGTTTTGGCATAATTATACCTTTCCGTTGATGAATACCTTAAAACGGCTCCCAGAGAATATAAAAAAAGGAGACTATAAATGTCCCCTTTTCTAATTTTAATATGTGTTTCTCATTTTGCACATAGGTTGTTTAGCTAGTTTAGAGCAAGCGCTGCATTATTTAGATTAGATTCTGCAGACCATACAGCATATTGTGTAGCATCAGCATTCAATAGCATTGATTTTGCGTTATTAAGTGCATTAATTAAATTACTATATGACTCAGAACTATAATTTCCTTGTGCGACTCCATCCCATCTATCGACTAGTGCCTGTAATCTTGTTTTATCTACAGTATTAGATGCAATTTTTAAATTTAATACAGCATTATTTAGGTTAGATTCTGCAGACCATACAGCATATTGTGTTGCATTAGCATTCAATAGCATTGATTTTGCGTTATTAAGCGCATTGACTAAATTATTATAGGTGTCTGAAGTATAATCTCCTTGTGCAACTCCGTCCCATTTATCAACTAATGCTTGTAATTTTGTTTTGTCTACAGCATTAGATACAGTTTTCAAACTTAATACGGCATTGTTTAAGTTAGATTCTGCAGACCATACAGCATATTGTGTAGCATCAGCATTCAATAGCATTGATTTTGCGTTATTAAGCGCATTGATTAAATTATTATAGGTTTCTAAAGTATAATCTCCTTGTGCAACTCCGTCCCATTTATCAACTAGTGCTTGTAGTTTCGTTTTATCGATTGTATTGGAATTATCTGCGTTCACTCCGTACCAACCAATCCCTTCGTCTTGCCAACCAAGAGGTACGAGATTGTTTACTTCATTTCTGCTTATTGTGTAATGATGCGTTCCAATTGAAACATTTGGATTAAACAAGCGATATAAAGGAACTTCTTTGCTTGTTGAAGAATACCAGCCAATACCTTCTTGTTTCCACCCAATTGTGCTTAAAAAATTATACTCAGATAATGAAGTTGTATAATGATGGTCGCTTGAATTTGGATTATACAGGCGATAAACTGCATCTCCTATATTTGGAGCTGTCCATCCAATTCCTTCATCTTTCCATCCCAAATTGACCAAATTTATTTTTTCTGCCGTGCTTGCGGTATAGAAATGTTCTCCAGAATATGGATTATATAA
This sequence comes from Enterococcus sp. LJL120, assembly GCF_054871765.1. NCBI lineage: Bacteria > Bacillati > Bacillota > Bacilli > Lactobacillales > Enterococcaceae > Enterococcus > Enterococcus sp. LJL120. Next base: position 399,590 of record NZ_JBTXLV010000003.1, read on the forward strand.
GCGATTCATTGTCTGTGCAGCTGAAGCATGATTCGCAAATGCAAACAACCCCAGCATGGAAATTCCTGTCGTCAATAAAATTTTATTTTTCATGAATTTTACTCCTCTGTTTGTTTTTAATTAAAAATTATCTTTGTTGTATATAGAATTTGCCTTTTTCTCTTTGTATCTCATGAAAACCGGTACGGCAATATAGACAACGGCAACGGGCAAACAGAATACATTTAAAGCCATCAAAATACCTGTAAAAATATACAACGTATTAAACCCATTTGAACCACCAACCTTATCCCACCCATTTTTTAAAACAATTGTATTCAAGATAAAAATGAGAATCCCCGTCACAAAATTCATTTTTAGAAAAAATGATGTATCATGAGAAAAGATTGAGCTAATCCAAAGGATGACCATGATTGCTTGGCAAACAAATGTTGCATAATAGCCTAGCTTTAAAAGTGCTCGAACAAATCCAAAACTATTTTGTTGATTTTCTTCTTCCAAAGTTTTTCTCCTCCTTTACTTTTTGTATTTATCCTTTTGAACTCCATTCACAGATTTAAAAGCAGACAGTGGTTTCTCCACTTTTTTACCACGTTCTTTCCAAGATAGTCGGTCTCCGCTAAATCCGATTGCCGACATAGCAGAAACCTCACCGTCCATAGAGTGTTCCTCTCGTTTTCCATTCGCTAAAACGAAAACTAACTTTCCTTCCTCTACTGCTAATCGACTTGCATTTACTGCATCTTCTAAATTTTCTAACTCATAAAATGCCATTAAAATCTCTTCCTTTCTACCTCATCCTTTTGAAAATTAGTTAGGTCTAGCTGTGAAACATTTTATTGCTCTATTAATCAGTTGTTTTATAAAAATCGAAAAAAGGGCAAAAAAAGAAGCTCATGAAAATCGGAGACCCAATCTTCACAAGCTTTATGTAGATGTTATATTTTTTTAAGGTAATACTCTATAAAACAACTGATTAATGCATTATTGGTACACGATGACCACTAACATAATTATTTTACCATCTTATTTCAATTCTTCAAATAGATTTTTACCTTCTCCGCTGTATGTTCGCTTTCTTCAAATATTTATATGCTGTGGAAGATTTAATACCGCAACGATTAGCAATTTCTTCAACTGTTAAAGAATTCAATTGGTACAATCGAATTAATTTATTGTATTGTTTTTTTGTGATAGGCGGTCTACCTAGTATTTTCCCTTTTTCTTTGGCACGTTGTAGGCCGATAATAACCCGTTCTCGCGTATTAGAAACCTCATATTCATTAAAGCTGCTCAATATTTGAAAAAACATTTTTCCGCCGATTGTGCTTGTATCGATATGGTCGATTAAGCTAACATAATTAACGTCTAAATCCATTAAGTCTTCAATCGTATTGACTAAAGTTCTAAATTTTCTTGAAAGCCTATCATTCTTAAACACAACCAGATACACGTTGTTAACATCATCATTGGCCAATCTTATCACATGACTCAACATTTTTTTAAACTCTGGTCTGTTATCATTTCTACCGCTACCATGCTCAGAATAAACGAAATCACAACCTTGTTGTTCCATCATTGCTATTTGATTTTCTAACGACATCTCTTGCTTATCGTCTGTACTGACTCTGCAATATCCCACCTTAATTATTTTCTTTTCTACTTTCTTTTTTCTACTCATATTGAAACCTCCTTCTGTTGATACTTTATATTACAAGTTTCAATCAAAAAGAAGTTTCACTATATCTGATTTTTCTCATTCTAAGTTAAGTTTGTGAAGGATTTTTTTTGCATATTGTTTGTTTGTATATTTATTATCATCAGAGCGATAGATATCCAAATCTAAATATGAGGATATTTCTATTAGTTTAGGTTTTACTGCAGATACTTTTGTTCCGTTTTCTATCAATCTAACTCTATTCTCATTATTATTCTCATAATACAAAGCGAATACAGTTCCATCTAAAGCAAATACATAGTTCCTAAACTCAATATCTTTAGTATCTGTGAGGCCTAATTTTTTTAATATTTTACTTGAGTATAATCTATTTGTGATGGCATCACCCCCACTACCAGAATAGGTAACAGGAATTCTCAGAAGAAAACACATATTTCTTAATTCCGGTTTCACTGATTTAACAAGTTTTAGATTCTTTTGTAGCCGTATCAAATTATTATTTTTAAACATTCCATATAGAGTACCATCAATTGAAAACTCATAATAATCCATGGAAGCTAAATCTACATTAGTGGAAACTACCAGTTCTTTCTCAAAGCCAGACCCTTCTGATAAATATTTTTTTTGATTACTTAGTTTACTTTGACTAATGGCATATTTTCCTCTTTCAACCATTAATTTTCTGGCATCTTTTACACTTGCATCAAAAAGTGTAGTAATATTTGCTGTATCTGAGATTCTTAAAATCACTACATGGTCTACTTCATCTAAAGTGTTTTTATTAAAGAAAAACTGATGGGAGCCGTTAGTAGAACTAGTTGTCTTTACACTTATCCTCTTTCCATCAGGTGCTTTTACATCAAAGCCAGATTGATTTGTGTAAATTGCCATTTCACCGTTGTATTTATTGGCAACATATAGTTCTCCAATTCTACCAGTTAAATGACGAAGCTCGCCAAGTGGAGCACCACGTTTCAATTCTTTTTTTAGAAATTCAATATTTTCTTTTAAAGATTCACGAATATCTTCTGGAGTCATCATTATTCATCACCCCTATGCTTTTTAATTAATGTTACCAGTTCTTTTTGTCCCAAACCACCCTTTAAAAGTTTTTTTTGTTCAATAATTTTATCAAGGTATTGTCGTTGATTCAGATTTAATGGTTCTTTTTCAAGCTTTTTAAGATTCCTATCAATTCTGTTTAGCTCCTTTTCGATATTTTCTGCTGTGGATTTCTTTTTTAGAAGTGAAATATTTTGTTTAGTGCTACCAACTACACCAATTAAATTTTTCAACAGGCCTTTATATTTTTGCAAGTACTTATACGTAGCCACTTTGACTAAAGATTTTTTTATAGTCGTACAATATTTATCAAATTTCTCATTAGTATAATATTCATCAGTTTTAAAGGTATCTAATTGCTCTGCTTCTTCAGTGGTTATTCCTAACATCTCAATAATCTTTTGCTTATTAGGCATGATAAAATAGTTACCTTTATTCTTTTGGTTATAAAAGTTCTTAATTATATTATCAAGTTCATACTCTTCAAGGGGTGATGTGAACATTTTGTTTATCTCTTTGATATTCTGGTTACCCATCTGCATGATTCTCAAAAAGGTATTTCGCTTGCCTTCAATATTATAGTTTCTCATCTTTAGCCAATCTTTTAGAGCCTTAACACGGTTGACAGTCAAACTCCAATTCTCCACACTGTGAGTAATTTTTTTGCTTTTTTTAACTTCCGTATTTAAATTATAAAAACTTCCGTTTTTAAAATAAATTTCTTTCCAATACTCTTTCCATTCTATTTCTTTTTTGAAATAAAACTCAGTGATATTATAAGAATTTTGTGGTTGGTACTTAACGATTGAACTCATACAAATAGCTTTGCTGTTTCTTTTATTATTTATTGTATACGGTAAACGAAGATATTTTTCTTCAGATATTGCGTTGCCATCAGCACTTAAATCATTGTTGATATATTCAATGATTCTCTTCCATTTTTTTAAAAAAGAAGTTTTGTATTTTCCACTTAGTATAATAAAAGGTCGCAATTTCCATATAATGTGATAACCATGGCCACTACTAATTATAAAAGAGGGTTCGGGCAAACCTTTTTCGGCTATCCTTGCTTCTAATTCTTTTGCAGTTAAATCATCCTCATCTACATCTGCCCATAAACAATTCAAAATAGCGGTGTTAACTTTGCTCTTGCCTGTTGCAGTAAGCTTAAAAATGTTTGGCGTATAGTAGATGTTCTCTAAGTTGTTACTGAACTCATTTTTTAAATAATCTTGGAATGTTCCCTTTTTTAGCAGTTCCGCAATATTAATATTTACTTGTACCAGTTCTTCTTTGAATTGTATATTTTTTGTTAAATAAATTTTGTGTCTGTCAACCCCATCATATAAATCAGCAAAGAATGTAGAGATTACATTAGCAACTTTTCTTTGGTCTATAACTGTTTCAGTAGTGTAGTTTTGGGCAACTTGGTTCAGCTCGTCTATTAACTGAAAAATATTTTTTGCCCTGAATGGTTTATTTGTTAGAATTTTATCTGTGTTTGAGTAATCTCGTTTTTGTAAAATATCTGGCCGATAATCTTTGTTGTGTTGTAAAGGGTCAACTATATATTTTTCTGGAATTCCATTACTACCCATTATTATTTTCATATAATCATCTCGACTCAATTTTTCCTCATTAGTTGTTATCTTAATCACTTCCTTTCTGTTTAGATATTCGTATTACCAAAATTTTGCTTCTCTTTATCTAATGACTAACACTTCGTTTTTAGTTGCTATATATATTATACTTATATCAAACTGTTGACTCAGTTTGATAGGTTCACCTAAGTGTTTGCTAGTTTAAATCTTACTTTCATGTGTATCATTGATGATTAAAGATTTGAGAATGGTTCCTGTTGATAAATTTAGTTTGAACTACAACGTGTCACAACCAGTGCCGTTTTGGGTAGTTTTGAAATAACTTTGGTATAAATGAACCTTGTTATCTTAAAACGACCCAGAATGGCTCCCAGCAGTTTTTGTGCGGATTAGTATTTCTTGTTATTATCCCTCTTCTACTTCAAAATATTTTTGGTAAATATCTGCATCTCCATGCTCTTCAAGGAAATCCTTAGCATCTTCTTCATCGACCAAATACAATTTTTCCGAACTAGAAAAAGTACCTGTTGCAACCTGCAAACCGTAATCAGAACTTGATTCTCCTTCACCGAAAATAAACCACTGACCCTTTTTACTCAAATATAACTCTTCATGAATGTACTTTGCATCATTTCTATATCCATAACTCCAATCGGCAATTAAAATTGCCGTTTCCGTACTATAAATTTTTCCTTCTATAATTTTTTCCATTTCCTATTCCTTCTTTCTTTTTCTATTTTCATATGTTATTTTCATTTTTAGATATTCTAAATAAACTCACCATGGTTTCTTAGTGTTGTAACAGCATCATTTAGTACATGATAATAAAGTAAGTCATGTATCAGTTTTTCAAGGTCTCCTTCTTGATGAATAATTGCCATACAATTATTCACATACTTTTGAGAGAGTATACCTTTCCTAACTGCCACTACTTCATTTTTTTGTGAATCACTAAAATAAAATGTGATTTTTCTTTCTTCAAGATTTTTTTGCAAAACAACCCGATTTGATGTTAAGAAGTCCCGTTGGGTATTAAAGTCTTTACTAATGGTTCCATTGCCGTACACAGATTCCAACATAATCTCTGTATCAAAAAAGAAAATGTTATCAGTCCTAAAACTAATAATTGGCAAATTATGATTGAAAATCCCTACATGGACTTTGAGTAGTCCATTCTTAAAAGCTCTTCGTTCTTTTGAGCAAATGTTTGGCATTGCAATTAACACATTGATTCCTTGGTCATTGACTACTACTTGACCACCTTCATAATGTTGAGAAATACCTTGAATGGATTCTCCTACCTTATAAATTTTTGAAGCAACAAAATTATCATCTAAATGCTTACTGATACTGTTAGAAATTTGCCTGAAACCCTTTAGATTCTCATCTAACTTATACACTGAAACCACATCACCACTATCTTTATCAATAAATTCTATTGTTCTTCCATTCCCCACTATAAATAATGGATTAAATATTCCATATTTTGCTTGTAATGCATTTTCACCTAAAGTTTCAATATTTTCTTTTTCAAAAATTTCAATCATTTTATTTCCCCCTTTTCTGTAATGTAATTTCTACTAATTCAATAGTTGCTACAGTTCCTTTACTACCTACATAAACTATAAGTGCCTTCAACTTTGTTGGCTTATCTTTGTTCACCACCCATTTCCTGTATTCTTTTGTTGTCATTTGTTTTGCCATTTTTAATTCCCTCTTTCTATTTTTAATTAGTGTTTTCATAGCTCCTTTCATTTTTGGGCAGCATAAATAGACCTAAGTTTATAAAATACTACCTAATACATTTTTCCTCCTTTCATTATTTTGGTTTAAGCTAAACAGCTATGATTGCTTTAACCTATGTATGTATTATGTATGTAGTATTTGGTTAAAAGGTTGAGTGTTTGTTTTATTATTATGTTTTATTGTTAGTTTATAGCTCTTCTAATGGATTTTTTTTGTTATCTTATCTACGTCTACACTGTAGCTCTCATCAAATTTCTTTTCAAGTCTTTTTTATCATTTATTTGGAATTTTTATCAAAAAAAAGAAGTAAACTAACGGGACAACTTATGCAATTTTTTTGAACTGTTGAGTCAGTTATTTTAGAAACATTTCAGTAGAGGAATAATTCTTCTTTTGACGAATACTAATTATTAAGAAAATCTTAAGAAAAGATAGAAAGACCTAATTTAACCCAAAAGATACTTCTAAATAAACAATGGTACCAACAGGAATTTTTTCTGTTGGTACCATTGTTAGTCAGTTTTTATTTGGTAAATGGTAAATTGTAGCTAAGACTAATTTTTGCATTCACCAACAATAACTAGTTTAATAGGGGATATCAATAATAGTGTACTTAGCGAATGGAAATTTGTTCCGTATTTATATTAAGGATTGTTCCGCATTTATCTATTTTCTTGTTGTGAACCTTGTTTTTCCAACTTTTTAATTATCTCTACATGCTTGTAAATTGTATCTTTTTTGGAATGATTCAAAATTTTGGCAATTTCCTTTGGCTCTTTATTCCCTTGTAAATAAATCTTTTTTACTTCTTTAAAAAGTTTCGAATTAGGTTCTTTAACTTCTTCAATAAATAGCTCCGCATAACACCGCTCAAAATATCGATTTAAAGAGATTTTGAGTTCTGAAGGTGTCAAAGAATTAAATCGGACCTCTACTTTTTTAATTTTAGGTTTACCATCTTCCCCTAGTTTAGGATGCCCTTCTTTATCTGTATCTTCACATTCTTTACTATAAGTAGCATAATCCAAAATACCTAGTATATTGTCTTTACCTGTTACAGAATTTGTTTTGCTGTAAATATCACTATATTCAAATTCTTCAATAATAAACGGATTCCTTAATAATTGGGTTAATTCTATCAGACCAATCTGAATTGAGTTTTGAATAGTTTTATTTAATCCATTAGGTATTTCCTGAGATAAATTCAAATTTAATTTTGTAAGAAGAAGGCTTCTCTCTTTGCCAGAAACTAAATGAATGTATTTCCCAAATAGTTTCTTTGACTGAATGATAATATCATCCTCTGGATAATCGGTTATTTCAGATAAATAAACAAGGTAACCAAAAACTTTTGCCAATATTTTATAGTAATATCTTACTTGATTTAGTTTATTGTCAGATACACTTTTTCTTTGTACCAATAATTTTTGAGCCTTGTCTTCATAAGAAAGTAGAACTTTAGCAAGTTTCTTTAAATAGTTCATATATTTAATTTGAGCATCTTGCTTTTCAGCTATCGTTTTATTTTTGTAATTCGCAAAAGCTCTATAACCATTCTTGTAAAAGTTAATAGCTTCATCAATATCAATATTAAATGGTGCTAATGTAAGGTAGTAAAACCTAACCACTTTATCAATGATAAATTTACCTTCACCTTCAAGTTTTTTAATTTCTTTAGAAATTGGAATTTTTAGTTTCTTGATTTTACTTGTGTGTTTGTGTAAAGCTTTTTTCATTAAAACGTGGTTTTTGGGAGAAATATTTTCCGAATAATAAATACTTAAAAAGTCGTGGTAACTCAGAGCATCTCCTTGAAAAAGAATTGGTTCGTTCAGTAATAAATCATCTTCCTTTTTCTGTAATTCCTCAATTTCTTTATAATTGGAAAACAGTTTAAAAATTTTGTCTGGACTTAGACGACTCGTTCCAAAAATTCTATGGAATTCAAAAGAATCCATGTAGTGTCCATAAAATCCGATTAGAAAACTCAATTCATCTTGGGTCAATTCTTTAATTTCAATATTCAACTTACCGAACTTACTTGAAATGGCAGTTAAAGATTCTCTACAATAAGATATTCTCGTTTCATAGTCTAATGCATAGATATAATTTGTATAGTTTTCTTCAATCAAATTTTCAAATTTTTGATAAATGAAACTCTTTTCAATTTTAAAAGGTTCTATGATGTTTATTGGGAAAGGCCGAGTTCCAATTAATCCTTCTACGCTATATAATCTTGAAATGGAAAGTTGATACATATATCTATCAATTTCTGATGCGATAAATTTCCGACCGTTTTCCATCAACGCTAAACTTATAGCTCCTGACCCTGAAAAACTATCCAAAACTTTATCATCTGGTTCTGTAAATCGTTGTATGATTTCTTCAATAACTTTTGCTTTTTTTGTTGTTGAATGTATTCTGCCATCTCTATCTCTTATTACAGAGTCTTCGTTAACTGAGGCGTATATTTCACGAGATTCTTTTTCTAAATTCAGAAATTTTTTGGTTTTTGGGTTAGTATCAATATTGTTAATCGCTATGATTAAGTATTCTGAACCTTGATAGCTACCCATTGTTGATTTATCTTTTCCCTGAGCTCTTAGAGAAGTTGAGTTTGATTTTGTCCATTCAACATAGCCAACAACCGTAAAATTAAATAGGTCTTCAGGATTAGCATATTGAGGTAAGATGTTAGTGTAATCAAAAAATAGGTCCTCGTTTGACAGGTCTATCTTTATTTCGTCAAAAGCAGTTTGAATTACATCTACATTTGAGTAATCATTAAAAATCATGACAACACTCTCTTCATGTAAAATAGGCATTAACGATTTTAGGTAATTATAAAAATATCTACTTCGGTCAGTAACAGTAGCTTTATCGTCCCAACTCGCCATACCAATGAAATATGGAGGGTCTGTTAATACAACATCTACAGTGTTATAACCTAATTCAAGGCTCTTATGTAGTTCCTCGTAACCAACATTGTAAATCTGATTGAATTCTGTATTTCCAAGTTTTAACTCATGTAATTTTTCTTCACTTTTATCGAAGCCTTCAAGCTCGTAGTATCGTCTTAAAGCCTTAATATCAATGGAAATGTATTCTTTTATAAAGTCAGAAATATTATCTAAATTTAAACTTTGTAGCTCTGGATATTTGTATTCAAATTTCGACTCATTCGACTCATTTGTACTAAGAGCATCGTTAAATTTTCTCTGTAATTCTTCAATTTTATTTTCTGTCTCTATGATTTTTTCTTCATGTAAGAATAAATCAATATGTAGAGAATTGAATTCATCTTCATCCATCAAAGCATAAATATCATGCAAGTCCCTCAAGCTTTTAAGTTCTATTTGCAATAACTCTAATTGTTCAATTGTTTTGTTTACATTATTAATAGCTTTTTTTTCTTCAGAAGTTAGTTCTAAATAAAGTTTATCGTTAAGAAATTCTGATACTGAGGAATTATAAACATAGAAGTACTTATTTGATAAACTTTCAAAAGTTTTATCAAAACCTAAAAAAGCATGATATAAATTTGGATGCTGAAAATCTTCATTTAGAGTGGCTCTATATTTATTGATGGCAAATTCAATTGCTTCTTTTAATTGAACCTTCAATCTTTGGATAAGCTGCTTGTTATTTTCTTTAAGTGTTTTATCTTTTGTTTCAATAAAAAAATTCTTTGAAACTTTATCTTTAATAAGTTTATCTAATTGTTTTTCATATTTTTGAATCATCAAACTGCTAACATAATCCTTTTCCGCCAAGGAAATCACCTTTATTCCGTTTTTATTCCATTTTATCATTAAAACGATTACAAGCGTTATCATTATCAATAATTTGCCTTGAATTAAGAGCATGATTATCACTAGCGTTTTCATCTGCTATATATATTATACTTATATCATTTTGTTGACTCGAAATGATATGATTCATGTACTGACCAGTGACTTTATTCCTGATTGTTTATGATATGGTTTATATCGTAGTGATGAATATGAGGGAGAGGATTGGATAAAAAAAAGAAGCCAGCTGGCTTCTTTTTAAATTTCTATTTTGATTTAGTGGTTTTATTTGCTGTCTGTTTAAGTTTCAATGAGTCAGATTTATCTTTTTTAGCTGACTTGTTGTCTTTATTAATAGTAGATAATTCTATATTATCATCCAACTTGTTTTGAGAATTGCTACTTTTGTTGACTTCAGATACTTGAATTAATGCCATTTTGGCATCGTGATTATCTTCCGTATTCGTTTTTAATGAAGTTCCGTTTTTATCAATACTGCTTGCTATTATTTTCAAATCTGGTTTAAGATTAGCAAGGGTATTACAAGCATCTTGGAACCCTTTTATCAATTTTTTATTATCATCAGTTAGTTCCGATTCACTAAACTTGATAGATGTAACATCTTGTAAATAGTTATCTGTAAGCTTTAATAGCGTATTAGCTTTGTTGATAGAGTAAACCATTACAGACTTTCCATCTTTTTTGACAATCCTAAATCCTTCTTCTTTTCCTTGTTGAACTCGAGTAAAAATGCCACTTAAAACACCTTTTCTTTCAATACCATTTGGCTTAATTAACTGAACTTTTAAGGTAGCAATACCAATAAGCTCTTTCCATAGTTCGCCGTGTGTGCGTCCTTTACCGTCACTTAGAATACCTTTCAAAGCTAATTTAACATTTGAAGTTGTTGACATATGAATCATCCTCCTATTTTTAACTTATTTAACGTCTGTAGGATAGCTCTGTATGTTATCTGTAGCAAGTCTTTTTTTAAATGAAATCTATTATGTCAACATTGTTATTTGTTTATCCTTAAAATCTTAGTTATTTATACCGTTTCAAAATACAAGGAAAAACGGTAAAGTCTACTCAAAAGTCTACTCATGAAGAAAAATCTTAAATGTTGTCTACTCTCTTATTATACTCATAATTTTATTTTGACTTACGGTCCCAAGAACTAGAAAATTTTGGAGAGTAGAAAGTCTACTCAAATAGTCTACTCAAGAGTCTACTCAATTTTTTTTATTTTTGGTTAAAAATGTAGAGTTGACACAAAAAATCACGAAAATTGAATAACAAAAGAAAAACAAAAAATAGTCTGAAAATCCTAATTTAATAGGGTTTTACAGACTATTTTATAAAGCCACTTAACGGGCTTGAACCGTTGACCTCATCCTTACCATGGATGCGCTCTACCAGCTGAGCTAAAGCGGCGTAGTGATTGAACACAAGATATAGGATAACCAAGAAGGCGATTGTTGTCAATGCTTTTAGAAAAAATATTTTTGAGAAACAATTTTTTTCTAAAAGTTTGGCGTAGTTTAAGTTTTCTTTGTTAAACTTATTTTGGATTTATCTTATCGAAGTGCTTTGTTAAGATTAAAAAAAGGATGTGAAGCGATGTATCCGAAAACTCAGGCATTGATTCAAAAATTTATGGCAGAAGGAATTTTCCCAGGAGCCGTTTATCAATTTAGAACCCCAGAGGCCGTTGAGCACCAAGCCCTTGGCTGGCGTCAGCTATTACCAAGTAAAGAAAGTATGGAGCTTACGACTATATTTGATGTCGCTTCTTTAACAAAGGTTATTTGTACGACAACTGTTGTTTTGCAGTTGTTAGAAAAGGGGAAATTGCAGATAGATGCGCCATTGAAAAAATATCTTCCAGAATTTGAAAATGATAGCATTACTTTGCGGCATCTTCTGACCCACACGTCAGATATTCAGACTTATATTCCTCAGAGAGATCAGCTGACGGCTTTAGAATTGCGTCAAGCATATTACCAATTACAGCCGGGAGCTGATTTAGGGAAAAAAATGCAGTACACGGATGCAGGCACTATTTTATTAGGTTTTATGCTGGAAAAAATTTTTCAAAAACCGGTAGTGACGATTTTTGAAGAAGAAGTTTTACGACCATTGAAAATGGCAGATAGCGGCTTTTTACTTACTGATGTCAGTCTTGTAGCACCGACAGAAAATCATCCGCAGTTAGGCATTTTGAAAGGTGTGACCCATGACCCGAAGGCGCGAGTTTTAGCAGAGCATGCTGGCAATGCCGGCCTTTTTACAACGTTAGGTGATGTCAGTAAATTTACGGAGATGTATTTAAATTTTGGTGAAACGGAATCGGGGCAATTTTTAAAAAAGACCACGATTACTGGACTGTTGCAAGATCAGACACCTTTAAAAAATGTCAACCGTTCCTTAGGCTGGGATATTCGTTATCAAGGGACTGCGGGAAAACCAATGTTATTTCACACAGGTTATACGGGGACTTTTATCTTGATGGACTTGCTTGCCGGTACTAGTTTCATTTTTTTATCGAATCGAGTGCATCCCCTTGATCAACGAAATCAATACATTGAAAAACGCAATCAGTTGTTGACAGTTTATTTAGCTGAGCTACAGGAAAATAAACCGTTTTAAGAAAAGCTGTGGTATAATTTTCGAGGAAAGTAAAGCGATTTAGATGTTTTTTATTAGACAATGAAGAAAGAGGAGTCAGTCATGGAACCATTATTTTTAAAACCAGTTTTTCAAGAAAAAATTTGGGGCGGCAACCGTCTGCATACGGTGTTTGGCTTTGATTTACCCAATGAAAAAATTGGCGAAGATTGGGCAATCAGCGCTCATCCCCACGGCGTATCTACCGTTGAAAATGGCAAGTTCAAAGGGCAGCGCTTAGATGATTTATGGCAAGAGCATCAGGAACTATTTGGCCATTCAAGTGAACCAGTGTTTCCTTTGTTAACCAAAATTTTGGATGCAGAAGATGATTTATCTGTACAAGTTCATCCAGATGACGCCTATGGAATGGCCCATGAAGGGGAACTTGGGAAAACTGAATGCTGGTACATTATCGATGCGGAGCCTGGTTCGGAAATTATTTACGGACACCACGCAAAAACACGGGAAGAATTGGCTGAGATGATTCATGAAGGCCGTTGGGATGATTTATTGAAGCGAGTGCCGGTTAAAAAAGGCGATTTCTTTTATGTGCCTAGTGGGACAATTCATGCGATTAACGAAGGAATTTTAATTTTAGAAACGCAACAAAGCTCAGATACCACTTATCGGGTCTATGATTATGATCGCAAAGATGATCAAGGTAATCCGCGGGAGCTCCACATCCAACAATCAATCGATGTGACGACGATTCCTGGTGACACGTCAATTTTAAATGTCAAGGAAGTGCGGCAAGGACAATCCTCAATCATCACGTATATTGAATCAGCTTTTTTCAATGTCTATGAATGGCAAGTGGCCGGCAGTCTTACCGTTAAGGCCCATGCACCGTATACGCTGATGACCGTGACAGACGGCGCCGGTCAATTAGTCATTGACGGTCAAGAATATCCGTTGACAGCTGGCAGTAGTTGTATTATTCCTAATGGTATCGACGAGTGGAAAGTCAAAGGGGCAATGATTGTGATTGCTTCTGAACCTGGAAAAAAATAATTTAGTTTCAGAATGAATAAAAAAGCAGCACTGGGGTCGGTGCTTTCCAAAGGTGGAAAGTTCCTTGCCTAGTGCTGCTTTTTACTAATTGCTGGTGGCTGCTTCCTCTTGAAATTCTTTTGGTAAATCAAGCGGCTCGCCGTATTTATTTTTTAAAGCTGTTTTAATAAGGCGGATGGCTAATTTTTCATTGCGGGATAAAATCGGTCCGTGGAAATAAGAGCCATACACATTTTTATAAATCACGCCTTCAGATTGGTCCTCACCATTATTGCCTTTGCCTTTAACAACATTACCCAAAGGACGCTCACCTTCGCCTAAGAAGGTGCGGCCGTTATGATTTTCAAAGCCGTAATAAGTTTCGTTAAACTCTTCGTTGTGAATCACAATATCCCCGATAAAACGATTGTTGTCTTGGCTCAAGGTGTAATGGTCGAGGGCGCTGATGCCGGGAATTTTTTCGCCATTAGCCCCAGTGTAATAATGGCCTAATAATTGATAACCGCCACAGATTGCTAGCATCACCCGATTATTTTCAATATAGCGGATGATATCTTCTTTTTTAGCTTGAATGTCATTAGAAACAATCGATTGTTCGAAGTCTTGACCGCCACCGAAAAAAACGATATCGTATTTTTCCGGATCAAACTCTTGGTGGATACTAACAATTTCAGTGTTCAGGGTGACGCCCATTTTTTTAGCATAGTATTGCAGCATCAAAAGATTGCCATTGTCGCCGTAAGTGTTAAGTAAATTCCCATAGAGATGGGCGAGGTTTAATTGATAATCAGCCACGGTCCATTCCTCCTTTTATATAACCTTTTTGAGCTAGCTCTTTGCGCAGCTGTAAAACAGCGGTGTAGGTCGCTAAAATATAAACATGTTCAGTTGGTAATTGTTTAATATCTTCAATGACTTGGCTTAAGGATTCTTCTTCCTTAATTTTTTCTTCTGGCAGCCCGGCAACTTTTAAGCGCAGCGCCATATCATGATGGCGGTCGCCCCCTGCAATAATTTCTGGAATGTTGCGCTTAGCCAGCGCCTCATAATCGCCATCCCAAATCCAGCTGACATCAATCCCGTCTGCATAATTGGCATTTAATAAAGAGACGAGGGAGAAATCATAAGGTGCTAAATTAATCATATCAATCACTTGGTTTAAGCCGACCGGATTTTTAACTAAGACCAATGTGCAGTGTTTGCCTTCAATCGTAAATTCCTCTTGACGGCCAAAAACTTTTTCATCATAGCCTAAACCTTGACGAATTTTTTCCGGTGCCACGTTATAATATTCGGCCACAGCTGTTGCGGCAAGAGCGTTGTAGACGTTATAAAGGCCACCGACTTCAATACCGTATTGTTCATCATCAATCACAAAATCAGCCGAAACATTATCCATCGCAGTCATTTTTGTTAATTGATAATCCAGCTCAGGACGATGGAAGCCACAGTTCGGGCAATAATATTTGCCGAGATTAGCGTAGGTAATCATTTTATAATGCAAAATGTGATGGCAGGTAGGGCATAAAACACCATCGGTATTGTAGTGGGCCATCTGTTCTTGATCAGGCTCGTGATTAAAGCCATAATATTTGCGGGGATTAACAGTTGCCACTGAATTAAAAATGGGCGAGTCGCCGTTTGCTAAAATCGGCGCTGTCGGTGATTTTGCCGCCCCTTCGACAATTAAGCGATAAGTCGTATAGATTTCGCCGTAGCGGTCCATCTGGTCTCTAAAAATATTCGTGAAGACAAAGAGCTCCGGTTTAATGTATTCAGTGACCTTTGCTAGGCTGGCTTCGTCGATTTCTAAAACGGCGAATTTTTCACCCTTTTGCTTTTTCGCATTTAAGAAGGTGGAGACAATTCCTTGGGCCATGTTGGCACCGGTAGGATTGGTTAAAACCTCAGGGAACTGCTGTTTTAAAATATTTACAGTCAAGGCAGTGGTTAAAGTTTTGCCATTGGTGCCGGTGACTACCACGACTTGATAATCCTTTGATAAACTATTTAAAACATCAGGGTCAATCGTCAAAGCTAATTTCCCCGGAAAGCTGGAACCGCCTTTGAAAAAAGTTTTTAAAACCCATTGCGAGGACTTTCCAGCAGCGATTGCCAGCTGACTGCGTAGACTCATAGTGTTCCCTCCATCAAACTTTCATAAATTCAACTTATCTTACCACATTCATTTCAAAAACTTAAATGCTCTTTCTCTAGCTTAAGAAAAAGCAAAAAAATCATGACCGGCTTAACCGATAATGATTTTTTCTTGAGGATATTTGTAGCCACTGTCTCGGCGTTCCTTCGGGATAAATAACAAAAGGGTATAGAGCATACCGATTCGACCGATAAACATCAAAAGCGCGATGACTAATTTTCCCGTCATGCTTAATTCTGCGGTGATGCCCATTGAAAGACCGGTCGTCCCAAAAGCGGAGGCAACCTCAACAATGATGGCAATTAATGATTGTTCTTCGGTGGCGGTTAAAAACAAGACGCAACCAAAACACATGCCCAAAGAAAGCATAAAGACGACCATTGATTTGCGGACATCATCATCGGGAATTTGGCGGCCAAAGGCATTGACATTTTTTTCTCCCCGTAGAAAAGAGATAATGTACAGTCCTAAGATGGCGACTGTCGTGGTTCGAATACCACCGCCGACAGAACTAGGCGAACAGCCGACAAACATCAAAAGTGAGAAGAAAATCAAAGTGGTCACTTGAAAATCACTTAAAGGATTAATTTGCAGGCCGGCATTACGGGTGGTCATCGAATAAAACATCGAAGTCATCCACTGCTCTATCGGCCCCTTGTCTAAGAAGAAATGGTCTTTTTCTAATAAGAAAATCGCAATGGTGCCGGCAATAAATAAGACAAAAAAGGCCAGAACGGCTAATTTGGTGAACAAAGAAAAACGAAACGGAATCGGTGTCGGCTGCTTTTTATAAGCCAGCCACTCGCGAAACTCCATAAGAACAGGAAAGCCAATGCCGCCGATAAAAATTAAAAACATAATAATACTTAAAAAGAAATAATCGTGGGCAAAGGGAGTAATCGATTCTCCTGTGACATCAAAGCCGGAGTTGGTGACGGCTGAGATGGCTTGATAAAAGCCATAGAAGACTGCATCCCAAAAATTTCGGTAATAGCCTCTAAAGTAGAAATACAACGAAAAAATGCCACCGAAAATAACTTGGAAAAAGACAATAATCCCAAAGGTGATGCGAATCAGACGGACAATGCCGCTAAGCTTGGTTTGGTTCATATCGGTCATAATCAGCTGCCGTTGCTTTAAGGATATTCGGCGTTTGGAGACGATAAAGAAAAACGTCGAAATCATCATAATTCCTAGCCCACCGATTTGAAAAAGGACTTCTAAGAGGACTACACCATTTTGATTGAAAACATCGTTAATATTAAAGGTGGTCAAACCGGTCACGCTGACGGTGCTGACCGCCATGAAAAACATGTCAATAAAGGGCTGGTGACTGTCCGGTTCCCGAAAAATCGGCAGGTAAAATAAGAGCAGGGATAACAAGGTCATCACCACATAATACATCACAATTATTTGGATGGAGGTAAAATGTTTGGCCGAAAAAAGCTTTAAGGCCCGTTGTTTTTTGCGAATAAAAGTCGTTACACTCATCTTTAAACTCCTTGCAGGTTCTTGTCACCAGTATAACAGATTTAATAAAAAAATTTAGGGGAACACCGCAACAACGAAATAAGTCGAATTGTTTCAAAAAAATGCCTGAATGCGCTAGTATTTAATTGTGACAAGAAGAATTTCATTATAAGAATTTTTCTTAATATGATTAAAAAAATAAAAAGGGGTTTGAGAAACATGAGAAAATTTAATTTAGGTTATTTCATTTTGGGATTATTATTTATCTTCATCTCCATTATTTCCTTTAGAGATCCCGCTAGTAATTTAGTGGCTTTGGTGGTCTTTTTTGCGGTGATGGCAATCTTGAAGGGGATTTTTGAAATTGCGATTCGCCGGCCGCTGCAAAATACTACTGGCGGTAAAGGAACTTTCGTATTAGTGATGGGGATTATCGATATTATTTTAGGAATCTTCCTTTTGTTCAACATGTCAGCCGGCGTATTGGCTTTGCCAATTATTTTCGCTATTTGGTTTATTATTGATTCCATCGGTGAATTGATGATTTCCAGTGCCTTTAAAGAAGTCAGCACCGGATACTACTGGTTTATGGTAATTGTCAACATCTTGGGAATTATTTTAGGCTTTATCTTACTCTTTAATCCGCTATCAGCTGCCTTGACGCTAGCCTTTTTAGTCGGAATTTACTTTATGATTACCGGCATTACTTATCTAGTGGCGGCCTTTTAATCGATAACAGCGCAAATCTTCAGCAGGGATGTTACAATCCTTGTTGAAGGTTTTTTTATTTTAAAATAGATTTAAATTAGATAAGGAGCGGTTTTATGAAAACTATTTTAGTCATCGGCAGTTCCTCAACGGATTTTATCGTCACCACCAAACAATTGCCAGCAAGCGGTGAAACAGTTTTTGGAGAAGCTTTTGCTACCCGCTTTGGCGGCAAGGGAGCTAATCAAGCGGTGGCCGCCAGTCGTCTGGGGGTAGCGGTCACTATGATTGGTAGTGTCGGCGCAGATTCCTTTGGAGAAAAAATCACTGAAAATCTGCAGGCCAATCAAGTGGATGTCCAACATTTTAAGCAAACAGCCCAGCAGTCTTCTGGTTCGGCGCATATCACCCTTTATGAAGGGGATAACCGAATTATCGTCGTGCCAGCTGCCAATAATTTATTGACGGTAGCCTATTTGAAACAATACAGTTCGGTGCTCAGCACAGCTGATTTTGTTATCTTGCAAAATGAAATTCCCCAAGAAAGTAATCTTTGGGTGATTGATTTTTGTGCAGAAAAGGCAATCCCTTTACTGTATAATCCTGCACCGGCTCGAGAAATTTCTGCTGTGGCTTTAGCAAAAACGACTTACTTTACACCGAACGAGCAAGAAGTGCAGCAATTATTTCCGAAAAATAGTTTGTCAGAAAGTTTACGACAATTCCCCAATCAATTAATTGTCACACTGGGGAAAAAAGGGGCAATCTTTTTTGATGGGGAAGAAGAAATTACAGTGCCAGCTTTTGCGACAGAAGCTGTCGACACAACAGGGGCCGGCGATACTTTTAATGGGGCTTTTGCCGTGGGAATCTTGCGGGGCTTACCGATTGCCGAGGCAATTCGCTTGGGCAATTTAGCTGCCAGTTTTTCGGTCCAAGGATTTGGAGCCCAAGGTGGGATGCCGACCCTTGCGGATTTAAAAACTTCTGCTGATTTTACTTTTAAGTTTTAAGGGAAAGTGCCATCTAAAGCACAAAAAACTGCCGATTCGGATTGTAGCTAAACTAGCTTAATCCAAAATTGGCAGTTTTTTCGTGGAGATAATCGGCAGAAAAATTAGTTTACAACGGTCCATTCATTGATGCTCTTGCCGTTTTTATCGAGTAATTCTAACCAGCTATTGGTGCCGCCGAAATATAAAAAGAGGCCGACTTCACTGACACTTTTTAAAATAATATCTTCAGTTGTTGTAAAATCTTTAAACTGGTGCTGATGTTCCTGCCGTAACTGCTCGCCAAACCGAGCGGAAAAGCCCAACGAACCATCTTTATTTAATGGCGCTTGTGGCAGCATTTTAGCGCCGGCTTTAATCAGCATTTCATTGCGCTTAATCCAGAAAACTTTTGCTTGTGCATCTGGTCGGTCAACAGAAAATTCAATTTCACTAACTTCCTTCGTCCATTTATGGCGGGGCTTACCACCCTTTGCTTTGCTGGGCTTTTCCTCAGCGGCTTGTGGACGGGTCAGAGGATAGCCAAAGCGTTCCAAAATCAAAAAGCTGTCTGCGAAAGCGGGGATAATAATTTTTTCGATATTTTCCGGCAGAGCTGTCTTTTTCAATTTCGCAGCATAGGGCTGGCCAGCAGTATGCAGCACATTATTTAAATAAGTGCTGTAATAATCTTTTTCTGTTTCTAAAGGGAAATCCAAATAAATTAATTGGTCAAAGGGAACATCTGGATCTTCAAAGGCATTCGTGGTAGCTAAGGCCACAACTTTTCCAGCATTTAAAAAGAAAAGAAAACCAGAATCATGTTCGCTTTGAAAAGAAAAGCCCATATTTTTAGCATCAGCAGCAACTGGCTTGGTAATAAAAATGGTTAAATCATTGGGTCCAAAAATTTCAGTGTAAGCTTCGTATAAATTCACTTTTAGTTCATGCAATAAATTATTTGTTAAAAAGTCCATTGTAAAGCCTCCTTCAGTTAACTGTATCAGTTACTTTCTATTAAACCTCTTTTCAATTTTCTTGTCATGTTTGCGGATTAAAATTTTTTTGTTTTGAGTTAGCACTCTCTTGACAAGAGTGCTAATCAGCAGTACAATATAAACATCAGGAAAGGTCAAAGATAACTTTCCCCTTGAAAATTATGCCAGATTTTTAAGGTTCTAAATAATTTTAGAGAAAGAAGATGGAGACTATGGCAAACTTAACAACAAGAAACAATAATTGGATGTCAATGGGAGATAACTTTTTTGATAATTTTTTTCCAAATAATCTTAGAGCAGATGAATTCAAAGTCGATATTAAAGAAACTGAAACTGCTTATGAAGTTAAGGCGGATTTACCCGGCTTTGACAAGGAAAATTTGAATGTTGTTTACGATGACAATATTTTAACTATTGATGCCAAGCGAGACAATACAGTTGAAGATAAGGATGAAGACGGCAATTTCTTAAGACGCGAACGTAGCAGCCAATCCTTCCGTCGGCAATTTATGCTAAAGGGCATCGACGAAGATAAAATAACTGCTAACTTTAAAGACGGCGTTCTGCATTTAGAATTAGCTAAAGCAGCAACTAATGATAAAGACCGTAAACGGATTGAAATTAATTAAAAATTTTAAGTCATAGAGCCTAAATATTTTCTGGGTTCTGTGGCTTTTTTTTGTTGTTTCTAGCCAATCTGATAAGTAGGGAAGATTTCAGGTGTCTACAGAGAGTTTATGCCAGCGGAATAATTATCATGTTTTTTTTCGAATCTTATTGAGGGGTTTAATTATTTGCAATCTACAACAAAACAAGCAAAAGTGGTATAACAGCGATAGTTGCAAACTGTCTAGGTTTGCAAAAATGTTGAGGTTGGGTGAGAATAAATGGGCAGAAAAATCTAGATTAGGCACCGAAATAAACTTAACGAAGAAGCGAGGCAGACAATGGAAATCATTTTAATTCGTCATGGAGAATCCCTTTTTAATCAAGCCAATCGGTCGACTGAGACTGGCCGCTTTTTTTCAGGTCAAAGCGATGTTCCCCTTACAGACAAGGGTCGTCAGCAAGCACACGAACTCAGTAGATTAGCAATTTTTTCAGGGGTTGATCAAGTGTATGCTTCTCCCCTTAGCCGAGCGTATGAGACCGCCAGATTGGCAACAGGCCGGCAGGACATTATTTTAGATAAGCGGCTAAAGAAGCGATCATTAGGAATGCTTGATGGGAAAAACATCACGGATTTGCCGCAAGGGCATGATTTTTTGCAAAACCAATCACTTGGCCATAGTTTTACTGATAGGACGCCAGGCGGAGAAAATTATGCTGATGTTGAAAAGCGGGTCGGCGAATTTCTTAAGGAACTGACAAAAAACTTGGCAGCTAACAAAGTAGCGATTTTCTCCCATTATGTTGCAATCCGTCTGATGATAAAATTGTTACTAAATTTGGATGAGGAACAAACTTTGACATTAAAAATCAAAAATAGTTACCCTATGTCTTTTAGAGGCGAATCACTGGGAAATTTTATTGGTGATTTTGATTAATAACGCTCTCACTTAGCAAAAATTACTTTTGATGGAAATTTAATATGCAGGTGTAAAAAGAAATTGTCAAAACTAAATTTTTCTTCAAAAAGTCAGTAGTTTAAAAGAACTAGCTTTCGTTTAGGCACATATCTGTTGATATTTAATGGGAATTGATAGTAAAATATGGCTATTAATCTAAAAATAAAATGTCAAAGTTTTACGTTTGGGGAAAAACAGGTGGAGAAGTGAAAAATTTAGGGAAATTTTTGTTGGCAGTCACAGTCTTTTTAGAAATTAGTTTTTTTAATCCAGCATCAGGGGAAGCGGCAGCAACCGATAGTACACCGATGTATCGGATGTACAATCCCAATTCCGGTGAGCATTTCTATACGGAAAATCGTTTTGAACGAAATGATTTACAAAGTGTCGGCTGGAATTATGAGGGAATCGGCTGGTATGCACCGGTAACAGGTAATCCGGTTTATCGTTTGTACAATCCGTATAATGGTGATCACCATTATACTTTAAGTGCTACTGAGCGGGATAATCTGGTGAAAATCGGCTGGCGAAATGAAGGCATTGGCTGGTATTCAGACCCGAATCAAAGTGTACCATTGTACCGAGCTTTTAATCCGAACGTTAATACCGGCAGTCATAACTACGCAATTACTTGGACTGAGCAAGAGAGCCTCATTAATCGAGGATGGCATAATGAAGGGATTGGTTGGTACGGTGTGGAGGCAGAAAGTTTTCAAACGACTTATGTCAATCATCGGGGCAACACTTATAGTGCTCCAGAAAATTCCCTGCCAGCTTTTCGGCAAGCTAATGCTCCAGCGGTTGAAACGGATTTAAAATTGACGAAGGATCGTCAATGGGTTTTGATGCACGATGATACCCTTGATCGCATGACCAATGGCACTGGTGCAGTTAGCGATTATACCTTGGCTGAATTGAGCAATTTTAAAATTGACCAAGGGGCGAATGTCGGCAGTTATTCAGCGGCAGATTTGAAAATCCCTACCTTGGAAGATTATTTATTCATTTGTATGGTAGAAGGTAAGATTCCTTTTCTTGAACTAAAGGATGCCTCGGCGACGACTGAAGATTTGCAAAAAGTCTTCGATACTTTAGCAAATTATGGTTTTACCAGTGATAATACCAAAATAATTTCCTTCCATTTTGAGCAACTGCAACTGGCTAGTCAGATTAATCCAGATTTTCCTTATCTATACTTGGTTTATGAAATTAACCAAGCTACAATTAATGCAGCTTTACAATTAGGCAATCAGCCGGGAATTGATTCTCACTATGGGCAAGTAACCAGTACCGCTGTCAGAAAGGCACGCAATGCCGGTTTGACCGTTGGAACGTGGACCGTTCCAGAAAACCAATTTTTAGATATGCAAGACATGCGGGTGGACTATGTGACCACCGATCAAGCGCCTCGCTAAAATTTTGAAAAAATTTTCATTGTCTATCAATAAGATTTTTTTCGCTAAGAATTGATTACTGCTAGTCTCTCAAGCAACGCTTATCAAAGTAGATAATTTATGAAAATAATCAAATTGCCCTTATGCCGCTTGTTTTCATTTTGAAAGCAGCGGCATAAGGGGAATTTTTTTTGAAATTCAAGACGATACTGATTATTTTGCTAAATTTTTTTCTCGGGAAATCTCCCTCTGTAAATTTTTCTGGTTTTCAGCTATAATACCAAAGGAATGTTGACGAAGGGTGAGCAGAGATGGCACAATTATTTTTTAAATATGGGGCAATGAATAGCGGTAAGACAATTGAAATTTTAAAGGTAGCCCACAACTATGAAGAACAAAATAAACCGGTTGTCCTATTGACTAGCGGTCTCGATACCCGGGAAGGTGTCGGGGTTATCTCCAGTCGCATTGGTTTAAAGCGGGAAGCGACACCGATTTTTGCGGAAACTAATTTATATGAGCTGATTGTCAATTTGGATTATCGGCCCTATTGCATTTTAATTGATGAATCGCAATTTTTGCAAAAGCATCATGTCTTGGCTTTGGCAAATGTTGTTGATAAATTAAACATCCCGGTGATGGCTTTCGGTTTGAAAAATGATTTTCGCAATGAGCTATTTGAAGGCTCAAAATATTTACTGCTCTATGCAGATAAAATAGAAGAATTAAAGACAATTTGCTGGTTCTGCCATAAAAAGGCGACGATGAACTTGCATTATATTGACGGACAGCCAGTCTATGAAGGCAATCAGGTTCAAATTGGCGGCAATGAAGCTTATTATCCTGTCTGTCGCAAACATTATTTTGAACCGGGAAAAATTGTTGAGAAGTAAAGCTACATTAGTTGATAGATTGTTTAGATGTTGCATTCTACTGGAAAACTAGCTAAAGTATTCAGTGAGAGTGAGCTATGGTATGAAGAAGAGATAAAGGAGCGAATCCATGTACGATCAGTTACAGGCGATTGAAGATCGCTATGAAGAACTTGGTGAATTATTAAGTGATCCCGCTGTTATTACCGACACCCAGCGGTTTATGCAGTTGTCTAAAGAAGAAGCCAACACAAGAGAAACGGTGGAGGTTTATCGCCGTTACAAAACGGTTGTTCAAGGGATTGCTGACACCGAAGAATTATTAGGTGAAAGCTTAGATGCCGATATGGCGGAGATGGCCAAAGAAGAACTGTCTGAGTTAAAAAAAGAAAAAGAAGTATTAGAAGACCGGATTAAAATTTTGCTGCTGCCAAAAGACCCCAATGATGATAAAAATATTATCATGGAAATTCGCGGAGCCGCAGGTGGCGATGAAGCAGCTTTATTTGCCGGTGATTTATTTAATATGTATCAAAAATATGCGGAAGCGCAAGGCTGGAAAGTCGATGTGATGGATGCCAATGTTACGGGCATCGGTGGTTATAAAGAAGTAATCATGATGATTACCGGCGACAGTGTCTTTTCAAAATTAAAATACGAAAGCGGCGCTCATCGAGTTCAACGGGTACCTTCAACAGAATCGCAGGGGCGGATTCATACATCGACAGCAACGGTTGTCGTGATGCCAGAGGCCGAAGAAGTCGAAATTGATATCGCCGATAAAGATATTCGGACTGATATTTATCATGCATCTGGAGCTGGCGGCCAGCACGTCAATAAGACAGCTTCTGCCGTTCGTCTGACTCATATTCCAACAGGAATTGCTGTAGCGATGCAGGATGAGCGTTCACAAATTAAAAATCGGGAAAAAGCGATGAAAATTTTGCGGGCTAGAGTCTATGACCAAATTTCTCAAGCGGCGCAAAGTGAATACGATGCCAGCCGTAAGTCAGCTGTCGGAACTGGCGACCGTTCTGAACGCATTCGCACCTATAATTTTCCGCAAAATCGGGTCACCGATCACCGCATCGGTTTGACGATTCAAAAGTTGGATCAAATTTTGGCAGGAAAATTAGATGAAATTATTGATGCCTTGGTGATGTACGACCAAACATCAAAATTGGAAGAATTGCAAAATGGTTAAAACCTATCGAGAAGTCCTCCAGCGGGCTTCTTCTTTTTTGGAAGCAGCAGGCAAAGAAGGCTATGCCATCCACTACCTTTTTTTGGAGCGCAAAGGTTGGAGTAAAACGGATTGGTTATTACAGATGAATGAAGCAATTCCAACTGCCGACGAGACTCAAATTGCATTAGATGTGAAGGCTCTGATGGAAAATCAGCCGCCGCAATATCTTCTAGGCTATGCTGATTTTTATGGTCGTAATTTTTTTGTGAACCACGATACTTTAATTCCTCGACCAGAGACTGAGGAATTAGTTGAGTTGGTTCTTAAGGAAAATTCGTCTGAGAAAAATTTGCAGGTCGTCGATATTGGAACGGGAACCGGAGCAATTGCGATTACTTTGAAGGCTGAAGCTGACAGCTGGCAGCTCTTTGCTAGTGATATTTCTGAAGGGGCTCTGAGTATTGCGAAAAAAAATAGTCTGACATTAGAAACAGCAATTGATTTTCGCAAAGGCAGTGTGCTGGAACCCTTTGCTGAAAAAACATTTGATCTTATTATTTCCAATCCACCATACATCAGTCAGGCAGAATGGGAATTGATGGATGAAAGTGTGCGCACCTATGAACCAAAGTCGGCGCTTTTTGCGGCGGCTGACGGGTTAGCCATCTATCAAATGATTGCCCAGCAGGCGGTGGCCAAATTAAAAGCAGGCGGTAAAATTTATTTAGAAATTGGCTTTCAACAGGGGCAAGCTGTCAAAGAAATATTTGAAAAAGCTTTTCCTGCAGCGCAAATTGCAGTCAAAAAAGATTTAGCTGGTTTGGATCGATTTGTGGTTATTCACACTTAATGTGGATAAGTCTGTTATTAAATTTAATTAATTGAATGAAAATAAGCTTTCATTTTGGACAGTTTTCAACAAGCTTGTCCACAGTAATAAAAAAACTTATCCACAAAGTTGGGGATAAGTTTGTAAAGGTTTAAAAACTAGTCATTTACAGATAATTAAAGGTGTGGATAAACTGTGGAAACAAAAATTTTTACTGAAGAAACAATTGATCAAGCCGCTGAAATTTTAAAAAATGGTGGATTGATTGCTTTTCCGACAGAGACAGTCTATGGTCTGGGTGCCAATGGTCTCATGACTGAAGCCGTTCAGCAGGTTTTTACCGTTAAAGGTCGACCTGCCGATAATCCCTTAATTTTACACGTCAATCAATTTTCAATGGTGGAAAAATTTGTGGATAAGTTTCATCCTTTAACTGAAAAAATTGTTGCAAAATTTTGGCCGGGACCCTTAACTTTAATTTTTGCGGTGAAACAAGACAGCTTATCGGCGAATGTCACCGGCGGCTTATCCACAGCAGCTTTTAGAATGCCAGCAAACGAAAAAACTTTGTTATTAATTGAAAAAACAGCTGCACCGTTAGTTGGTCCCAGTGCCAATACTTCCGGTAAGCCGAGCCCAACAACAGCGGCCCATGTGCTTCACGATATGAAGGGGAAGATTGCCGGTATTTTAGATGATGGCCCGACCACAATTGGCGTCGAGTCTACCGTATTAGATTTGAGTGATCCTTTAAAGCCACCAATGATTTTGCGTCCCGGAGCAGTCACCAAAGAAGCGTTGGAAAATTTTTTGGAAACAGAAATTTTAATTGACCAACATCTTGTCACAGAGGGCGAAACACCGAAAGCTCCCGGTATGAAGTATAAACATTACGCCCCTAACGCAGAAGTGCTGATGGTTCGTCAGAATGAATGGCCAGAAGCAGCCAGATGGAGTGAAAATAAAAAAGTTGGTGTGATTGCCAGTCAGGAAATTTTAAAATTATTTCCTCAAGACATAGAAAAATATCCTCTGGCAGACGACTCAATTGAAGCCGCCACCCACGGCTTATTCGCTGGCCTACGGGCATTGGATGAAGCTGGCGTTAGTCTTATTTTAGCGCCGGCCTTTGAGGAAGCCGGCTTAGCGGTAGCCTATATGAACCGCTTAAAAAAAGCCAGTAACCAAAAATTTTGGAAAAACTAGTTTTCTTGGTGCCGGAATTTGCTAACTTATGATACAATTCAATAAAAAATAATGTCATGAAGGGTGTTGTCAGTATGGATTTTAAAGAATTTGATCCGGATTTATGGAATGCGATTAATCATGAATACCAACGGCAAGAAAATAATTTGGAGTTAATTGCCTCTGAAAATATCGTGTCCAAAGGTGTCATGGCGGCACAAGGCAGCGTGCTGACCAATAAATATGCTGAAGGCTATCCAGGTCGCCGTTATTATGGCGGCTGTGAATTTGTTGACGTGGTGGAAAATTTAGCCATCGAGCGGGCCAAAGAATTATTTGCTGCAAAATTTGCCAATGTTCAGCCTCACTCAGGTTCACAAGCGAATACAGCGGCTTATCTTTCATTAATTGAAGCAGGGGATACAGTTCTCGGGATGGACTTATCTGCTGGCGGTCATTTGACCCACGGTTCGCCGGTTAATTTTAGCGGCAAAACCTATCATTTCGTACCTTACGGTGTAGATCCAGCGACCGAAGTGATTGATTATGATGTAGTGAGAATTTTAGCCCGCAAACATCAACCGAAATTAATTGTAGCGGGAGCAAGTGCCTACAGCCGCACAATTGATTTTAAAAAGTTTCGGGAAATCGCTGATGAAGTCGGTGCAAAATTAATGGTGGACATGGCGCATATCGCTGGTTTAGTTGCAGCGGGTCTGCATCCAAATCCAGTTCCTTATGCTGATATTACTACCTCAACGACTCATAAAACTTTAAGAGGGCCTCGCGGTGGTTTGATTTTGACCAACGATGAAGAATTGGCTAAAAAAATTAACAGCGCAGTCTTCCCGGGCATTCAAGGGGGACCATTAGAACATGTGATTGCCGCTAAAGCAGTTGCCTTTAAAGAAGCCCTTGATCCAAGTTTTACTGAATACAGCCAGCAAGTGATTGATAATGCCAAAGCGATGGCCGATGTCTTTAATAAAACACCGGAAGTCCGTTTGGTCTCAGGTGCCACTGACAATCATTTATTATTAGTAGAAGTGACCGACTTAGGAATGTCTGGTAAAGAAGCCGAAACAATTTTGGATTCTGTTGGCATTACCGTCAATAAAAATTCGATTCCTTTTGAAAGCTTAAGCCCATTTAAAACCAGCGGTATTCGGATTGGCACGCCAGCGATTACCTCCCGTGGTTTTGATGAAGCGGCATCACGACAAGTGGCAGAGCTAGTTGTCAGAGCGCTGAAGGCTCACAATAATCAAGCAGCTTTAGAAGAAGTTCATCAAGAAGTATTGGCTTTAACAAATAATCACCCGCTTTACGCTTAAAAATATCCAGTTAAATTTTTTTTTGGAAAGTTTAGGACATAAAAAATCAGATAGGAGATTTTAAAAATGGGAAAATTCCAAGTAATTGACCATCCACTCATTCAGCACAAGTTAACTATCATTCGGGAAAAGGATACCGGCACGAAGGTTTTTCGGGAAGTTGTCAATGAAATTGCCATGCTGATGGCTTATGAAGTCTCACGGGACATGCCGTTAGAAGACATTGAAATTGAAACACCAATGACCAAAAGTGTGCAAAAAACTTTAACCGGTAAAAAAGTTGCAATCGTACCAATTTTACGAGCTGGCTTAGGCATGGTTGACGGAATTTTAGAATTGATTCCCGCAGCGAAGGTTGGGCATATCGGAATGTTCCGGGACGAAGAAACTTTAGAGCCCCACGAGTATTTCTTGAAGCTGCCGGAAGATATTGCAGCTCGTCAGCTGTTCGTCGTTGATCCGATGTTAGCAACTGGCGGTTCAGCAATCATGGCAATTGATGCTTTGAAAAAGCATGGCGCTTCTAATATCAAATTTGTCAGCTTAGTTTCTGCTCCTGAAGGGGTCAAGGCCTTACAAGATGCCCATCCAGATATTGATATCTATACCGCCGCGCTTGATGAAAAATTAAACGAGCACGGCTACATCGTTCCTGGTTTAGGGGACGCCGGCGACCGTCTCTTCGGTACAAAATAAAGTGAAGCTTGAGATTGTTTTTAAGTTAGCTTCTGGCAAAAATAGAGAACCAATGCAGTCAGCCTTTAAAGCGGTAGTCTGTAAAAATCAGCGGAGTGTGCGCCGGTTTCCTTGTGTTCAATGCTAGTTTGCTAGACGACTTAGAAGCAATCTTATTTTTTGTTAGGACAATTTTTTTAATTGTCCTTGATACCAGAATTCATTTTGAAGGACCTTGAAAATTATTTGCTAAAAAACTAGGGGGAATCCATTTGCGTAGTCAGGAATTATTAACCGCCTTAATGAATGGCCCGCAGCGGGGGGATTTTGTGGGGATTTATCAAACAGAACATGATAAATTAGTGGCTTTCACCGGGCTTCAATTAGATGAAGCGGGGGATTTAGTTTTGTATTCAGCGAGACAACAGCCGCCACTGGCGATGAAGGATTTTTATACCCAGCTGATGCTTCACAAAAATCGCTACTTAATGCAGTGGCAAAAGGGCAAGAAACAGCCGATTTACGGCTTTAAAGAAGTCGACCGTAAAATTGTCATCTAAAAAAAGCGCCAAAGCTAAAGACGCCGGTGAAGGAGGCTCAGCGAAGGGCTGAATTTTTCCTTTGATAGCTGTCTAAAACTTTGACACTACTTGTTGCTTAACTATTTAATTTACGAAGTTCCTTGTAATTGATAATAACAACACCATTGGACTGTGAAATCAAAGAACTGTTTTCTGATGTTTCATCCATTCTAACAACGGCCGAATTTTTCAGCTGCTTAGTAATGGTTCCAGTTTGACCTTGATTTCTAAAGATAAATGCGACGTGGGTTCCAGTTGTAAACGACTTGCCAAGTGCGGACGGGTCGATAGTAGCTTCAAATTTTCCAAATGTTCCCATGCAATAACCCTCTTTCTACTTCTATTCTAACAAATTTTGGTCAATATTTCATATATTTGACTTTTGCGGGGTTTGAGCTTTACAAAATATGCTAAAAGTTCTATAATTTTCTTTGTTATTCTAAAGCCAGCTTAGCTCAGTCGGTAGAGCAACGCACTCGTAACGCGTAGGTCACAGGTTCGATTCCTGCAGCTGGCATCTTATTTTAAAGCCGTCACATCAACGTTTGTAGATGATGTGACGGCTTTTTGTTTTACAATAAATTGCTGTTTGGGGCAGAGAATGGGGCAGAGATTTTTAAAATATTTTTTTAAATAACGTATTAATCTCTTAGTAGACTTGAGAATCTATCGCTTGCTGCTCTTTTTGATTCCTCCAGCGCATGTCCGTATATGTTCATTGTCGTTCTGTAATCTTTGTGTCCTAGAAGCTCTTGTACTGCTTTAATTGGGATGTTTGGGTCGGCTAGTAAAAAGGATGCCGAGGTATGTCTAAGGTCGTGAAAACGAATCTCACGAAGTCCAGAGCGTTTCACAAATCGAATCCAATTTCTATATAAAGATGTTGGGAGTTCGAAGTTTCCTTCTGGTGAGCCGAATACATACTTGTGTTTTGGGTTTATACGAAGTTTCTTTCTTGCTTCTTGGTTGATTAAGATAAAGCCTTGCATGAAATTCATATAGTTCTGAGGTACAGGGATAATCTTAGAATCGGAAGCTTTAAGACCATCTCGTCTTAAATATTGCTTCTTGTCATTTAAAACAATCCGTTGATGAAAGTGTACAGTGTTGTTGATAAAATCGAAGTCGGTTTCTTCGACAGCTGCTATTTCTCCTTCTCTAGCTCCAGTAAAGAAAGCAGTCAGGACTATAGCTTTCGTTTTTTGTGAAGCCGCATCATCCAAAGCTGTTAGTAATCTGTTTACTTCTTCAATAGAATAAGGTTCAGGTGTAGACTTCTTTTTAAGGGCTTCCTTGGGTAGTTTAACGTCGGAAACGGGATTGTGGCTAATTATCCTATATTGGTCTTTTGCGACGTTAAAAACGCTACTAAGGGCGTTTAAAAAACGTTTCTTTGTTTTTCTCGAAAGAACCTGACTTCTTTTTGAAAGTGGTTGTGCAGCCATGACAATGTCTTTAATTTGATATGGTTTTATTTCTGTCATCTTTTTATTGGATAATGAAGATAAGAAACGTTTTTCGATTATGTCGGAGTATTCACGTATTGTTCTGGGCTCCAATGTTGTAGTTACTTCTTTTTTCCACATATTGTTATAGAAATGTGAAAAAGTGATAGTTGTCACATCTTCATAACCGTGTTCTTCCAAGTCCGCTATCCACTCATCAAGTTCGAGATATGCTTTTCTAAGTGTTAACGAATCAGCAGTTTTGCTAAGTCTAATTGGATTGCCGTTCTCGTTATAACCAACAGTAACACGAAGCCTGAATTTATCTCCTCTTTTTTCAACAGTCCCTTTCTCTACAGCCATAACAAAGTAAGCTCCTTCCCTAACTACTTCCTATCTCTAATTCAAAAAAAGAATGTATGTTCGTTTTTTTGCTAAAAAATAATAAGCTTAATCTAGTAAATATCTTTCCGATTTCAAAGGAACACCATAAGCCGTTTGCAAATGTTCAAATTTTCTAGGATATGAACCTGTATCTTCTTTGTGACAACTAAGCAAAATGTTTGTGGCAAAACGATCGGCTTCACTTTCCATTTTACTTCTAGTCGTCCTATTTAGTACGTAGTAGTTGGATATCCCTTCATGTAGGAGTGCGTGACCCAACTCATGAGCGCACACATAAAATCTTTCTGGACTTTCCATTAATGAATCGGATAAGAAAATAACTTTCCTGTTTAAAATCTCTTGAAATTGGCCTCGAGGGTTATCTAGAAACGGAACATACCGAATATCAATATTTAAAAAGGCGCAAATAATAAAGGGATTGTAACTCCTGCTTAAAGATTTTAATTTAGCAATCAGTTCTAAATAATCCATACCGCTACCTCTATTTTTTCAGCTTCTTATCCTTCTCAGCATATTCCCAAAATACACCAGTTAAAATATCTTTGACCCGTTGTATTTCCTCTGGTGTCAAATTCTCGCCATTATAAGCCATGTTCACATTTGAATCTAACAATTTGTCTAATTCAATTAAATCGTCTTTGTCCGCCCATTTAGGGGCTTGATTTCTGCCTAGCAAATAGTCAACAGAAACTCCAAAATAGTCGGCAAGTCTCACAAGTTCTGTGGAATTAGGAGTTTGTCTTTTCCAACTACCAATGTAACCATTTGAATATCCAAATTTCATTTCTAATTGCCTTATAGACAGTTTTCTTTCCTTCGCAAGTTCTTTTATTCTTTCGTAAGTATTCATTGTTTTATCAACCTTTCTGAATGCTTACAAAAAAGTTTAGATTAATAATATAAAACCTGTTGACAAATTTATATTATTAATCTATACTAATTTTTGTAAACGAGTTTAACAAATATAAAGACAACAAAAAACACAATTGATTTAAATTGCCAACCGCCAAGAAAGCATATAATCATGAAGTTTTATGTCTTGTTTAACTATGCCCATAGTATAGATTAATAATCTAAAAATGTCAACATAGTTTAGAAAATAGTTGTTAAACTTGTTTATAAAAATTAAGTTAGGAGGTAATTTCTGATGGCTAACATAATGGAAACGAAAGAAAAAATTTTAAAGCATTTCGAAAAAAACAATTGGGATATTCCCGATGTAGCAAGTGCGTTAGGTATTTCAGAGCAATATTTACGACGAATTCTAAATGCGCCAGACAAACATTTGAAGCAAATGACGGACATTATTGCTTACTACAAAATCAGATAGCGTGAGGTGTAACCAATGACCAATCTTGCATTAGTAAATTTAGATGATTTAAAAATTCTTGTTGCCGAGAATGTTATACCGAATGAAGTTTGGAATTCTAAGCAAGCATCAGAGTATCTGACTACTAGTGTTCCTACGTTAATCAAAGAAGCTGAACAAGGAAAAGTACCCGGGGTTCGCATTGGTAAGGATTGGAAGTTTAGCTCTCTGGCTCTATATGAATATGTAGCAAATAAATCAACATAAGGAGGCAACGACATGAAACAGAAATTTCCATATCAGAGAGGGTACAAAAACCCCAGCGCTTCTTCAATAAAGAAAGAAAAAAACACCGGGGTAGCTCCTACATTGGTAAGTTGTAATCTGACAATTGATGCCAAAAAGCTTAGCCAATTTCTTGCATCAACCAATTATGATATTCGCCGACAAGAACACATATGGGCTAAATAAACATAAGGAGGACGACAGGATGGAACAAAACAATAAACCCGCAGTTATAAAAACCAATCTTATTGACAACGAAACAAAATATGAGTTACCTAACGTAACCTTGGTTCTCACCAATGGGCAAGATTTAATCGATGAAATCAAAAAAGCCCAGCTAAAAATGGCTGAGCTAAATGAGATATTAAACAAATTGCAAAAATTTAGTCCAGAATTTCATCAAAAATGATTGAAACAGGCTCGAAGACATCGTTGCTATCAGTTCTTAAAAAAGGAAATTTCAAACCTTTGATATCTAGGAATTCAACATCTTTTATTGAAGATTCAATACTAGACACCTCTATTTTGCATTTAGTAACAAAGTTTTCAAATTTTCTCATCGTTCCTATCAAATCTTGTTGTAACAGATTTCTTTTGTCTTCAAACGGATCGTTATTCAGAAAGGTATTAAAAAAGCTTTTTCTAAATTCAATGTCATGCGCATTTTGTTCAAAGGGATTTGATTTGTAAAAATTTGCAGTCACATAGTGATTTTTAAAATAAAAGACAACTTGTTTTTGCTTAAAATCATCACCAAATAGCATTTCAAAACAGTATAAATATAAGGCTGATTTATCAATATTCATTTTTTCACCACCTTATCAGTTATTTCAGCAGACCACTTGCTGATAAGGAAATTATACCAAAGGAGGAATCGGACTACATGGAAAAAAAGTTATTAGCTAGATTGTATGCAACAACACCTAAAAAGAAGATGCGACAGTTACAGGCGCTCTGTTATGTGTCGTTTATGCTAAATATCGTCTTATTGGCTTTCTCAGCTTGGGCGGTGCTTAGATAGTGCTAAAAGCATATAAAGAATGGCTCAAGATGTACAAGCAGATTGTGTTAGAAGAAGGCGGCTTTTGGAAGTGAGGTGATACAGGATGAAATTTTGGACCACAAAAGAAATTGAGTATATCAAGAAAAATGCCCTACTAGCTGAAACTAACGAGGTATTGAATGTCGCTGAGTTAGCAAAAAAGTTGAATCGCTCAGAGAGAGCAGTAGCAAAAAAAATTTATTTGCTTAGAAAAGAAGGCGAGTTGCCGAAAGTGAATCGTGAAAATGCGATTGACAGCCATGGAAGACCTTGGAGTAAAGACGAAGAGAAGCGTCTTATTGCTATGCGAAAGCGGGGAGCCACCTATCAAGAAATTGCTGAAGCACTAAATCGTACTGAAAAAACTTGCGCTGCCAAAGGTGCAAAGTTGATAACAAAGGGAAAATTAAAAAGCAATAGAGCGTCTTGGAGCCATGAAGACGTTGAAAAGTTAAGTGCCAATATTAAATTTGACGAAAATGGCTATGTCGAAAATTACAGCGAATTGTCCAACCTGTTGGGAAAAAATTATCAGCAACTAACACAAAAAGTAACGAATCTTAGAAAGCAAGGCTTGATTACTGTAGGAGCCGATAAATGCAAAACTAGTGTGAAGTCTAAACAAGCCATGGATAAGTTCAACAATGCTAGATTTGCCAGTTATCCTAAAAAGAAGGAGAAGACTGTCATGGAAACTAAAGAGACACCGGCAGTATCAGTTGACTCACGAGAAGTAACGTTAATTTTGACAACTACTATCGTGAATGGCTATCAGACAGAACAGTATTTTACTAAAGAAGGAAGATTGATTGCAAAAAAAGAACTGACTACGCCTGCAAGCAATTAGTCAGTCAAAAATTATTCTACAAGGAGATTATAACATGGAAAATGAAAAACTTGAAAAGCTTAGTAAGGATTTTAATGAAGTAGTGGACAAGAAAGCTACAAAATTAATTTTGGAAAATAAGTCTGAAGCACATTGTTTTGGTGATGTGACACAGAGTTTGGAAAAACTTAAAGCTCAATGTGTATTTCATGGTAATCCTTTCTTAGTAGTTGTGAACCGTGCATTAGAAATTGTTGAACAAGAAAAAAATGCAATTACTCTGTGGAAGTAATTGCAAGTAAAGTTATTTTTCGATACGCACTATAGAATTTGAGTTGTAATAATTTTGAGGATTTTCAATATCAAAGAAATAATCCGAGTTGGCCAACAACTCTAATAGGCTAGGGACTAACCCATCATGTGTATGATTCCATAAAGAATAGACGCCTGATTGAGAAGGGTAAAGCTTTTCAGGAATTTCATTACTGGAAAGCGAACTTTTGATACTCATAAAGCTTTGCTCTTCATGAAAAGTTTCTACAGTCCCATCAGCGAAATAAACTTTAATTTCTGGCATAATTTCACCTCCTTACTAAGGAGAGTATATCAAAAATGAGGAGCATAAATCATATGGTAGTTAAAATCAATAAACTAGAAATTGAAAATGTTAAGCGAGTGAAGGCCGTAAAAATTGAACCGACAGCTAATGGCTTAACAATAGTAGGAGGGAATAATAATCAAGGGAAGACCAGTGTCTTGGATGCTATCGCTTGGGCCTTAGGTGGTAACAAATTTAAACCTAGTCAAGCAACGAGGGAAGGCTCCGTAACACCTCCACATTTATCAATCACTATGGACAACGGTCTAGTAGTTGAGCGTCGTGGGAAAAACTCTGACCTGAAAGTCATTGATCCAAGTGGAAACAAAGCCGGTCAACAGCTATTAGATGGCTTTGTGGAAGAGTTGGCTATCAATTTGCCTAAATTCATGCAGTCTACCAGTAAGGAAAAAGCAACTACCTTGCTTGAAATTATTGGAGTAGGAGAGCAGCTGGCAAAGCTTGAATACGACGAAAGCCAACTGTATAACCAGCGACGGACCATCGGACAGATTGCCGATCAGAAGAAAAAATTCGCTGATGAACAAACCTATTTCCCGGACGCTCCAAAAGAGCCTGTAGCCGCTTCTGAGCTTGTGAAGCAACAACAGGATATCTTAGCTAAGAATGGTGAAAACCAAGCCAAGCGGCAAAGAGTGAAGGAAATTAGCCAACAATTTGAATTAGAAGATCAAGAGATTAAACGACTCCAAACTCAGCTTTATGAACTTCAGCAGAAGCATGACCAGACCGGTCAAGATTTGGAATTTGCGAAGAAGTCCGCCCTTGATTTGCAGGACGAATCTACAGCAGAGCTTGAAAATAGTATTGCTGCAATTGATGAAATTAATCGAAAAGTTCGAGCTAATTTAGATAAGGATATGGCTGAGGAAGAAGCTAATGAGTATAAGAATCAGTATGACACGTTAACCACTCAAATTGAAGCTATTCGAATGGAAAAAACTAAGTTACTCAATAATGCTGCTTTACCATTACAGGGATTAACTGTCGAAGAAGGTGAGTTAATCTATAACGGTCAGCGTTGGGACAATATGTCTGGTTCTGATCAGTTAAAAGTGTCTACTGCGATTGTGCGTAAATTAAAACCAAATTGCGGATTCATTCTTTTAGACAAATTGGAGCAGATGGACTTGAATACTTTAAACGAATTTGGAAAATGGCTAGAACAGGAAGGCCTCCAAGCAATTGCCACTCGTGTGTCAACTGGTGAAGAGTGTGAAATCCTCATTGAAGATGGCTATGCCGTGAAAAACGAAACACTTACGACTGATTCAAAAATTAATACAGGATGGTCAGGGAAAGGAGCATTTTAATCAATGAACATTACAACAGGAAAAATACAAAAAGCGCAAAAGGTAGTCTTGTATGGTGTTGAAGGAATTGGGAAGTCGACTTTTGCCAGTCAGTTCCCCAATCCAATCTTTATTGATACGGAAGATTCAACACTTCATATGGATGTAAAGCGATTTGACAAACCGACTTCGTGGACGCTTTTACTTCAGCAGATTGACTATGTGAAAGCTAATAAGCCATGCCAGACATTAGTTATAGACACAATTGACTGGGCGGAAGAAATTTGTAAACGTCACTTAATGGACGCCAACGGATGGAGCGCAATTGATTCTGAAATATATGGAAAAAAATTCGTGGCCCTAGCTAAAGAAATGGGAAATTTGTTAAACAAATTAAGTGACGTAGTCGATGTCGGAATTAATGTAGTGATTACTGCTCATGCTATGCTGCGAAAAAAAGAAGAACCTGATGAAATGGGTGCTTATGACCGCTATGAGTTAAAACTTGAAAAGAAAACAGCTCCATTAGTAAAAGAATGGGCAGATGCTGTAATTTTTGCAAATTATAAAACAACGGTCATCACCGATAGTAAAACGAATAGCAAAAAAGCAACCGGCGGACAACGGATGATGTATACCACCCACAGACCAGCTTGGGATGCAAAAAACCGTTGGGGGCTGCAGGATGAATTACCTTTTGAATATAGTCAGATTGCTGCTGCTGTTACTTTAGCAACAACTGCGGCGCCAAAAACAGTTACATCTACTGAAACACCTAAAATCGAACAGGCTGAAACTATAGAGCAAGTAACGCAACAACAACAATCTTTTGCTCCGGAAAGAGAATCTGTAGCCGTATCACCGATTATTCCAAAGGGGCTAGCTGATTTAATGGTTACTGATCAGGTAACGAATGAAGAAATTATGCAAGTCATCTATAAAGGTGGATTTATGCCTGCAGAGACACCATTGGAAAATGTACCAGAAGAATTATGGAATTACTTTATTGCAAATTGGGATAAAGCAATTGGATTACTTAATACACAAATTAGACAATTCTAGGAGGACTTTTGAATGAACAACGAGAACGAATTTATTGGATGGGGCGACAGTTTTGTTGCTGAAGAAAGTAATTTCAAACTATTTGAAGCTGGAGAATATCCGTTTGTAGTCACAGGGTTTGAACGAAAAATTTATGATGGAAATAGCGATAAAATCCAAAATGGTACGCCTTATGCTGAAATTGAAATGGAGTTTACAGGGCCTTTAGGCAGTACAAAAGTGACTGATCGTCTTTATATGGTAAAAAAATGGCAGTGGAAATTGACTCAATTCTTCACGGGGATTGGCCAAGCACCTATTGTTGGACAACCATTTTCGCCAAATTGGAGTCAAGTTATCGGAAGTCGCGGGTCAGCAAAATTGTTAATTAATAAGTACACCAGTTCTAAAACAGGTAAAGAAGTTCAGAATAATCAAATTGATGAATATTTGGAACCAACAGCAAATTCTCAAACATTCCAACAAGCAGCGCCACAACAACAAGCAGCTAATACTGGATTTCAACCAGGAGCATTTTAGGAGTGATTAGATGGAACTTAGACCGTACCAAGAAGAAGCTAGAACAGCTATTCAGCAGGAATGGCAAGAAGGAAAAAAGCGCACTCTATTAGTTTTACCAACTGGTTGTGGGAAAACAATAGTTTTCTCGAAAGTAATTGAAGATAGAGTGAAGATGGGCGAGCGTGTGCTCGTCCTTGCTCATAGAGGTGAGTTATTAGACCAAGCCTCTGACAAGCTTCAAAAATCTACAGGACTAAAAACGGCAACAGAGAAGGCCGAAGAAACAAGTGTCGGAAGTTTCTTTCGGGTAGTGGTTGGTTCTGTTCAAACTATGCAGCGTGAGAAACGGCTTAGTAAATTTCCTCCCAATTTTTTTGACACAATTGTTGTTGATGAAGCTCATCATTGCATTAGTGATGGCTATCAACGGGTGTTACACCATTTTGAGGAATCGAATGTATTAGGAGTGACAGCAACACCTGACCGAGGGGATATGAGAAATTTAGGTTCTTATTTTGAATCCTTGGCTTACGAATATACACTGCCAAAAGCAATAAAAGAAGGTTTTTTATCTCCAATTAAGGCTTTAACTATTCCTCTGAAGTTAGACTTATCCGCTGTTGCTCAACAAGCCGGTGACTTTAAAACAAAAGATTTAGGCACGGCACTTGAGCCATACCTTTACCAAATAGCTGATGAAATGGTGAAGCACTGTTCAAACAGGAAGACAGTTGTTTTTCTACCGTTAGTTAAAACATCAAAAAAGTTTAGAGATATTTTAAACGAAAAAGGATTTCAAGCTGCTGAAGTTAACGGTGAATCAAAGGACCGAGCGGAAATTTTGGAAGACTTCGAAAATAATAAATACAACGTTTTGTGCAACTCGATGCTACTGACCGAAGGTTGGGATTCACCAGCTGTTGATTGTATTGTTGTTCTCCGTCCTACGAAAGTCCGCTCACTTTATAGCCAAATGATTGGCCGTGGCACTAGATTGTTCCCCGGGAAGGAAGAACTTTTACTGCTCGATTTCCTTTGGCATACAGAACGCCATGAGCTTTGTCATCCAGCGCATTTAATAGCTGAAAACAAAGATGTAGCTGATAAAATGACTGAAAATATCGAAGAAGCAGGTTTAGCCGGTTTTGGACTAGATTTAGAAGAAGCTGAGGCCCAAGCTGAAAAAGATGTCATTGCTGAACGTGAAGAAGCCTTAGCCAAGCAATTAGCGGAAATGCGTAAGCGTAAACGGAAATTAGTGGACCCATTACAATTCGAAATGTCAATTCAAGCCGAGGACCTTACTAGTTATGTGCCAAGTTTTGGCTGGGAAATGGCTCCGCCTTCTGAAAAACAGGTGAAGTCTCTAGAAAAATTAGGAATTTTACCTGATCAAGTTGACAATGCCGGTAAAGCAGCAATGATTTTAGACCGCCTTGAAAAGCGTCGAGTCGAAGGCTTAGCGACACCAAAACAAATTAGATTTTTAGAAGGTCGGGGTTTTGTAAATGTCGGGACCTGGCAATTCGAATCAGCAAAACGTATGATAGATCGATTTGCTTCAAACGGATGGCGGACTCCTGCTGGAATTATTCCTGCAACCTATCAAAATAATTAATTTAGCTAAAGTCGGTTAACTGCGGCTTTAGCAGACTGGTAAGGAGGAACAAATGATAAAAATAATAATAGTCTCCGCAATGGTTTCAGCATCGGTTTCTTTTGGGATTATGAAATTTCAGATGAAGATGATTGAAAAATGGATGGATATTTTTTTTGAAGAAGAAACAGAAAGAATAAAAAACTACTTGTCTAGAGACAAGTAGTACAAAAATTATTCCCAAAATTTGTCATAGTAATATTTCCTCTTTGTATCTGAATATCAGTAAAATATTTAAAATCAGAATCAAGTTTTTTTCCTGCTATAGCATTTCGCATATAGTAATCTTGATTTCTTTCTTTCATTTGATGTAAAGCTTCTTTGTATTCCGTTGAATGTTTTATGTAGTCGTCAGAATATTGTGCGCTACTTAATTGAGAAGTGTAATCTATTTCAAGAAGGCCAAGTCTCTCAAGATTCTCAATAGATGCAGCAATAAGAACTTGATGATTACGATAATGGGTATTGTAAAAAAGATTCGAGTGCGTCTTTTTAAATTGTCCAGTTGAACTTACTAAGGATAGTGAAATTATTTCTTGTGGGCTTTTTCTAAGAAAATGAGTTGATATAATTTCCGCATCAACTGGAGATAGCTGTTTAATCACTTCTATATATGATGGATGAATATAATTATTCTTCTTGATATCCATAGAGGAAGCTATTAATTTTGCAAACATAGATCGAAGTATATCTTCCTCTATATAGTACTTAGATGCTTCTATTGCAGGCCCAACTATTGATAATTTTGGTTCTTGCAAATTTTCTTCCGGAATATGGATAATTTCTTGGGCGATTTTTTCTTTATAATCTTTGATGTAAATTTCTTTGTTAGCACGTTTTTTTTCAGCATAAAAATTAAGTTTATCAAAACCTGCCAAGGTCATTATATCATCTAAAGCTTGCGCAGGACCTTTTGCTCCTTTGAAAGCATTAGCTGTCATAGCTGCAGCAAAAGTTGTTACAGCAGTGGGGATTAGTTCCAG
This sequence comes from Enterococcus sp. LJL120, assembly GCF_054871765.1. Lineage (NCBI taxonomy): Bacteria > Bacillati > Bacillota > Bacilli > Lactobacillales > Enterococcaceae > Enterococcus > Enterococcus sp. LJL120. The sequence continues at coordinate 440,525 of NZ_JBTXLV010000003.1, forward strand.
CATTCGACCACCTCTTTTTTAATTAAGTTTAACAGAATGAGGTCAAATAGGAAATGTTCAAAAAGTAAATTAACGTGGGGTTTAGCCCACTATAAATAATTAGTAATCGAAAGGAACTAGTCAATTGGAAAGCAAACTAGATTTAGTTGAATTATTAGAATATGTTGATCCCGCTCTGCTTTCTTATCAAGAGTGGGTCAACGTTGGGATGGCACTGAAGCATGAAGGATACACCGCTTCCGATTGGGATAGTTGGTCTGCAAAAGACAGCGGCAGGTATCATTCAGGTGAAACCTACAAAAAATGGGATAGCTTTGAAGGAAGTAACCAGCCCGTTACTGGCGCTACTATCACACAACTAGCCAAAGACAATGGATGGGAGAGTGATTATAAATACTCTGGTGAGGACGGCGATTCAGTAATTGGCTGGAACGATAGTTTTGTTCCAGTTGAAGTGGATAAAGGCTATCGGCTAGTTAATACAGACTGGGTAATGGGGAAGGAAATCAATGAGCCGAAAATTTGGGACCCATCAAAAGAAATCATTGATTACCTAGAAGCTGTATTCAATCCTGGTGATATCGTTGGCTACGTTAACGATGGATTTCCAGTTAAACGAGGCGACGACAGTGAGAAATGGCTGCCTAAATCATCTGGTGTATATACTAAAACAGCTGGTGAATTGATTGATGGAATCCGGCGTAGTAAGGGGGATATTGGGGCAGTATTAGGCGATCCCAACCCGAACAGTGGCGCATGGATTCGTTTCAATCCATTAGACGGTGAAGGCGTTAAAAATACTAATGTCGTTGATTTCAGATATGCTTTAGTCGAATCAGACAGCATGGCTATAGAACAACAAAATGAAATTTTAAGAGAATTAGAGTTGCCAATCGTTGCTTTGACTCATAGTGGTTCAAAAAGCCTTCACGCGATTGTTAAAGTGGATGCCGTTAATTATCCTCAATATCAAGAACGGGTGGATTATCTCTATAAAATCGTAGAAAAAAATGGCTTAAAAGTTGATAAGCAAAATAAAAATCCTTCTCGCTTATCTCGATTCCCTGGTTTTATTCGTGGAAATAGCAAGCAATTTTTAGTTGCTACAAATATCGGTAAACCTAGTTGGGAGGATTGGCAAGAGTACATCGAAGATATGAATGATAATTTGCCAGATCCTGAAAGTCTTGAAAGCCTGTTTGATAGTGAAATATTTTTAGCCCCAGAATTGATTAAAGATGTCTTAAGACAAGGACATAAAATGCTAATCGCCGGACCATCAAAAGCCGGCAAGTCTTTTTCACTAATCCAATTAGCCATAGCTATTGCGGAAGGTCGTCAATGGATGGGGTTTGATTGTACTAAAGGAAAAGTTTTGTATGTCAACCTTGAATTAGATGAACGTTCGGCTAAGAGACGATTTGTCGAAATTTATAATACCTTAGGCCAAGGACATGCCAATGTATCGAACATCGATATTTGGAATTTACGTGGTAAAACTTCACCGATGGATAAATTGGCCCCCAAGTTAATTCGTCGAGCACAAAAAGAAAATTATATCGCAGTTATTATTGATCCAATTTACAAAGTATTAACTGGTGATGAAAACAGCGCACACGAAATGGCTAACTTCACCAATCAATTCGATAAGATTGCGACTGAACTAGGTTGCGCAGTCATCTATTGTCATCATCATTCAAAGGGTTCTCAGGGCGGGAAAAACTCTATTGACCGTTCAAGTGGTTCAGGTGTATTTGCTCGGGATCCGGATGCTATCTTAGATTTAATTGAGCTACCCGTCACAGAAGATAGGTATATGGTGTTGGAAAATCAAGCAATCTGCGATACCTATTCTGCAGCTATTAGCCAGTTCAATCCTTCTTATGATGATATTGGTATTGATGACCGCTTCAGCAAAAAGCAAATGGAACATCATTTAATGGCAGCCATTAAATCTCAGGAAGTTCTTAAAGTTGTCGAACAAAACAGGGTCAAAGCCGTTGAATTAGCCAGACAGGCCAGCGCATGGAGAATCGATGGTACATTACGAGAGTTCCCTAAATTTAAAACAGTCAATGCATGGTTTAGATACCCAATCCATGTGCTTGATGACGCTCTACAGGATATTTCCTTAGAAGAAGACTCAAAGGAAAAATGGAGAAAAGGAACTCAGAAAGCCAATGAAACCCGCAGTGAGAAAAGCAAAAAGGAATTAGAAGAAGCTTTTAATATTTTGAGTGAAAACGGCGGACCAGTTGATGTAATGATGGTAGCAGACTATTTAGATGTCGCACGGAATACAGTTTATTCTCGTGTAAAAAAACACGAGAAATTTACAATTGAAGATGGAAGTCTTTCGAAGAAGAAGGACTCTTAATCGTCTAAACTAAATAGCTTCGACTAGCTTCGACAATTCAAAGTTGTTCGTTGATAGCTAAATAGCTTCGACTAGCTTCGACAATATTATAAACGTTGTCGCACCGCTGTCCGCTATCCTTGTCTACTCTCCCTTTTCAAGGGATAGAGTAGACAAAAGGATACAGCGAGACAAAAATGGCTAGGAAAAAAATAAAAAATATTGGACTATACCAAAATAAAATAACAAGAAAGTGGTGCTTTTACAATGAGAATAGTTATTCAAGGAATGGAACTAACAGTTACACTGAAATCTGATAGAGAATTGAGTACAAATGAAATTTTGATGGCGCATCAATTGTCTACAGGAAATTTTGAATCTTTATTTATTGAAGATAGTCCGACAAATGGCGAAAATACAAATGCCTCATCTTCCGCTATTGAAAAATCTTTGGATATGCCAGTTAAAAAGAACGAATGGATTGAAAAGGGTACTCGTGTTGAGGTTGAAATACTTTGTCCATTCTGTGGCTACAGTGGAAAGTCGACTACTATGTGGGGAAACTCGTTTTGTAAATGTCCGAAATGCCAAGAGAAATTATTCAATCGATTTGCTACAGATATTCCTGGCGAAAAGAATAATTATGGGTGTGTGTATGTAGCGGAGGAACCTATGGTATTCAAAAATAAAACAAATGAGTACATTGAAATGTTCTCGGACTATGAGAAAGGCGAGATGGAATGATTGAATTTTTTATGCCAATAATTCCGCCTGAAACTCAAAAAGTTTTTAAAGATATTAAAGGGTATGAAGGTATATACAGAGTTTCAACTGAGGAGATATTTTTTCTTATAAATCAAATAGATTATTAGCCCCTATAAAAAAATATGATGGATATCTTAGTATTAGATTAAGTAATAATGGTGTTGTAAATCAACGGATGATTCATAGATTAGTAGCAGAAACATTTCTTCCTAACCCCGATAATTTACCAGTTGTAAATCATATTGATGGCAATAAAGGAAATCCAAAGTTAACTAATCTAGAATGGGTTACATTTTCAGACAATGCTATCCATGCTTTCGAAACAGGATTACACGTCATTAGTGATAAACATAGAAATGCAGATAGTAAAATTGGAGCAATCAACGGAGCTAAAACGACTTCAAAAAAAGTGAGCCAATTTGATAAAGATGGTAATTTTGTTAAAACCTATCCAAGCGTTAGGGAGGCTGAAAGGATTACTGGGGCCCGAAGGCAAAATATTATAAAAGTATGTAAAACCAAGAAGGGTACCTCATTAGGATATATATGGAGGTACGCTGAATGATTGAAAAACATGGTAATGAAACTATTGAATTTTTTATGCATATGATCGCCCCAGAGACCACAGCTCAGGAAAAGAAAGTTTCTGTAGTAAATGGTAAGCCGCATTTTTACGAACCACCTGATTTACAAAATGCAAGAATGAAGCTAATGAGTCACTTGGCTAAACATGCTCCTGAAAAGAAATATCTGGTGCCCGTGCGGTTAATTGTTAAATGGTGTTTCCCAATTACAGGGAATCACGAGGATGGCGAATGGAAATATACAAAGCCGGATTTAGACAACAGCAATAAGTTGCTGCAGGATTGCATGACTAAGCTAGGTTTCTGGAAAGATGATTCTTATGTGGTTAGTTTGATAGCAGAAAAATTTTGGGCGGAGATACCAGGAATTTATATTCGAATTGAGGCGGTGTAGATGGATTGGGAATCAGTGTTTAAAGACATTCAGAATTTTATGGATGATTCAAATCAGATGATGCAGCAATATCCTATTACAACTGAATACTATTGGGATTGGTTAATGAAATCCCTTGGTGAATTAGGGGATAAGTACAACAATCATCCGCTTGTGAATATTTTTTTAACTGGGATATTGAAGTATCAAGATGAGAATTATCAAAAAATCGTAGGAGGTAATTTACATGGCTGACAACGATATTAGAAACAGTGTAGCCATGAACGTTTATTATTATCGAAATGCTAAAAATGGCATCACGCAAAAACAATTAGCTGCAAAGTCAGGCATTTCTACCAACACAATCTATTTAATCGAACATGAAAAAATGAATGCCGGCATCGATGTTTTAGAGAAACTAGCAAAAGGATTAGGTGTGGATGTCATTAATTTTTTCAGAACAGTTTAGGAGGGGCGCCGTTGTACGAGTGGTTAAATGGCTATCAAAAATTAGAACAGGAAATATATTATCTTGATTGGGAGCTTGAAACGTATAAATCAGAGTTAAAGCGTTGGTGCAATCCTGAAGACCTTGGCCGCTATTCGTTAACAAAAGAATCTAAAGCCTCCAAGTTAGAGGATATTATTGCAGATCATGAGAAACGTTTAGCCGACAAGATGAATCAGATCTATGATTTGCGGACCCTGATATATAGTTTTAAAGGGCTGGACCAGCATATTTTAAGAATGAAATATATTGAAGGTCTGACTTTGAAAGAAATCGCAAAGGAATTAAACCATAATTATGGTTATATTCGGAATAAACATCGGGATATCCTTAAAAAGATAGATAGTGACAATGATGTGACACTACCCATTGCAAAATCATGATATACTGATATTAGAAAATTTATATCATTTTTAGGCAGTCCCCTAGGGGCTGCCTTTTTTATGTAAGTCGGAGGTGTGAATTGGTATTAAGAGCTGATAGACAAGGACCCCACCGGGTTGCTTTTGATAAAAATAAAAAGAAACTATTAAAGATTCAAAACATTTGTGGGATTTGTGGTAAGCCAATTGATAAAAGGTTGAGGGCACCCGACCCAATGAGTCCGGTTGTCGATCATATTGTACCGATAAATAAAGGTGGACACCCATCAGCCATTGAGAACCTACAGCTAGCTCACTGGAGTTGTAACAGACAGAAGTCGGACAAACTGTTTAATAACAAACAAAATGAACCCAAAACATTAGGAAATAGGAATTTGCCGCAAAGCTTAAATTGGTCTGAGTATAGATCATAAAGTTTAAAGGTGAAGAATTTTAGAGAAAATATATAAGGGGGGATACCCACCCCACCGGCGGCTTGCCCGTACTTCACGCCGTCACTGTACATTTTTTCTCGCGCGACATTTTAAGGAGTTGAAAAAATGGAATCAAAAGGCATTGAATACTTACGAAAAAAGCTTGAATCACATAAACAAAGAGTGGATATGCGCTATAGGCAATACGCTATGCAATACACTGATAGAAGTGTAGGCATCACTATTCCAGAAGAAATTAGACGACGATATCGCTCAGTTTTAGGTTGGTGTGCAAAGGGTGTTGACAGCCTTGCGGACCGCTTGGTGTTTCGAGAATTTATCAATGATAATTTTGAAGTGAATGAGATTTTTCAAGCGAACAATCCAGATGTGTTTTTTGATAGTGCGGTGCTTTCAGCGTTGATTGCATCGTGTTCTTTTGTTTATA
>NZ_JBTXLV010000004.1:0-382194 GCF_054871765.1 Enterococcus sp. LJL120
GAAATTAGCCACCTGGCTAAGTTAAAGGCAGAAGGCCTTTATTTTTTTGCCCAAATTTGAATGAGTAAAACAAAAAATAGGCTTTTAGAAGAATTTTACTTCTAAAAGTCTATTTGTCTACAGTCTGAACCTCTTCTGGAAAGAAGAGGCTTACTAGTTTACTTAAAGGACACTTGTAAATAACCAATAACCGAGGACGATAATTCCGAGCACGATTCGGTACCAGCCAAACACTGTGAAGTCATTGCGTTTGATGTAGTTCATCAGGAAGCGAATGGCAATAATCGAAACGAAATAAGAAACAGCTGTACCGACTAACAAGACGACAATTTCGCCAATGGAAAAACTATTGCCGGCTGTAATAAATTTCAAAATTTTGTAGCCGCTGGCAGCGAACATTGTCGGAATTCCTAGGAAGAAGGAGAATTCCGTTGCCACAAAGCGGGAAGCCCCAATCATAATACCACCTAAAATGGTAGCGCCAGAACGAGAAGTTCCGGGAACAAGTGACAGGACTTGGAAAAAGCCGACAATTAAAGCTGCTTTATAGGTGAAGCGATTCAAATCCGTACATTTCGGCTGTTTTGTTTTATTAATTCTTTCGACAATAATAAAGGCAATCCCATAAATAATCAGGACGATAGCCACACTAACAAAGTTTTGGAGATGAGCTTCTAAAAAATCATTAATCAGCAGTCCGATAATACCAGAGGGGATAAAAGCAATAACGACTTTACTCCACAAACTCCACGTATCTTTTTTCTCAATTTCTGTTTTAGTTTGGGAAAAAGGATTTAACTTATCGAAATAGAGGACAACGACGGCCATAATCGCTCCCAGCTGAATGACCACATTAAACATGTTCATAAATTCAGCCGACAAATTCATTTTAATAAATTCGTCCAGCAAAATTAAATGACCGGTACTACTTATCGGCAGCCATTCGGTGATGCCTTCAACAATCCCAAAGAAGACTGCTTTAATAATATTTACAAATAAAACCATTTTTTCATTCCTTTCATCAGGGTAATTATAATTAAGCGAATCAAATAACTGAAATACCTTTTCTAGTATACCGATAATCTTGAAAAAAACCAATGCTATTAGAAAAAATAAAAAAACTGCCAACAGGTTTCCTTAATGAGACAGTTTTCACAGCTCATTCACAAAGGCCTGCAGCAGTTTATAAACATTATTATTGTAATAACTCGTGGGAAATCTTTTTGCCCGCTTCAATATGGCTGATATCATTAATCCCTTCAATCGAAAATTTACTATTTTCGTAGCTGAGTTTGGTGACTGAGCCGTTCTCAATGCCGGCGCCCATTGGTTGTTGATTATCAATCAGACTCAATAAAAAGGCAATCGTCAAACCGTGGGAGACAACCAAGACGTTGCCGCCACCAGCTTTTTCCCGTTTATAAGCGATGTCTTCAAAGCCAGTCCAAACCCGATGGCGTAACTGTTCGTAAGTTTCCGCCCAGTTGGCTGTGTCCGCTTGGAAAACTGCATCAGCAACTTCTTTAAAGTCCATTTGATTCATAGGCGTATCGGGATTGATATTTAAAACGCGGGGAATAATGCCCCACATTTCCGCATCATAAGCGCCTTCAAGGGAACCAAAGCACCATTCACGAATACGGGGATCTGTCGTATAAGGAATTTGACGGCCATTAAAATGTTCTCCCAAAAGGATGCGAGAGGTTTCAATTGCTCGACCGCTATCAGAGGAATAGGCTTCCTCAAAAGGAATCTCCCGCAAACCCAGAGCTGCAAAGTGAATTCCTTGCTGGCCTTCTTTAGTCAAAGGCGTATCACACCAGCCTTGAACACGGGTTAAAGCATTGAACATTGTTTTTCCGTGGCGCACAACATATAAAACTGTTTTTGTCATGGTAAAGTCTCCTAGCTCATTTTAAAGTAATAATTTTTTTTCAAAAATTTAGGTTTATTTTCGTACGTATACCATCCCACTAGATTGTTTCTCTAAGATAAGTGGTAGTTATTTGCCTTATTGGTTTACGTTTGTTAACTGGAAGAGTGGGACTGGCATCCTAGCTCATTTTAATGTAATAAATTTTTTTCAAAAATTTAGGTCTATTTTCGTACGTATACCATCCCACTAAGTTGTTTCGCTAAGATGAGTGGTAGTTGTTTGTCTTGATGGTTTACGTTTAACAACTCGAGAATAGTGGGACTGGCATCCTCATTCGTATTAAGGTACTAAATTTTTTTACAAAAATTTAGGTTGATTCTCATTCCGTATACCATCCCACTAGGTTGTTTCGTTAAGATGAGTGGTAGTTGTTTGTCTTGCTAGTTTACGTTTAATAACTCGAGAAAAGTGGGACTGGCACCCTAGCTCATTTTAATGTAATAAATTTTTTGCAAAAATTTAGGTTTATTTTCGTACGTATACCATCCCACTAGGGTGTTTTGACTTGGTGAGTGATAGTTGTTTGTATTGTTGGTTTACGTTTGTTAACTTGGGAAAGTGGGACTGGCATCCTAGCTCAACTTCAATTAGTTATTGAAAAAAGGATTGGTTTTGCGTTCCCGCTCGATTGTAGTCGCTTCGCCGTGTCCGGGGAAGGCAGGCATTTCGCCGGGCAGGGTGAACAATTGGGTTTTGATGCTGTTTAATAATTGTTCCAAATTGCCAGTGGGTAAATCGGTGCGGCCAATACTGCCACGGAATAAAGCATCGCCGACAACCGCAAAGTCATCGAAGATAAAGCTGACGCTGCCAATTGAATGTCCCGGTGTTGCTACAACTTCAAAGCGCATGCCGCCAAGAATGTACTCCTTTAAATCAAATTCATATTCTGCTGGCTGAACGATAATATTATCCATATCATCGTGGCGGCCTAAGCCAGATAGATTCAAGAGGGGATCACTGAGCCAAGCCTGCTCTAATGGGCTGACATAGACTGGGATGTGATAAAGTGCCCGCAGGTCCTCCACGGCACCAATGTGATCATAATGGGTGTGGGTCAATAAAATCGCTATGGGTTTGCGTTGCAATTTTTTTATTTCTTCTGCGATGACTAGCGCATCTTCACCTGGATCGATGATTAATAAGTTTTCTTCGTTTGATACCAGATAGCAATTTTCTTCAGCGATACCGGTTTTTATTTGTAAAATTTCCACGAAATAGCCTCCTTTGGTTCTTCTTGTTTCATTATAGATATTTTTCTTGGATTACGCTAGGGACAGCTGCTAACTTTAGTAAAAAGACGAGGCCGTGACATTAGTCTTGTTAACAGATGGAATCCCGAATTATATTGTATTTGCGACTGTGGCCCAGTAGGTCCTCGACGCAAATTCTCAATACTTGATGGTGCTTGGCAGATATTGTTCGGAAAAATCAGTTCTGTCTTAACTAATGTCACAGCCTCATCTACTGTTTGTTAACGAAAATTGGTAAATTGTAATTCAATCGGCAGGTCCAAATCTCTTAATAGGGTAATAATTTTTTGTAAATCATCGCGACTTTTGCCGGTGACACGAATCTGATCGTCTTGAATTTGTGATTTTACTTTGATTTTGCTATTTTTGATGGCCGTGTTAATTTTCTTGGCATTGTCTTTATCAATGCCGGTGATAAGATCCGCTGATTGGCGAACGGTTCCACCTAAGGCGTGTTCACTCTCAGAAAAATGAATATTTTTTACCGGTACTTCTCGTTTGATAAGTTTACTGAATAAAACATCTTTAATTTGCTCCATTTTAAAATCATCATCGGCGACAACGACAACTTTTCCCCCCTCCAATTTGATTTCAACTTTGGCCCCTTTGAAATCAAAACGGTTGGTAATTTCTTTTAAAGCGATTTGAATCGCATTTTTAACTTCTTCTAAATTTACTTCGCTGACAACATCAAAGCTTGCATCTTTTGCCATAAGAATCCCTCCAATTGCTTTTCATCTATGGTATCAAAGTTTCCTGAATCAGACAAATTTTCAAAAATAAAATTGTTCTCATTAAATCACGGCATATCTTGCTTTTAGACTAATTTCTAGCTATTCTAGCACTAGCGATTTTGAAATAGCTTAAGAAGTGAGGGCAGTTGTGTGAAAATTCAACAACGGGAGTTTATAAAAAAGATTTTAGTGATTATCCTCTGCGGGCTGACCGGTGGTTTGGCCTTAAATTTCTTTTTAATTCCGGGTCATATTTTATCGGCCGGGATGAACGGGGTTGCCCAAATTATCACCAGCGTGCTGTGGCAAAACTTTCAAATCCATGTTAGCACTGGACTGTTTATTTTCCTTTTGAATGTGCCATTATTTATTTTAGGATTTGTAAAATTAGGGAAAGAAAATGTGATTTACAGCTTTGCTAACGTAATTTCGGTCTCACTGTTTACAATGATTATTCCGCTGGGGGAAATTACCGATAATATTATGATGAACGGGATTGTCGGCGGGGTGCTTTTAGGAATTGGCGCTGGTTATTCACTAAAAATGGGTTTTACCAGCGGCGGTATGGATATTCTTTCGTTGGTTCTATCAAAAACGACGGGCAAGACCGTCGGCAAATATATGTTTTTGTTAAATGGCGTGATTGTTTTGATGGCGGGGCTAATTTTTGACTGGGAGAGTGCTCTGTATACGATTATTTCCATTTTTTGTATGAGCCAAGTTGTTGACGTGATTCACACCAGTCATCAAAAATTGACAGTTATGATTGTTACACAGAAGGCTGATGAGGTTGCTGACAAAATTAGCCGGCAATTATTCCGCGGGATGACGCTTTTTCCATCGAAGGGTGGCTTTTCAAAAGCCGACAGCACCACAATTATGATGGTGATTACCCGCTATGAATTGTATCAACTGGAGCAAATTTTAACGGCCGTTGATGAAGGGGCTTTTGTCAACGTCATGCCGACACAAGCGGTCTTAGGCCAGTTTGCCAATGAAGATGAGCAAAAATATTTTCAGACAACGGGCAATTTTCCTAATTTAAAAAAACATAATAGCAAACGCTAATAATAGTAGTAAACTCTGTCTCAAAATTGTTGCGGCAGAGTTTTTTTCGATTATTTTCTGAAAAAAGAAAAAAAAGCGTGATTTTTCTACTGATTATGCTATCATGCTACATATGAATTCTTTGGAGGTATGTGTATGTTATTCGGGACAGCAAAATTTAATCAAGACAATCATTTAGAAATCGGCGGGGTGGATACAACTGAGCTGGTCAAAGAATATGGCAGCCCGCTCTTTGTCTATGATGTGGCTCATATTCGGCAAATGGCCCGAGGCTTTAAGCAAACCTTTGAAGAAATGAAGTTAAAAAATAAAGTGATTTATGCCAGTAAAGCCTTCAGCTGCTTGGCAATTTATGATTTATTAAAAGAAGAGTCCTTGTCCTGCGATGTGGTTTCCGGCGGCGAATTATTCACCGCTTTAAAGGGAGGCTTTCCGGCGAGTGAAATTGAATTTCATGGCAATAATAAAACAGCTGTCGAGCTGAGAGAAGCTGTTGCAGCTGGAATTGGTACTATCATTATCGATAATTTTTATGAAATTGAATTACTCAGCAGCATTTTACATGAAGCTGGGAAAAAACAAAAAGTGCTTTTCCGAGTATCTCCGGGTATTGAAGCTGAAACCCACGAATATATTTTAACTGGTCAAGAGGATTCAAAATTTGGCTTTGATGTTGCCAGCGGTCAGGCGGAACAGGCATTACTAATGTTGTTAAATGATAATGCCTTTGAGGTTGCTGGTGTTCATTGCCATATTGGTTCGCAAATTTTTGACACGACGGGCTTTAGTTTAGCAGCCGATAAAATGATTGAACTTTTGGCTGCTTGGGCGAAAGCTTATCATTTTGAAGCCAAAATTTTAAATGTCGGCGGTGGTTTTGGCATTCGCTATACATCATCAGATGATCCATTGCCTCCGGCGGAATTTGTCAAAATTATTGCCGCAAAAATTCAAGAACATTGGAAAAAAATCAGTTATCCATTGCCAGAAATTCAAATTGAACCCGGGCGGAGCATTGTCGCAGAAGCCGGGACCACTTTATATACTGTAGGCTCGCAAAAAGAAATTCCCGGCATTCGCAATTATGTGTCTGTTGATGGCGGGATGGGGGATAATATTCGCCCGGCCTTGTATGAAGCTGAATATGATGCTCATCTAGCAAACCGAGCAGGGGACAATCCTGAAAAAATCCGTTTGGTCGGCAAATATTGCGAATCCGGCGACATCCTCATCCGCAATATTGAAATGCCGCGATTAGTTCCAGGAGATTTAGTTGCCTTAACCAGCACCGGTGCCTATGGTTACTCGATGGCTAGTAATTATAACCGCAATCTTAAACCAGCTGTGGTCTTTGTTGAGAATGGTGCAGCGACTTTAGTTGTTCGCCGGGAGACCTATGAAGATTTAATTGCGCTGGATGTCCCTATCAAATAATAACAACTCGTTTACACTTACTAAAAAAAAGAGTAAAATAAAAGAAATAATTTGTTTGGCAGCGTGATTACGCCAAACAAAATAATTAAAGGAGTGGTTCCAGTGACTGAACAAAATCAAGAATGGTCCCCAACAGAAATCGAAGCCATTAAAGAGCGGATTTTAACCGCTTTGGAAACCGTAATCGATCCCGAGTTAGGCATTGATATTGTCAACCTTGGTTTAGTATATGAAATTGAATTTGAACCAGATGGCGAAACAGTCATTAAAATGACTTTGACCACCATGGGCTGTCCTTTGGCGGATATTCTAACAGAACAAATTCATGAAGCGATGAAAGAAGTGCCAGAAGTTGCCAATGTTGAAGTCAAACTCGTTTGGTATCCTGCTTGGACAACGGATAAAATGAGTCGCTATGCTCGGATTGCTTTAGGGATTCGTTAAAAATTAGAAAAAATCAACTCCTGATACAGTTTTAGTATCAGGAGTTTTTTTTTGAGTTGCGATGCCACTTCTTTGATAAAACAACATACGTTTAGTTTATAAGGAATAATCGGAGAAACCTGTGATTTTTTCTCTGACAGCCTTTCAATTTTCTGCTATCCTTATAGGAAGAATAGAAACGTGCAAGAGAGGAAACATACTATGACAAAAATCAAAACCTACTGGCAGCAATTCGCTGCCAAACATAATCTAGCCACCGAATTGCCAGAGGCCTGGATGTTTGGCGATGGCAGTCCAGAAATGGCTGATGAATTAGGTCAACTGGTAGTTAAGGGAATAAAGACTGGAACCTGCTCAGCTTTTCCTTTATATAAGCTTGAAGGGGAGGAGATTCCTCAAGTCGGCCAATATGAGATTATTCTTGATGGCCGTAATTTACCATTAGCTATTATCCAGACCACCAAAGTGGAAATTTTGCCGATGAATCAAGTCTCTGAAGAATTTGCCCGCTCAGAAGGGGAGGGAGATTTAAGCTATCGTTATTGGTATGATGCCCACGAAGCTTTTTTCCGACAAGCGCTACGGGAGTTTGACCTTGAGTTTACCCCAGAATTATTGCTAGTCTGCCAAAACTTTCAGGTGGTTGGTTGATACCAAACTACTTAGGAGGCAAAATATGGAAAATAAAACGACAGAGTTCACTGTTTTACTCCAAAAAAATGATTTTTTTATTTATCATATTTTATTGATTCCTGAAGTACTAATGCCGACTGTTCAGGCAACTGTCACAGAAGACAGCATCACAATTCAGGAAAACTTTCCAGAGGACTTGAAAAAATCAATTGGATACGATGAAGAGTGGCGCTTTCTCAAAATTTTTGACCAACCAGAAAAGTCAATTGGGCAATTAGCTGACACTTTCATAACTAGTTTATTGAATTATTTGATACGGGATTCGAATAATCAGTTTATCTGTAGGGTTGTTATTGAGACACCGGCATCCCAGCTATTAGAAGCAGCTATCAAAAAAGAGCTGTTTCGCTTAACGAAGGTTTCGCTGGGGAATAGTAATCTATTTAGCCAATTGCTAAATCTTAAAGAAGTTTATCACGCGGAGTTTTTACCAAAGAGCCCTTTTGAAGAACCTCTGGATTTTTCAGAAATAACCTATATTAGAGAACACTTTACCGACGAACTATTGTTTGAGGAGCTGCTGCGGTGTAAATACGCTGAAAAAACTTTGCTTCAATTATTGCAGCTCCCGCCTGAATTACAAAAATCTTTGGCTGAATTAATGTCAGTAAGACCTTACTATTCAAAAGCGGGGATTCATTATCTTGATTTTACCGCACTTTTCTTGGCTAATCTTGAAAAATTGTTTCGGGGAAATCCGCAGATTTTCCGCCAAGATTTAATCAAGGAAAATTTAGCAAAGACCAATCTTTTTTTGCAACTTATGTCGTCTCCCCAATAGGTAAAATAAAAACACTTAAACAGCGAAGACTTTTATCAAGATTCTGATTGGAAACTTTGATAAAAAGCCATCTAAACCGTTTAAGTGTTTTTTTTCTTCTGAAATTATTGGGCTGATCTAACTTTTTTTCCGTAAAAGTAGCGGACACAGAAAAGTAAAGCAACGAGTAATAAGGCTAATAAAAAGAAAATCGCAATTTGCGAACCAAGGATTGTTCCTTGTTGGTAATCGGTTTGGCTCGCTTGGGCTAAATCAATAATACTGGCGACAATTGCCGTGGAGACAGCACCAGAAAATTGTTGCAGTGTATTAAATAAAGTATTGCCATCGCCATAGTCTTTTTCTGAAAGACTATTCATCCCTGTGGTCATCAAATTACTATAGCAAAGACCGCTACCAATCATATAAGTGACATGGGCGGCGACAAAGCCCCACAAAATTGGATTTTTCAATAAAAGTGCTAAGGCTAACCACCCAATAGCAGAAAGACTGAAGCCAATGATAATCGGTTTTTTGGCACCGATATTATCTAATAGGCGTCCAGAAAATGGCGCCAATAACGCTCCGACAGTTGCCCCCGGCAGCATCACTAAGCCGGCGATAAAGGCATCTTGGCCTAAAACAACTTGTAAAAAATTCGGCAAGATGAAAGAAATTCCCAATAGTAAAAATTGGCAAACTAAAAAGCCAAAAAGAAAGGTACTAAAACTGGCTTTTTTCAAGACCGCCAAATTGACTAACGGTTCCGCCACATTTTTTGCTCGCTGTAGATACACAATTAATCCGACTACCGCAATGGCTAAAGCAATCCAACCTAACCAACTGCTGAGGTAGCTTAAAAAGATTAAAGCCCCACTAAAAAAGATTCCTAAGGCTAACAGACTTTGCCAGTCCAATTTTGCAGAGCTGTGGACCGCCATTTTCGGAATGGCGTAAAGACCCAAGGCTAAAGAAATTAGCATCAAAGGGATCAGAAAAAGAAAAATATAATGCCACGACAAAGCAGAGGTTAAAATTCCGCCATAGGTTGGGCCAATCGCTGGGGCAATTGAGGTGGTCATGGTCCCTAAGCCCATCATGGCACCACGATTTTTTAGCGGCGTATAGGTTAAAATAATATTGAACATCAATGGCAAGGCGATGCCGGTGCTAATCCCTTGGAGGACACGTCCCACCAGTAAAATGGAAAAATTTGGTGCCAAGAAGTCCGTTAAAAGACCGACTAGGAAAAATAAATTAGCAGCCAAAAACAACTGTCTTAGCGTAAATTTTTTCAAGAGATAATTGGCTAAAGGCACCATAATCGAAATGATTAATAAATAAATTGTCGTCACCCATTGGACCATCGCGGTAGTCACTTGAAATTCTGTAATCAAAGTTGGAAAGGTGACATTCATGGCAGTTTCGATTAACACGCCGGAAAAAGACATGATTCCGGTTGCCAAGACGGCTAAAACTAAGTGGATTTTTTTCTGTTGCATTACTACACCTCATATTTCTTCTCACAAAAAAAGAGAGGGGTTTCTATTTTCATAGAAACCGCCTCTCTCTCGACATGGGCTCGCCCATGTTATCTGTACGATTTTTTTGCTTTACTTATATTAGCGGAACATTCGACCTGCGTCAAGAAAAAATTCTCGCTGGAGGGCTAGTTTCTTTTTTAATCTCAGCAACTGACCTCAACATTTTGAATCAACGAGACTAAGAGAAGACTGCCTTAAACTTAGTAAACTAATCAGCAAGCGGGACAAATTCTGACATTGTCTTTTGCAAAACTAGTTTAGGTGCGTGCTCTTTAGCAAGATGGGCCTCCCGATGCTCAGCTAAATGTTCGGGGCGCTTCAACCAGTTTTGAAAATCCTTTTTGTCCTGCCATTTTGAAACCATTTGAAAGACAACGCTCTTCTTATTTTCCTGCAACCACGCTTCACTTGATAGGCAGCCTGCTGCTGTTTTTAATGAAGCTAAATCTTTTTTTATTTTTTCTTGAAAATGGACCTTGCCTTCAGGCACCACTTCAAAAGTAACCGTCTTAATAATCATCGAAATCCACCTTTCTTTCAGATTAGTATACGGTCAATTGAGAATGGTTGTCAATTAGCTTTTTTTGAAATTCACTTTATTATATTGGAAAATTGTTTCGTGCTATAATAATTTTCGAAATAAAAGAGGTGTCGTCAGATGAATTGGTTGCAGAAAAATGGTTTTTTTATCTTATTGCTCGGCGTTATCAGTGATTTTTTAACGCCTTATGTTTTAAATTTATTTTATCCAGGCTTTAATCCGCTGACTATGTATGTCAGCGCTTTGGGCAGTGACGATAGTCCAGTCCAGCTGGCCTTTAATCTCTGGTCGATTATTTCCGGCTGCTTAATGCTCTTAGGTATTCCAGCAGTCTGGCAGCGGTATTCCAGAAAAACACCGCTTTTGGCCGTGCTGTTATCGTTAGCGATTGCTTTTTTTGCAATTGGCGATTGTATATTTACCGGTGTCTTTACTTATTCGGCTGAGACAGGGTCGTTGACCTTAGAAATGCTTGTGCACAACCTTGCTTCTGGAGCCGGAATTGTTGGCTTTATGGTGGTGCCGCTGCTATTGAGTATTTATTTTCGCAGGAGTCATCCCAAGCGCTCCCGCAATTTATTGATAGTCTTTTTCTTATCAACGATTATTTCAATCATATCTGGTTCTAAAGATTTGCCCTTAATTAATCAAATTCCAGTGACCTATGAAGGCGTTTGGCAACGGCTTAATCTTTTCTTTTTATATTTGCCAGTAGCCCTTTTGGCGATTTTTGAAATTCAAAACAGAAATCACCAGAAAGAGTAGGCGGGAAAAAAGTTTTTTGGTAAACTGTTGACAGAAGGTGGGAATTATATGAAGGTATACGTCAGAAAAGCAACGATTTTGGATTTGGACCAAATCGAAAAAATCATTGAAGATGGCAAACGTTATTTACAGGCTCAGGGGTCGCCTCAATGGCAAAACGGCTATGGTCCAACACGGGAGAAAATTCAAGCGGATATTGAAAAAAAGGAAAGCTATGTTATGTTAGTTGAGGGCGTCATTGCGGGAGTGGCGGCTTTAGTTTCCGGGGTTGATCCAGTTTACACAGCAATTTCAGCCGGCAGCTGGCAGGAAAATTCTGCCGAAAATTATCTGTCGGTACACAGAGTGGCCTTTAACCAAGAGCTAAGAGGGCAGGGCTACGCTAAATTGTTTATGCAATTATTAGTGACGGTGGCTGCCACTATTGGTTGTCGTGATTTGCGGATTGATACCCATGAGATGAATCAAATTATGCAAAAAGTGATTTTAGGAGCTGGCTTCACTTATCAAGGGGAAATTGAATTCCCCATGCCTAATGGTGAACGGCGGGCTTATCAAATTATTTTAGATTAAAGGCAAAGAAAGACTTGCTTTTTTTGCGGATTTTGACTACCATAGAAAAGAAATTGGAATAGTAATAAAAAAATGTTTTTAGAGAGTTTGACCTCGGCTGCAAGTCAGATAACCACTTTTTTTATGAACCTGCCAGAAAATTGATTGCCAACAATCGGTGTGAAGACCTTATCCTTCAGCGAGCTGGACTGTCAAACAGTCAATAAAGGTGGTACCGCGAAATCCAAGCATTTCGTCCTTTTTCATAAGGGATGAGATGCTTTTTTTATTTGCTGAAATTTGTAGCCGGCCGCAAGCGCAACTAACTTACAATTTTATCAGGAGGAACAACATGGCAAAACAGACAAATGATTTTACAGAATGGTACATCCAGACGATTTTAAAGGCGGAATTAATGTCATACTCGCCAGTCAAAGGCTCGATGATTTTCCGGCCAGATGGCTATGAATTGTGGGAACACATTCAAGAGGAGTTCAACAAATTTTTACGTTCAGAAGGGATTCGCAATGCTTATTTTCCCATGCTCATTCCCCAAAGCTTCTTTATGAAGGAAGCCGATCACATTGAAGGCTTCGCTCCAGAATTGCCATGGGTCACAGAAGTCGGCAATGAAAAATTAGAAGAACCCTTAGCCCTGAGACCAACCTCTGAAACAATGATTGGTTCAGCCTTTTCCGATTGGATTAATTCTTACCGGGATCTGCCCTATGAAATTAATCAATGGGCGAATGTCTTCCGCTGGGAAAAGAAAACTTTACCATTTTTAAGAACTTCAGAATTTTTATGGCAGGAGGGCCACACTGCCCATGCCAATGAAGAAGATGCCCGCATCAGAACCATGAGTGTCTTAGAAGAATATGCTCGCCTATGCGAAGAATTCTTGGCCATTCCGGTCTACAAAGGACAAAAAACTCCTTCCGAACGTTTTGCTGGCGCAGTCGATACCTATTCAATTGAAGCGATGATGCAAGACGGCAAAGCCGTGCAGGCGGGAACCAGCCATTATTTAGGGACAAAATTCGCTGACGCCTTTGACATCACATATTTGACAAAGGAAAATCAGCACACTCATGTTCACACAACTTCTTGGGGAGCTTCCACTCGCTTGATTGGCTCCTTGATTATGACCCATGGAGATGAAAACGGCCTAGTTTTCCCACCAACTGTGGCGCCAACACAAATTGTTTTGATGCCAGTCGGCCCGTGGAAGAAAAATCCAGCGATTTTAGAAAAATTGTCGGAAATTTTTGCCAGCCTTAAAAATAAAGGCTATCGTGTTCGCCTAGACGACACAGACAATTCTCCTGGTTATAAATTTAATGAATGGGAATTAAAAGGTGCTTGTGTGCGGATTGAATGCGGACCAAGGGATTTAGAAAATAATCATGCGATGGTTAAGGTGCGGGATTTAGCTGATAAGGAAGCTGTTGATTTTGCGGACTTAGAGGGCTACGTTGAAGCGCAACTGGAATTGATGACGCCTCGTCTACTAGAAAAGGCTCAATTGCGTAATCAAGAAAATGAACATTTAGAAATCGAAACCTTAGCAGATTTAAAGGCCCATATCGAAAAATCACAAGCCGAAGACAAAGTCCCGGGCTTTGTTTTAATCGGTTGGGATGGTAGCGAGGAAACCGAAGCAAAAATTAAAGAGGAAACTGGTTTTACGACCAGAAATATTCCCTTTAATCCACCTGTTGAAAAAACTGTTGACTTAATCAGTGGCAAACCAGCTAAACACACAGTCTGGATTGCTAGAGCTTATTAAGCTGCTTACACAATAAGAAGGCCCGCTAACACTGAAGTTAAAAGCTGTCCTTAGAAATGTTAACATTTCCAGACAGCTCATCTTCTTAAAAAGTTAGTGGGCTTTTTAGTTATGCTTTTTTCTTTTGCCTAAATTCACGGGTCATCGCGGTTAAACTTTGATTGGCATCAATTTCAATCAAGAGAGGATAGCGATCTAAGCTTTGATTAGCTTTGACCTCCGTTTGAAAGAGGGCCAAGCGCTTAGTGATACTTTGATCGTCTTCCCCCCGTTGCAGCATCCGTTTTTTCGTTTCTTCCTTTGAAATATTTAAGCGCACAGGAATAATCTGCTGACCAAAGCGCTGATAAAGGTTGATAAATCCCGGCAAAGTCAGCACATCAAAACAGTCATCTTGCAGCAATTTTTCTTGAATCGCTTTTAAGGAAACCCCATAATAATTGCCATTATAGCGGTCAAATTCCGCAAAGGCTTCCTCAGCAATCATTTGTTCAAAAATTCTCGGCGTCACAAAGAAATAATCCCGCCCAGAAATCTCCCCGGGGCGAGGCGCTCTGGTGGTGTGGGAAATCACTTTTTGCTGCTGATGAAACACCGCTTCAGCCAAGCTAGTTTTACCGGAACCACTGGGGCCCACAAAGATATAACAAAGATTTTTCATACGCTCCGCCTTCTCAAGTTCTAGATTATTCTCAGTATACACAAAAGTTGGCAAATCCAGCCACTTTTTAGACTGAAAAAAGTCTAGACAATGCTATAATCATCTTGGGAGTGGAAAAATG
The DNA here is from genome assembly GCF_054871765.1 of Enterococcus sp. LJL120. Taxonomy (NCBI): domain Bacteria; kingdom Bacillati; phylum Bacillota; class Bacilli; order Lactobacillales; family Enterococcaceae; genus Enterococcus; species Enterococcus sp. LJL120. The sequence continues at coordinate 14,296 of NZ_JBTXLV010000004.1, forward strand.
AAAACTTTTATCAATTTTTTTAGAAGTGATTTGCTGTTTAGCCTGTCATTTATTTTAGCAATTATCGCTTGCGGGGCAGGGCGCTTTGCTTTGTCATTCGTTGATGGCGATGTGATTTTGACTTTACTTGGTCTGATGGCAGTTATCAAGGTCCTTGAAAGACTTGGAGTGTTGGATTTTTTTGCCGCCAAGCTGATTCAATTATCCAAAGATGAACGGGCCTTAGTCACCAATCTGACTTTTTTAGCTTTTTTTTCATCGATGATTCTCACCAATGATATTGCGATTTTAACTTTATTGCCGGTGTTTTTAAAAATTATCGGCCACAATAAAGCCTTTAAAAGTAAAATTCTTGGAACCACACTGATTATTATTGCCGCAAATTTAGGGAGCAGTAGTCTGCCCTTTGGCAATCCGCAAAATTTATATTTGTACGGCTATTACGATGTGCCTTTTGGCCAATTTGAAGTCTGGATGCTGCCATTTTTCCTATTGTCAGCCGTTAGTCTCTTAGTTATCACACGTTTTATCAATAAAAATCCTCTAGAGGTCAACAGTCCGCAGCTGAAAAAAATTTCGACCAAGCAATTGGCTTTGGCGCTCGTTGGTCTGCTTCTGATGATTTTGGCAATCCTGCATATTCTGCCGCTGACAATAGCAGTTGTTGTCAGCATTTTATTAGTGGTCTTAGCTGATTTAAGAGCCCTAAAAGAAGTCGATTATCGGCTCTTGGCAACTTTTGTGTTCTTTTTTTTAATCGTCGGCAATCTAGCGGAAATTCCAACCTTTGTTACGTTTATCCAAAACATCATGGGAAATTTCTTGTCAGTGCTGGTGGGCTCCAGCTTAATTAGTCAGCTGATTAGCAATGTACCGGCAGCTTTGCTGTTAGCTCCCTTCACTGAACAAAGTCAAGCATTACTCTTAGGGGTCAACATCGGTGGGCTTGGGACTTTAGTCGCTTCCTTAGCTAATTTAATCGGCTTTAGAGTGTTCTCCCTTTATGCACCAGGGGAGAAGGGGCAGCTTTTGCGAAATTTTTCCCTGTTAAATTTCTGCCTGTTAGCCGTCTTTTTACTTTTCTTCAGCCTCTTTAATTTTTTCTAATTTGACTCTTGAGGAGCCTTTGATAAATTGGTAAGATATGACATGAGGAAGGTGTCCCATGAAAAAAAGATTAAAGAAAAAAGTGGCTTATAAAGCCTATATTCGCAATATTTTTGAAGGCTACGAAAAAATGCTCCAAGATGCTAGCATCCCTGAATTAACCTTTACTTATTTAAAGGAGAAAACAATTCTCTCTAGGGATGATCAAGGCGCCATTCACTTTTTAACTAAAGACATGTAAAGGGAGTTCTGGGATAAAATCTGTTACACTTTATCCTAGAGCTTTTTTTGCTGCTTAGAACTTTAAGAAAAATCAAGCATTTTAAATAATGGCTTAAGATAACATTTTTTTGACTGATTGCCTTTACGAATAGACTAAAATTAAAGAAACGAAAGGAGTCTACCATGAAAATTTCAAAAATTGGCTTACTTACAAGCACTGCTTTACTATTCAGCAGTCTTTTAACAATTCCCACAGCAGCTTTAGCCACTAGCAGTTCAACTACTAGTGAAGAAACAACCTGGGATAAACCGATGTTTGTCGCTGGCGCCGGATTAACAGCCGCGCAATTAAATGAAACCATGAGTTTATTAAATATTACTGCAACTGATGTCGATACGGAGGTAGCAACGGCTCAAGATTTAATTAATTATCTTGGCTCCGGTTCTGGTGATGATTCCGCTATGTTAAGTTCCGTTGTTGTAACCAAAGAAGCAAGCGGCAGCGGTATTCAAGTGGATATTGTGACGCCTGCTAATATTACGTTAATTACGGCGGAGCAATATATGAATCCATTGGTAACTGCCGGCATCACCGATACCTCAATTGAAGTGGCTAGCGTTGTGCAAGTCACCGGCGAAAGTGCCTTAACGGGGGTTTATAAAGCCTTTGAAGCCCATGGCGTGACGATTGATCCTGACCGCGCGCAACTGGCGCAAGAAGAATTAACAACAACCACAGATATTGCCGATGAAATTACCAGCGAGGCATCTCAAGACAGCACGTTATCTTCTGAAGAACAATCAGCCGCAGATGAAGCTTATCAAACACAATTGAACCAAGCTTTAGTTGATATTAAAACAGAGTTGGCCACCCTCAAAGAAGCGCAAGGGGACAATGTCACAGCTGAAGATGTTGAAAATGTGGTCAACCAAGCCTTAAAGGACAATGATTTGTCGCAATATATTTCTCAAGACAGCATCAATCAGTTGATTGCCTTGGCGCAAAAGTATTTGGAGACTGATGGCGTTTTATCACAGGAATCTTTAGATCAGCTGCAAAAAATTTCAGACAGCTTTAAAGATACCCTCAGCCAATTAGGCGACCAATTTGGCGGATTAACAGATGCCTTGAAGGCTAACGAAGGCTTTTTCCAAAATTTATGGACCTCGGTTAAAGACTTCTTTACCAATTTGTTTAATTAATAGGTTTTTTGACAAAGAATTTTTAGCGTGCTACGGTGTTACAAGAAAAGTTTTGATGGTGGTGAAAAGATGAAAAGTCAGGAATTGGTGGAACAGCTGAATAAAAAAGTACCCTTGACAAAGCGGTCGATTTTGCTGATTATTTTAGCGGCTGTTTTGCTTTTTCTAGTTATTTTTTTCGGCTTTTTCGTTTCCCAAGGAGTTGTTGATGGTGATTCCATGAACCCGACGTTGACTGATGGCGATCGGGTTTTAATTTTTAATTATGAAAAGGTCGATCGCTTTGATATTGTCGCCTTTAATCCACCGGGACAGCCGGCTGAAGAATATGTCAAACGGGTGATTGGAATGCCTGGAGATGATGTGGCTTTTGATGATGGGGTGTTGTATATTAATGGAGAGGTCACTCCAGAGGACCATCTAGAGCCTGAGGACAATTACAGTAGTCCTTTTTGGAATTTTGACCTGCAGGATATTTTGGAAATTACCCCGAGTTTAGCCGGTGAAGCCATGCCTGCAACAATTCCTGATGAGATGTATCTCGTCTTAGGGGATAATCGCAATAATTCTGAGGACAGCCGGACCTTTGGCCTGATTTCAGCAGAGGAAATTATCGGCGTGGTCCATTTCCGTTACCGCCCACTAACTGATTTTGGCATTTTACATTAAAGAAAAGGGGAGACCATGACAGACAACAGCCCATATCTAAGAAGAGCTCAATATTATGAAACCGATCAGATGGGAATTATCCATCATTCCAATTACATTCGCTGGTTTGAAGAAACTCGTTTAGATTTTCTCGCAAAAAATCAAATCTCTTATCAAAAAATCGAAGAGCTGGGAATTATCATCCCAGTGCTTGCCGTAGATTGTCAGTATAAAGAGATGGTTCATTTTGATGACCAAGTCTTGATTTATTCAACCGTAGAAGCTTATACAGGAACCCGTCTGACAATTACTTATGAAATCAAAGATACCAGTGGCAAACTTTATACGACCGGCGCCAGTCAGCATTGCTTTTTATCCAAGGAAACTGGCCGGCTCATCAGTTTAAAGAAAAGTTTTCCTGAAGTGCATCATCAGTTTGAAGCGTTAAAAAATCAGACAAAGGAGTAACTAAATGGAGATAATTGACTACTCACTGCAAAAAAATAATCAAGAACTGACGGCACTTTTAAACGAACATCAATTAGAAAATAGTGATGGGCCTATCGGTAAAGCTGTTGAATTTTCTTTTGCAGCATTTTCTGAAGGCAGCTATCTGGGCGGAATCAGCGGTCACAAATGGCTAAACACTCTGCATATCAGCCTGTTGGCGACTAAACCGGCAGTGCGTCAGCAAGGTTTAGGGACTCAGCTATTAAATCAAGCCAAAGACTTTGCCTTAACAAATGACTGTCGCTTTATCACAATCAATACACAGGATTTTCAGGCTAGGGATTTTTATCTGGATTATGGTTTTGCAATTATCGCCGAAGTCGCTGATATGCCATTTGCTGGGACTACTAAATATTTTATGTTAATGGATTTAACAGGAATCGAAAATACTTAAAAATGGTTTAAGCGATTGGGGAAAAAAGTAGATAACTCACCGTATTTACTACGTTTCAATGAGTCAGCTGAATTGCTATTTTAAAAAGAGTCTTTATCAACAGTGTTGCCATTTTAAAAGGAGTCTTCGATGGATCAAACGATGCGTTTATTAAAAAAATTTTTTGTGGAAAATGCAGACTTGCGAGTCTTTGCCATGAATGGCTCACGGGTGAACCCACAAATCGCTGATGATAAATTTAAAGATTACGATGTGGTGTTCTTCACCGATCAAGTTAAGAAATATCGACTTCAGCAAGATTTTTTACAAAACTTTGGTGAGGTTTTAATTATGACAGAACCCGAGGATGACGATTTATCGCCGCCTTGGTTTCCAAAAGACCAAGGCTACATTTTTTTAGTTCAATATACCAATGGGGTGCGAATTGATTTCCAGTTTCGTTCTTTGAAACTGTTACCGGAGTATTTAGAGGAAGATTCGTTGACTCAAATTATTGCTGATAAAGAGGGACTGACTGAGCAAATTGTCTCAACAGATCAAGATTATTGGCTGACCTATCCCTCTCAAAAAGCCGTGATAGCTTCTATTAAAGAATTTTGGTGGCAATCCCTCAGTGTCTTGAAGGCAACTTTGCGGGGAGAATTGCTGCTGGATCAATTTTATTTACGAATCACCCGGGATGAAGTGATTCGACTGATGACCTGGCAAACGGCCTTGACTTATGGATTTGAACGCAGTTATGGCAAACAGCAAACACAAATTTTGCCTTTACTCGATGAAAACGAGAGGGCAGCACTACTGGCAACCTATCATTCTGACGGCTCTGAAGCGATTTATACTTCACTGCTGCAATTAATGGCATTGACAATGAAATTTTTCCAGCTGCTTAAAAATGAGTTTCACTTGTCTGAAGGTTTTTTACAGGAATTACCAAAAATTCCTGAGAAATATCTTTTAAGCAAGCAGGAAAATGATTTAGCTGAAACATTCAAACTATAAAAAATTAGGAGAAACATCTGGCTATTGCTACAGGTTTCTCCTAATTTTTTTATTATTCTTCTGTAATACTGGAGTCAGTCGCCATCAGACTTCTTTGCGCCTCTAAAGCGGCATCCAGAGTCGCTTGGTCAGTTTCTTCAGTGACTAAAATTTCGCTGTAATTTGGAATAAAGGCTGGGTAGCTAAAGCCGATGATTCCGCTATAAGTGATGTTAACCACTAAGCCGGCAATCAATTCGCTCGTCGCTGGTTCATTACCATTTTCCATTTTCACCTTGTCCAAATCAACTTCAAGTCGATACATATCGGTGCCTTGACCGACTCGGGCAACGACTAAAACATTATTTTCATTGGAAACAATCACACTTTCTAAATGTTCAGTTGTGTCAACCATGCTAGTCATACTGCTATCCTCCGTCACTGAGCTGCTTTCAATTGTCGTTGTAGTAGAGCTAGCCGTGCTGTTGGCAGAATCGCTACCACCACAGCCAGCTAATATTAATCCGCTTAAAAGGGTGACACCCAATAGTTTTACTTTCATATAATCATCTCCTTGATTCTTGCTTGTTACGTTATTTTATCCGCTTTCTTTTTTATTATGACATAAATTAACAGAGAGAGAAACCCTTTCAAGCTATCAACTTTCTAAAAAATTTATGTTATGATAAAGGCGTGTAAGGGGAGGGTGACAGGATGCGGGTCTTAGCCAATTTATTTAGTTTTTCGCGAATTATAGCAGCACCCTTCTTAATTTTCTTTGGGACAGAATCTTGGGAATTCTTGGCAATTTATTTGTACTGCGGTGTCAGTGATATTCTCGACGGCCGTATCGCCAAATCAGCAGGGATTGCAGATGAAGCTGGTTTTCATGCTGATTTAATCGGCGACTTAGCCTTTTTATTTATTGCGTTAATCAGATTGGGCCCTCAGCAAACATTGCTTTCATGGGAACTTGTTTGGTTAGCAGGTATTTTGTTTTTTAAAGTGGTGGCAATCGTTATTGCCTATGATAAATTTCAACGATTTATTCTCGTGATGCCCACGTTTTTAAATCGCTGGGCATGGATTTGTCTCTTTTTTGTTCCATTCTACGATTATCTGGACGGTTATCTGGAGCAATATTTAAAAATCGAAACCAGCAGCAACTTTTTATTGCTGGCATTTTTACTGCTTGCCAGCTTAGCGGTTATCGAAGAATTATCGATTATTTTGTTGAGCAGAGAGTATGATTTTCAAGTCAAATCTATCTTTATGATAGAAAAAATATAGAAATGACTGTGACAGTAGTCATGTGAACAGATAGATTTTTGAATGATATTGTATTTGTCTCTGTGATTCGGTGGGTTTTCGAGACAGAAAGTGCGTGTAGGACTGCAGCCCAGGAGTTCCTCATCGCAAATTCTGAATATTTTGTGGTGCATGTCGGCTATTGTTCAGAAAAATTTTCTCTGTTTAATCTAGTGTTACAGCTTCTATTTTATCTCGGTAAAGCCTTGATGTTTTAAGAAGTCCTTCAACTGTGGTCGTTTGGCAGTGGCAAAATAATCAGTGACTTTTTGGCTCCAGTTGGTTTGCTGCTGATTGTTACTTCGCTGAGTGTAGTAGTTTTCCATGGCTAAATCATAATCTGTAATTTCCTTCATATCAAAATGATAGCGGTCAATTGGTGCAGCAAGTATTTTTGGCAGTCGTCGCTTCACTTGATTTTTATTTTTTGGATAACCAATTACCAAACCAAATAAGGGGACAGTCAGCGGTGGTAATTCCAAAAGATTCGCAACTTCAAAAATTTGATTGCGAACACCGCCGATAAAACAAATGCCCAGACCTTGACTTTCAGCAAAGGTCGCCATGCCTTGAGCTGCCAAAGTCGTATCAATAATGGACACAAGCAGCGGTTCCATCGTTTTTAAATGGGTAGTATCTTTCTGCTGCGCCTGCAAAATTCTGGCATGCCGCTGCAAATCTGCAACAAATACATAAAAGGTCCCAGCCTGTGAAATAAATCCCGGATTACGACTATAGCTCTCAATAGCACGCAATTTTTCAGGATTACGAATTTCAATAATGGAATAGGCCTGTAAAAAATTTGAGGAAGAGACACTCTGAGCGGCAGCCACCAATTGCTCCTTTAATGCCTTCGGGATATCCTGCTGAGTAAAATCTCGAACTGATGTATGTTGAATCATGGTTTCAAATAAATCCAAAAGAAAACCTCCTAAAATAGTGATAGTAACAGTGTAACAGAGTTAAGAAAAAGAATACTGGTTAGAAGTTTAAGTGAGGAAGTTTTTTTATTAATGTCAGTAATTTTAATAAAGAATCTAAAGCAATAATAATTGTGGCTAGATGATGGAGATTTTCCTTTTGTGATTTTAAGTTGATCATGTAAATGAAAATAAAGTTTAATAGTTATGACTAAAATATCAATTATTTCAAAGCAAGCAATATTGATTTAATTCACAGCGCTAGACTGGTGAAACATAAACCTAAACTGGCAAAAAAAACTTTCAACTATTTTTCTTCGTAATTTCGATTCGTTTTAGCAATAGAACAGCGATTTTATAGAATCTGCATTTTATACTTTGATTTTGCAGGCGGAGGAGAGGTTAAAACGAGTAGAATTGTCTGGAATTATGTCGAGCAGCTAAAATTTTATATCTTAGTTTACATAATATATATTATACAAAGTTAACTTTGTTTTAAATAGAAAAAAGCAGATTGAAATCCAATTCATTTCAACCCACCTACTGATTCTTTTACTAATCCACTATCTATACATAACTTAATATTTTCTCTATTCTTTTTACTATTTGGAATTCAAAACTTAAATCTATTCACTTTCTAACAAACTAAGCTGTTGTTTGATTTCAGCAAGCCATCTAGGTTGATTATGATTTTGATTTGCGTAGTCATCAGCAATTCGGTGATAACTTTGGATGGCGTCATTGACAGCAGTTTTACCAAAAGATTCTGACCAAATGATACTAAATAACGCCGTATGATAAGCATAAACTTTGAACAATAGCCAAAAGCTTTCCGGCACATTGTCATTAAAATAACCAGAAATCTGGCCCCACGCAAAAGCTGTTGAATCTTCGACGGTAAAAGCTTCAACTCTGACAAATTCCTCAAAAGGATCACCGATATCCCAGCGATTAAAATCAATCACCGCTAAAGTATTGTCCGGCTGCAAAACTAAATTACCAGGATGATAATCGCCATGTTGATAAGTTATTGGTTGCTGCATTATAAAATCAAGATTTTGCTGAATGAAATCAATCATCGCATCTTGATTATCTAAATGATAATTAGCCTGCAAATAGCGGTCCAACTGGCGGCGTTTTTTTGCAATAACTTGCTGTAGACAATCCTCTGCTAAAATTTTTTCTTCAAGAGGTTGCTCATGAAGCCTTTTTAGAAATCTCCCTGCAGTTTGGCCTAATTGATATTGCTCTGATACCGGCAAATCTGAGAGAACTCCTGATAAAGTCTCCCCTTCTAGATAAGATAATTTCATGTAAGCCCATTCAGAATCATTAATCTGCCGGCACGAAATTGGCTGAGAACATTGAATACCAGTTTGATAAACAATTTCAACAAAATGAAACTCTGCTAACTTTTCAGCAAATAAATCATTGGAAAACAAGCGATATAAATAACGCTTGTTGTTGATTGCGGCAGAAATTTTGACATCATCTGACCAGCCTTTCTTAATTACCTCATAAGACTGCCACTTATCAAAGTCCTCAATTTTTTGAAAAATTTCCTGCATGGTCTCTTCCCTTCTCAAACAAAATTACTAAATCAGTTCTTTGATTTCAGCAACTGCTGCTGAAACATCTAAAGCAGTAGTATCGATTTTTATCGATTCAACCCCTCGATAATTTTCTAAACGAGCTATTGCCGTAGCAATTGAATCGAAGCTCCGGAGACCCTTTACAATGTCAGCTTGAATATTTTCTGTCAATTTTTGCGGGCTCGCAACAAGTGAGATAGAAATTACTTCCGTATCGGATAGCTTCAATCCCGCTAAAACATCCTCAATTATTTCTTGGTGATCCATCACCCAGCAAAAAATAATAAATTCAAAGCTTGAATTATCAATAAAGGATTGCAGCAAAAATTGAATGTTTTTCAAAACCATCTTTTTATTCTCTTCTGTAAATTGCCACGGATGCATTTGCCAGCACCAGTCACCATCCAACATCACTGAGTTGTCTAACTCTTCATTTAATGCAGCAGTCACGGTACTTTTCCCAATCCCCATTGGGCCACCAATCAAGATAAGCTTTTTCATTTCAGGTTACCTCTCCTTAAAAATGTTCTTAGAGTCCATTCGTAGATTGAAATCTAGGATTAAGTTTTCCTTCAGACTTCTAAAACTAATTTTCAGAACTAAAATTGGTTTTCAAAAATGTTTGCTGAAAGTAACAAACAACTAGATAAGCACTTTAGCCCACTTTCGAAAGGCACTGATGCTAACTTGTTTGCCAACATTTATTTTCCCGTCTTAACCCAATGGCGCAAATATTTAAAAATCAGATAGAAGGACGTAATTGTAATAACAAGCAAAATAAGTTTAATCAATGCTCCAAAGATATGAAAAAACGTGTCCGCTATGATTAAACCAAATAAAACAATCAGCCCAACTAGCAGCCACCCAACTACTCGCCCAGCTCTAATGGCGGCTTCTTTCGGCAAGTCACCAAAGGTATTGCCAGCAATTAAGCGCAGCCATTTACCACGAAACAGTTGAATTGCCAGAATTAAAAACCCGAAAATCACCAGACTCAGAAAAATATAGGTAAACACTTGCCTTCCTCCCTTCATATTTTCAATGATTTCAGCAGTATTTTTGCGTATTTTATTGAAAGAAATCTAGTTAAATTATAACATAGTAGTATAAATGTACTCAAAAGTGAACTGGAGGGCTTGCTATGAAAAACTTGGGCAATTTTTTTGGGGCAATAGCGGTTTATTGTGGCCTGATTTTTTTCCTACAAAAAGATCAGCGTTATTTGTATGGGTTGCTGTTTTGTCTTTTGTTATGGCTATTGTTGAATTTATATCCGGTCTTCAGTCAAAAGCACCGTTTTGCTCGAGCGGAGCTGGCGACTATTGATGAAATGTCGGGAATTGAATTTGAACAATACACAAAATTTTTATTGACTAAAGTTGGTTACCTAAAAATCAAAGAAACCAGCAGAGTCGGTGATCAAGGCATCGACCTGCTAGCTCAAAAAGATGGTGTTTCTTATGGATTTCAGTGTAAACGCTGGAAGAAAAAAGTTGGCAATAAAGCGGTCCAAGAGGTCCACGCCGGCTTAGGTTACTACGGCTTAGATCAAGGGATTGTTATCACCAATAATTATTTTACGAAATCGGCTAGCGAATTAGCGACCAAATTAAACTTTCGTTTATGGGATCGTGACGACTTAGCAAAACTTTTACGGGAACAGCAGAAATTACAAGCTACTAAAGAGAAAAAAGCATCCTGATGCTACGTCCTTCTTGCAAACTAAATTTTTATGCTCAACCACTAAAAAATTTCAACGCAACTGGTAATCAGCAAGATAATTACAGACCCCGCAAGAATTACAATTCATTTAAAAAATCTTGTAGTTCTTGCCGGTAATTATTTTCTTGAATAATTTTTTCCAGTAGTGCTTTATCATGGGTATGATTGATTCGTTTGCTGATTAATTCTTTATATTGTGGATAAAATGGCATCTGCAATTGCTCCCCTAAAGCAATTTCCTTTGAAACATCATAGGCAACTCTTCTAAAATCAATGTCGATAATTTTCTCTTGTTCCACTTGCAAAATTGTGTAATAGGCTTGGCCATCAGAACGAAATTTGGACCAAGAACTAAAGGCTTGCCCGATAGAGCCGGGGTTTAAAATCAATTGGTCTTGGCTACTGTAGCGCAATGTTTGGTGGTGCACATGGGCATAAATAGCAACATCTAACGCTTTTAAATCCCCTTCAAAAAGTCGGTCATAGTCAGCTTGTTTGCCAACTGTTGACAAGCTACTGCCCGAGTTTTCTGTCGGTAGATTATGACTGATTCCAAAATTAATTCCTTCCACTGTCGTCGACTGATGCAATGGCAAATTTCGCAGCCAGTCAATATTTTCCAAAGACAAACCTTGGTAAACAAATTTCGTCAGCATACCAATGTAAACGTCAGTTGGGTTAGCTAAATCAATCTTTTTATCCAGTACCTCTAGCAGACAGTCATCCCAATTGCCTCTGACAGCTATCGAAAGCTTTAATTTTTTTAGCTCCGCAAAAATCTGCTGGCCAGTTGGACCTGGCAACAATAAATCCCCAAGAAACCAATAGTCCTCCACCGCTTTTTCTTGACAGTCTGTTAGCACGGCTTTAAAGGCGGTCAAATTTCCGTGGACATCAGCGAGCAATGCAATTGTTTTAACCATCTTTTCCCCCTCCAATCAGCTTTGACATTAATATTTCATCGTAATAACGATTGTCCCACTTCAATGCGTTTTTTTCGTAGCCGTATTCTTTGAAACCTAGTTTTTGATACAGGTGAACGGCCGCCAAATTTTCAGCATTCACCCAAAGACTCACTTGTTCAATCATTGGAAAAGTTTGCGGAATTTCAGTAAGCAATTGCTGCAATAATTGTTGGCTATAGCCTTTTTTACGAAATTCCGGCAGCAGATACATGCCGAAAATCACACCTTTATGAGCTAACTTCAAACCCTTTTCTTGATAGCAGCCCACCATGCCGACTAAAGTTTGATTATGGAAAAAGCCCAGCAACATTTTCTGATTTTTGTCGGCGAGTCGCTTTTGAATTTGTTCTTCCGTATAATCTTTTTCCTGCTGATAAGTTGCCGCGAAAGCCTCCGGAGCTTCCTGCAAAGCCTGCAGCCGCAATTGATGATACGCTGCGGCATCTTGTTGTGTTAAGTCACTTATCATGTGTATCCTCCCCAGAAAAATAAATTGGCTGGTAGTGCAGTACTGCTAAATATTTTAAAAAATCAGCATAGTCTAAAATCACTGTCGCATCATTTTGATTTGGATGAAACCCGATTTTTTGATTGCGGGGGATATCTTGATGAAGTAAAACCTTTATAGAACTGCTCCCCTCACCTCTTTTTTCAGGCAAAGCCAAGGGCCCCACCGCCCCCATCTGTAGGCCGAACTTCTTAGCTAAGTCCTCAGCTGACACAAAACTTAAGCGTGTTTCGTTTAAAAATAAAGCCAGTTTTTTTAAGTCCAACTGGATGGAATCTGGCATCACCACCAGATAATAATGGGGATTGTTTTTGCCCTTCCCTTTCAGTAATAGATTTTTCACTGCAGATGCGGGAATCTCAAAATCGATATCAGCGACCGTATAAACAGCTTTGTGCTGAATAACTTGATAGGCAATCTCTAATTTTTTTAAGCGCTGATAGATATCAGCTGCTGGTAAAATCGTCATCTCGTCACCCTTTTTTATAATTTGCTATGCCAATAAAGTAGCAGCAGAGAAAACAAGCATCTCACTACTAAATGTCGCCAGTTTATTCTTCCATTTAGACTCAGTCCGTTCAAAATTGCTGCACACAATAAAATACTTAGCCCGCCATAGAAAAAAATTGGCCTAATGGGTGCTAAGAACACACAGCCGCCGCCAACTAAATTTATTAGCAGCAGTTTTGAAGAAAGTTGTTTTTTATTTTTCATAATACTACTGGCAACTAGCATCAAGCTGCCATATAAATCAGTCACGATATAAAAAATTAGGGTCATGTTTTTTTCCTCCTTTTGGTATACTAAGTAAAACACAGGGGGTTAACCCCCTGACAAGGAGAAAATAAAAATGAATATTTCCCAGTTTGTAAAACAGCAAAAGACAACTGTTGACACCGTTAAACATTATCTAAAACTAGAGCTTTTAACGCCTCAAAAAAAGCAGAGCTGGTATGATTTTACAGAGCAAGAAGTCGCTGATTTTGAAAATATTCAAGCTCTAAAGAAATTGGGATTTTCCCTCGCTTTAATCAAAAGGCTGAAGGAAAGCCATGAAAAGTATTGTGGAACGTCCCAACAGTGGCAGCAAAATCTGCTCATTATCGAAGAAGCTCTAACACAAGTTGCCATTGAGAAAGCAGACCTGCAGTTAAGAGAAAATAATTTATTGCTGACGAAAGGCCAACTTTTAGAAAAATTGGCGGAATAATTCTATTTTGCCCGAATCAAGTTTACATAATATTTATATTGGAACTCTGACTAAGCTTTTTTTACGCTGAATAAGTAATGAGGCATCTTTAGCCCATAATAATCTTTTGAAAATCGCTCCCTCACCAGCATCCCATTGCGAATAGCTACATTCATCGAAGCTAAATTCGTATCACGAACGATTGAAACAACTTCATTGGTAAGGTGCTCAAAGGCATATTCCTTACAAGCACGAGCAGCTTCAATAGCATAACCGTGTCCCCAAAAGCTTTTTTGCAAATGGTAGCCAATCTCCAAATAGTTTTTACCGGCCACCTGCTGTGAGGTTAACCCACACTCGCCGATAATTTCGCCGATCGCTTTTAATTCCATCGCCCACAAACCAAATTGATTCTCTTGATAAGAAGTCAGATTCCATTGCAGCCAATTTTTTACCTCGGCTTCAGAAAAGCCATGCTCATAAGCGTACATCACCTCAGGATCAGCTAAGAACTTACTTAACTCAAGCTCTTCACCCGGCTGCCACTCCCGCAAACGCAGTCGCGGTGTTTCTAAAACATAATGCATCCCATCACACCCTTTTTAAATTTCTTTTAGTTTAGCATAAGAATTCTTTCAAAACACCAATGGTATTGATTTTTAAAGGTTAGTTGTAACGCTAAGAATCGACGGATTTATCTTCTTTAATCCCTTTAAAAGCGGTATAATATAGCCATACCTGAAAAAAACATGATTTTTTTTGAAAAAAGTTGCAATATAATTTGAAGGACTGGTGGGAATAAGATGATTGAATTAGTAAATGTTGCCAAGCATTACGGGGATAAAATTGCTTTAAAGGATTTAAATTTAAAAATTCGCGAAGGAGAAATTTTTGGCTTTCTCGGACATAACGGTGCCGGTAAATCGACTACGATTAAATGTTTAGTCAGCACGATTAATCCAACGAGCGGAGATATTTTTTTTGACAACCAAAAATTAGCGGACAATCGTCTGGCGATTAAAAAGACGATTGGCTATGTTCCTGATACACCGGATTTATTTTTGCAATTAACAGCCAATGAATATTGGAATTTAATTGCTGTGGCCTTTAGTTTATCTGAAGCTACAAAAAATCAGCAAATTGCGAAATACACCAAGCTGTTTGATTTTGAGGATAAGGGTAATGAATTATTGGATAATTTTTCCCACGGGATGCGGCAAAAAGCCATTTTGATTGGTGCCCTACTCTCCGATCCAGATGTCTGGATTTTAGATGAACCGATGCAAGGCTTAGACCCGCAAGCGGCATTTGACCTAAAAGAATTGATGAAGGCCCATGCAGCCAAAGGAAAAACGGTGATTTTTTCGACCCACGTTTTAGATACTGCGCAGCAATTGTGCGATGAATTGGCGATTTTAAAGCAAGGGGAATTAATTTATAACGGTTCAGTGGATGACCTCTTGGCTTCAGCAGGAGATGAGTCTTTGGAATCTGTTTACTTAAAAATGGCTGGGCGCCAATCAGAACAGCAGGCCAGCGCTGCGCTTAGTTCAGAAAGTTCTGAGGCCTAGCCCATGAATAAAACTCAAGTATGGGAACTTTTTAAAATTAACCTGCTCTATGCTAATCCGCAGACAACCATGCAGCTTAGAAAGAAAAATCGTCAAGACAAGTCATTGACCCGCAGCTTATTGAGTCAGTACGTTTTGATTGCGGTGATGTTTGCCTTTATGTATGGCTTGATTATGATGTCAGTGGATTATCCAAACTACCCCGGCTTTTTCACGTTTTATTGTTTGATGTTTGGTTTGATGTCTTTTTCTCAATCAATTTCTATTTTATTCAATGTCTTTTATGACAGCAAAGATTTAAAAGATTATCTGCCGTTGCCTTACACCCAGGCTTCTGTCTTTATGGGGAAATTTTTAACGGTCGCCTTGACCGTTGCCCCTTTTCAGCTGCCGGTTTTTGTGCTATTTTGTTTCACTGCTTTTCGCAGCAGTGCCGCACCAATCATTAATTTTGTTATTGCGATTGTGTTGGGCTTGGCCTTCTTTTTCATTATTTTAGGCTTCAGTGCCCTTTTGGTTTCCGTATTGGTCCAATCGAAATGGTTTAATCGCCACAAAAGTGTTTTTACTACTTTGTTAATGGTAATTCCCACAATCGGGATGGTGGCCGGGATTTTATATGTTAATTCTCAGCAAACTTATGTCTATGAAGGCGTGCTGCCAGATCAGACACCGCTGCCGCCATTTTTACCCTTTCACATGGCCATCGTGCATCCCTTTAGTTTAGGAGGAATCCTGTCGATTATCGGAATATTAGGGGTGACCGGCTTGATTTTTGTTTTGGCGATTAAATTTGTCGTGCCAAGAATGTACAATTATGCCAGCGGAGAATATACTCCGGTCCTTTCGGAAAAAGCCAGCAAGAAAAAAATTGCCTATCGCAGTTTAAATCGACAGCTGATGACCTACAACTTGTCACTGATTAAAAATCCAACGTTAATGCTGCAGGCTTTTAGTTCGATTGCCTTGATTCCTTTGATTATGCTAATCAATATGATGACTTCTGGTTTTAATTTAGTCGGGATAAGTGCTGATTTTTGGCCGATTGCCTTTGTAATTGGTGTCTTTTATTCCGCCTTTACAATTAATACGACCTCCATCGGCAGCATGATGATTTCTTTAGATGGCGATAATTTTGAATTTATCCGTTCGTTACCGATGAATTTTAGTGACTATTTAAAGGTGAAATTCCGTTTTGCGGTCATTGTGCAAATGATTTTAACGGGACTTATGGTGTTGATTATCAGCCTGGTCATGCAGGCTAATCCACTCTTAATTATCGGCGTTCTATTAGGAGATTTTTTAGGGACTTATTTATTAAGCTGCTATTATTTCTATCGAGATTATCGCCTTTTGACGACCAATTGGACCAGTGTTTCCCAATTATTTAATCGGGGTGCTGGTACTTGGGGAATGGTTTTCATTTATTTTGGTGTGTTGATTATCGGCGGACTTGTGACAGCAGCTCTGGGCTTTTGGCTCGTGCTAACCGGCCAGACCCTCTTGATTACTTTGATTACGCTGGTGATCTTTGCCATCATCACCTTTGCCGTGAACCGCCACTATCAAAAAGTTTTTTGGTCTCAGGATTTATTGAATTAAATGAACTTAGAGGTAATAAATAAGGAGGAAAAATGATGAAGGAAAAAAATACTTTTCATGTCAATGGTTACTTAGCTTTAATCGTTTTAATTTTGGCAATTTTGGGTGGTCTCTATTTATTTTTTATGGGTGTCTCTGGAGATGATATTCGCGTTCTGCCGATGCTTTTAGGAACGGTGATTATTATCTTAGCTTTTCTTTTTCTCAGTTCTTTTACCATTGTCAGCCCGAATCAGGCCAAAGCAGTTTTGTTTTTTGGTCAGTATTTAGGTACGATTAAAGACAACGGATTGTTTGTTATCACGCCCTTTACGAATAAAATCAACGTATCTTTAAAAGTTCGCAACTTTAACAGCTCACTATTAAAGGTCAATGATTCAGAAGGTAATCCGATTGAAATTTCCGCTGTTGTTGTATTTAAAGTGGTCGACACCGCTAAAGCTTTGTTTGATGTTGATTACTATCAAGATTTTGTCGAAATTCAAAGTGAGACAGCTATTCGCCACATTGCCACACAATATCCTTATGACAGCTATGGAGACGGCGATATTACCTTAAGAGGCAATACAAATGAAGTATCTGCTGAATTGGCCAAAGAATTACAAGATCGTTTGG
Source organism: Enterococcus sp. LJL120 (assembly GCF_054871765.1). Taxonomy (NCBI): domain Bacteria; kingdom Bacillati; phylum Bacillota; class Bacilli; order Lactobacillales; family Enterococcaceae; genus Enterococcus; species Enterococcus sp. LJL120. The sequence goes on from NZ_JBTXLV010000004.1 coordinate 31,350, forward strand.
CAGTAGCCGGCGTTGAAGTGATTGAAACTCGTTTGAACCACTTGGCCTATGCAACCGAGATTGCTAGCGCTATGTTGCAGCGGCAACAGGCTAAAGCCATTTTATCTGCCCGCCAAACGATTGTTGAAGGGGCCGTTTCAATGACCCAAATGGCCTTGGAGCAAATCGAAGACGGCCAGGAAATTAATTTTACTGATGACCGCAAAGTCCAATTGATTAATAATCTTTTGGTTTCCATTATTACCGACAAAGGTACTCAGCCTGTAATTAACACCGGCGACGTCGAAAAATCTAAATAAAGTTTTTATTAAATAAACAGACTCTGAGAAGATTGCCGACTGGCTTTCTTTTTAGAGTCTGTTTTATTGATTAATTTGGCTATTGGCTAAAGCAGCTTTGCCATATAATATTCATCTTGATAACGATTGTTCATAAAAATACTGTCTTTTTTAGTGCCTTCAATGACAAAACCCTTGTTTTGATATAGCTTGAGGCCCGCTTGATTTTCTGTCATAACAGTCAACTCTAAACGATGCAGCGGCTTTTGTTTCGCCCAAGTTTCCAGTTCTGTAAAAAGCCGGCTGCCAATGCCCTGCCCACAATAAGCTTGCCGAATACCGATAACGATGTAAGCAGTGTGTTGGATTTTTTGCAAGGGTGTTACCTTAGCTGAAATATAACCAATCAGCTCCTCTGAAACCTGCCACACACCCAACAAAAATCCAGTTTCGTTGGCCGTTGTCAAAATGTTTTCCAGTGCCGCCAGATTTTCCTCCCGTTCATCCGGCAGATATAGCATATAAGGGGTCTCTTGATCCAGCTGTTTAGATAGCTGGTAAAAAGCCTTAGCATCTTCTGCCTTAAGCAAACGATACTTAAGCATAAGGATATTCCCACTTGTTATCGACAAAGTCTTGAATTGTTTGTAACACACCGTCCTCGTTATTACTAGGCACAACCTTTTGGGCGATTGCTTTAATCGCCTCTTGCCCATTGGCCATCGCAAAACCATGCTCCACAAATTTCAGCATTTCTAAATCATTGCCGGCATCACCGAAAGCTATCATTTCATTTGGTAAAATTTGATATTTTTCCCCTAATAATTTCAAGCCATGGGCCTTGTTAACCCCCGGTAAGATAATGTCAATATCCTGATGCCCACTATTCACGGGAATCATTTCACCGGCTAATTTGTCGTTTAAGACTTTCGTCAACTCCGCTGCATGTTCCGGATTTTTAACAATATTCGCAAATTTTAAAAAGCGGTCGGCTGGCAACGGCCAAAATTGCTGAACTTTTTCCATCCGATAATAATATTCAGCGATGTAATCCACCAACTGTTGATTGTCAGTCGTGTAATAGGCTTTTTTGCGGCCGCATAGTAAAGTGGCCACTTGATACTCTGCCAAGATCTTTAAGGTTTTTTCAATCACCTCAGGAGGGATATTGCCGACAAAAATTTCTTCTTCGCCGTCTAGCACTAAGCCGCCGTTTTCGGCAACAAAGGGAATACTTTGCCAGTCGTCAAAAAAACTCCGTAGCTGGTAATACTGATTGCCGCTGGCGACGACAAATTTAACGCCATCAAAAGTCATTTGCTGCCGCAGCTCCTTAAACCAATCTCGGTTGTAAGTTTTATCTGAGTGTAAAAAAGTACCGTCCATGTCTACTGCAACTAATTTAATCATCTACTCGCTCCTTTGTCTTCTTTCTCCTTCAATGAAACCATAGGTAAGCGCAAAAAACAACCTTCATATCCCCATATGAAGGCTGCTTTTCATTTTATCTGATAACTTTTTAAAAACGGTAATCACGATAGAGGCAGTCTTTGCCGCTCAATTTTTGCAGAGGCATCTGCTTGATTGCTTGAGCCAATTTTTTCGGTAACGGCCGTAGAAAATCGATTTCCTCGAAGACCAGCATCGCTTCAGAGCTGCTGGTATTTAAAATCAAAAGGGCGTAATCCGTCTGATCTGCTCGTAAAACAATCATAAAATCTTGGTAATAACCAAAATACACTTCACCTTCTGCTAAAACCGCTTTTTCTTTGCGGCGCTTGCTCCAGTTTTGATAAATATTTTTTACTTTTTCATTCTCCCGTCCCCACGGGTAAAACTTGCGATTATCTGGATCTTTGCCGCCAGTCAGACCAGCCTCGTCCCCATAATAAATACAAGGGACGCCAGGCACACAAAACATAAAGGCGACGGCTTGCTCTAAGGCTTTGATATTTTGATCCAATAAAGAAAAAATCCGTTCGGTATCATGGGTACTTAAATGATTCAACCCATTGAAGAAATTGGCTCGCGGATAATTTTCCCGCAGACTCGTCAACTCCCACGCGACTCCTTCTGGCGTTTGCCGGTCAGTCACTAAGGCAACGATGGCATTTTTTAAAGGATAGTTCATTACTCCATGTAAACTATTCCCTAAAATATAATCCCGCCGCTGATTGTAGGAAATTTTATTGGAGGCGTCCTCCCAGACTTCGCCAATTAAAATTTGGTCTTTATGATGATTTAACCGATTGCGAATGCCCCGCAGGAAAAAGTCAGGAAATTCATCGGCAACGTCAATTCGCCAACCGTCAACTCCATAGTTCGACCAATAATCAATCACGCCGTCTTTGCCATAAATAAAATCTTGAAAGCCGGGATTTTGTTTATTGGTTTCCGGTAGATTTTTAAAGCCCCACCAAGAACGATAGTCTTCTGGAAAATGGCCAAAATTAAACCACGGATAATACGGACTTTGTCGTGATTGATAAGCACCGAGACTATCATAACTACCATCGCCATTAAAGTAACGGCTATTGCGACCAACATGGTTAAAAACGCCATCTAAAATTACACGAATGCCTTCTTGATGAAGTTGTTCGACAAACTTTTTAAAGTCTTCATTATTGCCAAGGAAATCATCGATTTTGAAATAATCCCCCGTATCATAACGATGATTGCTGCCGGCTTCAAAAATTGGGTTCAAGTAAATCAAAGAAACTCCAAGTTTTTTAAGATAAGGCAGTTTGGCTAAAATACCGGCAAAATTACCGCCGTAAAAATCCCAGCGAACCACTTCGCCCTTTTCGTCCTTAATATAATAAGGCGCATCTGTTTTATTTAAGTAATACAAACTATCTGCCCTATTTGGCAGAGTATCCCGCACTTCATTGAATCGGTCTGGAAAAATTTGATAGGCAATCGCCTGACGGTACCACTCAGGCGCTTGATCAATTTCTGCCTCAAAGGAGGTCAATTGAAATTCCCAGACTTCTTCTAAATCCCCCGTTAATTTTGGTGCTAAATTCTGATGATTTTTACCGACATAAGCCACAATGTCGCGTTCTGGCTGATGGACTTCAATTTTAAAATAATAGAAATACAAGCCAATTTCTTTGGCTAATTGAAAATCAATTGTATAAAAATTATCTTCTGTCGCCTTCATCAAACACTCTTCTTGAAAACTGCTTTCCTTACGAATCACTAAAAAAACTTTCGGATTTTCAGCAGTTACTTTTAAATTAAAGGTGACAGTCTGATTTACTGCCACCGCACCAAAAGGTTTTTTAAAAGTCTCCTGCCATGGATTGAATTGGACGTTGATTTCTGCCATTTTAACGACTTCCTTTAGGGTCTATTGCTTGGATATGCCAGATATCATCGGCATATTGTTTGATGGTATCATCCGCTGAAAAGTGTCCAGCGTGGGCAATATTGATTAAGGACATTTGCTGCCACAGACGTTGATCGCCATAATCTAAATCAAGGCGTTTTTGCGCTGCAACATAACTTTCAAAGTCACGTAAGACAAAATATTCATCATTGTAATCAACCAGGGTCTTATACAATTCGCCGCCTTCAATTCGGACATTAGGAATGGTGCCATCAATCAACGTATCGACTACGCGGCGAATCATTTGATTATTTTGATACAGTTCCCGCGAGTTATAGGTGCCATTATGATAATATTCATACACTTCTTTTTCAGTTAAGCCAAAGATAAAGATATTATCATCGCCGACTTCATCACGAATTTCGACATTGGCGCCGTCTAATGTCGCCATAGTTAAAGCGCCGTTTAGCATGAATTTCATATTGCTCGTGCCGGAAGCTTCTTTGGAGGCTAACGAGATTTGTTCGCTGACATCGGCTGCTGGAATAATACTCTGAGCTTTGGTCACGTTATAATCTTCAATAAAAATAACCTTTAATTTTTGATTTACATCTGGATCATTATTGATTAAGCGGGCGGCTTCGTTAATGCACTTGATATTCATTTTGGCAAATTGATAACTCGGTGCAGCCTTGCCGGCAAACATAAAGACTCTTGGATGCATCTCTAATTCAGGATTTTCTTTTAAATCCAAATACAATTTCATAATATGCAATAAATTCAGCAATTGGCGTTTGTAGCCGTGGAATCGTTTAATATGAACATCGAAAATTGCTTCAGGATTTATTTCAATCCCTTGTTTTTCAAAAATCCATTGAGCCAAATGTTTTTTATTCGTCAACTTAGCAGCTGCTAAATCATTAAGCACTTGGTCATCTTCAATAAAGTCTTCTAATTGGCGCAACTGATGAATATCATCCCGCCAGCCATTGCCAATGGCTTGATCTAAAACTTTACCTAAAGCTGGATTAGAGAGATGCAGCCAACGGCGAACATCAATCCCATTGGTTTTATTATTGAATTTTTCTGGATATAGTGTGTAAAAATCATGTAGTACAACATTTTTTAATAATTCAGAATGCAGTTTTGCTACGCCATTGACACTGTGGCTACCGATGATTGCTAAATTCGCCATCCGCACCCGCTCATTTGCGATAATACGAGTATTTTCAATCAAATAATTGGGATGCTTGCCGGTCATTTCTTCGACAAAACGCCGGTCAATCTCTTCAATAATTTGATAAATCCGTGGCACAACTTGTTGAACCATGCCAATCGGCCAAGTTTCTAAGGCCTCCTGCATGATGGTGTGATTTGTATAGCTCATAACCTTAGTTGTCACATGCCATGCTGTATCCCAGCTGAGATCCTCATCATCAATTAAAATTCGCATTAATTCTGCAACAGCCATCGCCGGATGAGTGTCATTAATATGCACTGCGATTTGATGATGCAAAGCTTCCATTGGAATATGATTTTTCTTTTGGAAATTGATAATGCTCTGCAGTCCAGCAGAGACAAAAAAGTATTCTTGCGCTAAACGAACCAAACGACCATATTCATTGGAATCATCTGGATACAAAACTGAGGTCAAGTCTTCAAATTGACGTTTTTCCTGCAATGAATCATAACGCCATTCCTCTGAAGCCGGAATTTCCACTGACCATAGACGCATATTGTTAACCGTATTATTGTGATAACCAATCATACCAGTGTCATAGGGAACCGCCCGTAAAATTTGCGCATTTTCATAGACCGGTTTAAAGTTGCCGTTGGGTAGCGGTACAAGGTAGACATTCCCGCCAAGGCGGACATTTTCTGCCCGGGATTCCTTGCGAACTTCCCAGACATTGGGATTTTTCAACCAATCATCAGGAATTTCAACTTGATAGCCGTCGACAATCCGTTGTTTAAATAAACCGTAGGAATAGCGAATACCATTACCGTGACCAGGAAAACTGCCGGCAGCTAAGGATTCCATAAAACAAGACGCCAAACGGCCAAGACCGCCATTACCTAAAGCCATATCCTTTTCAACATTGGCTAATTTTTCAATATCGATGCCCATCTCAGCCAAGGCAGATGTGACCGTGTCTAAGAGGCCTAATTTTAATAAATTATTTTTTAACATTTTTCCCGGTAAAAACTCGATGGAAAAATAGTAGGCCTGCTTGACGTGGTGACCTGCATAAACTTTGTTGGTTTCGACAACATTTGCGTTGTAATAACTCGTGATAATCCGGCCTAAGGTATTTAATAATTCTGCATCCCCGGCTTCTGAAATATCCAAAGCATAATATTCTCTTAGTTTCTGAATGAATAGTTCTTCAAAATTTTCTTTCGTTATCTTCACAAAATTCACGACCTTTTTATTAAACTAACTCCTAAAACAGCTTTTGATAAACTTTTTGATACTCACTACTGCGGGTGGTCCAACTAAAATCAGTGGTCATCCCCTGAGCCATCATTTTTTGCCAAATTTTTGGTTCTTCCACAAAGACCTTCAAGGCTTTTTTGATGGTTTCCATAAAGATATAGCTATCAAAATCGACAAAGCCAAAGCCGGTTCCCGTTTTCGTCAGCGGATTGTATGGAATCACCGTATCCTTTAAGCCGCCAATTTCATGGACGAGGGGCAGTGTGCCATAGCGCATGGAAATCATTTGAGACAAGCCACAGGGCTCAAAGGCTGAAGGCATCAAGAATAAATCGACACCAGCATAAATTTTCTGAGCTAAATCTAAGTCAAAATCAATGATGCCTCGATGTTTTTTCGGATAGGCCCCGTTAAAGTAGCGGAAGGCCTCTTCAAAAGAATATTCACCGGTTCCTAACACTACCACCTGCACATCAAACTGCAATAGATTATTCATCTCATTGACTAAAAGCTGAAAGCCCTTTTGATGGGTTAAGCGACTGACAGCGCCAATTAAGAGAACGTCTTTTTTCACTGGCAAGCCTAATTCCTTTTGCAATTGTGCTTTATTCTCTGCCTTCCCAGCCGGTTTTTGGCTGTCAAAGTTTTGATAAATATGCGGATCTGTTGCCGGATCAAAGACATCATAATCAATCCCGTTTAAGATACCCGTCAAATGCCAGCTTTCTTGATTTAAAATCGCCTCTAAATGTTCACCGAATTCCGGCGTTTTTATTTCTTCTGCATAGGTTGGACTCACGGTGACAATTTGATCTGCGTAGATTAAACCGGCCTTCATAAAGTTGACACAGTCATTGAAGCGAATCGTACCGTCATAATATTTTTCGAGACCCATTCCGAAAAGATCTGCTAAGATTTGTGGCGCATAAATCCCCTGAAATTGTAAATTATGGATTGATAAAACTGTTTTGATCCCAGAGTAAGCATTAATCCACCGATATTTTTCCTTTAATAGGAAAGGAATCATCGCCGTATGGTAATCATTGACATGCAGCACATCGGGAATAAATTCAATCCGCTCTAGGACTTCAATCACGGCCATTTGGAAAAAGGCAAAGCGTTCGCCATCATCAAAGTACCCGTAAATGCCATCTCTGCCAAAATAATACTGATTGTCGATGAAATAATAAGTCAGGCCATCTTTTTTCAAAGACTTGACGCCGCAATATTGCTCCCGCCAACCAACTTCGACGATGAAATTAAATTCATCCTGTAAATCAGCTTTGAATTTTGGGGCCATGATTTTCTCATAAAAAGGAAGAATCACAGCGACTTCTTCCCCTTTTTTTGCTATTTCCTTAGGGAGTGCCCCCATGACATCCCCTAATCCCCCTGTTTTAAAAAATGGTGCGCATTCTGCTGCCGCATAGACAATTTTCATGCTGTTATCACTCGACCTTCTACATTCTTAGTGATATGGGAGCCCTTACTGATTACCACAGGCTCATTTAGCGTGCCGGTAATTTTCACATCGTCATCAATCACTACGTTCTTATCTATAATAGCATATTGAATCTGAACATTCTCACCGATTTTTGTGCCTCCCATAATAATTGAATTTCTGACAATCGATCCCAAGTCAACTTTGACTAGTCGAGAGATAATTGAATTTTGGACAGTACCGCGAATCACACAGCCGGCACCAAAATGACTTTTCTTGACATTTGAATCTTGGCAGTAATAAGTCGGTGCTTCATTTTTCAATTTGGTGTAGACTTTATTTTCACCAAATAATAAATTGTGCATTTTGGGATAGCTCAGCATATCCATATTACTTTGGAAGTAAGACTGAATATCAAAAATATTGCTGATATAGCCATTGAACTCATAGCCGACGGTTTTTTCGCCGCCTAATAACGAGCTGTAAATTAATTCCTGCAACGTCAGATTTTCTTGTCCTTCAATCGCCAACTCTAAGCGTTTGATTAACCATTTGGTATCGACAACAAAATCATTTAAGCTTAAACTCGTATAGGTATCCTGCGGTTCGGCTGACTCGCAGGTAACTCCAGTGATTACACCAAACTCATCTAATTCCAAAAGGTTGCAGTATTGGGATAATTTATCTTCTAAAACATTTTTATAGATGGCCGTAATCACAGCGCCTTCTTGATGATGAAAAGTGACCACGGGATTTAAATCAACGTTGGCGATAATATCAGTTCCCATCACAAAGGTGACGACAGATTTTGATTTCTTTAAATAATCAATCAGATTTTCATAATAAATATTGTCTTTGTATAAATCCTGCGGGTCCGTTACGTAAGTAAAGTAACGTTTACGAATCCCATCAAAGCCCCACTCACGACCACTACCAAGGTGGTCGGAAACTGATTGGAAAGAGCGTTGGCTTAAGGTGAAATAAACGGTATTGCAATCCGCATTCATCGCATTAGAAAGAGGAAAGTCAATAATTCGATATTTACAATCAAAGGTTAAGGTAGACAGGTCTCGGCGCTCGGTTAGTTCAGAAACTTTTTCTTTATTATCAATATTTGAGATGATACCGCAGATTCTATTATTCATATTACTCTCCTCCTATTACTTCGCCGTGACCAACTAACTGAATGCCTTCGCTACCATCGATTGTCACACCATCATTGATAACAGAATTTTCACCGGCAATCGTCCGATATAAGCGGGCGTTTTTACCAACTTTAGCTCCCGGCATCAGGACGCTCTCAATAATTTCTGAGCCTTCGCCTACTTGCACATCCGTCGATAAAACGCTTCGATGGACCTTACCGGCAACATAGCATCCATCCACGACAATTGATTCATTTATCTCAGCCGTCTCATCAATAAATTCCGGTGGTGCCATGGTATTTTTCGTATAAATCCGCCAAGAGCGATCGTGAATATTTAATTCATTGTCCAAGTTTAGAAAATCCATATTGGCTTGCCATAAAGAATCCACTGTGCCGACATCTTTCCAGTAGCCGGAAAAACGGTAAGCGACAACATTTTTTTGATCGTTAATATATCTTGGAATGACATTGGAACCAAAGTCTGACATATCCACGCCAGCTTCTTGGCTGTCCACCAATAGTTTTCTTAAAGACTGCCAATTAAAAATGTAAATACCCATGGAAGCCAAATTACTTTTTGGATTGGCTGGCTTTTCTTCGAATTCGACAATTTGATCGTTCTCATCGGTATTCATAATCCCAAAGCGCGACGCTTCATCTAAAGGAACCTCAATCACCGCAATCGTTAAATCAGCATTGTTTTCTTTATGGGTTTCCAGCATGTGATCGTAATTCATTTTATAAATATGGTCACCGGATAAGACCAATAAATACTCGGGATCTTCGTGATCGATAAAGGCGATGTTTTGTAAAATCGCATCTGCGGTTCCTTCAAACCATTTGCCGCCAGCAGAAGATGAGAATGGTTGTAAAATCGTTACACCGGAATCAATACCGCTTAAGCCCCAATTTACACCGCTGCCAACATGGAAATTAAGTTCGCGAGGTTCGTATTGGGTGACAACGCCGACATCATTAATGGAAGAGTTGGCACAATTGCTTAAAGTAAAGTCGATAATTCGATACCGTCCGCCAAAGGGCACTGCCGGTTTGGCGACAGATTCTGTTAATTTTTCTAAACGGGTTCCCTTGCCCCCCGCTAAAATCATTGCTAGCATTTCTTTTTTCATCACGATTCCCCCTACTATTGTAGCCATTACTTATTTTTTGCTGCGGACATTGACACTTTTTGGTTTGATAATCAAAGTTCCTAAGGCAGGAACCGTTGTTTGAATTAGATGAGGTAGTTGATTAAACTGAATATCCTGTGATTTTTTATCAGTATTATGGGCCGTCCAAGTGCCGCCCCATTGAACCATCTCGGTATTGAAGACTTCTTGATAGACGCCTGGATAAGGTACGCCAATATGAAAATCCTGGCGCTCGACTGGTGTCAAATTCATCACGATAATTAAAAAATCACTTTTGGTTTTACCTTTACGCATAAAGCTCAAGACGGTTTCACTTGTATTATTAGCGTCGATAATTTCAATCGTTTCCCAAGAATCGTCGTGAATCCACAGTGATTTTTCTTCGGAATACATGCGATTTAAATGCTGAGTAAAGTTCTGCATTTTTTTATTTAAATCATCCTTTAAATCGACCCACTCTAGACTCTGGTCATACTTCCACTCTAAGAATTGCCCCCACTCACTACCCATAAACAATAATTGTTTGCCGGGATGAGTCGCCCAATAAGTGAACATCGTTCTAAGCTGAGCAAATTGTCGATAACGATCGCCCCACATCTTATGCATCAGACTCTTTTTGCCGTGAACCACTTCATCGTGGGAAAAAGGTAGAATAAAGTTCTCATCCATCATATACATGAAAGAAAAGGTTAATAAATTTAAATTATCTTTGCGATAAATTGGATCCATTTCGAAAAATTTCAAAACGTCGTTCATCCAGCCAAGGTTCCATTTATAATCGAAGCCCAGTGAACCGCTTTCTACCATGCCGGTAATCTTTGTGTCAGATGAGCTTTCTTCTGCCACCATGATGACATCTGGATGAGCCAGCTTAACCACTGAATTTAATTTTTGCAGGAAGTAAAAGCCTTCAAAATTACGATTGCCGCCTTCATGATTTGGCGACCAAGGTCCCATATCGTAATCCCGATAAATCATGTTGGAAACGGCATCGACTCGAATGCCGTCAATGTGGAACATCTCAATCCAATATAAAATATTTGAAATTAAAAAGCTTTGGACCTCTGGCTTGCCTAAATCAAAATTCAGCGAGCCCCAGCCGCGATTTTCCGCTCGGTCGATGTCGCTGTATTCAAATTGTGGTGTGCCGTCGTAGTAAGCCAATGCGTCGTCGTTGCGGGAAAAATGTCCCGGCACCCAATCGACAAAAACGCCAATATTATTAATATGACAAGTTTCTACAAAAGTTTGAAATTCTTCTGGAGTTCCGTAGTAGGAGCTTAAAGCAAAATAGCCCGTCAGTTGATAGCCCCAAGATGCGCCAAGTGGATGCTCCATCAAAGGCATAAATTCAATATGGGTGAAACCCATTTCTTTAACGTAAGGAATTAATTCATTGGTTAAATCGGAAAATGTAAAAAGTCGGCCATCAGGATGACGGCGCCAAGAACTTGCGTGAACTTCGTATATGTTAAGAGGTCGTTTAAAGTGGTTGCTGCGTTTGCGGCGGCCTAGCCATAATCCATCCTGCCATTTTTTTTCTGGAATCGTGTGAAGGACAGCCGCATTGCCAGGTCGTTCTTCAAACTGAATCGCATAGGGATCAAATTTAAATACCTCTGATCCATCTGCCCGTTGAATTATGTACTTGTATAATTGTTCTTCTTGGGGAATGTCCGTAAAAATCTCCCAAATCCCACTGTTGCTATCAAAGGTTAAAGGTAAACTTTTATCCCAATCATTAAAGTCCCCTGCTAACCAAACCTGTTGCGCATGGGGTGCCCAAACACGAAAGGTATAACCCTCAATTTCGTCATTTTTTGAGGGCCTTGCACCGAGTAGATGCTGACTGTAAAAATTTTCACCGGTATTGAAAGTGCGTTTAAATTCGGCAATCTGTTTTCTCATTTTTTTCAATTTCGCCCCTCGCCTCCTCACTAAATTTTCATTTTCTCCGTATATTAAAGATAACATATATTTCACAAAAGAGAAAAGGAAAATTATGTTTTTTTTGTAAACAAGCTAAATTAATCTTGTTTTTTAAATTAAAAAACTTTTCGACCAAATTTAAAAAGAAACATTTTTAAATGTGAACAAAGCTTTCGTTTTCATTTTCACAAAAAAACTTGCTTTCTTTCTGAAAACAGTCATAAAAACTCATTTTAATCTAATCTTCTTTCATTTTATTCTAACGCAATCACCGAATTCTGGGAAGCCTTCTCGATAAGATTTCAAATGTTATTTTTTGATTTGTGGTCTAAACAAAAAAAACACATAAACTTTACCTTCTTAATTTTCTTAAGGAAACTCCTAAAAAAACGATGGATAATAAAGTCGATGTGTTTAATTTTTTAAATTAAAGATAACGGCTGATTAATTCAATTAACTGCGTTGGGAGTGTTTGCAAATCAGAAATATCTAAAAAGCGCTGTTCCCCATAAATATTTTTGATGATTTCTTTGTCTTGACCAATCGCAGCAGCTAAGAAAATAATCCCCTGCCGTTCATAATCGTTTAAGACCTGTTGAATATCAGCTTTGGCCTTTTGACCAGAATAATCCGGTAACGCTTTTGGCTGACCGTCACTGATATTAATTAAAAGCTTAGTCGTAGCGGTTTGCTGAACTAACTTATCGGCAATCAAGCGCAGAACGACGCCATCACGATTATTTTGCCGAGGTGTCATCGTCATTAGCTTGCCGTCGACAAATTGAAAACTATCTTCAAATTCTTTATAAGAATAAACCGAAGTTTTTTCCCGCATATTTTTATCAGCCGTATCGCCATAAATTAAAAGCGGAATGTTAACTTCTTTCGCAAATTCGTTGACAGCCAGAGCAGCAGCTCGTGCTGATTCTATGCGCTGATCACGAATCATTGAACCGGATTCGTCAATTCTTAAAGCAAGGGCTAAAGAAGGCTCTTCAGTTGGTGGATTTTGGCGATCAAAATTTTTAAAATCGCCATAGGCAACCCGACTCGCATTAAAGCGGCTGCCTTCATATTTACCAGTTTGATAATTTGCCGGCTGCTCTTTTTCAAGAATCGCTAACATCTGGCGGCTTAATTGGTCAACTGTTTTTAACAAGGGTTGCTTTGCAATCTGCGCGGCCTTCAACAATTCAGCATCCACTGTCGGCCTATGAATTATTAGACCACTTTTATTATGAATTGTCTGCTTCAAGAATTCTCTGGCAGCTTTATTCAACTCTTTTTTTTCAGCCGACTGGGCTTCGTTAAAGGTGGTGAGTGCCCCTTCGCCAAGGCCAGCTTCCGTTTTTTCAGTAAACTCGCCACTTTCTGAATGTTCAAGACTGGCTTGCCTTTCAAGCTCGTCTGTAGCCAGCTCTTCATTGGTTCGACTTGGAGTTTCTGTAGTATTAGTTTTGGGTGTTTCCTCCTGCTTTTGCACTTCTTCAGTTTCTGCAGCCTTTTCTTCAACTGTTGAAAGTTCATCTATTGGTGCCACTAAATTGGCAGTTAAACTGTCCTCAAAAATATTGCGCTCTTTGGCTTCCGTTTGAGAAATTTTACGGCCAGCCTTTTGTCGAGGCTGCTGGTTGATAATCCCCCGCAGCTCAAATAGGAGTTGGCTTTCTGCTAAGGCATCTTCTAAAATTTTGAGTTCATTTTCATCAGTGGTTAGCTTATATAAAACCTTTTGATAAATGGTTGCAAATAAATCTTCTTGATTTTTATACGTATTGATCCAATAAAAATACGAACGCATACCAGCGACACCCTTGATGGCATTGTTTTTTGCTGTCAAATCCAATAGCCGAACAATTTCTGCCATTTTTTCCAGCAGCTCTTCTTGATTGATGCCACTTTTGGCGATACCCCGTTCCACCATTACCGATAAAGGCGGTAAATCCATTTTTTCGGCATGCTGCATGCGATCCCGCAAGGATTCATTCAATGGGCGATTGCCCTGATAATTGCGATTGGTGGTAATCACAATCACACAATCCGGATGCCGCTGCACCATTCCGGTGGGCAGATTCAACATGCCATCGGATTCTAATGCCGAATTTAATGCCACTAAAACAGAGGCATCGCGAATCACAGTCGGTTCTTGAATTTCCAGAAGATAGCCCTTCTCGATGGCCCGGACAATTTCTGATGGATAATATTTATATTGAACAGAACTGGTGTCACCAGCTTCAATCCGATTAATGAAGGCAACTAATTTTTGTTTGGCATTGAAGGCGTCAATGGAATAATGACGGCCGATTAACTCGAGCACCGTTTCAAGGCTTTCAGTCTGGTAAATACTTTCCAATAATTCTTGATTTTCCTCCCGATCACTCTCAACAATCGGCAACAGAGCACCAAAGACATCTGATTTATCCATGTCGGCAAAGCAAGTGATTTTAGTATAGGGCAGCTGCAAATCAGCCGAGAGAGCTTTGGCCAGCTGGGTCTTTCCCGAGCCAGCGTCCCCTTCTAATAAAATATTGTTGATTTTTAATTCTGTATCTAACCAGTTTTCTTTGATTTCACCGGCAATCCGAATTTCTTCTTGACTGGTTTGATGACTTTCAGGCTTGCGCCAAATCATCTGCTGTTCTAGTTTTGTAAATGGTCTTCCATTGGTGATAACGAAATCCCTCATGCTGCTTCCTCCAAATCTATTGCGGGTGTGATAACGAAAATTTTTTTGATAGCTAAATGGTTCAAAAATTAATAGTGAAGTGCTTACTGCAGCAAAATTATGCTAATAGCCAGCTTCGTCTAAAAGACGCTTTAATGTCCTCAGCCGTTCACCAATCAATTCGCCATCTTTTTGTAAGGTATCGTGAAATAATAAAATATCTTCATCAATTTTTGGATTGTCCATCGCTATTTCCACTGTCATCCGATTGCCCTGTAGGCCGATGATTTCCACCACCGGATTGGTGACATCATAAAATTTTTCAAAACGATAGGCATCCTGAAAATATTTAGTCGTTTCAACTACTAAAATTGCTAAATCTAAAATCCGCGTAATTGGTAGTTCTTCTGATTGGCGGGACCATTTTTCACCGGTATAGCGCCAGACTTTTCCAGAAATTTCGACCTTGCCCCGGTCATTCCACTGGGCCAAGCCTAGCGAGAGCCCTTTCGCATCTGTTTCCCAGGCAAAATGTCCGTCGATTTTATCATAATCTTCCACCACAATTACGGGTTTATGTTTAAGCGTAGTTGGTATTTTCAAAATAATTCCTCCTTTAGTAATTTAGTAAATTACTAATTTACTAAATTATACGGAGACTGCTTTTGAAAAGCAATGAATATGGATTGCTGTGAATATTGCTCTTGGGGTAAATTGTCTTTCTGTGGAGAAGTAAATCCTTTCACGAAAAATCTCACGGTTTGCGTAGTTAAAATGCCTTGTCTCGTTGGCGCAATTTTTATGTTAGTACTTAACCTAAAAATATATTTAAGCAAATTTTCTTTTTTATATCCTAGAATTATTTCTTCAGCACTTTACAACCGAAGGCAAAAGTTGATAATTTTTTTCAAAGAGACTCTCGACAATAAATGACCCAAATCCAGTTAGTTTCTTTGATTCATCGCTGTTTTAAACAGCTGTTAGATTAGCTTCCTGCGTCTTGTTTAATCGCCAGATATTCCCCTTGCAGCAACCTTTGATAACATTTACACAAGCTGTTTTCTCCTATATAATTAAAGGAGAAGATAATAAGGAGTGATGACCATGACTGCCGATAAAAATCTCAAAGCCTCCTATGACAATTATGAGCCACAGCTAGACAGCGTTGATCGTAACCCAGTTTCCTACAGCAATGCCATCCCTTCAGGCAAACAGCGAAAAGAAAGTGCCAATAGCGGATTTAAGAAAATTGGCATCGCCCTCTTGCATACTATCATCTTTTTTATTCTTGTCTATCTCGTTAGTTTCATTTTACCCGACGAAATAGTTAATAACTTGACGTTTCTAGCTGTTACTTTAAGCTTAGGCGGCTTGTTATTTCTGTGGCGCTCCAGTCGTGAATAATTCTCAGCATATTTAAGAGCTCCGCTAAAAAAGCGACCTGAAAAAGTCTAATTCAAGACTTTTTACAGGTCACTTCATAAATAGTGGGGCTTTTTTTATTGTGCTTAAAAATCTTTTTGAGAATAAACTTGTTTGTGCAAAACAACTGCGCCAATACTTCTGTCAATCTTTTTAAAGCTATTCCCTTACTAAAATTCCCTCCTACGCATACAATTGCCTTCAATCAGATAGATTGTGCTCCTTTGTGGCAAGTTTGGTCCATCTGGTAACCGCCAGTACTAAACCCAAACCAACTACGAGAAAAATCAACCACAAAAGCTTGATTTGTCCTCTTTGCAAAAACAGTTCAAAGAGCCTTCCACCCAGTAAATTTCCTAAAGTTCCACCAATCCCCCAGCCAAAGGAAACAAAACCTAAATATGTGGCCAAACGCTGGCTAAGGGCAATCGTTGCCGTCAGATCATCAATGATGGGAATGATACACATGACACCTAATGAAAAGCAAAAGGTAAAAAACACTAGCAGCAGTAGCTTTTCTCCCAAAGTCAACCAGAAAAAGCCGTTGTAAAATAAAACTTGCGACAATAAAAATCCTTTGCAGGCTTAAAAATTTTTGCAACCATCCTAATAGGATCATTTGTAAAATCAAAGCTAAGGCACCATCCAAACTGTAAACCATGCTGATTAAATTATCGTTACTGAAAAAGTTGCTGATATAAAGCGGAATCGTCAAGGAAAACTGACTATACAAAAACCAAAAGCCGCTGGTTATACTCGTTAGCGCAATTAATTGTCGATCTTGAAAAACAGCTGGCAAATCCAGTTTTCTTTTTCTCTTACCAATTGGGCGATTTTTTTGCGTAAATGTTTGCTGGCTAAGTAAAAAAGCAAACAGCAGATGAGTAATGCTTGTTATCAAAAAAATCCATTGGTAATTTGTTTTGAAGAAAGCTGCCAAGAGTGGCCCTAAAAATTGTGCCAAATTCCCCGTCATCGCTTTGCCAGTAAAGGCCATCAGACGTTTTTTTCCCGCAAAGAGAACTACGGTAGCATTCAAGGTCGGATCTTTGAGGGCGCCGCCAAGTCCCACAAGAATTGAGCTAAGTAAAATTAAAGGAAGGTTCGTTGCCGCCAAGTAGGAAAAATAACCGATGGTCCGTAAAAGTAACCCACTGACCAAGATTTTTTTCGTGCCAATTCGGTCGCCAAGCAGTCCACCAAAAAAAGTAAAACCCCGTTGACTAATTAAAGAGACTGTCAAAACTAAGCCAATTTGACTGGCGGTTAATCCGATATTTTGACTGAGATAAAGAGTCCAAAAAGCGCTCAGCATAAATGCACTGATATTCGTAATAAAGATACCAATATAAGTAGTGGAAAGCGAAGTGAAGGTAATATTTTGAAATTTCCCCATAGATAATCCCCCTTTTTTTGCTATTATAAAGGCAATAGTAGGTTTATTATTATGGAGTATTTTCATTGGGGTATGCCAAGGAGGAATAACGATGGATTTTACAGACCTAGAAATTTTGACGATGATTGCCCGCACTAAAAATTTGAGTCAGGCAGCTGAGGCTTTACATTTAACCAAGCCAACAGTTTCAAAACGAGTGAAAAGCATCGAGGCAGAAGCTGGTTTTGTCCTTTTTAAAAGAAAAAATAATGGTGTAACGCCGACTGCTGCCGGAAAAGTTTTGCTGGACCAAGCGGCTATCTCATTGGAGCAAATGAAACGCAGTCTTGATTTAGCCCGCAATATTTCCCGGGAAAAAGTCTTAAAAATTACTGCTCCCACTGCGGTTGCCGAAATTATTTTTCCAAAATTAATCGCTTTTTTTAATCAAGAAAAAATTGCTTATGAGTTCCATCATTTCCACTCAGCAGAAATCGAAAAGCTTTTACTAGCCGGTGCAATTGATATCGGATTGAAAGAAAATCCCTTTGATAATCACCAGCTAAAGCAAAGAACGGTGGTCGATAGTCCAATTATCCTGGTAAAAAAAGAAAATCAGCCGCCAATAACTGCGCTTGCTGATTTCACTGACTTTAATAATCATTTATTGCTGCTATACCCTTGGGGAACAGATTTTTCTAAGCTTATTGAAAATTACTACAGGCGCCTGTCGCTCAAAACCAAATGCGCAGGATTGCTCCGTTAGCTGTTGTTAAAGAGCTTTTGCAAGTTAGTGATGCTGCAGTCTTTTTACCACGACTTTTTGTTGAAAAAGAACTTCAACAACAGGAATTGGTCGAAGTCCCAACCAAGCTGGCGCAATCTTGGCACTATTCTGTCAATGTCGCTTACAACCACTCCCAGGTAACCGCGATTTAGCGAAAGGATTCATTGAGATTCTTCAATAATATTCAGCAGAGAGAGTATACCAAATCAAAAAATTTTCACAGAATTTTAAACTAAGGTTTTCCATTGATTAACAGTTTTTCGTTTTGTCGCAATTCATAAAACTCAATTTTTTTATCCAAACGTTGAAGGGTGCTCCCCAACTCTTGATATTTTTGCTGAAGACCTTCTCGTTCAGCTTGTAAAATTTGTTGCCGCTGCCTTTCCGTGTCTGACCCTTCAAGAAATAGAGTGGTGTACTGGATTAGCGCTTCGATGGATAGGCCAGCAGAGCGCATGCATTTGATAAACTTAATCCATTCAATATCTGGTAGCGAATAATTTCTAACGCTGCCATTTTTTCTTTCAATTGGAGGAATCAAGCCAACTTTTTCATAATACCTTAAAGTAACAGCGGATAATTCAGTTTCTTTTGCAGCTTGGGAAATATTCATTTGACTCCTCCTTTCATCAGGTGAACGCTACTGTCACTTGACCGAGTTCGCTAAGTTGCGTTGAAAATGCAGAATCCTCCACTCGACCAACTGGTGTATAAGCATATGTTGTTTGAAAACTTTCATAGAAAATAACCAGACAATCTTCGCCATAAAGCATAATATCTCCGGCATTGATTTGAGAAACATGTTGGGGATTCGTCGGCAAACTCGTTTCAAAATAATAATATTTTTCATTGCTATGTAAATCCTGCATCGTTATTTCTAGTGGTAGCAATTCTTTAATAGCTGTCACTGTAGCATTGTCGAAAAACTCTACATTGTAGGTTTGATTTTGAATTGTCAGTTGTTGGAGTGAACTTGGACTCGTTACAGTAGTAGACTCAGTTTCTTGTGGGATTGAAGTGTCACTTGTCACTGAATTTGCTGATGAACTAGCTGCCGTCTGAGATGACGATACAGTTGAAACAGTTTCAGTGTTTTCTGTGCTTTCTTCAAAGGACTGACAGGCAGTTAAACTCAGTCCAAATAATGCAGATAAACTATAGAATAGAATTTTTCTCATCTCCAAACCGCCTTCATTTAAGCTTCAAGGATTGTTTTGACAATCTTTGCGGGACTCCCTGCTACGATAACATTGTCCGGAACATCTTTGGTGACCGTTGCATCGGCGGCTACAATTGAATTTTCTCCAATCGTTATTCCCGGTAAAACGGTGGCATTTGCCCCAATCCAAACATTTTTTTTAAGCAGTATTGGTGCAACTTTGACACCCCGACGCTTTTTAGGGTCAGTCAAATGATTAACCGTAATCAAGCGGGCCCCGGGGCCAATCAAAACCTGATCTTCTAGTGTAATGCCCCCTAAATCAACAAAGGTCACATTTAGATTGATAAAAATATTTTTCCCAAATTGGATGTGTCTGCCAAAATCTGAGTAAAATGGCAGTTGGACCTCTACCGATTCTTCAATTGGTTTGCCGGTAATTGTTTCCAGAGCATCATG
Organism: Enterococcus sp. LJL120; assembly: GCF_054871765.1. Lineage (NCBI taxonomy): Bacteria > Bacillati > Bacillota > Bacilli > Lactobacillales > Enterococcaceae > Enterococcus > Enterococcus sp. LJL120. The sequence goes on from NZ_JBTXLV010000004.1 coordinate 50,931, forward strand.
AATTTCGGCTTTGCTGTGAAAGCCAGTATTCAATTCAGCTATGCGTCGTTCATTCTGTGCTTTTAGCACATGAATGTCTTTAAAAATTTCTGAGCCTGCCAAAATTTCTTTACCTTGAAGTTTTTCTAATAAATTAGCTGATGTCATAAGTAGTTGCTCCTTTGATAACTTTGTTGTATCTAGCATAACTTGTTATAATAGCCTTGACTAATATTTATATTGAATACTTAGATATGTCTTTAAGCTATAGGAGGCGCGCAAAATGGAATTACGTGTTTTAAACTATTTTTTAACAGTGGCCCAAGAAAAAACCATCAGTAAAGCCGCTGAGGTGCTACATCTTTCTCAGCCCACCCTGTCTAAACAATTAAAAGAACTGGAAAATGAATTAGGTGTGCAATTATTTATTCGTGGCAATCGGGAAATTTCTTTGACCGAAGATGGCTATTATCTCGTCAATCGTGGTCGGGAAATTCTCAGCTTAGTGGCCACCACTACGGAAAATTTAGAAAGAAAACAGGCCGTCGGTGGAGAAATTACTATTGGAGCCGGGGAAACGGAAGGAATGAAAATCATCGGAAACTATTTACAGGTTTTACTCTCAGAGAATCCTGCAATTAAAATTAATCTTTTCAGTGGCAATGCCGATGATTTATTAGAAAAAATCGATCGAGGATTGTTGGATTTTGGAATAGTCGTCGATCCGGTGGAAAAACAAAAATATGAATATCTTAATCTGCCCCATCAGGATCAATGGGGCGTGCTAATTAATAACCATCATCCTTTGGCGGACCAAAAACACATTACACCAGCAGACTTGCAGGCTGTACCTTTACTAATTTCTAATCAAAGCTTTGTCGACAACCAACTGGCCAGTTGGCTTGGCGGAAATTTAGCCAACTATCAGATTTTAGGTACCTATAATTTATTGTACAATGCTTCTTTATTAGTTAAAGACGGATTGGCCGCCGTTCTTTGCTTAGACGGCATTATCAATACAACGGGGACAAATTTAAGCTTTTTACCCTGTGAGCCACCCTTAACGGTCTCAGTTAGTTTAATCTGGAAGAAAAATCAAGTTTTCTCCAATGCTGCGAAGGCCTTCTTAACGATTCTCAAAGAAGGCTAATAAAAAAATTTATCAGATTAGAGGAATCCCCTCTTTTTTTGTCAAAATGATTTTCGAAAAGCAAAAAAACCTCAGAAGAAATAGATTTTGTTTTGTATCCTCTGTTCTTAAATCCTCTTCTAAAGCCGGATTAAGATTTTTGAGATTCAAAAGAAAAATCTAGTAACTTCTGAGGTCATTTTTTTATGCTATTTAGTCATCATTTAATCATCGACAGCTTCTAAACTTTCCGCAGTCAGACTGTCATTGGCTTTTAATTTAGCAAAATATTTTTTAGTTTCTTTGAAGACCACCGGACTTAAGGCTGCCAATGCAATCAAATTAGGGAAGGCCATCAAGCCGTTGAAAATATCTGCCAACGTCCAAACCGCTGATACCGTCATATAAGGACCAATGAAAACGGCTAAAATATAAACAGCTCGGAAAATTTTAGTGCCCTTGGTACTGCCGTTAGTCAGATAGCTTAAGCACCGTTCTGAATAATAATTCCAGCCTAAAATTGTTGTAAAGGCAAAGAAAGTCAGACACAACATTAATAAAAAGCTCGCGACCGTATAAGAAAACGGTGACGCCTCTGAAAAGGCATAAATTGTCACAGCTGCACCGTCTAGGCCTAAATCCCAAGCGCCTGTCATAATAATTGTCAAACCAGTCATCGTACAAACGACAATCGTATCAATAAAGGTGGCCGTCATTGAAACGAGCCCTTGCCGCACTGGTTCTTTCGTCCGGGCCGCCGCTGCCGCAATCGGCGCACTGCCGAGTCCCGATTCATTGGAAAAAATTCCGCGGGCGACACCCTTTTGCATCGCAACAATCATCGCGCCTAATGCGCCACCAGAAATCGCTCGTAAACCAAAGGCTCCTTGAAAAATTTCACTAATCGCTGCAGGCAGATTTTGAATATTAAAGCCAATTGTAACTATACAAAGTCCGACATAAACAACAATCATCGCTGGGACAATCAACTCGGCAACCTTACTGATACGCTTCACGCCGCCTAATAAAACGGCGGCCGCACCAAAGGTTACCATTAAGCCGACAATAATAATCGCAATTGAATATTCTCTACCAAATAAAGTGACGGTATTTAAAAAATGAGGATCAAAGAAACTTTGGGCTGCACTAGTAATCCCATTGATTTGAGTGAAGGTACCAATCCCCAAGAGGCCGGCTAATAAGCCGAAAAAGGCAAAAAATTTCGCCAACCAGCGCCACTTGCTGCCCATGCCCCGCTCGATATAATAAAAGGGACCACCTAAGACTTTTCCTTGGTCATCAAAGGTGCGATATTTTACCGCTAGCAGACCTTCTGCATATTTGGTAGCCATTCCTAAAATGGCGGCCACCTCCATCCAAAAAAGTGCACCGGGACCACCGGCAACAATGGCTGTGGCGACACCAACAATATTTCCAGTTCCAATTGTCGCAGAGAGCGCCGTACAAAGAGCCGCGAAACTGCTGACATCGCCTTGTCCCCCCTCTTCATTTGATACCATATACTTTAATGCTAAAGGCAGCTTACGAAATTGCAGCCCCTTTAAACCAAATGTTAGCAAGACGCCAATTCCCATTACTAAAATAATTAATGGCAGGCCCCAGACTAAATCGTTGATACTTGTTAAGAAATCACCCATTTTTTTGTCATCCTCCAGCTTTTTTTAAATTGTACCACAAATTATAAATAAATGAGAAAATATTTACAAAACAATTAGCAAAAATAATTTTTAGATTATTTCACCTAGCTGAAGCTCTAACATTCCTACAAAATAAAAAACTCTTATACTCCTTCAGCTTCTGCTGATAAAAGTATAAGAGCGGATTAACTATTGAGCAGACACAGCGATTCCAATCGCTTTTTCCCCAAGATGACTGCCGATTACTGGACCAAAGTGGCCAATAATTATTTCAGCATCAGGGTATTTTACCTGCAGTTTTTCTTTTTCTTCTTCTGCTACTAATAAATTATTAGCATGAATCACATACAGTTTAGTCGGATGTTTAATTTCAACAATCCGTTGACCAATAATTTCTTCGGCACGATTGAAGGCTTTTTTGGTTGAGCGGATTTTTTCAAACAAGACAATCTTTCCGTCCACAAAAGTTAAAATCGGTTTGATTTTCAACAAACCGCCGATAATCGCAGCGCCATTGGTTAAGCGGCCGCCCCGGACTAAGTTGTTTAAATCATCGACAATCAAATATGCATAAGTATTATCTCGAATAATATCTAAATGCTCCAAAATCTCTTCTAGATTTTTTTCGGCTTCATTTAATTCAATAACAGATTCCACCATATGGCCCATTGGCATACTGGTGATTTTCGAGTCATAAGGAATAATTTTAACCCCATCAATGGCATCTTTAATCCCTTCAAGATTATGAACAAAGCCAGAAATTCCACCAGAAAGATGGATACTGATGATGGTATCATAGCCCTTTTTACCAATTTCTTCGTATAAAGAAAGTACTTCGCCTAAAGAAGGCTGGGAAGTTTTCGGAAATTCCTTACTGCTTTTGAGTAGAGCATAATATTCGTCAGCCTCAATATCGACGCCTTCATTATAACTTTTTCCGTCTAAAATAACCGGAATCGGTACAATAAATAAGTTTTCTTTATCTTTAATATGTTCAGGTAATACCGCAGTACTGTCCGTCACCACCGCTAATTTCATTTATTTCCCTCTATTCACTTTTTTTTGCATTAAAAATAATATAGCATAAAATGCTTCACTTTAAAAACTTTTGTTAAAATTTATTCATTTAAAAAAGTTTGGACAGCCGAGTAATTGGTGGCCTCATCGATTTCTAAAACACTGCCGGCATCATCATAATAACCGTTTGACCAAGAGCCATCCACAGGAACCGACAATGTGCCAATTCCGCTTGCACTATTGGCTAAAGTAAAGATATGCGTTAACAAATAAGTAAAAGCTAAGTTTGTCGAGGTGTAGCCCATGACTTTTCCAGCTGCATAAGGCATCTGTAAAATCGCCAAAGGATTTTTGACTTGGCTGAAAATTGCGGACATCACCTGTTGTTGACGTCTGACACGGCCAAAATCACTTTCGGCGTCATGACGAAAACGGGCGTATTGCAACAAGGTATTGCCGTCCATTCGCTGCTGACCGGCTTCAATTGTCACACCATCCAATTCTAAACTAGTTTCGGCATCAATTTCAATGCCGCTTGGAAAGAGCGCATCAATCACTTTTTCAAAGGATTGAAAGTCAACAATTGCATAGTATTCAGTTTCCACGCCAAAATTTTCAGCCAACGTTTGGCGAACTAAATCGGCACCGCCATAAGCATAGGCGGCATTTAATTTATTGTAACCATAGCCAGGAATATTCACATAAGTATCCCGCATAAAAGAAATTAATTTTGGCTGATTCGATGGATTATCCAAGTTCACCACCATGATTGTATCGGCTCGGGAAGTTTCACCTTCCCGTGAGTCACTCCCTAAAAGCAAAATATTTTTAGCGCCGCTGCTATCTGCTGTTCCGCTAAAGGTCTGGAGCTCCTGTTGCGGAATCGAGGAATCCGCCTCTGCTTGAAATTTTCCCAAGAAAAAACTGCCGATTTCCAGCAATAAAAAAATAATTAAAATAATACCAATTCGTTTTTTCCAGGATTTGCTTTTTTTCTTAGGCTTTTGACCAGAGCCGCCACCGTTATTACTAGCCTTAGCTTTTTTCTTTTTGGTTGAAAAAAAGCCGTATTTGACTTGTTCTTCTTCATTAGAAGGCTGCTTATATTGTGCTTGCCCCCGCTTTGATTGCTGATTTTGCTGCTGATATTGTTGATCAAATTGATAATACTCGGGATTTTGATAGTGATTGTCCTTCATCGGCTCTTGCAATTGATCATCGTTATTTTCTGAACTGCGATAATAAATGTGCTCACCATCATCTGGTCGCTCCGGTTGCTGCCGTTCTTTACGGACCGCAAACCCCTTCCCTTTTTTCTCATATTTATCTGATTCGTCATGGACTTTTTTATACCGATCCATTCGGCTCATAACATCCCCACCTTACTTTTGATAGGTTACCTCACTTTTCAGGAAAAAGCATCTTTTTTCACTAGAATTTACTTTTTCTCAAAAAACAGTTGTCCGCCCCATCAAATAAAATTACATCACTTCATTTTTAGACAAAAAAAACCAGACACAGCTTTTTTACAAGTCTGTCCGGTTCCCTTTTAATCGACTGCGGGAATTAAATGCACATCGTATTTACCAAAAACTTTAATCTCTCCCCCTAAGAGTTCAATCTCCTCTAAGGCATTTTGAATTAACTGTAGCGGCTTGTCGGCATTGATATCAACCAAGAAAAAATATTCCCCTAAGCTCGTTTTTAACGGCCGAGACTCAATTTTACTCAAATCGATTTCCCGCCAGCCGAATGCTGACAGCGCCTTATGTAAGGAGCCGGGCATGTTGTTGGGCATGGTGAAGGCCAAACTCATTTTTTCTTTGCTTTTAGTCAGCTCAACGGCTACATCTGCTTGACCAATCACCCAAAAGCGAGTGCGGTTGACTTCAATGTCTTGAATATTTTCAGCGACAATCGTCAAGCCGAATTTTTCTGCGGCTTCCTTTGGTGCAATTGCGGCGATGAAATCCTCCGGGTGATTTTTAACATAATTGGCCCCATAAGTTGTTGAAGGGGTTGCCTCAGTTATAACTTCATCTAAATTTTGCTGAATAAAATTTTGACATTGGGCCAAAGCCTGCGGATGAGAATATATTTTGGTAATTTCCCGCCATTGTTTTGCATGGGCGGAGGTCACCATTAAATGCTGATGAATCGGCAAAACAATTTCTGCCCCCACTGGCAACTGAGCCTGATGAAATAAATAATCCAATGTCATGTTGACGGAGCCTTCTAAGGTATTTTCAATCGGCACCACGCTTAAGTCGACCTCTTGATATTCAACAGCCTTAATACAAGCGGGAATTGACGGATAAGCAACTAATTCTTCACTTGGAAAAGCTTTGAAGGCTGCCGTCGAAGTGAAGGAGCCTTCAGGACCTAGATACGCAATCTTCATTTAAGCACCTGCCTGCTTGACATCTGCGGCTAAAATTTCAGCGACGATTTCCGCGGGGGATTTACCAGTGGTTTCCACAATCAGGCTGGCACTTTCTTCATAGAAAGGAATCCGTGGCAGGTATACTTCTTTAATTTCTTCGGGACTTTTTGATACGACTAGTGGGCGGATGCTTGTGTGGTCTGCCTTCAAGCGCTTCACCAACTCGTCAGCATCAGTTTTCAAGTAAACAACGGTCGGCATTTGTTTTAATAATTTGCGATTCTCTTCTTTTAAAACAATTCCGCCACCGGTTGAAATGACATGCTGGGGATCTAAGTAGCGGCTTAAAATTTCCGTTTCCCGTTTGCGGAAAGCCTCCTCGCCAAATTGATCAAAATATTCTTGAATAGTCATGCCGATTTCCTCGATAATAACATCGTCAAAATCAAGATGTCCCACATTGATTTCTTCTGACAGCATTCTGCCAATTGTAGTTTTGCCGGCTCCCATAAAACCGATTAAAACGATTCCCTTCATATTAAAGTCCTCCATTCAAACTGGTTACATCTTCAAAAAATTGCGGATAAGAAACGGCAACCGCCTCCGCTTGTTCTAATTCAACAGTTCCATCCTTTACTAAAAGGGCCGCAATTTGCAGCATCATGCCAATCCGATGATCGCCATAGCTGGTGACAGCAGCTCCATGAAGCGGTGTCGGTCCGTTGATAATCAAACCATCTGCTGTTGCGGTGATATCAGCGCCCATTTTTTTCAATTCGGTAGCGACAGCATCAATCCGATTGGTTTCTTTAACTTTTAATTCCTCAGCATCTTTAATGACGGTTTGCCCGGTGGCTTGTGTCGCTAATAAAGCGATGATCGGCAGCTCATCAATCAAACGGGGAATAATAGCACCGCCGATTTCAGTTGCCTTTAGTGAGCTAGTTTTAACGGTTAACGTAGCGCTTTGATTTTTTTCATCGACGGTACTTTCTGTTAAGCTGCCCCCCATAGCTTGAATCACTTCTAAAATACCAGTGCGGGTTGGATTAATCCCAACATTTGTCAGCGTTACCTCGCTATTAGGTACAATTAAGCCGGCAGCCAAGAAGAAGGCCGCTGAAGAAATATCTCCTGGAACAATCACCGACTGAGCAGTAAATGTTTGCGGGCCGGTAATCTTTATTTCTCGACCCGTCACCTCAATTGTGCCGCCAAATTGGCGAATCATTTCCTCGGTGTGATTGCGGGAAGCCACTTTTTCAATTATGGTGCTGGTGCCTTGGGCTTGTAGCGCTGCAAAAATAATTGCAGATTTAACCTGCGCACTGGCTACTGGCATCTGATAGTCAATTGGCTTTAACTTTTTTTGGCCGACAATCGTAATTGGCGGCAGTTCACCACCGGCTGCGCCAATTAAATCCGCGCCCATTTGGTTTAAAGGATTCATGACACGGGCCATCGGTCGTTTGTTTAATGAAGCATCTCCTGATAACACACTAGTAAAATCTGTGCCGGCTAAAATCCCCATGATTAAACGGGTGGTCGTGCCGGAGTTGCCCATTTCTAAAACGTCTGCCGGTTTTTTTAAGCCAGCAAAACCAACGCCATCAACGGTAATCGTTTCACCGTCGTCTTGAATGTTGACGCCTAAATCTTGAAAGGCTTTGAGGGTCGTCAGGCAATCCTCCCCCCGCAGAAAATTTTTGATTGTCGTCTGCCCCTTGGCTAAAGCGCCAAACATAATACTGCGATGGGAAATAGATTTATCCGCAGGCACTTCAATTTCGCCGACTAAACCATCGACATTTGTCAATAACTTCATAACGAACTCCTTTTTTCAACTAGAAACTTTATTTAATCCGACAATGGTAATTGGTTTTGGCTTCTATATAAGCCTTGCCAGCTTCTAAATCTTTTTTTGTTTTAAAAGAGACCTGTAAGACTCCAATAATATCTTCACGGGTTTCTAAAATTTTCAAATTAATAATCGAGATGCCCGCCTCACCTAACAAACCGGTAACCTCAGCAATCACCCCCGGCACATCTGGTACATCAATAAATAAATCATTAAAAGCGGGAATCGCACCATTTTCATGAACAGGTAGTTTGTCTCGGGTATCTTTGGCGGAATCAAAAAAATGATAAATCGCCGATTCGTCTTCAATCGCTAACCAATGGGTAATATGGGTCATCAGCCGTTGCCACTCGCTAATTTCCTCCAATAAAGTTTCCCGGTTGCTGATTAAAATATCTGTCCACATCTGTGGATCTGACGAAGCGATGCGGGTAATGTCACGAAAGCCCCCAGCCGCTAGCTGTCTAGCTCTGGGATAGGTTTGACTAAAGACATCACTTTGATTGACCAACCCCGCCGCAATAATATGCGGCAAGTGACTGAGCATCCCGGTGATTTGATCGTGTTCATGGGCCTCCAAGTGCACAAATTTCGCCCGAGTCTGACTTAACATGGCTTCCAATTTTTTAACAGCGGCTGGATTTTCTTCAGCGTTAGTGAAAATGTAATAGGCATTTTCAAATAAATCTGGATTGACGGCTTGAATTCCCGATTTATGGGAACCGGCCATTGGATGCCCACCGACAAAGGTAAAGGGCAACTCTTTGGCAAACTTCACGACCTCTTCTTTGGTACTGCTGGCATCGGTGACAATCACACTGCTTTTTAATGGCAGCTGCGCTAAAAGCTGCAGTTTCTCAAGACAGGATTTGACAGGAATCGCCAATAAAATAATATCCATCTCTGCGGCTACGGCTTCAATGCTGGGCGCAATCTGGTCAATAACTTTTTTTGCTAAAGCGATTTTTTCTGATTCTTTATTTTTATCCCAGCCGAAAATTTCAACGGCTGGATTTTGCTGTTTGAGATTCAACGCGAGGGACCCGCCGATTAATCCTAAACCAATCACTAAAATTTTTTCATTTTGTTGGGGCATTTTCTAAGCTCCTTTGCGTAAATTATCTATCGGCTACAAATGATTTTTTATTTTTTGCAGCCTGAGTTTGAAAATTAATAATTTTTCAGATACTCACGATAATCCGCTACGGCCGCTTGCAATTCTTCAAAGGAATCGCTGGAGAATTTTTCCAACACTTCGGCGGCTAAGACCGTTGCTACAACATTTTCACAGACAATCGAAGCCGCTGGTACCGCCGTGCTGTCAGAACGTTCAACACTGGCTTTATAAGGTTCTTTTGAATCAATATCGACACTCATCAATGGCTTGTATAAAGTCGGAATCGGCTTCATGACACCTCGAACGACAATCGCTTCGCCGTTGGTCATCCCGCCTTCAAAGCCACCTAAATTATTACTTTTACGGGTGTAGCCATTGCTTTCATCCCAGATAATTTCATCCATCACCTGTGAGCCGGGACGATTGGCCATTTCAAAACCAAGGCCAAAGGAAACACCTTTAAAGGCATTGATACTGGTAACAGCTTGGGCAATTTTAGCATCCAGTTTTTTATCCCATTGAACGTAACTACCTAAGCCGGCTGGCACACCGCCGATAACCACCTCAACGACGCCGCCAATCGTGTCGCCATTTTTTTTCGTTTGGTCAATCAGCGTTTTCATTTCTTCTTCCACGCTAGCATCTAAAACTCTAACCGGAGAAGCTTCTGAAATTGTCTGAATTTCTGTGACAGTTAAATTTTCGGGAACCGTCGCTTCGATACCGCCTAAAATAACCACATGACCGGCAACTTCAATGTCTAATTCTTTTAGTAATTTTTTGGCAATGGCGCCAATTGCCACCCGCATGGTTGTCTCTCTAGCCGAAGAACGCTCTAAAACATTTCTCAAGTCTGCATGATGGTATTTTTGTCCGCCAACCAAGTCGGCATGACCGGGTCGGGGCTTACTTAGACGCCGCAACTTGCGATCTTTTTCCGGCACTTCTTCAATTGCCATCACCTTAGTCCAATTCTTCCAGTCTTTATTTTCAACCACCATGGTCACCGGTGAGCCCAAAGTTTTTCCGTGCCGCACTCCAGAGGTAAAGCGAACCTGATCTTTTTCAATCAGCATCCGGCCGCCGCGACCATAGCCGCCTTGTCTTCTGGCTAATTCAATATTAATATCTTCTGCTAAAAGGGGCATCCCTGCCGGCAAGCCTTCGATAATCGCGGTTAATTCCGGACCGTGGGATTCTCCTGCTGTAATGTAGCGCATGTGTTAATTCCTCTTTTCTAAATAATTCTTCATCGTTTCAATCGGAATCGTGACAATTTTTGCTTTGCCAATCTTTTCCAGTAAAATAATTTTAATTGCGCCGCCCCGTGTTTTTTTGTCGTGGGTCAAGGCTTCATACAAAGCTTGTGGATGCCAAGGCTCCTGCTTAATTGGCAAATTAAATTTTTGAATCAGCTGAATCAGTTGCTCAGTGATTCCTGCTGGCATTTCCCCTTTAGCTTCAGCAACCTCAGAAATTTTGACCATGCCGATTGCCACACCTTCTCCGTGGGTAACAACACCATAACCGCTAGTATTTTCAACCGCGTGGCCGATTGTATGGCCAAAGTTTAAAATCAGGCGTTGACCATTGTCAAACTCATCTTCCTCCACCACGGCTTTTTTAATTCTCAGACAAGCTAAGATAACTTCTGTTGCATTTTGTAACAAATCTGCTTCGCCGCTGAAACTAGACAGTAATTGCCAGAGTTCTTCATCGGCGATAGCAGCATACTTAATAATTTCAGCAATGCCTTCTCTGACTCGTCTTGTTTCAAGAGTCAGTAAAGTAGCAATATCAATCAAGACGCCATCTGGCTGCCAAAAGGCTCCCACCAGATTTTTGGCACGACTTGTATTGACTCCTGTTTTGCCACCAATACTTGAATCTACTTGAGCCAAAAGAGTTGTCGGCACTTGCAGAAAATGAATGCCCCGCATATACGTCGCTGCCACAAAGCCAGCTAAATCCCCAATGACACCGCCGCCTAAAGCTAAAATGCCATCACTTCTCGTCATTTGATTATCGGCTAAAAAGTCATAGCAGGCGGCGGCTTGGCTTAAAGATTTAGATTGTTCGCCTACTGGAACAACTAATTTACAAACAGCAAAGCCCGCTGCTTTCAGGGACTCTTCAACCGTCGTCCCATAAAAGCTGTCCACTGTTTGATCAGTGATGATTGCAATTTTTTGTGCTTGCCAAATTGTTTTGGCCCAGTTGCCGACTTGTTTTAAGCCTTGATTTTCAATTACAATTTGATACTGGTGTTGCGGCAAATTAATTTGTAAATCCATCAGACATTTACCGGATTTTCTAAAGCGGCAATTTCCTTCATGGCTTTTTCCATAATTTGAACTTCCTTCATCATTTGCAGGTAAGTTTTTTCATTTAACGATTGCGGGCCATCTGACCAAGCATTGGCTGGATCTGGGTGAATCTCAACAATCATACCATCAGCACCGGCAGCAACTCCCGCCCGAGCCATTGGTGTTACTAAATCCCAAATGCCGGTACCGTGACTTGGATCGACAATAATCGGAAAGTGACTTAATTTTTTAATCAATGGTACAGCACTTAAGTCAAACGTATTTCTGGTAGCTGGCTCGTAAGTCCGAATACCCCGTTCAATAAAAATCACGTTATTATTATTTTGCACGGCAATGTATTCTGCGGCATTTAACCACTCATCAATCGTACCGGAGATGCCTCGTTTTAAACCGATTGGCTTGCCGGTTTTGCCGACCTTCGACAAGAGTTTGAAATTTTGCATGTTGCGGGCACCGATTTGTAAAATATCACTGTAGGCAGCGACCATGTCGATGTGTTCTTCGTCCATCACTTCAGTAATGACTTGCATATCGTATTTATCAGCAGCGGCCCGAATGTATTTCAAGCCTTCTTCTTCTAAGCCTTGGAAAGCGTAAGGTGAAGTTCTTGGTTTAAAAGCGCCACCCCGTAAAACTTGCGCTCCGCCAGCTTTGGCCATGCGGGCTGTTTCCATAATTTGTTCTAAGCCTTCAATTGAACAAGGGCCTGCCATTGTGACAAAGTTTTCATTGCCACCAATTTTCACACCATTAACATCAACAATCGTGTCTTGCGGATGAAATTCCCGTGAAGTTAATTTGTAAGTATTGGAAATTCTGACTGTGTTTTCAACACCTTCGTAACTGTTGAAAGCCACGTCTTGCATATTGTGGGTGTCACCGATTAAACCGATGACGACTTGTTCTTTCCCTTGATTGACTTGAACTTCCAAGCCTTCTTCTTGAATTCTTTTTAACACTCGTTCTAATTGCTCTTTAGTAGCTCCTGGTTTCATAATTACGATCATTTTTAGTTCCTCCATTAATTTCGCTTTTTTTTTAATTCGTTTTATAAATTAGCGTGTATCAGTTATTTTCAATAATTGGTTTGACCACATCAATCGGCATTGCTTGACCAGTCCATAATTCAAAGGCAGCTGCTCCTTGATATAACAGCATACCCAAGCCATTAGAAGTTTTGGCGCCACGGGCTTTGGCTTCTTTTAGTAATTTTGTTTCCCGTGGAGTATAGATGATATCCACGACGGCTAAATCTTTTGTGATAATATCAAAGTTTTTGATTGTCGAAGCCTCCGTGTTGGGTTTCATACCGACGCCGGTTGCATTTGTCAAAAGAACACTTTCAGCAACATCTTTTGCTAGAGCCGCTTCATCTGCTAGATCATTTAAAACTATTTTACAGCCGGTACTTTCTGCGATGGTTTGCAGAGTTGCTTGAATTCTTTCGAAAAATTCATCCTTGATGTTATAAACGGCGATTTCTTTCACGCCGTCAAGGGCTGCTTGGACAATAATCGCAGTGGCTGCTCCACCGGCTCCGGTAATCGTCATTTTTTTGCCGATAATGTCAACGTCGATATCTTTTAAGCTGCGCATAAAACCGATGCCGTCTGTGATATGGCCGGTTAGTTTGCCATCTTGATTGACGATGGTATTAATGGCCCCGACTAATTTAGCAGCATCACTTAATTCATCCATCAATGGAACCGCCGCAATTTTGTTTGGCATGGAAAGATTAGCACCTAACATTTCTAAATTACGGATGGAATCGATGGCCCGTTCGATGCGATCTGTTCCGAGGTCAAAAGCCAGATAGACTGCATCAATCCCTAAGGCTTGAAAGCCTGCATTTTGAATCATGGGAGAAACGCTGTGGCGAATCGGTGTCGCAAATAAACCAACTAATCTTGTGTGTCCTGTAATTTCCTTTGTCATATAAAAATCCCTCCAAGTGTCTTTCCTAAAAATAAAAAGCGAGGTGCCCATTGTAAATTTTTTGAAAATCTACAGTGGGTCCCCCGCAAAAAAGGATAATAGAAAAGCCACAATAGATTAATCATCTACGTGGCTGAAAGTCGTTACAAATTTCTCTAGCCATCATAGATACAAACGGTTGTCTGCACCCATGACGTTCATGAATACAAACTCATCTAAAATAGCTAAAGTAGTAATTATTCAGTTTTTGGGAATTTGTGATTTGCATCATCATCGCTCCAAACTGTTTTTTAGGTTGAACTCAGTATATTTCTTTTAAAATCAGAAGTCAACAATTTTTTCATCATTTTTTAATTTTTCTTTTTGAAAACGATTTAAGCCTGCGCATTTTCTTTATGAGTAAAAGCGAAAAGGAAGCCGCCAATAATGAACAAGACGATTAAACTAGCGATTCCGTACTGGGAGTTGCCTGTTAAATTAGTCATCAAACCAAATAGCAACGGTCCTAAAATTGCCGAAAACTTGCCGAAAATATTATAAAATCCAAAGAATTCATTGGAATGTTCTTTCGGAATCATCTGGGCAAAGTAAGACCGGCTCAAGGCTTGAATCCCTCCTTGAGAAGTTCCCACCAGAATACCCAAAATCCAAAAATCTAAAACTGTATCCATAAAGAGTGCATAAATACAGATAAAGGTGTAGACCCCGATTGCGACTAAAATCAACGGCTTGTTACCAAAACGCTTGGCCATCTTGCCGTATAAAATCGTAAAAGGAAATGCGATGAAATTAATCGCTAATAAAATAATAATCAACATATTAGAATCGACACCCATGTCAATCCCAAAGGAAGTCGCCATTGTGAAAATAGTATCCACGCCATCAATGTAAAAGAAATAGGCAATCAAAAAATAAACAATTTGTTTGTACTTGCCGATTTCCCGAATCGTCTGACCCAAGCGCTGCAGGCTGACCCTGACCGGATTTTTAATATTGGGAATTGAAAATTTTTGATGAACATTTTTTAGAAATGGCCAAGAAAACAGTAGCCACCAAATACCGGTTAGTACAAAACAAACTTTAGTAGTCAAAACCGTACCAAGCAAACCAAAACCGTCTGTCACTTGCAAAATCATCACAAAGACAAAGAGCAACGCACTGCCGACATAGCCCATGCCGTAGCCCATAGATGAGACATCATCCATTCGCTCGTCTTCAGTGACATCCACCAAAAAACTGTCATAAAAAATATTGGCCCCTTGATAGCCCATATGAGAAATAACATAGACCACCAGCATCGCCATCCAGCTTTTATCCGGCACTAAGGCTAAGGCAAAGGTCATGATAATGCCTGAGAATGCAAACAAGTTAAATAATTTCTTTTTCTTGCCTTTGTAATCGCCTAAAGTTCCTAAGATAGGTGCGGATAAACTGATGAGTAATGTAGCAAAGGAGCTGGCATATCCCCAGTAAGCCGTCGAAGTCGCATTGGAAATGCCGGCTTCTCCAGCGACAAATTTAAAATAAATCGGTAATATTGCGGTGACAATCACCAACGAATAAGCGGAATTCGCCCAGTCATATAAAATCCAACCCTTTTCTTCTTTGGTATAACTATTCCAAAACTTCATTTGGTACCTCCTCGTTATTTTCAAAAATTTCTAGCAAGGTGCGCCCCGCAACAATTTGCGGAAAATTCAAATCTAAAATTTTGGCAAAAGTTGGTGCTTCATCAATTAAATCTGCATTTTCAATCACTTTTCCTTTGGCAATCCCCCCTCCATTAATCATCAAAGTTGTCGCGTAATTTTGTTTATCTGGCGAAAAACCATGAACCGCCCGATAACGTTCCGGTTGGCCAATCGTCGTTGGATTAACTTCCTCCAAGACTTCTCCAACAGCTTCATCAATAAAATAATAACCCCGTTTGGCTTCTAGCATAAACGTTACGTTTGGCGCAGCGCCTTTTTGACCAGCCTGCTCTGTCGTATAAATGTGGGAGATGCCGGGAATTGTTTTCAGAAGTTCACGGATTTCCCGAGGCTCTACAAGACTTTTGCGGTCCACATAGATATAGCAGGAACCGTCACAGCTTTTAGCATACACCTGCCAGCCCTTGGCAACTGTGCCATCTTTTTTTGCTTTTTGCCAGCCTTGAGCAGCAAACAAACTATTTAGGCGAATCATCTGACTGACATCAATTTGATAATGATCTCCTAAAATGACAAAGGTGGTGTCGGCAAAAGTTCCAGCAGTTTTTGTCGCATCAATAATTTGCTGAACCCGCAAATCTTGCCGCCGCAAAGCTGCCTGGGACTCTGTTGAAAGGACACCATAACGATGACGCATACTATCTAAATCCACCAGATGGATCATCGTCAAATCCGGCTGCTTAGTTAACAGCGTATCGACAGCGCAGGCGGCAATAAAATCGTCTAAGTTGGGCTGTTGAATACCATTGCGGAGATGACCAAATTTTTGATTCATTTCCAAAAGAAATTTCGGCGAGCTGGCGCTCAGGGAACGAATCACTTGATTGGTCCAAATGCGATTCGGAAAAATTTCGGCGATATTGTAATCAATTGTTTTACTCTTGGCTGTCACCGGCCAAAGAAAAGCCGCCGTGGTCATGCCAGCTTGTTTAGCTAAATCATACAAGGTGGGCACTTGGACATCCTTTTGATACCAATACCAATCGGGAGATTTGCGGCCCGGCTGAATTTTTGTATTGTTAATCACACCATGGGTTTTCGGATATTCTCCTGTCACAATTGTGGTGTGGGAAGGATAAGTGAGGGTTGGATAAATGCCCCGAATATTTTTTACATGGGTCGCTTGATTGCGAAAAGCTTTTATGTTGGGCAGATGCTCCAAGTCCCCGCTTAAATCGCTGGCTCCCATGGCATCGATGGAAATAATCACCATTTTTTTCACGTTTTTTAACCGCCCTTTCTCTTTCCTTTAATTATAACAGAGGGCAAAAGGGGTAGAAAAGGAAAAGTGTTATTTCTTTAAATAAAAAAATTTGCGGTCTGCTTTCTAACGGTTTATTTTTTTTTAATCAGAGTTACTTAATTTTTTTTGCTTTAAAAAAAATCTGGCCATCTCCTGCAAAATAAAAAGTTCCTTCCAAAATAATCTGGAAAGAACTTCTCATTAAATTTTTTTCTTTGTACATACCTGACGTTTACATAACTTCCGGTAGCTCTTCCATCTCTTCAAAGAATAATAAGAGGTCACTTAAGGTTAATTGTTGTTTTTCAGCAGCATCTAAATCCTGAACAATGCGGCCATTTTTCAAAACCAATAGCCGATTACCGTAATTTAAGGCATCCTCCATACGATGTGTAATCATCAGACAGCTTAAGGCTTCCTCTTGGATTTTTTGATCCGTCAGAGCCATCAACTGACGAGAGGTTTTCGGATCGAGGGCGGCAGTATGTTCATCTAATAACAGTAAGTCCGGTTTTTGAATCGTTGCCATCAATAAACTGAGGGCCTGCCTTTGCCCGCCAGAAAGCAAACCAGTTGGAGTATCTAAATGATTTTCTAAGCCGTTGCCGATTTCCGCGCACAATTGAATAAATAATTCCCGCTGATTTTGCAAATTGCGGGTAACTAATTTACGGGACTGACCACGCTTTTGAGCCAGTAATAAATTTTCAGCGACGGTCATTCTTGGGGCCGTTCCCATTTTTGGGTCTTGGAAGACTCGTGATAAATAAGCGGCCCGCTTTTCTTCGCTTTCTTTGGTAATTTTTTTATCTTGAATAAAGACATCGCCGCTAGTTAAACTCAAGCTGCCGCTAATCGCATTAAACAACGTCGATTTTCCGGCACCGTTGCCGCCTAATACTGTCACAAATTGGCCGGCTTCAATTTTCAAATCTACGTGATCTAAAATTGTTAAATGCTCATTGGGGCCATTATGAATCACTTTGGTGGCTTGCTGTAATTCTAAAATTGCCATTATTTTGCCCCCTTTTCAAAGCCGGTCACCAAATTCAAACTTTTCTTTAACTGTGGAATCATCAAGCAGACAGCAAGAACGGCTGCTGAGAAGATTTTTAGATAAGTGGTATCAAAGCCAGCGCGAATCACTAATAAAATCAGCAATTGATAAATAATGCTGCCGACAATAATTGCAATTAAGCGTTCCGTAAAAGTCAGCTCGCCATATAAAACTTCCCCGATGATAATTGAGGCTAAGCCAATTACAATCACACCAACGCCACGGCTGACATCGGCATAGCCGTCATTTTGTGTAACGAGGGCGCCCGATAGAGCGATAACACCATTCGATAAGGTTAAGCCGAGAATTTTCATGAAATCCGTCTTAATACCAAAGGAGCGGGCCATCGATTCATTATCCCCGGTTGCGATATAAGCTTGGCCTAAATCGGTGTTGAAGAAAAATAATAGCAAACCAATCAGCAAACCAACCGCAATCAGTCCTACAAAAATCATGTCATAATAAGGCGGCAAATTTAAATTGGTAAAAAAATCTTGAATCCGCGGTTGATTCCGCAAAGAAAGGTTTGGCGTCTGCATAACAAAGAGCATTACAGAATTTAATGCAGACATTACTAGAATCCCTGCCAAAATAACGGGAATTTTTCCTTTCGTATATAACATACCTGTCACAAAGCCAGCGGCCATGCCGGCTAAAACTCCTAAGAGGGTCGCCAGCACAGGATGAATTCCCTGGACAATTGCCGTCGCACAAACGGCACCACCGAGACCGAAAGTTCCTTCAGTAGTCATATCAGGAAAATTTAAAATCCGATAGGTCATAAAAATTCCCAAACCTAAAATGCCCCATAATAAACCTTGTCCGATTGATGAAACGAGCATTACTCTTCTCCTCCTAAGTCAGTGGCGTCACTTACAATATCAGCTGGAATGGTGATGCCCAATTTTGCTGCCTGTTGTGAATTGATAATGGTTTCGCCTTCTGTAAATAAATAAACCGGTGTTGCTGCCGGGTCAGCGCCATCTAAAATTTGCGCTGCCATCTTACCCGTTTCCACTCCAATTTGGAATTGATTTAACCCAATCGTCGCAATGCCGCCTTGTTCCACCATCGTATCAACGGAGGGAAATATTGGTGTGTTGGCAGCGTCCGCTTCTTGAACAACGGTTTCCATCGCATTGGCAATCGTATTATCCAAAGGAATAAAAATATAATCGACTTGGGCGGCCATCACCTGAACGGTTTGGGCAATTTCATTGCTGGAATTGACAGCAAACAATTTCGTCTCCACACCTAGATCGGCAGCCGCTGCTTGCGCTTGGGCAACCTGCGCTTGTGAATTATCCTCAGCAGAAGAATACAAAATACCAACCGTTGCAGCCTCCGGTAAAATTTCTTGAGCCAATTGTAAAACAGCGGCAACTGGTGTTTGATCGGAAACGCCGGTGATATTGCCCCCCGGCTCATCTAAATCAGCAACTAAACCGGCTCCAACTGGATCAGTGACTGCTCCAAGGACAATTGGAATTTCTGTCGTGGCATTGGCCAAAGCTTGCGCCGCTGGTGTGGCAATCCCTACTAAGACATCTGACCCTTCAGAAATTAATTGCTGGCTCATCGTGTTTAAGCGGCTTTGATCCGCTTGACCGTTTTGAAATTCAATGGTTAAATTTTCTCCTTCAACGTAGCCGCTCTCTGCTAAGCCTTCAATAATCCCTTGATGAATTTGATCCAAAGCATTGTGACTGACATATTGTAAAATTCCGACGGTTTTCATTTCAACAGCGCTGCTTTCAGTTGTTGAATCAGCTGTTGAATCGGCTGAATTACTCTGTTGCCCTAATTGATAGGCAAAAAAGCCCACTAAAATGACTGCGATAACAGCGACACTTGCGATTAATCCTTTGTTTTTCATTTAAACTTCCTCCAATAATTTCCCGTTTTAGTTGTTGCTTTTACAGCTAACTACATTGACCTTTTTAAAGTTTTCTCCCATTTTACAAGCCATTGAAGTCAAAAAAAGACCCCATAGATGTTAGTCTATGCGGTCGAAGGTTTCGTCTGAAATACTCTTGGCATAGATACGGTTTTAGAAAACTCTAAAAAGTCGTATCTATCGAGCCTCGACAAATACAACTTATCTGCGCCAATTTTGCCATGAAAATTTTGATAAATGCATTTGACTTGCCCCTTCCAAAAAGATTTTTGATTTGCAATTAGTCTACCGAATCTTCTGACAAATTGCAATAAGAAAATGAAAAAAATATGAGGTTTTTTTAATCAAAGTCTGTCAGAGGTAATTTTCTGCTTAGTACACAGCGAACACATCTAGTTTCTAGATGAATTTCAAAGATGCGTTCAATTTGATAGTCTAAAGAAATTTTCTTTCTGTGTAAGATTCTTCTGTACAAAGAAGCTCAATTTTAGTTTTATTAACTCAATTCCCTGATTCGTCAAATAAGCTATCTGAACCCCAGTCCAACTTTCTTTCCCTCGATCTGTATTTAATAATTGTCTAAATACTGCAAAAACTAGTACAATAGAATTACTGAAAGAAATTTACGAGTAGGCATTTCTATGCATCTCAACGATCAACTGATGGATTATGTCAGACCTTTTTTTGACGTCTTTGTCTTTATTTTAAGCAGTGCTTCCATTTTGATTTTGATTATCGGTGTTGTTCATGCGCTGATTCAATTTGGTCGCAGCCAGCTTTCCAAAAAGACCTGGGGCAATCCTAACTATGATAATACCATCATAAAAAATAAATTAGGCAGTTATATTTTGCTCAGCTTGGAAGTGTTGATTGCCGCTGATATTATCGAATCGGTCATTAATCCAACTTTAGCAGATATTTTTAAATTAGCTGCTCTTGTCGTTATCAGAACGGTCATTTCCTACTTTTTAGCCAAGGAAATAAAAGATTTTGAGATTATTCAAAAATAATAAGCGTTTTCTTATTCTTGTGGTACAATTAATTTATAAAAAAATTAACACAAGGGGGAAACCAAATGAGTACCATTCAAGGAACACCAATTGACAAAATCACCAAAGAAAATCCGTTATTTTCAAATTTTCGGGCTACAATTGAAACTGCCTTCTATGGCAATCACGTGACTAAGATTAAAACGATTGCTGAAGCTTATGAGCTGGCAAAAAAAGCGCCTGGTACAATTGTCACTGATTTGCCAGTTTATGAACCAAAACGTCAAGGCATTCCCCATGACGCAAAAATTTTAGTCAATAATGATGGGAAAATTTTTGGTCGGACGGCTGCTGCCAGACGTATTATCGGCCAACCTGGTGTCAAAAGCGCAGAGCTTGCCGGTATCTTAAGGGAGGCTGTTTACCACAGTACCTTCAAGGAATATTATCACGGTGAAGTCGTTGTCGGCTTAGACGCTGACTTTATGGTGCGCTCGCATATTATGCTGCCAAAGGGCTTTGAAGCTGATTTTTATTCTTATCTATTAAACTTCCAAATTATGAATGACGAATACAAAAAAATGTACAAGGATTCTAAAGAATATACAGAGGGCGATATTTATATTTACGGCGATCCGACTTGGAGCCATCCGGATTATCCCCTTGGCTTAGCTTTGTTTGATCCCGTTCATAATACCGCTGCTATTTTAGGACTACGCTATTTTGGTGAATTCAAAAAAGCGACCTTGACTTTAGCTTGGGGCTTGGCTCACCGCAATGGCTTTGTTTCTTGTCACGGTGGGATGAAACAATATCAACTACCAGATCGCAAATATACGATGGCGGCCTTTGGTCTTTCCGGCTCCGGAAAATCAACCATTACTTTAGCCAAACATGGCGACAAGTATGATGTCAAAGTTTTACACGACGATGCCTTCGTTATTTCTAAAAAAGACGGCACAACCACCGCTTTAGAGCCTGCTTACTTTGATAAGACGCAGGATTACCCGATGGCGGATGAAACGGTGAAATATTTCTTAACCTGTCAAAATATCGGCGTGACCTTGGATGAAAAAGGTCAAAAAGTTTTAGTCACCGAAGATATTCGTAACGGTAACGGCCGGACCGTAAAATCGCGTTTTGTAACACCGAATCGGGTTGACCATTTAGATGAAAAAATTGATGCGATTTATTGGATTATGAAGGACGATTCACTGCCACCGATTGTGCGGATTGATGATCCGGTATTGGCAGCTGTTTTCGGAGTAACCTTGGCAACAAAACGTTCGACTGCCGAAAATGTCGTGCCTGGAACCGACTTAGACGATTTAGTAATTGAACCTTTTGCTAATCCATTCCGCAGCTATCCTTTAGGAGAAGATTACAAAGATTTCCGTGATTTATTCTCCATGCAGGACACTGCCTGCTATATTTTAAATACTGGTTTCTTCAACGGCAACAAAGTGACACCAAAAGATACTTTAGGTAGTATCGAATCCGTTGTAGAAGACAAGGCGAAATTTGTCGACTTTGGCCCGATGACCGCGATGAGCTATTTACCGGTTGAAGGACACGAGCCTGATTTCACTGACAAAGAATATGTCACTCGCCTAAGAAAACGGATGGAAAATCGGTTGAACTTTATTTTAGAAATGAAGGAATCAAACGACGGCTATAATGCCCTACCGGAGGAAACCTCCCTATTGATTCAACACTTAATTTTAGAATTGGAAAGTTTCCAAGGCTAAATAAACAGCAACGCCTGCAATCTTTAAAGATTGCAGGTTTTTTTGCGGAATTGGTATTCATTGGTATCTCTAGCGTTTTCCGTTATAATGAAACAAGCAGTTTGAAATAGAAATGAGGAATAGTTATGTCATTTGATGGCGTTTTTACCCATGGGATGGTCAAAGAACTCAGCGCTTTATTAATCGGCGGCCGAGTTTCAAAAATCCATCAGCCCTACCCTAACGAAGTTGTTTTTGTGATTCGCTCGCAAGGAAAAAATCACAAATTATTATTAAGTGCCCATCCAAGTTATGCTCGAGTGCAAATCACGACAATTGCATACGGCAATCCTGATACTCCGCCGAATTTTGTGATGATGCTCCGTAAGCACTTAGATGGAGCCATTTTAGAAAGTATTCAGCAGCAGGATAATGATCGCGTGATGCTGTTTCATTTTAATAAACGGGATGAATTAGGCGATTTGCAAAATATTCAGCTGATTGTTGAATTGATGGGCCGCCACAGTACCATCGTCTTGGTGAATCAAGCCAGCGGCAAAATTCTCGATGCCATTAAGCATATCGGCTCGTCGCAAAATACCTATCGCTCCCTCTTACCCGGAGTAGACTATATTGAACCGCCAAAACAGGAACAAAAAAATCCTTTTACAGTTGAAAAAGAAACCGTCTTTGATATTCTTTCAAGAGCGCCTGAATTAACGGGCAAATATTTACAGGCGAACTTTCAAGGTCTTGGCTGGGACACCGCCAATGAGCTGGCCTTTTTATTGACGGAACACCCGCAGGAAAAAATGCGGGTCTGGGATAATTTTTGGCAAAAAGCGCAAACACAAATAGAGCCCAGCTATAGTCAAAAGGACACAAAAGATTATTTCACCCTCTTCCCCTTTGAAACTTTGGGAACTCCGGTGGCAACCTTTGCCAGTCTCAGCTTATTGCTAGATGATTATTATGGAGACCGGGCAGAAAAAGATCGCGTCAAGCAACAGGGAAATGAATTGCTAAAACGGGTTGAAAACGAATTGAAACGCAATCAAACAAAATTAGCCAAACGCCAGCAGACCTTAAAAGACTCGGAAAATGCCGAGGATTTCCGACGAGATGGCGAACTGCTGACAACCTTTATGGCGCAAGTGCCTAAAGGAGCCAGCGAAGTCACCTTGGCCAATTATTATGATGAGGATCGACCTTTAACGATTCCTTTAAACCCAGCTTTGACGCCCAACCAAAATGCGCAAAAATATTTTAATCGCTATCAAAAATTAAAAAATGCGGTCAAACTGGTGCATCAGCAAATCCAAGAAAGCAAAGATGAAATCAATTATTTAGAGTCTCTGCAATCTCAATTAGATTTGGCATCTCCCCGCGATCTTGAGGTGATTAAAGAAGAAATGACCAGCCAAGGCTATCTCAAAAAAGCCAGCAAAAAACGCAAAAAGGAACAGCCGTCAAAACCGGAAGTCTTTACCAGTTCAGACGGCACGCAAATTCTAGTCGGCAAAAATAATCTGCAAAACGATCAGCTGACCTTAAAGACTGCTCGAAAAACCGATGTCTGGCTGCATGCCAAAAATATTCCCGGCTCCCATGTCATCATCAAAAGTGACAATCCCAGTGAGGAAACGTTATTGGAGGCGGCAGAATTGGCAGCTTATTTCTCAAAATATCGCCAATCAGCCCAAGTTCCGGTCGATTATGTCCAAGTCAAATTTGTCCATAAACCAAACGGTGCCAAGCCGGGTTTTGTGATTTACGAAAATCAAAAAACGCTATTTGTCACACCAGAGGAAGAAAAAATTAATCAACTGCGAAAATAAGTTTTTAGCTGAAGGTAGAGCAGCACCATTTAACAAAGCTTAAGTTAAATGCCAGCCACGCTCTTCCTTCAGCCATTTTTATCTACTGAAGGGAGTTTTAAAATGGATTATATTAAAGATCTTCGAAAACTTGTCGGCCACCAAAAAATCATTTTAAATTTTGTTGGTGCTTGTATCGTCAACGAAAAAAAGCAGATTCTGCTGCAAAAAAGAGCGGATAAACAAGTCTGGGGTTTTCCCGGAGGAGCCGTTGAATTGGGGGAATCTTTAGAGGAAGCTTTAATTCGTGAAATCAAAGAAGAAACCGGACTTGAGGTAAGGATTAAAAAGTTACTAGGGATTTATTCTAAATATGAAGACCACTATCCAAACGGTGATATTGCTCAGCCAATCACCCATTTCTTTTTGGTAGACGTTCACGGTGGACAGCTTACTAAAAGCAATACTGAATCATTGGCTTTACAATACTTTTCTTTGTCTGATTTTCCGCCACTGGTCAATCAGCAGCATGAAGATATTAAAACAGATATTGAAAAATCCCTTAAAGCTGATTGGTCCTCTGAAATGAAGCTCAGATGAAGAGTCAGCTCTCTTTTAGATAAAAAGAGGATCTGCTTTGTTCTAGGATAATTCAATAATCGATAGCTCAGCTCGCTTGTATCATTTAATAAATTTTAACAAACGCGTCACAAAAAATTCTGCCACCATTAAGCTGTTGCTCTCCCGCAAAGTTTCTGTGACCATTTCCTTCTGCTGAAAAAAATCTGTGATTTGCCGTCTCCTAAATGGAATTAAATTTATCGGCAGCTGATTTTTGGCAAAATATTTGATAGCTCTTGTCTCCGCCCCATCATTAACTAATTTTCCACCACAGATTCTACCAACAAAGATTTCTTGTTGGTCTTGATGTTTCGGCAAAGTGTATAACCCAATTTTTTTCTCAATTACTACTTCTAGGCCAGTTTCTTCCAAAACTTCGCGAATAGCAGCGACTTCAGCCGTTTCCCCTGACTCCACACCGCCACCGGGTAAATCCCAAAAGGGAATATCTCTGCGTTTTACTAATAAAATTTTTTCCTGAGCATCCGTCAGAATGGTAAAAGCACCTTTTGTCTGCATGTAATTTCTCCATTTAGCTATTTTAGTTTACATAATTATATTACCGTAAAAAATGTTTTAAGTCTCTACTTATACTACCATTTTTTCACAGATTAATGGTTTCTCATAAAATTATGCTAAACTAATTTATACCTTTGATTTAACTACTAGCGATAGGAGATAGTGCCAATGGATTATTTTGAGACTCAACAGCTACAGCTGACATCTGAAATTATTGAATTACTTGCGGATTGTTTTGCAACCTATGACGATCAAGCAGCTTTGAAAGCTAGAATCAGTCCCCTAATAGAAGCTCCTGATACTAATTTTTTTGTTGCGAAAAATCAGCAGCAAACTGTTGGTCTCTTGATTACTAAAAGGGCAGAAAATAATTTTCTGATTGAGGCATTGGCAGTCACCGCCAAATTGCGCCACCAACATATCGCTTCTGAACTCATTGGCTTTTTTATAAAAAGTAAACAGCCTCAGCAAATTAGCCTTGAAACAGATGATGATAGTTTGCTATTCTATCAAAAAAATCGGTTTGAGCTTGTCAGAAGCGAACTAAAATATCAAAACTGCCGCCGTTACACCTTACTTTGGCAGGCCGAAAAAAACACCACTGAACCGTAATTCGGCATAGTGGTGTTCATCTTTATTTGATTATTTGCTGAAATTTTTTAATAAACTGCTGAGCAACTTGGCTTAATGGCCGTTTTCTAGAGTGGATAATATAAAACGTATTGTTTGGGGACTCAGCTAACGGAATTAAGCGAATGACCTCTTTGGCGGGGCCAATCACTAACCCCGACCCAGAAGCGTAGGCCTCAGTAGCCGTCAAAATATTGACCAACGTGCCCCGATCGCTTGTATAGATGACTTGCTCTTGTTCAGGAATTTCAACTAAGTCTTCCGCAAAATAAGGAAAATTACTGCCGTCTTGCGTGAAGCGCACCTGAGGATAGCCAACTAATTCCGCCAAGTGAATTTCCTTTTGTTCTGCCAACGGATGCTGCTTGCCTAAAAAGATATGGGTCTGAAAATCTCCGACTGCAAAATAATCCAGCTCCGCTTGCTCAAGGTACCGTTTGATTCCAGCCCGGTTATGCTCATTTAAATAAATCAAGCCAATTTCTGAATAAAAATTGCGGACATCTTCAATAACTGTCCCTGTCGTCGTTTCATGAATGCGAAATTTTTTAATGGAGGCGCTAGTCTCCGCTAAAAGCTCAGCCACCAATGTCCCTAAAAAATCATAATGCTGAGAAGCAATCGAAAAAGTATCGCTGACCTCTTGATTGTGGTAGCGATTTTCAAAGAGCTCCATCTGTTCAATAATTTTTTCGGCACCGGCTAAAAATTCTTTTCCCTCTTCGGTTAAATAGGCGCCCCGATTTGTGCGGGTGAACAGGCTGATTTTAACCTCAGCCTCTAATTCCTTGATGCCGTTGGATAAGCTGGGTTGCGTTATAAATAATTTTTTACTAGCCTCACGGAAGCTGCCGCTGTTGGCAACAGCAATCACATAGCGTAATTGTTGGATATTCATGTTTAACCACCGTAATAATCAACTTGGCGCTCCTTTAACTCCTGTAATGGGCGGCTGTTGTTCTCCGCCACGTCTTCACGAAACAGGTCGATAAAATCCAGTTTCATCTTGCCGATTGTATCAAAGACAAACCAATTGATTGGGCCTTTGGTCGGCGGCGTTGTTAACGAGCCGACATAGTGATAGTGGCTGCGTTTTTCCGGCAGAAAAATCACCGGATTGAATTCCTGAAGATGGTTCGCAAAATCCCAGATAGTATCCGGTTGATTGTTAAAAATTTTGCCCTCATCCTCCGTCAAATCAAATAAGACACCTAAAACTAAATTTTCCCCTGCTGCGTTCATATGCACAAGATGAAATTCTAAAGGTTGACGCTGATTTTCTATCACATGCTCACTAGGCATATGAAAATGAATATCAGTCAAATGATATTCTATCTTATTAAACACTACAAAACTCTTAGTGTCAAAGGGCACAAAGTGAATCGTATTTTTAAATTCTTTTTCAGTAAATAACTCTTTTTGGTAGTGAATGCTGAGGGCTTGATAGGTTGAATTATCCGGCTGACAAATACTTTGCGTTAAAGCAATTGGGGATTGCAGCGGAAATTTAGCTCCTTCAGCAAACCAATCACAAAGGGTGTGCCAGTTTTCCGGTCCACGCTCTCCAGAATAACCCCACTCGACGTCCATGTTCTTAATTTTTGCCACAACAAAAACCTCCAAAAAAAAATTTAAAAATAGTCTACCTTTTCAAAGATAGCGATTTTTAAATAAAATGGCAATCTAAACTAACTAGATTTACCCTTCATAATTTTTCAATTACTTAAAATTCTTGAAGGATTTTCGCATCAAAAAAGACTGCCCCATAAGCTTTTAGCAAAACAAACGCTCCGAATTTCTGTAATAAATGCTATTGTAAAATCTGAATTCACGGTTCTGAATTAATTAATCAGAGATACACAGGCATTTATTTATCCTGCCGACTTACTAAATCGCAGGAATAGCATTAAAAAATTCGGAAAATCTTCTTCAGTAAAACTTAAGAACAGTCTCTTTAACATTTTTATTTCAACCAGTTAGCAGGATCTTTTTTCCATTCTTTTAACAGAGCAACGTCTTTTTCATCGATGTAATTCATCTCAAGAGCAACATCAATTAAAGTCGAATAGTTGGTTAAGGTTACCAGCTCTACATTTTTTTCAGCAAAGTTAGCTTGGCCTTTTGGCAGTTCATAGGTGAAAATTGCTGCGACACCTAAAACATCTGCCCCTTCTCTCGTTGCGGCTTCAGCGGCTTCTAGCACGCTGCCGCCAGTAGAAATCAAGTCCTCAATTACAACCATTTTCTGGCCTTCAAAAATGCGACCTTCAATTTGGTTGCCTTTCCCATGGTCTTTTGCTTTTGAGCGGATATAGACCATCGGCAAATCTAAAATTTCTGCTACCCAAGCAGCATGGGGAATACCAGCCGTTGCAGTGCCAGCAATCACTTGTACCTCTGGAAAAGTTTCTTTAATTTTTTCCGCTAGGCCTTGAGCAATTTCCCGGCGAATTTTCGGATAACTCATGGTGATGCGGTTATCGCAGTAAATCGGGCTTTTAATGCCGCTCGCCCAAATAAAAGGTTCGTTGGGGCTTAAAAAAACCGCCTCAATTTCTAATAAATCTTTTGCAATATTTTCTGCCACTGCCATTTAATTTTTGCTCCAATCTTTTTTGATTTCTAGATAGCTTTGATATGGATTATCCGCTTGTGTTATCGGCCGCCCTACCACAATATAAGAAGATCCAATCTCCTTTGCCTGAGCTGGAGTCACCACACGTTTTTGATCGCCAACCGCACTTTCAGCAGGACGAATACCAGGTGTCAGACAGATAAAATCTGGATTCGTTGCCTGATGAATGTCGGCAACTTCTAGAGCCGAGCAGACAACGCCGGCTAAGCCCGCTTTTTCAGCACATTTTGCATAATGGGCGACACTTTCAGCTAAACTGACCTCGATTAATTGGTCTCGATGCATCTGGTCTTCACTCGTCGAGGTTAATTGAGTCACCGCAATTAATTGCGGCACAGTTTGCCCCTCAGCAGTCCCCGCTTTTAATCCTTTTAAAGCAGCCGCCATCATTGCAACCCCGCCAGCAGCGTGAACGTTGGTAATTGACACATTTAATTTTGCAATTCCCTGCATCGCTTTTTCAACCGTATTAGGAATGTCGTGTAGTTTTAAATCCAAGAAAACATCATGGCCTAAAGATTTTAACCAGCGAACAATTTCCGGTCCCTCTTGATAAAAAATTTCCATCCCCACTTTGACAAAGAGGTTTTCGCTTGCGGGAAAATTTTCTAAAAATGCTGCAATTTCTTTTCGACTAGCAAAATCTAAAGCGATAATCGGACGTGAATCCATTAACATAGACGGTTCTCCTTTTTGAAAAAAATTATTTAACCAAACTTGGCCGGGTCATGGCAACTTCATTAATTAATTCTTGTAATGACGTAATTCCTAGCTCTGCCATCCGTTGTGGTAAAGCGTCGATCAATTTTGGACAGATGTAAGGGTCAGTGAAGTTCGCTGTTCCCACCGCCACAGCGCTAGCACCCGCCATAAACATTTCTAAGACATCATCGACTGTTTGCACGCCCCCCATGCCGATAATCGGCAAGCTGGTCGCCTGTGCCACTTGATGAATTAAACGAATTGCGACAGGTTTAACAGCTGGTCCTGATAAACCGCCAGTTTGATTGGCTAAAATTGGTTTGCGGGTTTTTAAATCAATTCGCATCCCTAATAAAGTATTAATCATTGAAATGCCATCTGCTCCACCAGCCTCAACTGCTTGAGCAATCGGCACAATGTCAGTGACATTAGGTGATAATTTAACATAAATCGGAACAGATGCCACTTTTTTGACAGCTTCTGTCAAACTAAAGGCAACATCCGGTTGTGTCCCAAAGGCAATTCCGCCGTGTTTCACATTCGGACAAGAAATATTTAATTCAATTGCTTTAACATTCGGTGCGTCACCAATCCGACTGCAAACCTCCACGTAATCTTCTTCACAAGAACCAGCAACATTGGCAATAATCGGCAGCTCTTGATATTGTTCTAAGCTTGGTAAAATTTCTGTCATCACGACTTCTAAGCCGGGATTTTGTAAACCAATCGCATTTAGCATGCCGCTGGGTGTTTCAGCAACTCGCGGTGTTTCATTTCCAAAACGAGCTTTCGGGGTCGTCGCTTTAATCATGATTGAACCTAATTGATTTAAATCATAATAATTACTGTACTCTTTACCGAAACCAAAACAACCACTGGCGGGCATAATTGGATTTTTTAAATGCAAGCCGGGGATTTCAATTGCTAAAGGATTTGTCATTTATAAAACCACCTTTCCTGCTTGGAAAATCGGACCATCATCACATACTTTTACATATTTAGTGCCCGTTTCATCATCCTGCAAATGACAAACGCAGGCATAACAAGCCCCCATCCCGCAGGCCATCCGTGATTCTAAAGATAATTGAACATTATCATGATCAGTAAAAATTGTTTCCACGGCTCTTAACATGCCGTTAGCGCCGCAGGCAAAAACCGCTTTGGCTTGACGCTGTTGGGTAATTTCCTGCAATAAACCGCCGACGTTTCCATGATAAGCAAAACTGCCGTCATCTGTTGCAAAAAAAGTTTCTCCTAAAGCTTCAAATTCCTCACGATAATAGGCCACCTCAGCAGAGGCATAGCCTAAGAAATGAACAGGTTTTGCCCCAATGGCCAACAAGGCTTTTGACAATTGATATAAAGGCGGAATGCCAATCCCGCCGCCGACGATAAAGACTTCATCGCCAGCTTGAATATTTTCTAAAGAAAAGCCATTGCCTAATGGACCCATCACATCAATTTGATCGCCAGCTGACATTTCTGAAAAAACTCTTGTGCCATCGCCCTCCACCCGATAAATAATTCGACAGGTGCCGGCTGCTTGATCAATATGATTTAAACTGATTGGTCGCCGCAATAATAAATCAGCTCTAGGAACCAACAGATGAATAAATTGTCCGGGTGTCTGCATTTCTTTGACCAGCTCACCTTGTAACGTCATCTCAAAAATTCTGGGAGCCAATTGGCGTTGTTTGGCAATTGTCATAATCTCTTGTTTCATTGGGACATGTCCTCCATTTCTTGACAGAAAATTGCGATTTTTTCTTATGTACTAGACTACAACTTCCTTTTTACTATACCACCTGACACTCAAGATAGACAGTCTTCACTGAAAAATGAGTGTCAGGTATCAAATGGACTTTGTAATCTAATTTTTTTAAATGGCTTCAGCAGAAAACGAGCGGGATTCCATAACCTTTAAGATTGCATTCGCTGTATCTAGCGAAGTGAACAATGGTACACCATGCTCGACAGCTTCCCGGCGAATTAAAAAGCCATCTTCTGAAGAATTATTGCGATTTTTATCCATCGTGTTAATGACAACCTGCGCTTTACCACTGCGGATTAAATCAATCACATTTTCATCGGCATCATCACTGATTTTTGCAATGTGTTGAACATTTAAGCCATGCTTTTCTAAAAATTCAGCAGTGCCCTCGGTGGCAATTAAACTGTAGCCAATCCGATTGAAGCGTTCTGCTAAGCTGAGGGCTTCTTCTTTTGCGTCATCAGCGATGGTAAACAATACTGCGCCATAGCTAGGCAGATGCAATCCGCTTGCTTCAAAAACTTTATACAAAGCTTTTTCTAAATTATGGTCAGTCCCCATGACTTCCCCAGTCGATTTCATCTCAGGTCCTAAATAAGTATCCACCTTAAGTAATTTCGTAAAGGAGAAGACCGGTGCTTTCACATGAACATTTTTACTTTCAGGATACAAACCATCTTGATAGCCCATGTCCGTTAAACTTTCTCCTAAGATTGCTCGGGTCGCAACTTGTGCCATCGGAATACCGGTAATTTTACTTAAAAACGGCACTGTCCGACTAGCCCGCGGATTGACTTCAATCACATAGACCATGTCATCCCGCACGATAAATTGAATATTCATCATGCCGATACAATTTAAGCCTAATGCTAAACGTTTCGTATAATCCGCAATTTTATCTTGAATTTCTTTTGAGAGAGTTTGCGGCGGATAGACAGCCATCGAATCTCCTGAGTGAACACCAGCCCGTTCAATATGCTCCATAATTCCTGGAATTAAAACAGTAGTGCCATCACAAATTGCATCGACTTCACATTCCTTACCAACGAGATAGCTATCCACCAAGACAGGATGTTCTGGTGACGCTTTGACAGCGTTGGCCATATAATCTTCTAAGTCAATTTGATTTTCGACAATTTCCATTGCCCGACCACCTAAAACATAACTAGGTCGAACTAAAACGGGATACCCAATCCGATTGGCAATCGCTACAGCTTCTTCTGGACTAGTCGCCGTATCCCCTGGCGGCTGCGGAATATCTAAATCTTTTAGGGCTTGCTCAAATAAATCGCGATTTTCTGCCCGGTCCAAATCTTCAATGGTGGTGCCTAAAATTTTCACGCCGTTTTTAACCAATGGCTCAGCCAAATTAATGGCCGTTTGCCCACCAAATTGAACGATAACACCAATTGGCTGTTCCAACTCAATCACATTCAAGACATCTTCCAAAGTTAACGGTTCAAAATACAATTTATCAGAGATAGAAAAGTCAGTTGAAACTGTTTCTGGATTACTATTCATGATAATTGCTTCATAGCCAGCTGCTTGAATCGCTTTGACCGAATGCACAGTTGCATAATCAAACTCGACCCCTTGACCGATACGAATCGGTCCAGAGCCCAAGACTAAGACGGAAGGCTTCTCTGAGCGCAGGCTTTCATTTTCAAATTCATAGCTGCTGTAAAAATACGGCGTATTGGATTCAAATTCAGCTGCACAGGTATCCACCATTTTATACACTGGTAAAATTTGCGCCTCATGACGAATTTGATTGACTTCAGCTTCTGAGATTTCCCAAAGCTCGCCAACTTTTTTATCGGTAAAGCCATTTTGCTTGGCAGTTTTTAAAAGCGCTAAATCATGTTTGTTTTCTGCTAGTTCTGTTTCTAGCTCAACAATATGCAACAGCTTATCTAAAAAGAATAAATCAATTTTAGTTAAAGCGTGCAATTCTTCAATCGAGTAATTGCGACGAATCGCTTCTGCTAAATAAAACAGACGATCATCTTGCGCCTTGACTAATTTATCCGTCAAAATTTCATCGCTGACGGTTTTTAATTCCTTCATTTCCACATGGTGCGTCCCAATTTCTAATGAGCGGACTGCCTTCAACAAAGACTCCTCAATGTTGCGGCCAATCGCCATCACTTCACCGGTCGCCTTCATTTGAGTCCCGAGGCGACGATCGCCTTTCTCAAATTTATCAAAAGGCCAGCGGGGAATTTTGGCAACAACATAGTCTAAGGCTGGTTCAAACTCAGCGTAAGTTGTTTCGGTGACTGGATTTTTCATTTCATCCAGTGTTAACCCAACGGCAATTTTGGCTGCTAATTTAGCAATTGGATAACCGGTAGCTTTACTCGCTAAAGCTGATGAACGAGAAACCCGGGGATTCACTTCAATCACATAGTAATTAAAGCTGTAAGGGTCCAAGGCTAGCTGCACATTGCAGCCGCCTTCGATTTTCAAGGCCCGAATAATTTTTAAAGAGGCATCCCGCAAAATTTGGTATTCGTTATCGGATAAAGTTTGGCTCGGAGCGAAAACAATCGAGTCGCCGGTGTGAATTCCCACCGGATCAAAGTTTTCCATATTACAAACGACAATCGCATTGTCGGCTGAATCCCGCATCACTTCGTATTCAATTTCTTTAAAGCCAGCAATGCTTTTTTCAATCAAGCATTGGGTTACTGGTGAAAGTTTTAAACCATTTTCAGCGACAACGGCCAATTCTTCTGGTGTATCACACATGCCGCCGCCGGTTCCACCTAGGGTAAAGGCTGGACGAACAATCACAGGGAAGCCAATTTTTTCAGCAAAGGTTAAAGCCTCGGCAACCGTATTAACAATTTCTGATTCTGGAATGGGCTGCTCTAAATCCTCCATTAATTGCTTAAATAAATCACGATCTTCAGCTTGATCGATGGCTGATAATTTAGTTCCCAATAATTCCACATGCAGCTCATCTAAAATACCTGAGCTGGCTAATTCCATCGCCATGTTTAAACCGGTTTGCCCGCCTAATGTCGGTAGTAAGGCATCTGGTCGTTCTTTTCGTAAAATCCGTGAAACAAATTCTAATGTAATCGGCTCGATGTAGACCTGATCGGCAATTTCTTTATCCGTCATAATTGTTGCTGGATTGGAATTAACTAAGACAACTTCATAGCCTTCTTCTTTTAAAGCTAAACACGCTTGGGTGCCAGCGTAATCAAACTCAGCGGCTTGGCCGATAATAATCGGACCTGAACCGATGACCATAATTTTTTTAATATCATCTCTTTTTGGCATCTTATCGCTGCTCCTTCCAAGCGTCCATCATTTCCATAAACTCATCAAACAAATGTACGGCGTCATGTGGTCCCGGTGCTGCATCTGGATGAAATTGAACAGAGAAAGCCGGATACTGACGGTGACGAACACCTTCCACCGTATTGTCGTTCACTTCAACGTGGGTAATCATTAATTTTTCGTTGTCAATTGTCTCCGGGTCCACCGCAAAGCCATGATTTTGCGAAGTAAAATCAATACGGCCAGTCGCAATTTCTCTGACCGGATGATTCAAGCCTCGATGACCAAATTTCATCTTGTAGGTATCGGCATTATTCGCTAAGGCAAAAAGCTGATGGCCTAAACAAATACCAAAAATTGGCACCTTACCTTGGATTTCTTTAATCATTTGAATGGCTTCCGGCACATCTTTAGGATTTCCCGGCCCGTTGGTTAACATCACGCCATCTGGATGCAAATCTAAAATAGTTTCAGCATTAGTATTGTAAGGCATCACCGTTAAATTGCATTCTCTTTTGGAAAGCTCCCGCAAAATGCTGTGTTTTAGACCAAAATCAATGACCACTACATTGCGACCGATTCCCGGACTTGGATAAGGTTTCGTTGTGGAAACCTGCGCCACTTGATTGTTTGGTAGGACCGTTGCCTTCAGTTGATCAAAAATATGATTGAATTCATCACCGACATCTACCATGCTGGCTTTCATCGTACCAAAACTGCGAATTTTTCGTGTCAAAGCGCGGGTATCAATTCCAGAAATCCCGGGAATGTTTTTGCGTTTTAGAAATTCGTCTAGGGTCATTTGATTGCGCCAATTGGAAGCACGGCGGGCATGTTCTTTAACGACTACCCCTTTACAGGTCGGCGAAATACTTTCGTAGTCATCACGGTTAATTCCGTAATTCCCCACCATTGGATAAGTAAAAGTAATAATTTGACCGTTGAAACTTTGGTCGGTAATTGTTTCTTGGTAACCTGTCATACTCGTTGTAAACACTAGTTCACCGAAGACATCTATGTCAGCGCCAAAGGCTTCTCCTTCAAACACTGAACCATCTTCTAAGACTAAAAGTCTCTTCATACTTATTTGGCCTCCTTTTGATAGACAAGTTTGCCATCGACAAATGTCATTAAGGTTTCCCCTTTAATTTTCCAGCCGACAAAGGGCGTGTTCACACCCATCGATTGAAAGTCTTTGTCATCAATCACAGTCTCATCTGTTAGATTAAAGACAGCGATATCCGCTGGTTGGCCAATTGTCAATGTGCCAACTTCTAAACCAAAAATGCGGGCCGGTTGCACAGCCATCCAGTCAATCACTTGTTCCAAAGTGAAAATGCCAGTTTCGACAAAGTTGGAATAAATTAATTGAAAGGCCGTTTCACTACCGACAATGCCAAAAGGTGCTTTTAAGAAACTTTGTTGTTTTTCTTCTAAACCATGGGGGGCATGGTCCGTTGCGATGCAATCAAGCGTGCCGTCTAATAAGCCTTCGATTAATGCTTGACGGTCTTCATCCCCTCTTAGTGGCGGATTCATTTTCCAGAAACCATTGTCTTCAGGAATATTTTCATCAATCAAAATCAGGTGATGAGGCGAAACTTCTGCAGTCACATGCACGCCGGCTTTTTTAGCATCACGAATTACTCGGACGCTTTCCTTGGTCGAAACGTGGCAGACATGATAATGAACGCCGGTTTCTTCCGCTAAAATTAGGTCACGGGCAATTTGTGAAGATTCGGTTGCACTCATAATTCCCGGCAAATCTAATTTCTCTGACACAGCACCTTTATGCATCACGCCTCCGAAGAGTAAAGATTCATCTTCAGTGTGGGCAACGATTGCCATATTATTTTCTGCAGCTTCCTTCATCGCAAGATACATCGTCCCAGCTGTTTGAACACCGACGCCATCGTTAGTGAAGGCGAAGGCACCAGCAGCCTTTAAGCCTTTTTGATCGGTTAAAATTTCACTGCGCAATTCTTCGGTGATGGGTGCATATTGTAAAACTTTGACAACTGCATCCTGCTTGATGATTTCTTCTAAGGCGGTAAATTTCTCAACAGTGTCTGGAACTGGATTTAAATTGGGCATCGCACAGACGGTGGTAAAGCCGCCTCTTGCTGCTGCCTGTGAACCGGTTTTAATCGTTTCTTTATAGGTAAAGCCTGGTTCTCTTAAATGAACATGGACGTCCACCAAGCCCGGTGTGATTAATTGATTTTGTGCATCATATACCTGATCAAAGTCTGCTTCTGGAAAATTGACTCCAATGCCTTGAATAATGCCGTTTTCCAACCAGATAGCAGCAGCTGTTGTCTGGTTGCCAAAGGTATTGATCCGTCCATTTTTAATTAATGTTTTCATATTAGTTCCCCCTCATTAAGTCGGTTCCTTCAACTATGCTTTACCGTTTAAAATTGCCTCCAAGATGGCCATTCGTACAAAAACACCATTGGTCATCTGTTCAACAATTCTTGATTTCATACTTTCTACTAAAGAATCAGCAATTTCTACATCTCGATTGACTGGCGCTGGATGCATAATAATTGCGGATTTTTTCATCTTTGCTTCCCGCTCGATGGTCAACCCATACTCTCGATGATACGCCTCTTTCGAAAAACTTTCTTTACCGTCGTGGCGTTCGTGTTGAACCCGCAACAGCATAATCACATCCATCTCAGGAATTAATTCATCCAATGGTTGATAGTGACCATAGACTTCAAAGGATTCATCGTACCAGATTTCCGGCCCGGAAAAATAGACTTCAGCCCCTAAACGTTTTAACATTTGCATATTCGATTTCGCCACTCGGGAATGGGTAATATCCCCGACAATGGCTACTTTTAATCCGTTGAATCCACCAAATTCTTGATAGATGGTCATTAAATCCAGCAAACATTGACTAGGATGCTGACCGCTGCCGTCACCGCCGTTGACAATCGAACATTGAATGGTTTTACTTTGAATTAATTCATCGTAATAGTTTTCATCTCCATGACGGATAACCGCAATATCGACGCCCAACGCCGAAAGAGTTAAGACAGTGTCATACAAGGTCTCACCCTTTTGAACCGAACTAGTCGTGATGTCAAATTCAATCACTTCCAACCCTAACCGGCGCTCAGCAACATCAAAGCTCTTATGGGTCCGGGTACTGTTTTCAAAAAACAAATTCGCCGCAAAATACTGACGCCGCTGTGGCATCCACTGGACACCATTTTTAAACTCCTGCCCCCGGCGAATCAACCCCATAACCTCCTGATCGCTCAAAGCCTCCACTGTTAACAAATGTTTCAAACTAACTTGTTCTGATGGAATGATCATGACAGTCCTCCTAGTTCAATTTTAAAGTAATAATTTTTTTCAAAAAATATTTTGATTTTCATACGCATATCATTCCGCTAAACACTAAGCTGTTAATACTGCGAAAAGCGGAACTGACATTCTAGTTCGTTTTAATGTATTAAATTTCTTAAGAGAGATTTAGTTTTATTTGCGAGTTCGACTTATCCAAATAAATCCTAGTAGTCGAATCGTATGCGTACTGACAATCATAGATTTCAGTCTATGACCTCTGAGGAAATCTTCCTTTATCTGTCAGTAGCCTCGTACGCATATCATTCCGCTAAACAGCTGGCTGCTTAATTCTGCAAAAAGCGGAACTGAAATCCTAATTCAATTTAATGTATTAGATTTCTTCAATCGTTATTCTTTCTCACTGGCCGCTTGCTCTGGTAAAACTAAGTTTAGGAAAATTCCTAAGACAGTTGCTAAAGCCATTGCCGATAAGGTGAAGGTACCGATTTCAAAGACTAAACCACCGATTCCAATGACTAAGATTGTTGAGGCGATTAATAAATTGCGTTTTTGATCGAAATCAACTTTATTTTCAATTAATAATTTCAAGCCGCTGGAAGCAATTACTCCAAAGAGTACAAAGCTGATGCCTGAAATAACTGGGTTGGGAATGCTTAAGATTAAGGCGCTCAACTTGCCGACAAAACCTAGGCCGACTGCAAAGACAGCTGCGCCACCGATAACAAAAACGCTATGGACACGAGTGATCGCAAGTACACCGATGTTTTCACCGTAACTAGTAACTGGTGGACCGCCGACAACTCCGGCCACAATTTGTGCTAAGCCATCTCCCATAAGTGTGCGACTTAAACCCGGATCTTCAAAAAAATTACGCTTGGTTAATTTATTTAAAACCATCAGATGACCAATATGCTCTGTCATTGTTACAAAAGCAATTGGTGCCATGATAGTAATGGCATTCAAATAAAGTTTCGGCGTATATTGGACAAAGGGAACTTCAAAGGCTGGTAATTGAAACCATGGAGCATCGACTACCGATTGCCAATCGACAATCCCCACCATCAAAGCAATTAGGTAGCCGCAGATGATGCCTAGTAAAATAGGAATCAACCCGAGAAATCCTTTTAAAAACATATTGAAGATAATGGTCACAGCTAAAGTTGCTAGGGCGACAAAAACGAAACGAAAATCATACTCGTTACCATTGTACATTGCATTATTGGCTGCATTACTTGCTAAGCCCAGACCAATAACCATGATGACTGGTCCGACAACAATCGGAGGTAAAATTTTATCCAGCCAAGCGCTGCCGATTTTTTTTATGATGAATGAAACGATCAAGTAAACTAAACCGGTTGTCAAGGCGCCTTGGGCAATCGCCGGATAGCCATCGCTTTGCATTAATAATTGCATCGCAGCGATAAAAGCAAAGCTGCTGCCGAGATAGGCGGGGATTTTTCCTTTAGTGACTGTTAAGTAAACGATTGTCCCCAAACCTGAACTGACTAAGGCAATGCTGGGATTAATTCCGACTAAAAATGGTACCAAAACTGTGGCGCCAAACATGGTAAATAAATGTTGAATGCTCAAGCCAATCCAGTGTCCTAGCTTTGGCCGGTCGTGGATATCTAACACCACATCATCGTTGTGAAAATCTTCTGGTTGCGACATTTGCCCATTACTCCCCTATCTTTTCAATTAAAATCCGATCTTGACCGTCTAATTCTTCCATCTCGACTACAATTTCTTCCTTCATGGAAGTTGGAATATTTTTGCCGACGTAATCCGCACGAATCGGGAGCTCCCGATGACCTCGGTCAACTAACACGGCCAAAGAAATTTTTCGTGGTCGACCAAAATCCATCACCGCATCCATCGCTGCGCGAATCGTCCGGCCAGTAAATAGTACATCATCGACTAAAATAACTTCCTTGCCTTCAATCGGAAACGGAATATCCGAAGAATGCAATTCGGCTTCATCTGGTGATTTTTGATCATCACGATACAATGTGATGTCCAATTCTCCAACTGGAACGTCAATTTGCTCTAATTGTTTTAAGCGCTCGGCAATCCGTTGGGCGATGTAAATTCCCCGGGTTTTAATTCCGACTAAAGCAATGTCTTGAATGCTGTGGTTGCGCTCGATGATTTCATAGGTGATTCGCGTTAAGGCCCGTTTCATTGTAACGTTATCCACGACTTCTTTTGCTTGCATTGTGATTCCTCCAATTAATTTTTTTCAAAAAAAAACTCCTACCCAAAACAGGCAGGAGGAAGTTACTTGGTTAAGGCAGTTTTAACTGCAACAAAGTAGGCAAGTTTTCTATTAGGCGCACCCAATAAGCCACTTGCATTTCCTTCTTAGCCTCACGGGACTATTCTTAAAGGAGCTATTAAATTTTCTCTCTAGAAGACTATACCGTTATTAACGAAAAAAATCAATGATTATTCCGTAACATTTCTAAAGTTTTTTCAAAAATATCTGGCAGCGGAGCTTCAAAAACCATTTCTTGACCAGTAGTTGGATGCGTGAAGCCTAAAAGCTTCGCATGTAAAAATTGTCCCTGCCCCTTTAAAGTCTTTTTTGGTCCATAAAGCGGGTCGCCGGCAACTGGATAGCCGATATATTGCATGTGAACCCGAATTTGATGAGTGCGACCGGTTTCCAGCTGCAATTCGATAAAAGTAAAATCTTTAAAGCGTTCTAAAACTGTAAAATGAGTCACAGCCGGTTTGCCGTCATCCACGACCGCCTGCATTTTGCGATTGACTTTTGAACGGCCAATGGGTGCTTCAATCCGTCCTTTTTCGTGGGGAATTTCCCCGTGAACTAAAGCCACATATTTTCGTAAAGAACTTTTATCCTTTAATTGTTTAGCGAGCGCTTCATGGGCATGATCATTTTTAGCTACCATTAAAAGACCAGATGTATCTTTGTCAATCCGATGAACAATCCCTGGGCGCACCACATCGTTGATTGTTGATAAATCTTTGACATGGTACAGTAAACCGTTGACCAGTGTGCCTTGGCTGTGACCAGCCGAGGGATGGACCACCATCCCTTGAGGTTTGTTGACCACGACAACATCCTCATCTTGATAAACAATATCTAAAGGCAAATTCTCAGGAATTAAATCCAACTCTTCAGGTTCAGGTAAGGTAATCACGACTCGATCTGCAGTCTTGACTTTATAATTTGCTTTGACTGGTTGATCAGAAATAGCCACTAAGTCCTCTTTGAGCCAGCCTTGAATTTGCGAACGGGTATACTCAGGTAAATGCTCCGCTAAGATTTTATCCAGCCGGCCTTTTTCTTGATGAATAATCACTTCAATTTGTTCCATGCTGCTTGTCCTTTCTTTCATCTAAAAATAGATAAATTAAAATCAAGACGACACCAATTGTTAGCGCGGCATCAGCAATATTAAAAATCCAAAAATCAACAAAATCCGTTTTAAACATATCCACCACATAGCCTAAGCGCACCCGGTCGATGAAATTGCCAATCGCCCCCGCCAAAATTAAGCCAATTCCAAAGCCCAATAGCTTGCTGCCTTTTCGAAAGCGCCACAAAGCATATAAACAGCCGACAACTGCCACGACAGTAATGATGTAGAAAATCCACATCTTTCCTTCTAAAATCCCCATAGCAGCACCAGTATTTTGAATATAAGTCAGTGAAAGTACATTGGGAATAAAACTATGAACTTCTCCTAAAGCCGTGTTGGCAACGGTCCAAAGCTTCACCATTTGGTCAACAGCAATCACTGCCACTGCCAACAATAAATACACAATAAGCATTCCGTAAATCTCCTTCAGTTATAAATAAGTACTAATCTTCCTGCTGATAAATATCCCTTGGCCGAATAATCCCCAAAAGATTTCCATCAGGATTGCCATCCTTCGTAATTAATACCGCCTCTAACGAATTTAGCTCTTGAAACATTTTTTCAACAGCGTAAACTTCCGCCGTTTGACTGACGAAGCGGTAGTTTGCTGATTTGCCGTCACTCATTAGAAAATCTTGAGCCCGGCGATTTTTCAAATTAATTGTCTCTTCATCGGCTTCTGTCGCCAACCAATAGCCGATAGTCCGCAGGGTTATTAAGCCCTCGAATTTCCCTTTGTTATACAAGGGAAACTGCGAATAACGCTTTTGTCGAATTGTTTTTAAAATATCCTTCATCGGCAAATCCATCTCAAAACCAGTGACATTCTTTTTAAAGCGGGGCAAAACTTTTTCCGGTTCGGCTAACAGTTTTTCGATTTTGCTGATTCGATCAACTGCCCATTGATTAGGCTCGGCGATTATAAAATCATCCGAAATTTTTTCGTGAACAATCGCATTTCGTAATTGCGCCATCTGTAAGAGATCATCTTCATAATCTTTCACCGGCAAATCTTTGCGATGAGCGAGCCGCCGCACCATCTCGCTAAACCCCATACTGCTGGGATTATTAAGCTCGTCTTTCAACCATTTCTCTACTCGATTGAAACTATTTAAAAATTCTTCAGCCCGTGTCACACGGTCTCCCCCTTCAGCTAGTCATCAAAATCATTGACAACTTGAATTATATAAGCCTGTTTGAACTGGCGCATCACGAAAAATCCATAGGCCAATAGATACACTGGAATTATCAGCCAATAGCGGAAAAATAGCGGAATTAAAAAGGCCGCCAAAAATAATCCAATATAGATAGTCACCAGATGCGGGTTCATAACAATTTTTAGATTTAGCTCCCGTTGATTAGCAGCTACTGTCAGCGGCTGACTCTTTAACCAGTAAAAACCGACCTGCAACTGGCTAGTCTGATTCAGAATAAAATCTTTTTCTTGATTTTCATTAATCAGCAATTTCTTTTCTCCGTCAATTTTCAAGGTCAAAGGACTGCCGTAGCCAAAAAAACCAGTCTTGCGTTTAATAAAAACCTGCATAATCAGCGCCTCCTATTATCTCTGAACCTATTATAAAACACAAGAGGCAAGTTCGTCTTGTGCTTAACCTTTTTAAAGAAAAAATCTAGCTTAGCTGGATTTTATGACTTGCATAGAAAAACCCCTCTTGAAAAAATCAAGAGAGGTTGACAAACAAGATTCTAAAACAAGCCAATAGCATTGCCGTCTTTATCGACATCCATGTTTAAAGCAGCCGGTTTTTTCGGTAAGCCCGGCATTGTCATCACATCACCGGTTAAGGCCACAATAAAACCAGCACCGACTTTTGGTACCAATTCTCTAATGGTCACTGTGAAATCAGTTGGTGCACCTAATGCTTGTGGATTGTCAGATAAAGAATACTGAGTCTTCGCCATACAAACCGGCAAACGATCCCAACCATACTGACTAAAGGTCGCTAATTGATTTTTAGCTTTTGGTGAGAAATTCACGCCGTTTCCGCCGTAGATTTTCTTCACAATCGTTTCAATTTTTTCTTCTAAACCAGAGGCACTCTTGTAAATTGTTTTAAAATTATGGTCGGAGTCATCAATCACACGACTAACCAGCTCCGCTAATTTTTTTCCACCTTCTGGTCCTTTTTCCCAAACGCTAGCCACTTCCACGCTAACCCCTTGATTTCCAATCAATTCTTTTAAAGCAGCCAGCTCTTTATCGGTGTCACTGATAAATTCATTGATTGCTACCACGACTGGAAGGCCGTAGCTTTGCATATTTTCGATATGTTTTTTCAAATTAGCAAAGCCGGCAGTTAAGGCTGGCACATTTTCTGCACTTAAATCAGTTTTCGCCACTCCGCCGTGCATTTTTAACGCACGGATGGTCGCAACAATTACAACAGCATCGGGGGCTTTGCCTAGGTTTGGCACTTTGATATCTAAAAATTTCTCAGCCCCAAGGTCAGCGCCAAAGCCAGCCTCGGTAATCACATAATCACCCAAGCCTAACGCTGTTCTCGTTGCTAAAATACTATTACAACCATGGGCAATATTAGCAAAAGGTCCGC
Source organism: Enterococcus sp. LJL120 (assembly GCF_054871765.1). NCBI lineage: Bacteria > Bacillati > Bacillota > Bacilli > Lactobacillales > Enterococcaceae > Enterococcus > Enterococcus sp. LJL120. Next base: position 94,228 of record NZ_JBTXLV010000004.1, read on the forward strand.
CGTGAACTAAAGCCGGCGTGCCGAAAATAGTTTGCACTAGATTTGGTTTAATCGCATCTTTTAAAAGTAAGGCCAAGGCCCCTTCAATTTTCAAGTCACTGACAATAACCGGTTCTTTGTCGTAAGTATAGCCAACGACAATATTGCCTAAACGTTGTTTTAAATTTTCCAAATCAGTTGCTAAACATAAAATCGCCATAATTTCGCTGGCAACGGTAATATCAAAACCATCTTCACGGGGCACACCTTGGATGGGTCCTCCTAAACCGATAACGACATTTCTTAAAGCCCGGTCGTTTAAATCAACGACGCGCTTCCAAATAATTCTGCGGGGATCAATATTCAATTCATTGCCTTGTTGAATATGATTATCTAATAGCGCTGATAACGCATTATTGGCTGTCGTAATTGCATGCATGTCGCCAGTAAAATGTAGATTAATATCTTCCATCGGCAAAACTTGAGCGTAGCCGCCGCCAGTTGCACCACCTTTAATCCCCATTACTGGACCAAGTGACGGTTCTCTTAGCGCAATCACAGTCTTTTTCCCAATTGCATTCATCGCATCGCCTAAGCCGACAGTTACCGTCGATTTGCCTTCGCCTGCTGGTGTAGGATTAATCGAGGTCACCAAAATTAATTTCCCTTGAGAATTTTTTGACACTTTTGCAATCGTTTCAAATTCCACTTTTGCCTTATATTTTCCATATAATTCCAAGTCATCTTCTGTTAAACCAACCTGTGCTGCAATTTCTTTAATCGGTTGTAAAGTTGTTTCCTGTGAAATTTCAATATCCGTTTTCATTTCCAGCCTCATTTCCGAACTATTTTTTATTGAGTTGATTCTTTTGTTAAGTTATTTCTTATTATAAACGTTTTTCAAAAGAAAATCACCTGAAAACGAGAGAAAAATCCCTAATTTGCCAGTAGCTCCTTTGACCGTTATAATAGAGGCATACTTCTTGCATGAAAGGTTGTGGCGTTTGTGGAATCAGGGAATGTAAAATGGTTTGACGCAAAAAAAGGATACGGCTTTATTAGTTACAATGACTCAGAAGAAATTTTTGTTCATTTTACTGCAATTGAAGAAGAAGGATACAAATTCCTCGATGAAAATCAATTGGTCAGCTTTGAGATTCGTGAAGGCGCCCGCGGACCGCAAGCCGCACATGTGCGAAAGATTGTCGAATAGTCATAAAAAGTAAAAGGCTAACCCATTTTTTCGGGCTAGCCTTTTTTAATTATCCAATTGTTGTAATGTGGCCAATTCCTTTAAGAAAAAGACTTGCCGCTTTTGGTTCATCAAATAAACCCGGGGCCGTTTCTCCCCTGTGACAATCATCATCAAATGACGGGAATGATGATTAATTTTTTCAATATTAGCCACTGGAATTTTTTCCCGATAAATCGGCAGCCATGTGCGAATATATAAAGTTTTTTCGTGAAAATACATTTGTCGGCGACTTCCGAGAAAAATCATCACTAGCCCAATAGCTAGCAAAAAAAGGCCTTTATAATTGAAGATACTGTCCTCGACGGCGAAAACCGCATATAATAAAATCAGACTAACTGCACAACCCCAATAAGCAAAAGCAAAATACGGCTCAGGTTGCCAGTAATATCGCGAATGTTCCTGTTTGATAGCCCACAACTCCCCATCCATAGAGTACAATAAAACCATCATAACATAGATTGAAAAAGAAGTGAGGACCCAAATGTTAAAAGTCTATATCGATGCTGCCACAAAAGGCAATCCCGGACCCAGCGGCGGTGGCGCCATGATTACTGGCGCCGGTCAGTATCAACAACTCAGCTTTCCATTAGGCATTATGAGTAATCATGAAGCCGAGTTTGCTGCCTTAATCAAAACTTTACAGCTGCTAATAAAACAAGAGCTTAATCAAGAAACCATTTTTATTTTCACTGATAGTAAGGTGTTGGCACAAACAATTGAAAAAAATTATACCAGCAACGCCGCTTTCCAACCGTATCTCGCTGAATTTCAACAATTGGAAACTACTTTTCCTTTGCTGATAATCCAGTGGCTAGCTGAAAAAGAGAACAAAGGGGCTGATAATCTGGCCCGTCAAGGATTGCAAAAGCAGCTGAAGAAAAAAACGAATTAGCCGCTTTAAACAAAATAGCCGAGTAAGTCTTTGGATCATCAGACTTACTCGGCTATTTTTACCGAATTAAATTAATTTCTGGATGTTTTAAAGCCAACCAGACATCTTTTTCTGTGGTGAGCGGCACATCCCCGTGCATGGTATGAGCTAAGACATTATTCATGGTGGCAAAATTTACGGTTTGCTCTAGCTCCCAGCCTTCTATATAGCCTTGCAAAATTCCCGCGGCGTAGGCATCCCCTGCCCCGATTCGATCTAAAACCTGCAATTCAAATAATGGACTGTTAACCTGTCTATCCTGAGTATATAAAACGCCTTGAACGTACTGTTTACCGTCTTTTGAGATTTTTTTCGTACCGGCAAATAATTCAATTTGATACTCCGCCATAAAGTCCTGAATTAATTCTTCTTCGGTACCTTTTTGCTCGATACCTAATAAATCAGTTAAATCACGGCTGCTGCCAAAAACAATTTGGCAATAGGGCAAAATTGTTTGATATTGCTGGCGCATCAACTGCAATTTATTCGCCTCAGTATTCAAACTTGGTCGAAAATTGAAATCAAAACAGATTGGCTTCCCGCTGGCAGCAATTTTTTCTGCAAAACTTTGCGCCGCTGCTCGGGTCTGATCTGTCAGACTAAGAGAGATGCCACAGATGTGAAACAAATCGAAATTGCTAATCATTTCTGAAAATGGGTAAACTGCTGGTCCGCTTTGTCCAAATGAGCTGCTGAGTCGATTTTGATAGGTTACTTGAGTAGCTCTGGCACCATAACCCATCTCAGCAAAATAACTGCCTAAATGCTGATGACAAAATTGCAAATAGTCATCATTGATTTTCAATTTTCGCAGATGAGCAGCGGCGGCCTGGCCTAAGCGATTATCCGGTAACGCCGTCAACAGACTAACTTCTTGTCCAAAATGCGCTAAATTCGCTAAAATATTGACGCCTGAACCGGTAAAATCCATTCGTAATTGATTGGTCTGCTCTAAAAGCAAATATTCCGGGGGACTTAAACGCATCATGACTTCCCCAAAAGCACCTACCCGCATACAGCACACTCCTCATTTTTTAAAATTGTTTCACTGAAAATTTAATTATTCTTGAAACTTAAATTTACTCCAAGGCTCGATAAAGGGCAAGAGAATTCTTTCCTGCTCAGCAATTTGCCCGACTTTATTTTTACGGGAATCTTTATGGGGCTCTAAGACTACTTGTAGTTCGTTTTTATATTTGCCAAACTGATCATTACCGATGACGATATCCCCTACTTGAAACTCAATTTCATTATCATGGGGCAGATTAGTTGCTTGGCTGTATTTTTTGCGAACTTGGGTTGAACGAATCACTTGATCTGTGATATCACCGCGGCGAAAATGCTGTTCAGCTAACACAATTTCTTTTTCAACAGGGTTAACTGCTGACACAAATTCAACAGCAAACTCTGTTTGATAACGATTGACCGCTGCCATTTTTTGCAGTTCCTTATCGCTGGCATAAGCATTGCCGATAATTACATCGTCAATCAGACCGGTAGCAAAGAAATGTTTTGTGGCAACTTCCACTGGCAAGTGGCGGTGCATTTCTAATGTTGGCAGGCCGTCATTAATATCCCACGGGCCAATTTTTCCCGCTTGTGAGGTAATAAAGGCTGCCGTGCGGATACCAGCTTTTTTAAAACGGCTGCTACATTTTTCAAAAAATTCATAAGGTAAGGCTGTGCCGGCCTGCGGGTAAAAATTATGACAGCCGTATAAAAACGGTTTGTTGGCTTGGTAAGTCAAAATATTATCCAGATAGGCAACATCGTTACTCATATTTAATTCAATTGCTAGACCAAAGGGATTATAGGTCAGCATTGCTTCTTTATTGCCATCAAAACCTAAATCTAGCCGAATGCCATCAGCACCTAATTCGTGGAAAAAAGTCAGGTCGTCATAGGAAATTCCTAGCTCTTCAAAGATATTAGGAGCGACATCCAAGATGGTTTCAAAATTTAGCGCCTTGGCAAAGTCAATCAACTCTTTAAATTTTTTTTGGACAGCTTCTTTGCCTTCCGTCACCTCTAGCATACTCATAAAAATCCGTGAGAATCCGTACTGGTGAGCTTTTTGTAGATAATTTTTATCATCCTCAAGCTTGCTGTGGTCAGGATAAACCGATACTCCTAAGGCTCGTTTCATGATTTTTCTCCTCTAATTATAAAATGTTGCTGATTTCAGCCGATATTTTTGGCTAAGAATCGTCGCAGCAATAATTGTAACGACCAACACCGGTGCTGCACCTAAATGCAGCTGAGTGGCAAGAAAGACAGCTCCCCCGATGGCAACAACTGATAGTAGCATCAGCCAACGAAGTTTAATCTGTTGAATTTTTTCAGGTGCAATTTTTTTCTCGACAATAACTTGAGTGGCAATAAAAACTACTACTGCAAGTATAAAATTAAAGGTTGTCATATTATCCCATCTTTCTTTTTTTAAAACTGGTGCGGTCGTCACAATAATCACAAAGACTTACTTATTATTTTCCAGTTGTTTCGTCAACCATTTCCATTGTTGTTCTTTGCGCATCTTCTTGCGCAATTTCAGCTGCTTCTTTTTCCAGCTGTTGTTTTTCAAAGACTTTAAAGAATGGATAGTAAATCGCAAAGGTGATAAAGAAGTTAACAAAGACTAAAATTGCCGCCGAGACACTCCAGTTGGTGCTCATCCATGCTGCAATTGGCGCTGGCATCGCAAAGCCTAGCCGAGCCACCATCATCGGAACGATTCCCGTTATTGTGGCAAAATAAGCTACGGTTGTCGTAATTAACGGTGCGACGATAAATGGAATGGCTAAAATTGGATTCATTACGATTGGCGCACCGAAAATCATCGGTTCATTGATATTAAAAATACCTGGTAAAAAGGACAAGCGTCCCAAGCTCTTCAAATATTTTGATTTAGAGAACATAAACATAAAGACGAGCACTAAAGTTGTTCCTGAACCGCCAATCCAAACGAACCATTGGATAAATTGTTCAGTGAAAATATTCGGCATGTTATGAGCGCTGACACCAGCTGCAAAAGCATCCATATTTTCAGCAATCGACATATCCCAGAAGGGCCGAATGACTGGACCTAAAATTGCTGGTCCGTGAATTCCCAGCACCCAGAAGAAACAAATTAGAAAGACTGTTAGTAATCCACCAAATAAACTATTACCTGCTAAAACATCCTTCAGCGGCATTAAGATACTACTCAAGAAACCATTTAAATCAAAACCGATAACATGACGTAAGACCCAGAATAAAATTAAGATAACAGCTCCAGGAATCAATGCGATAAAGGAATTGGAAACTTCTGGTGGTACCCCTTCTGGCATTTTAATCGTGATATTTTTTTGAATGAATATTCGATAAATTTCTACTGAAACAATGGCAGTAACAATGGCCCCAAATAAAGACGAAGAACTTAAATTAGCAATATTGATATAGCGACCGGCATCAATCACACCTTCAACACCATCGACTAAACGAATTGGCGGTGCTGCTGTAACGAGAAAAGCCATCAAAGATAAAATTCCGGCGGTCAATGAATCCACCTTGTAACTTTTAGCGAGGGCCGAACCAATACCAAAAGTTGCATATAAAGCTAAAATCCCGACTGTGTAACGAAACGGAATATCCAATAAATCCCGATACGGTTCAATTGCTTGTGCCAAAGAATCAACTGGCATGTTTAGCAAAATGGTAAAAAACGAGCCAACAATTGTTAAAGGCATTGTCGCAATAATCCCTTTTCTAATTGCGACCATGTGACGCTGCATTCCGATTTTGTTAGCAAAAGGCATAATCTTCTGCTCTAACACATTAACAAACTTATCCATCATACTTCCCCTTTTCAAAATAATAACATTATAATGTTTGCGCATTCATAATAACAAATTAAATCCGACTTGTAAATAGCAAAAAAGAACCCTTTCAAAAAAAATTTTGCCGTTTTTTTGAAAGGGTTCTGCTACTGGATTCAGTTTTAAAAAAATTTTTTCAATTATTTTTGGTCAGCAAATAATTGTGGTCAAAGTCGATGCTCAGCTTGGTTGGGCCTAGTATCTGCAACAATCTGGCTTGAATTTTTTGATAAATTTCTTCGTCCTTTAAGGGACATTTCGGCGGGACTACTAAATCAAAAACCAGCTCTTCCGGATTTTTTTCCATCCGGAAATCATGCATCCGCAGGTTTAATTTCAATTCTTCAATAATTGTTTTAACAATATGAAAATTCGTCATAAACTGCCGGTCATTCACCGGCACGGGGTCCACATGGCAAACCAAATTAATATTGAGGGATTTTTTAAAATCTTTTTCAATGCCATCAATAATATGATGGGCCGCTTCCAAACTTAAATCCTCATTGACCTCGATGTGAACGGTGGCGAAATTTTTGTTTGGCCCGTAATTGTGCACCAACAAATCATGGAAACCTAAAATATCAGGATAAGTTTCTAAACGCTCCTCCATCTGCACAATGTCCTCAGTCGTCGGCCGGCTGCCCATCAGTTCATCGATAAAATCTTTAATCATTTTAATACCACTATATAAAATATACAGTGCAATTAAAAAACCGATATAACCATCCAGCTGCCAGCCGGTGATAAATTCAATCAGCGCTGAAACTAAAACAGTCACTGTTGTGAAGACATCATTGAGACTATCCTGTGCTGTGGCATTTAACGTTTCTGATTTGATGCGCCGGCTAAAGCTGCGGTACATTTTTCCCTGCCATATTTTGATAATAATCGATAAGAGCAGCACCACAAAAACCAATGGGGTGATTAACGTGCTGGAGGGATTTAAGATTTTATCAAAGGAGGTATGCAAAAATTGAAACCCGACATAAGTCACCAATAAGGAAACTAAGAAGCCGCTGATATATTCAAAACGCTCGTGGCCATAGGGATGCTCACGATCGGCAGGCTTGGCAGCAATTCGAAAGCCGACCAAAGTTAGCAGTGATGAAGCCGTGTCTGATAAATTATTAATCGCATCCGCCATGATTGAGACACTATTGGACAGTAAACCAATTAGAATTTTGGCAGCAAATAAAAAACCATTTGTTAAAAGACCAATGATTGCGGCGGTGTTGCCAACTTTTTTGCGAAAAAGTGTCGCATCTTGATCAGATTTTTCTAATTTATTTAAAATAAATTGAATCATAGCTGTCCCCTTTTTTTCTTTATACAACAAAACCAATAGCTAATAATAAAAAAGCCGCAGATGATCTACGACTTTATTTTACCATGATTTGGTGTCAGTGGTGTGGCTGCAAATAAAGCAGAGGCGATTAGCGGTGTGATAATTCCCGCCGCAATCGCTTCAGGAATTCCGTTGGCCACGCCAACGCCAAATAAAACGGTAAACAGAGTTGAGGCGTCAGTCCCATACGCTGTGGCCGTAGCAGAGCTGTATAACAAGCCCATTAAGCCAAGCACTAAAACAGTATTGACGATGGATCCTAAAACTCCTCCGACAGCGGAAGCTAAAGCCACTGATTTTTTGCGGCGATAAATTTGATTAAAGACAATTCCGGCCACGACACCAACCAAGATGCGAGGCAAAACAGAAATAATCGGATTCGTAAAGACCAACGTATCAAACGGCGTCGTCGGCATCGCATAGGCCCGCACCATCGTAGCAATCCCCCAAAACAAGCCGATAATGGCTCCGTCTTTTGTTCCTAAAACAACAGCTGCGACAATCACCGTGATGTGAATGATGGTCAAGCTAATAACCCCTAAAGGAATAAAGCCTAAAAACGGCACCATCGCCTGCACAATAATAATGGCTAATAAAATTCCCCGTAAAACCAAGCGATAGGTTCGATCCTGCTCTCTCATTTTAAAGACCTCCAGAATAAATATTTTCGTTTTTTTATTATGCTCTATCCTGTGAAAAAAATCCAGCAATTACTCTGAATTACTGGATTTATTTTACCTAGATTTTTTTACAAATAAATTATTTTTGTTCTGTTAACCAAGTTGGTACAGCTGCCAAGGCCGCTTGAATGCCAGCTGGATTTTTACCGCCGGCTTGAGCCATATCTGGACGACCGCCACCGCCGCCGCCAACTAACGGTGCAATTGCTTTAATTAAATCGCCAGCTTTTAAGCCTTTTTCATTCGTAGCTTTGGTCATCGCCGCTAATAAATTCACCTTGTCTTCTTGAGCTGTGGCTAATACTAAAACATCCGACAATTCTTTTTGCTTCCATTGGTCTGCCAATTGACGCAGCTGGTTCATATCTTTAACGTTGACTTCTGCTGCAATAACTTTCAATCCAGCAACCTCTTGAATATTTTGGAAGACATCACCAGCCTGTTGATTAGCCAATTTGGCAGACAATTTTTCATTTTCTTTTTGCAATTCTTTTAATTGGGCCTGCAACTGTTCTGTCTTATTTACGACTTCTTTTAGCTGTGGTGATTTGATTGTTTGAGCTACAGCCGTCAAAAGATTTTCTTCTTCCCGATATGCTTCGTAAGCTTCTTGTGCTGTGACCGCTTCAATCCGGCGGACACCGGCGCCAATGCCAGACTCAGAAACAATTTTGAAAATACCGATGTCTTCTGTGTTGGCTACATGGGTGCCCCCGCAGAGTTCAATTGACCAGTCGCCGATATTGACCACCCGCACATCGTTGCCGTATTTTTCACCAAATAATGCCATTGCGCCCATTTCTTTTGCCGTTTTTAAATCTGTTTCCAAAGTGACAACAGGAATTGCCTCCCAAATTTTTTGGTTGACGATTTTTTCCATTTCTGCCAATTCTTCGGTGGTGATTTGACCGAAGTGAGTAAAGTCAAAACGCAGATGACCTGGTGCGACAAGTGAACCCGCTTGATTGGCGTGAGTGCCTAGGACTTCCTTCAAAGCTTTGTGCAATAAATGTGTCGCCGTATGATTTTTCAAAATTTTATTACGGCGGTGAGCATCCACCTGTAAAAAGTAAGTTTTGCCAACAGACACAGGTTTAACAATTTCAACTTCATGCATAAACTGGCCGTTCGGTGCTTTTTGCACATCGATAATGTTAGCGACCACTTCACCTTCAAGACTGACTAAAGTTCCTTTATCAGCAATCTGGCCCCCCATTTCTGCATAAAATGGTGTCTTAGCAAAAAGTAATTGCGCTGTGCCGTCATGAACTTCTGGTGTAACCTCTTCATTTTGCACGGCGACAATTAATTCTGTTTCTGCTTCCAAATGTTCGTAGCCGACAAATTTACTAGCCACTTTAATATCCGTCCACAAGGCTGATTGGGTGCCCATTGATAATTCTTTGCTGCGGGCAGCACGAGCCCGTTCTCTTTGAGCAGCCATTTCAACTTCAAAGCCGGCATGATCAACCTTTAGATTTTCATCTTCAGCGACTTCTTCAGTTAATTCAACGGGGAAGCCAAAGGTATCATACAGTTTGAAAATAATTTCTCCCTTTAACGTATCTTCGTTAGCTGCTTTAACTTCAGCAATCACTTGGTCTAGCATTGCTAAGCCTTCGTTGATGGTTTCATTGAAGCGTTCTTCCTCTGATTTAACAACTTTTTCGATAAAGTCTTTTTGATTGGTCACTTCTGGGTAATAGCTGACCATGATATCGCCGACAATCGGCACTAATTTGTATAAAAATGGTTCGTTGATGCCTAATTTTTTACCATGCATCACTGCTCGACGTAGTAAACGGCGCAACACATAGCCCCGGCCTTCATTTGAAGGTAAGGCGCCATCACCAATCGCAAACGATAGAGCCCGAATGTGATCGGCAATTACTTTAAAGGAAATATCCTTTGTTTTATCTGCGGCATATTTAAATTGACCGCTCAGGGTTTCCGTTTCATGAATAATCGGCAAAAATAAATCTGTTTCAAAATTAGTTGGCGCATTTTGAATAATCGAAACCATCCGTTCTAAGCCCATCCCCGTATCAATATTTTTATGGGGTAATGGTTCATAGGTGTCATCTGGTTTGTGATTAAACTCAGAGAAGACGAGATTCCAAATTTCCAAATAGCGTTCATTTTCGCCGCCAGGATAATTTTCAGGATCATCTTCACTTAGATTATTAAATTCAGGTCCCCGGTCATAGAAAATTTCTGAATCGGGACCGCTTGGACCAGCCCCGATATCCCAAAAATTATCTTCAATCTCCACGATATGCTCTTCTGTCAGCCCGATGACTTCCCGCCAAATCCGTTTTGCTTCGGCATCTTCGGGATAGACAGTCACATAAATTTTTTCCGGCTCAAAGCCCATCCATTCTGATGAGGTTAAAAATTCCCAAGCAAAGGTGATGGCGTCTTCTTTAAAATAATCACCAATCGAAAAATTGCCGAGCATTTCAAACATGGTGTGGTGACGGGCAGTTTTGCCGACATTTTCAATGTCGTTGGTACGAATTGATTTTTGAGCATTAGTAATCCGGGGATTTTCCGGTACTACGCTGCCATCAAAATATTTTTTCAAAGTCGCAACGCCAGAATTAATCCATAGTAAAGTTGGATCATTCACTGGCACTAAAGATGCACTGGGTTCTACACTGTGGCCTTTAGATTTGAAAAAATCTAAAAACATTTGCCGTACTTGGGCACTTGATAATTGTTTCATAACTAATCTCCTCGTTTTTTAGAATGGCGCTGATTTAAAAGCTGAAAATTTTTTACCACCTTTTAAATGCAAAAAAGACACCCCTGCACTCAAGGACGAACACTCGCGGTACCACCTTGATTGCAATGATGTCGATCATTACCTCTTAAACTCGTTAACGGTGAGTTGCCGTTGATATTGCTATCAAATCTACAAAAGAGCAATTTAACCGACTCTTATCCTGCTCTCAGCAATGCAGGATTTTCTGTGAAGAGTGAAAATTAAATCATATTTTTGCTACTGAAATTATATGAAAAACTTCTGGAAATGTCAAAGGAAAGTTTAGCTTAAAGCAAATAAAACCCGTTCGCTAGAAAATAAACTTGAACCGCTATACGCTAATTGCAAGCCGGTAATCTCTAAACTTTCCGGCACCGTATAAGCTAAAAAGCCCCGCGTTTCAATTCCCGGATTCATCGATTCAAAGGAAATGTTGTCTGATAGTCCCAATAAAGTTGTCGGCGAATATTGCGCCCCTGCTTCATCAATTACTCTAAAATCACTGGTGGAAAACGAGCCCATACTGTCAGAAGTGTTCATAACAGTTAAATAAACTAGTAGATATTTTGTTCCCTCATCTGCTGTATAACTCAGCAAATCGGATTCACGAATCTCCCGTTCCATCCGAATCTCGGTGACAGCAATGCGAAATTCTTCTCCGTCATAGCTTTCAAAAACTGGCACAATTGTTTCAGCTGCCGCCTCTGAAGATTCTGTGGAAGCGTCCGTGCTGTCATCAGCAGCAGTTTCATTAGTTGCTGTCTCAGAGCTTCCCTCTGAGGACTGACTGCTGTTGGCTGAACTTCCCTCAGAATTTGTTGTTGAAGACGTTGGCTCAGTGTCTCCATCACCGGCTCCATTGAAGCCAAACACTCCAATAGCCCCGAGTATAACGGCAACTACAATAAAAACATCCACCAACGGCTTTTTATAAAAAGCCGTTAAGCGGCGGGCTGGTATCAAGCGATAGCGAACTTTTTTCAGATTCATCGCAGCCGAAATGATATATAAAATAAAGGCCGGGAGAAATAAGAAGGCCGGCAAAATAATCATCATCACAGAGGCGATAATCCCACAGATGTGACCGCCAAATCCTAGCTTATATTGGCTGTTGTAATGCAGACCGATAATGTGCAAGATTAATGATGCAGTAAAACAGACGGTTAGAAATCCTAAAAAGGCCCCGCTGGACAAAATTGCCGAGACGAATAAAGCAATTAAATACACAAAACAAAAAATACTATTGAAAATAGCCAAAATACCACTGGCTAAATTAAAGGGCAATAACTTTTGGCTGTATTGACTTTTTTTGCGTTTGCGCTTTTTTCTCGGCTGCGCTGGCTTAGTCGGCCGTTTGTTCCCATCCTTCATAGGCATAGGCTTCCTCCTAAAATAAATTTAGTCATCCTTTATCTATTTTAGCAGATTTCTGCTGAAATTAATGTTTTTTTATTAGCTTCACGCTTCAATAATGACGGCTTTACGATAGAGATACTTGCTAGGATCTAATTTTTCCTGCGGGTTCAAGGCCTTACCGCTGTGATAATAAGAAGCTAGTGGCAACATATTGACAATTGGGTAGAAAGCTTCCCCATAATCATCCATTTTTAAAACCTGCGGACTGCGGGTTAATTCCAAACGAGATTTTGTGGCATCAAAAACTAGCCCAAACATGTTGGCAAGGCTGATTTGATTTTGAATCATCCGGCGGGAGATACTTTCGTCAAAGACTAATTCATTGCCCCAACGGAATAATCGGCGGGTGCCAGCACCCACCGCAAATTCCCATTGGTCTTCGGTTAAGAGTTCAAAGGCATATTTATTTAAAACTTTTTCCTGTTCAAAATAATTCCAATTATGATGGCGGTAAATCCGATAGCTTTCTCCACCAGCAGTTAATTCCATAAAGAATTTTTCTTCCTTGAGGGCGCTACGGGGAAATGACCAGCTCAAAGATTCCTCGGCAGAAAGCTCAGGATAAATAATATTTTTAATCTGGGTTTCAAATAAATTATAGCTGCCGATATCACCGGTAAATTCACCGGTAATCATATTCAAAGTACCCATGTAGGAGGTACCGGCTGGTAAAGAATACTTTTGAACCAACATCGGCGGTACACTAACCCGTCTTAAAGGTGTCGTATAGTCATTAATATACTGGCCGATTGATTCTAAATCACTAAAATCATATTCAGTCTCAACAGGCAGCTTTAATTTGCGGGGATTTTTCTGATCGGAAATAATTTCAAAAGGCGGCAGCCCCTTGACACCTAAATCCCAGCCTAAAATGGCTTCTGAATTGCCGGGTACTAAAAGAAATTCCTCATCGTTAATTTTTAAAGAGAAGGTCCGGCTCTTAATGCCAAATAATTCATGCTCCTCCAGGCGAACATCAGAAATTTTTAATAAAGGTGAGACAAAATACATCGTCACCTGATTCATTACCATCGTTTTCTCTTGATCTGTCAGTTTTTTCCAAACGGACCACTCTAGCATTGAAATGAAATCCACAAAGTCTGCTCCCTTCAAATGTTTATGCTAATATAGTATAGCATAATAAAAAGGCGGTGTTTTAAAAATGGAGATTTTATGGGGTCACAAGGCTTGGCTGAAAGCCAGCGCATTTTACCTGCGCTATCAGATTTTTGTTTTAGAACAAGAGATCAAGCCGACCGATGAATTTGATGCATTAGATGACAACGAGAGAATTTACGGCGTAGCGTTTATCGCTGGACAGCCGGTCGCCACGATTCGCTGGCAGCTGGATTCACCGAGTCAGCTGCATCCGGACCGTTTTTGTGTTGCCAAAGAGTATCGCCGCCAAGGCATCGGCAAAACGCTCTTTACCGAACTAGAAAAACGCGGCGTGGCAGCTGGCTGTAAAACTTCGCTTTTATCTGCTGAAATGACCACTGCAGCATTTTATCAAAAATTAGGCTATCAGATTGTCTCCAAACCCTTTTACGAGGATGGAATTTTATGTGTCTCCATGAAAAAAGATTTACTTGAAACGAATGAGTAGTGGAAAATTTTTAATGTCGCTCTTACCAATCAAAAAAATACAAATCAAAAGCACTTCATCCTGTCTGAAAAACCGGATGAAGTGCTTTTATTTTCAAAATTAACAGCAGTTAGCTGTTGGAATTTTTCTTGTTCTTGCGTGTTGTCCGACCTTCTTGACGGCGGGCCACTTTGCGTTTTTGTTTATTGCTTTCTGAGATAGCCCGATTAATTTTGCGTTTGTAGCCGGGTTTGATTTTTTTCTTTTTCTTTTTCACCAGACCAATTAAAGTCGGATCTAAAACGTCCCGGAATTTTTCTCGTTTATCCCGGCGATTACGGTCATAGGTTTCGACAATCTCACCATTTTTAATTTCCCGCGGTTCAAATTTAACGCCGATTTTTTCTAGAGCAATCACCGCTTGTTCTTCACTTGGATCATATAAAGTAATGGCAATTCCCGGCAGACCATTACGGCCAGTCCGACCCACTCGATGGATAAAGAATTCTAAATCATCCGGAATTTCGGCATTGATGACGTGGGAGACGCCTTCAATATCAATCCCACGAGCAGCTAAATCAGTCGCCACGACATATTGATATTCTAAATTTTGTACTTGGCGCATCACTCGCTTGCGTTCCCGCGGAGTGATATCCCCATGAATCTTGGCAACCTTTAAACCTTTGCCCTTCAGAAATTCAGTCAGCTCATCCACCCGCTGTTTAGTATTGGCAAAGACAATTGCTAAATACGGATGACCAATCGTCAGCAATTGATGAATCAATTGATTGCGATTTTTTCCTTTAGTGGAAATCAGCCAATTATCAATGGTCTCTGAAATAACTGCTTTGGGACGAATTTCTTCAATCAAGGGATTTTCCATATACTTGCGGAGGAAGGGCCGCAATTTTTCCGGAATCGTCGCTGAAAAAACCAGCATTTGGATTTTTTCCGGCAAGCGAGCGGCAATTTGATCAACTTCCGTTAAAAAGCCCATGTCTAACGTCATATCAGCTTCATCGACAACAAAGGCAAAAGCTGTGTGAATTTTTAAAGCCTGCTCGTTCATCATGTCTAAAATGCGGCCTGGTGTGCCCACGACCACATGGGGCTGTTGAAATTTCAAACGGTCTAATTGCCGCTGTTTATCCGTACCGCCGACAAAATTTGTCACACGAATCTCCGGATTAGAAAATTTAGCAATTTGCAGGGCGGCTTGATAAATTTGACCGGCCAACTCACGGCTGGGAGCAGTAATTACAACCTGCACTTCATCAAGGGTCGCATCAATTTTATCCATTAACGGTAATAAAAACGTATGGGTTTTTCCAGAACCGGTTTGTGATTGACCCACCACGCTCCGACCTTTTTGAATGACTGGAATTAATTTTTCCTGCACTTCTGTCGGCTGTTGGAAACCTTTGTCTGCCAATGCCGCGTAAATAAAATCTTGAAACGTAAATTCTTTAAAATCTGTCAAGGTGACACCTCTTTTCTTAAATCATCTTGTGGATTATAACACAGTTTCGCCGCTACTCGTAAAAAAATTATTCCTCCAAATGATCCTCAGCCACTTCTTCGGCTAATTTTTGGTTGTAGACTCGGCTGATAACATGGGTATGGCTGGCTTTTTCATAAAACAAGACTCGCTTGCGTAAGATAAACGCTAGAAGGATATTGACGACATATAACAGGCTTAAGATAGCCGTGAAAATAAACACCAAGAGAGCCACCACCTGCACATTATGATTGCTATTATTCAGATAAGGGAATAATGATTCACTGATACGGCTTAGATAATTAAACACCAAATACAATAAGCTATATCGAACAAATAAAGCCCATAGAGAGACCCGGGTACGCCCTTCTTGAACAATTTGAATTTTAACTAGGCGTTTGCCTGGAGTCGCCCCCTTCAGCAAATAATTTAACAGCACCCAATACAATAAAATCTGGACAGTATAACCAATAAAGGTCGAATCACTGATGCGCCAGTTTTGATTAATTAACAGTAAAATCATCGCTGCAAAGAAATAGACAACCGAAATAATCAGCCAATCAATCACCAACGCCACCAGCCGACGAATTAAAGTAACCTGCTGACCTTTGGCATAAGCAGATTCGTCCATCTGCTGGCGGGTGGGCAGCATAAAGGTAAAGAGGGGCGTAAATAAATACCCCAAAGTCCCTCCCAGCGTATTATGAAACAAATCATTGACATCAAATAAGCGGTAAGGTCTGGGATAAATAAAGTACAGCCCAGATAATTGGGTCAACTCAAAAAACAATGACAAACAAAAGCTGAACAAAATTGTCTTCTTCAGACTAAATTTAAAATAATATCTTAGAAAAATCCCAAAAGGAAAAAGTAGCAAAATATTAAACACCGGTTCTAAAAAGACCTCTTGGCGTAATGCTGGCAGATAGGTGCTTGGCTCGCTAATTCTAAAAACAGTCTGGGATAGAAAATCACTTAACGATTTTCCAAAAACCAAATTATATCTTGGGCCGGTCATCTCAGCCACCGCTTCTCTGGCGGGAAGCGGTAAAATCACCAGAAAATAAGCACAGAGCAAATAAAAGACAAAGGCATAAAGAATCAAGCCCCGACTAATAGTAAAGCGGCCATAGCGGCGATATTGTATTACAAAAAAAGGCAATGAGACTAATAAAGCGATAAAAGGAAACCAAAGAATGGCATTTAAAATTGGCATCGTATAAGCGTTCATTGACTACTCCTTCAACAAAAATTTTTATAACCAGAGGAATTAAGTGGCTCATCTCTCAAAACATCTTGGAAAAATTTGCCTGTTGTTTTCTTAGAGTATACCCGATTTTTTGATAAAAGCGGTGGGCTTCAACTCGTTCGGCTCCAGAATTCAGTCGAACACCGGCAAAACCGGTCGCTTGCCCCCATTCTTCAGCAAAACTGACGAGCTGACGGCCAACACCTTGCCCTTGCACCTGCTTCGCAACGGCCAAGCCAAGAATATTTAGCAGCGGTGCAAAATAAACAGTCTGATATTCCTCAAATTGAATAAAGCCTATCACATCTTTTTCATCAGCCGCCACAAACAAATGATTATCCGAAAGTTGACTGACTGTTTCTAACCGTTCTGCTAAAAAGTCCTCGGTTATCTGATAGCCTAAATCCTCTGAGATAATTTGGGCCAACATTTGATGGTCTTCTACTTGCACGCCTCTAATTTCAATTGCCATTGTATTTTCCTCCTGCAAAAAAACTGCGACCTAAGCCCCTGATAAACTTAACCGAAGTTAATCTTCCCACTGCTAAAAGCTAACAAAGGGTGTAAAATTAATGTTTGGATAAGTCATCTTAAAGGTCTTAAGTCACAGCTTAGTTCATGTTATCTAAAATTCATTATTTTCCAAATTCAAAAATTCGCGATTTAATTTGATGCTTCTCCTTGTCTACTTGGCTGAGTGTTTTCAAATCTAAAAACACTAAATTTTCATCGACAATAATATAATGATTGCGATTTAAGGCTTCTTCAATCAAGGACAATACATCTTCTTCACTACCAGTTTTGTCCACGATATTACTAATCGCCTCAATAACTTGATCATCTTGTAAAAGATAATACTCGCTTAAATATTTATAAACAGCGACATGGTATTTTTTTTCCTGTAAATCACTGTCCACTAAAAAGCAGCATTCAGCGACATAGGTCAGTTGGCGAATTAATTCCTTGAGCTTGACTACTTGTTGGAAATACATCTTAAAGCCCCCTTTCAACTTTTCTGATGAATCCAGATTCTAAAAAGAACTGTTTGGTTCTTGGAGAAAAGCAATCTCAGCCGGTGTGGAACTCCGTCCTAAAATCTGATTGCGATGGGGGTAACGGCCGAATTTTTCAATAATTGCCCAGTGTTTCTCTTCAAATTCAAGATTGTTTTCCATACCCGGTTCGGTGAATAGCTCTCTGGCAATTTTATGCATCATCGGTGACTCCGAATGCATAAATGGCATGTAAAGAAAACTTCTTTGTGGCGTAGTCAACTGATCCAATTGCGGATCTTTTAACGCTTCTTGAGCTAAAATCAAAGCCTGACCATCAAAAGCAAAGCTTTCCGCCTGTCCCCGATAAATATTCCGAGAAAATTGATCCAAGACAATAATTTCTGCCAAACGGCCAGCAATTGTTGTTCGCCATTCATAAGTTTCACCGCGAGACACCGCTAGTAACGTAGCGCTAAAACGTTCTTTAATATTGTCATCAAGGGTCTCATCTTTTTTAAACCATTGTTCTGGTGTCAACTCTTCAAACCAAAACTGAAGCACTTCATTTGCAGTTACCAAAAACTTCCCTCTTTCCCCGTTAAACACATAAGTTAAATCAGTTACATCTGATAATCGTTCAATAATTATTTCTCTCTTCTACCGCTAGTGTCTATCAAAAATGCAAAAAAGGCAAGAAATAACACTTTAAAAGGTTTCCAAAAAAACCTTTTAAAGTGGCAATTATTGATAAATATTTACTAAATCAAGACTTTTATTCCGTTGTCGGCCATTCATAAAAAAACTCTTTTAAAAAATCTTCCATAAATTCGGTCCGTCGCTGGCCTTCGATTTTAGCAGCTTCCGTATTCATCGTTGCTGCTAATAATAGCAGCTTTTCGTAAAAATGATTGATGACCGTTGAGCCTTTACGATAATCCGATTTGCTTTGGTAATCGATTGGCTCAATGTCCGGATCATGAATTGGGTGCCCCTTTTTGCCACCGAAATAAGCAGTTCTCAAAATCCCGACAGCACCTAAGGCATCCAAACGATCGGCATCCTGAACGAGTTGCCCTTCTAAGCTCAATCGAATTTCCTTTTTATCTAAAGATTTTGAAAAGGACATATTTTGTAAAATGTCCAAAATAGCTGCAACCTGCTCCTCTGATAACTTTATAGAAATTAAAAAATTTCGCAATTCCAGATAAGCAGCTTGTTCATCAGTTACCACTTTATCATCGACCGTATCATGCAGATAAGCGGCGGCCACAGTGACAAAAGCATCTGCTTGCGTTTCTGTCTTTAACAATAGCTCTACATTGGCCACTACTCGTAAAATATGGTCAAAGCCATGACCGGAAAAATCTTGAGCCATTTTTCCCTTGGCATAATCAGAAATGGCACGCATTTTGTTTTCCATAAATTCCTCCAACAAAAAACCGCAGCAAAGTGACTTCAACAGCTGAAATATTTTTAAAGCCGTTGAACCTATTTTGCTGCAGTTTATTTTTTTAGTCTGTTACATTATAAACAGGATAATACATCGCTTTTAAATAATCTAACAAGTATTGTGGATTCAAGCTCTCACCAGTCGCATCTTTAATCAATTGATTTGGTTTGCGGCTAGCGCCATATTGATGAATATTTTCAGTCAACCATTTGCGGATTGGCGAATAATCCTCTGATTTTAAAATCTCATCAAAGGGTAGCTCTTGAATCATTTTATGATGCAATTGGGCAGCATACATATAGCCTAAAGCGTAAGATGGGAAATAGCCGAAGCTGCCCCCCGCCCAATGGACATCCTGTAAAACGCCTTCTAAATCATTCTTTGGTGCCACACCTAAGTATTCCTGATATTTTTGATTCCAGACAGCCGGAATATCCGCCACAGCTAAATTCTCATTGAAAATCATTTTTTCAATCTCATAACGGATAATAATATGAATCGGATAGGTCAAACTGTCCGATTCAATCCGGATTAAGCTGGCCTTGGTTTCCTTTAAGCCTTTATAGAAAGTCTCAAAGTCAATATCTTTAAAGGTATCACCGGTGATTTCAATAAATAAAGGAAATTGTTTTTCCCAGAAATTGCGATTGCCGCCGATAATTAATTCATTGAAAAGGGATTGGGACTCATGAATGCCCATCGAGGTGCCCGCATACAAAGGGGTATAAGCGTATTTTTTATCAATATTTTGTTCGTACATGCCATGACCTGCTTCATGAATCACGCCAAAGGTCGCCATCGTAAAATCATTTTCATGCCAACGGGTGGTGATTCTTGCATCATCAGGATTAATTCCGGTCATAAAAGGATGCACCGTGTCATCTAAACGCCCGCGAGAAAAATCAAAGCCCAAATGAGTGATCACTTTTTTAACAAATTTCTCTTGCTGTTCACGGGAAACATACCGGCTTAGAAAATCAGTTCTTGGCGCTATGCCAGTCGCTAATTTTTCTCTAATTTCCGTAATCCCTGTCAACACTTGGTCAAAAACTTGATCCAAAATTTCAGTCGTCATCTCTGGTTCATACTGATTCAACAAAACATCATAAGGCGTTTTTTCAGCCTTTTGCCAATAAGGAATAAATTCCTTCGTAAAGCGAATGTTTTCTGCTAAAGCTGTTTCAAAATCGGCAAAACTTTTGCTGCTGCGGGCCTGTTGCCAAGCGCTATCCGCCATTGAAATGGCTTTGCTATACGCCTGCATCTGCTCAACTGGAATCGCATGGTTTAAGTCAAATTCCTCTTTGACTTTTTGATAGGCCGCTTGACCGACTTCACTCAGCTCTGTTGGGTGTTCAGCAAAATAAGTTAAATACTCTTGCATTTTTGGGCCAATTTCTTTTTCAAATTTCAATTTAGTCAAATAGCCAACCGTTTCGCCGCGATATTCACTAGCTTTTTGAGGCATGCCCGTTTGCATATCCCATTCTAAAATAGCTAAAGCCTGCTGAAGAACATTAATTTCTTTTAATTCATTTAAAAAATCTGCTTCTAACATTTCAACACATCCTTAATCTACTTTTTTGACCCGTGGCGGCCGTTCACCCCAATATTGGAATAAATCTGTCCGCAAAGCTCCATTGTACAATTTGCGCTTTTTAGTCGCTTTAGCGCCATAATATTCCTCAAAGGCTAAATCGCTGGTTAAAATATATTTACTCCAGGTTTTCAAAGGACGAAAGACGGTGCCCATTTCTTTGTAGAGACGGCGGACACTCTCCTCTTCACCTAAACGTTCACCATACGGCGGATTGGCAACTAGCACACCATATTCTTTTTCCGTTTTGAAATCTTTGACCGCTTGTTGTTTAAAAGTGATGGAATCTCCCAAGCCAATTTCATCTGCGTTGGCTTTTGCGATTTCAATTAATTGCCCGTTGATATCAGAACCCGTGATATCTAATTGCACGTCATAATCCGCCGCTTCATCGGCTTCTTTTCTGACTGCTTCAAACACAGCTGGTGTAAACCAAGGCCAAGCTTCACAGGCAAATTCGCGATTGAAGCCTGGAGCGATATTATGCCCAATCAAAGCTGCTTCAATACACAGCGTTCCAGAACCACAAACTGGATCATAAAACGGGCGATCTTTGCGCCAATTGGTCAGCATCACTAAAGCTGCCGCCATATTTTCTTTTAATGGAGCGCCGCCTTTTTCTAAACGATAGCCCCGTTTAAACAAACTAGGACCAGTAGTATCTAAAGTCACCATTACATGATCTTTTAATAAAGCAACTTCTAATTTGTATAAAGCCCCTGTCTCTGCAAAGGGCACACTGGCAGGACGATGATACACCTGCCGTAATTTTTCAACAATCGCTTTTTTGGTGATGGCCTGACAATCGGGTACGCTATACAATTTCGATTTAATTGATTTACCGGCCACTGGAAAATTAGCATCCAGCGGTAAAAAATCTTCCCACGGCAAAGCTTTGACCTTTTCAAATAATTCATCAAAGGTAACGGCATCAAATTCCCCCACCACAATTTTAATGCGGTCCGCTGTTCGCAACCACAAATTGGTTTTCGCAATGGTCGTTAAATCCCCTTGAAAACGAGCGCGACCATTCTCAACTTGGCATTCAATCCCTAAATCCCGTAGCTCTTTGCCAACAAGAGCTTCTAAGCCGCTGGCAGCTGTCGCCACTAAATTAAATTTTTGTTCCATCATATGCTCCTTTAACTTAATAAAAATTCCTCTAAATTACGTATACTATTACAATCATAATAAAAAGCATTCATATACTATTTCTGTAAGTTGATTACTACTTAGTTTTATCAAAAGAGCTGATTAAAAGCAATCTTTTCCCGTGCAAGTCTTTTCAAAACAAAAACCTCCAACAAGCGTTGGAGGTCCCCTGAGCTATGATTTTCTATAAGCCATGTTTTGTCCTGTTCATCTCCAGGGAGAAATAAACAGGGGTCATCATCTATCTCCAGTTAAACTGGCTCCTTCATTCGTTCATTTCCTACTAAAAAGAGTGCCCCTACCGTTGTTTGGGTTGCTCGCTCGAGGGGTTTACCGCGTTCCACCGTCAGGATTTCTCCAGACGCTTCGTCACTGTGGCACTTTCAAGAATACTTCAGCATAGCCGAAGCCTTAGCTGTTTTTTCTGCCGTTACCAAAATTGGTACCTTAGCTTATGGTTTCGCTAAGCACGAACACTACAGACATCGCAGTCTGTGCGAGCATGGACTTTCCTCAGCTAAAAAATTAGCCGCGATCACCCGAAAATCATAAAATTTCTTAAAATAAGCGGGTTTTATCCAATTCAGAACTATTATCTGCATTGGAATAATTTTCAGCATTGACAGAACTTCTTGAAGGACTGCTGTAGCCGCCACTAAAATTTTCTTCTTGATTAATTTTGCTGCCAAAGACTTCTTTTTCTAAGTTTGACAAGCGTTTTAAAATATCAAAGTTAGTTACAGTCGTACTTTTATTGTCTGATGAAACTCTTGAAGCGACTTCGTTTGATTTCGCTAATTGACCAACACGGGCGTTTAAACGCTCGTTTTCTTCTCTTAAGCCAATCAATTGTTTATTGAAGTATTCATAGTCCTTAATAATATTATCTAAAAACTCATCCACCTCTGCAGGATCGTAGCCCCGCATTTTTGTTTTGAATTCCTGTTGTAAAATATCTTTGGGGCTATAATTGGGGTTTGCCATCTTCTATTTACACCTCGTTATTGTCTTCTTAATGTTTTCCTGTATCATTGTATTAAAAAAAAGCTATAAAATCAAATAGATTCTGTCATTCATAAGGGTTTTCTAAAGAATTCTGTAAATCCTCAAAGGTAATTTGGATGATTTCATAGGGAAATCTTTCTTGAAATTGTTTGGCATCTCGATAAAAAAATTCCGGCTTACCGGGGGCTTCCTCGTCAAACAAAATGACACAGCCGCCGGAATGCTCTAGTAAAAATTTGGTGTGATTTCGCAGCTGTTGCGGATTTTGATAAGGCTTGTGGCTAGTGCTATCAACAAAATCAGCAAGACTTTTAACGAGGGCTAATTTTTGCTGATTGTTTTCGTTCCATTGTTGGCCAAAATCAGCAAAAGGAAAAATTAAGCCTAAACGTAATTCTGGATAATCCTCTTTTAATTCTGAAACCACCTCAGCTCCCCAAATTTCTGTTCCTAATTGTCCACTGGTTAAGACCCATTCTAAACCGTTCTCAACGTAGGGCAGCAGCGTCATTTTTAAACTTTTCTTAATGACCGCAACTTTCGGGTCTTTATCTTGAAAAACCCCTAGCTCAAAGCTGCGATAGCCGGTTAAGACCAAGGTTTTAATCACATCCATCGCTGATTCTTTCCTCCCTAACTTTTTTTCTGGTATAATGACCCATAGGAGTGTGATCATCCATGACAATTCGCTATCCCAATGGCCAGACTCCTCTTCATAGTGGCGCAAATCAACGGAAAGTGCAAGCAAAAAAAGTCGATTTCGCCAATCGGGGGATGAGCTTTGAAGAGGCCATTAACATTAGTAATGACTATTATTTAAATCATCAAATCGCAGTCATTCATAAAAAACCCACCCCTGTTCAAATCGTCAAAGTAGATTATCCAAGACGAAGTGCTGCCGTTATTCGGGAAGCCTATTTTCGTCAACCGTCAACCACGGATTATAATGGTGTCTATCGTGGCCGTTATCTCGATTTCGAAGCTAAGGAAACTAAAAATAAAACCTCCTTTCCCTTCAAAAACTTTCATCCTCATCAAATTAAACACATGGAGGATTGTTTGGCCCAAGAGGGAATCTGTTTTATTCTCATGTCGTTTTCTGCTTTAAATCGTTGTTTTTTTTTACCAAGCGAAATTTTTGTTGCCAAATGGCATCAGCAGTCAACTGAGCGGAAATCATTAACCCTTAGTTTTCTGGAAAAAAATGGGATTGAGATTCACTTAGGTGTGGCACCCCGCGTACCTTTTTTAGCGGCTGTCGACCAATATTTGCAACAAAGGAGTTAAATTATGTCAGATCAACCAATGTCTCGAGCTGAATTTCAAAAGCAGCAGCAGCCGGACAAGAAACCTAAGAAAAAATTGACCTTCGGAAAAGTGCTATTGCGAATTTTCCTTGTCTTGTTTGCCCTGCTGATTGTCGGCGGACTTACAGGAGCGGGTGTTTTTTGGTATTACGCCAAGGACGCTCCTGAATTAGATTTAAGCGAAATCGATTCTATCCAGTCCACACAAATTTTTGATGGCAGTGGTAATTTAGTTTTAGACTTAGGCAGCGAACAGAGGGAAAAAGTTACAGCAACCGATGTGCCGCAGCAGTTAACAGATGCCATCGTATCCGTCGAAGATCGTCGCTTTTACGATCATATCGGGGTTGACCCTATTCGGATTGCCGGGGCCGCCGTTAGCAACTTAACTAGTGACTCAGGGCTGCAGGGTGGCTCTACCCTAACTCAGCAGTTGATTAAACTTTCCTTTTTCTCAACGGATGCCTCAGACCAGACTTTAAAAAGAAAAATTCAAGAAGCCTGGATGTCAATCGAATTGGAACGGGAAGTTTCTAAACAAGAAATTTTAACCTATTACATCAATAAAGTTTATATGGGCAATGGTGTTTATGGCATGGCAACTGCGGCTCAGTCTTATTACAATAAGACTTTAGCTGATTTAACTTTAGCTCAAACTGCTTTACTCGCAGGCTTACCCAATGCTCCGAGCGCCTATGACCCGTATACAAATCCAGAAGCCGCTAAAGAACGCCGGGATATTGTATTAAGCGCCATGCTGAACAATGACACCATCAGTCAGTCTGATTATGATGCAGCGGTGGCGACAGATATTAATGACGGAATTGTAGCTCAAACCAATGATAATACTGAGGCCCGCTTAATCGATCCTTATTTGGTTGAAGTTTTAAATCAAGCCGAAGAAGCCGGTTTAGACGTTTACAATGACGGTTTGGAAATCTATACAAATATTAATATGGATGCGCAGCAACGGCTTTATGATATCGTCAATTCAGAAGATTATGTTTCTTATCCTGATGCCGACATGCAAGTCGCCGCAACTTTGGTTGATGTCAATACCGGCAATGTGGTTGCTCAAATCGGCGGCCGCAATATTTCTGAAGATGTTTCACTTGGTCAAAATTTAGCAGTCAATGTCACCCGTGATGTCGGCTCAACAGTTAAACCAATTACTGATTATGCGCCAGCGATTGAAAATTTACATTATTCAACCGCTAAAACTTATCAAGATAAGGCTTATGATTGGCCGGGGACAGATGATGCTGTCAATAATGCCGACAGAACCTATTTAGGTACAATGAGTATTCGCCGGGCACTTTATCTCTCCCGTAATACAGTGGCCGCTCAAGTCTTTGAAGATGTTGGCCAGGAAGATGCCGCTGCCTTTTTAAGCGGCTTAGGCATTCAGTATAATCCAATTGTTGATGCAAACTCAATCTCTAGTAATACCGACACTGATGGCACGACCACTTATGGTATTTCTTCGGAAAAATTAGCAGCAGCTTATGCAGCTTTTGCTAATGGTGGAACTTATTACCAGCCAAGTTATATCAATCGAGTTGTCTTTTCCGATGGAACGGAACAAAGCTTTGCCTCAACAGGCAGCCAAGCAATGTCGGAAACAACCGCCTATATGATTACCGACATGTTAAAAGATGTTATCAGTATGGGAACTGGTACCAATGCGGCCATCAGTGGCTTGTATCAAGCAGGAAAAACGGGAACTTCAAATTATGAAGATGGTGACTACGCCAACTTGAACAGCACAACGACTTACGGTGCCGTGCCAGATAGTAATTTTGTCGGTTATACGAGAAGCTATTCATTAGCCGTTTGGACTGGCTATAACGACCGCTTAACACCAGTTCTTTCAAATGGAACTTCTGTTGCCAGTTCTGTTTATCGAGAATTAATGTCTTATCTAGCCGGCAGCGTGGAAAATCAAGACTGGGTAATGCCTGATGGTGTCAGTCGAATTAACGGTGAACTTTATTTAGATGGCTACACAACCGACGCCTCTTCATCAAGTTCTTACAGTAGTTCTTCCTCTAGCAGCTCGTCTAGCTCTTCAAGTTCTTCTAGCTCGTCTAGCAGTGTTGAAGAAACGCCGCCGAGCAGCTCAGAAGAAACACCACCGAGCTCCAGTGAAGAAACGCCAACTAGTAGTTCTAGTCAAACCCAAGATAGCCAACCGGCAACTAGCAGTTCTGAACAACCAGCAGCTTAATTGAATTTAAAAGGAGCCACAGTCACAAGTTAAAAACTCATGACTGTGGCTCCTTTTATTTTTTCATGCGCTCTTTTCCCTCTTGACAAATACTCAACAAAGGGCAGTGATTACATTTAGGACTACGGGCTAAGCAGTGATACCGGCCAAAGAAAATCATCGTATGATGAGCTTTAACCCAATCTGTTTTGGGAATTTTTTTCATCAAAGTTTCTTCTACTTGTAAAACATTGGCATCCAGCTTGCAGATTCTCAAGCGCTTTGACACTCGTTCAACGTGTGTATCCACGGCAATTGCGGGAATTCCAAAGGCATCTCCCATCACAACATTGGCCGTCTTACGACCTACACCGGCTAGAGAAGTCAATTCCTCTCTAGTTTGCGGCACTTGCCCATTAAAATTATCCAACAATTGCTGGGCGCAGGCTTTGATATTTTTAGCCTTATTACGATACAAGCCAATCGATTTTATTTTTTCAATAATATCTTCTAAAGGAGCTGCCGCTAAAGCTTCAGGAGTCGGATAGGCTGCAAAAAGCTGTGGTGTGACTTTATTGACCGAAACATCGGTTGCCTGAGCACTTAAAATAACCGCAATCAATAGTTCAAAGGGATTGCGATGAACCAATTCTCCGTATGCATCAGGAAACATTTGGTACATTTGTGCTAAGGCCCACTGAGTTTTTTCTTTACTAATCACGAGGCTCCTCCTTTAACCAATTGTAGAGACTGACCTTAGGTAACGGTTCTCTACTTAATTCTGGTGCTTCCTTTTTTAACAAAGCATCTTTACGCCGTTGCTGTTCTTGTTGGACTTGCGCTTTGGTGGTAATATTTTTTTTCTGCCAAGCCAATAAAATCCGATCAACATAATTTAAATTATACGCCTGATTTAAAACGGCTTCCCTTAACGCCAGCTGAATCAATTCAGGCTGATAGGAATCTTCTTCCAGCCACTGGCCAATTCTTTGGTACTCAATTGGTGATAAAGGACGGCCAAACTCCTCTTCAAAACTCTG
Organism: Enterococcus sp. LJL120; assembly: GCF_054871765.1. Taxonomy (NCBI): domain Bacteria; kingdom Bacillati; phylum Bacillota; class Bacilli; order Lactobacillales; family Enterococcaceae; genus Enterococcus; species Enterococcus sp. LJL120. The sequence goes on from NZ_JBTXLV010000004.1 coordinate 121,536, forward strand.
ATAAATTCCGGCAACCTTTGATTCTTCGGCCTGTTCTTTTATGATATCTGCCTGCTGTGCAAGATTTTCCTCTAACCGGTCAAAAATCAAGCTTAAATCATATTGATCGCTGCTACGGCCGTTGGCATCATCGGTGGTAATGATTTCAATCATTTTTTTTCCCACTAGCTGATTCAATAATAAAAAGACCCGCTCTTGAGGAATGCCCATCGTCTCGGCAATCTGGCTTAAATCCGGAAAAAAATCACCCGTTCGTTGTTTTCCTGCTAAATGAATCCACAGCATCATTTCCTCTGGAGAAATTAACAGCTTCTGGTAATTATTTAATAATAAATTCGGGATGTAAACCCCATCATCCCGATAGTAATCTTTTAATTTGCTCATCTTGTTCCCCCGCTTCTTTTACAAGTATACTAAAATCATCGGTTTTTTTCAGCAAAAAAAGCTGTGGTCTCAGCTTTTAACAAAAATCCATTTTCTTTCCTATTGAAGTTTTTAAATTCAAAAGGAAATTCAGAAAATCTGCTATTTTCAGCAGGCCTTCTAAGAAATTTTTGTAAACTGATACCACAGCTATTCATGTAATTAAATTAGATGGAGGAATCGTTCCGCAGATTGCCGTTGGCTTGTTCTAAAGCCGCTTGAGCTAAAATGTTTAAATAGTTCCAAGGACGATCGAAATGCGGTTGGAAGAAGAAGTCCTGTAAAGCCAAATCTTCTAAGGTCATTTTATTTTGCACAACTACTGATAAGGTATTAGCAGATTGTGTAATATCATATTTAGACAATAATTGACCTCCAACAATTCGGTTGGTGCCTTTTTCCCAAACCAGCTCCATGAAAACTTTTTCAGTTGTTGGCATAAATTCTGGACGATAATTATCATCGACAATAATTGAATCGACCTCAACGCCTTGCAGGCGAGCACTTTCTTTGGTTAAGCCAGTCGAGCCGATGTTCCAGCCAAACAAGTACAACCCAGAAGTTCCTTGCGTTCCCCGGTAGCGGAGTTGATTTTGTTTAATGTTTTTACCGACAATCATTCCTTGACGTACCGCATTGGTTGCCAATGGAATGTAAGCCAATTCACCAGTTGGATTATAATGAACAACTGCAGAGTCACCAGCCGCAAAAACATCTGGATGGCTGGTTTGCATGTAGTCATTTACCTTCAAAGCACCATTTGGCATAGTTTCCAATTGATCTTTAACTAATTCATTATTTGGCATAAAGCCAACACATAAAATCACCATGTCAGCGTCAAAACTTTGACTGGCAGTTTTCACCATCTTAACTTTGCCGGCTTCATCCGCCTCAAAGGAAGCGACATTTTCGCCTAAAGCTAAGGTAACACCCCGCTCTTTTAAATCTTCCTCTAAGATATCAGTAAAGGGCTGATCAAGATATTTATTTAAAATGCGGCTTAAGCCATCGATTAGAGTTACTTCTTTACCAGATTCAGCAAAAGCTTCAACCAATTCAATCCCAATATAACCACCACCTACGATAACTACTTTTTTAGCATCATGGGATTTTGCGATGATTTCATTAGCTTGATTATAATTTTTACACAACAAGATGTTTTCTGAATCAATGCCAGGAATTGGCGGAATAATCGGCCAAGAACCGGTTGTTAATACTAATTTATCGTAAGCAACGGTTTCACTCGTGCCAGTTTTCAAATCTTCAGCGACAATTTTTTTCTCAGTAACATCAACACTTGTCACATTGTGTTCCATATTTACAGTGGCGCCAAGGCCCGCTAATTCTTCAGGGTTTGAATAAAACAACCCCGCTGGATCTTTGACAACACCGCCGACATAAAGGGCGATTCCACAAGATAAGAAAGAAATATTATCGTTTCTTTCGTAAACAATCACTTCTGCGTTTGGCTCTGTTGCTAAAATATTTTTTACTGCTGCTGTGCCGGCATGGGTACAGCCAATTACAACTACTTTCATTTGAGACCTTCCTTCGGATAAGTTTTTGGTACATTTTGAATATATCAAAGGACCGCCTTAAGAAACAGTTTTTTGCTTGTGATTTCACAATACTTATTCTAATTGGTAATGAAATGAATTTTCAAAAGAAAGCTTTTTTCAAAAGGCTTTCTGACAGTGAAGATAAATTTTTAATTGAAAATCATTCTTGTTCAATAAATTTTCGGAAAACAAAAGTGAAAATATATTTAAAGTTTCTTTAATTGCCAATTCAAAAAAGTTCAAAGTTCCAATCAAAGGTGATTGAAACTTTGAACTTTCATTAGAGTTATTTTTATTTCACGGCTGCAATGATTTCGATTTCCACTAGGACATCCTTTGGCAGTCGAGCTACCTCAACCGCTGAACGTGCTGGTAAGTCGGCTTGAAAGGCAGTCGCATAAACTTCGTTAAAGGCGGCAAAATCTTCCATATTTTTTAAAAAGCAGGTCGTCTTCACAATATTATTAAAATCAGTGTCTGCCGCTTTTAAAATCGCTGCAATATTTTTTAAGACTTGCGTGGTCTGTTCGCTAATAGTGGTCCCCACTACTGCACCGCTCTCAGGATCCAAAGGTACTTGACCGGAAGCAAAAAGAAAACCATTCACCACTTTACCTTGAACATATGGACCAATCGCTTTTGGTGCTTGATCAGTTTGAATAATTTTCATCAGAGACCTCTATTCTTCTACATTTTTTCTTGGCATTCAGGACAAATACCATAAACTTCTAACCGATGATCTTGAATATCAAACCCTGTCAAACGGCCCGCTGCAATCTCCACATCATCCAGACTTGGATAATGGAAATCCGCAATTTTACCACAGTTTTGACAGATGGCGTGATAATGTCGATGGGTACTAAAATCAAAACGACTAGAGGCATCTCCGTATTTCATTTCCTGTACGAGTCCTAATTCTGTTAACATTCTTAAATTATTGTAAACAGTTGCCACACTCATGTTAGGAAAACGGCTTTCTAATGCACGATAAATTTCGTCAGCAGTCGGATGAGTATGATATTCGACTAGATACTCCAGTACGGCATACCGCTGAGGTGTAATACGAATGTTAGCTTCTTTTAACTTACTAATGGCATCTTTGACCATTTCGTTTTCCATTCGTTACCCTCCTTTTCTATAGTTTTGTTTGTAACCCTTTTATTAGCTTTATTGTAAGGTTTTTTAGCATGTTTGTAAACTACTAATCAGTTTAATCATAAAAAAACCAATAATCTTTAAGTTTTGACCACAAAAAGATTATTGGCTGAAATTATTCAAATGCTGCAGCGTCATCTAAGTCATCTGACTGATAATTTTGTGGCGCTGTCAGATTACCTTTGCTGATATCAAAAGTCACTGAATCCGTCATCGCCAAATATTGATTAAAGACGCTCATTCCGACAACGGTGCCTTTAGTTTCAGCAGAATCGACATAACGGACCTGAGACGTAATCTGAGCCCCTTTTGATTGGTATTCATCAAAGAAATACTTCGGCAAATCACCTTCGACCATCGTGCCCCGCAAATCTTTAATATAAGGACGGCCTAATGAGTAAATTGCCTCAACTTGCGTATTGCTGTTGGCGGTTAATTCCGTTCCGGCAGGGACACTTTGAGAAATCAGTTTTCCGTATGTCGCACTGTCTGAATAAACTGTCTTAACGAGTACAAGTAAATCGGCACTAGCCGAAGTTGCTTCTTCCGCTGTATAGTCTCCAAAATTCGGCACAATGATGGCCTTGCCTAGAGAAACTGCAACTGTCAGAGCATCTCTTTTGGCAACTTTTTCATCCTTAGGTACACTTTGTTCAATGATTGCCCCAGCTTCCACCTCGTTGTTAGCTCGCTCTTCATAGGTCACTGAAATTTCATTGGTTTTGGCCCAGCTCTCGACCTCACTTTTCAACTTATTGGTAAAGTCAGGCATCGTAATATTTTTTTCAAAAACTTCTTTGCCTCTAGAAATATACAACTTGGCCATTTCTTTGCGCTGATAGGTCTCTCTAGTGGTTTCTTTATTGCCAAATTCTAACCGCAGCGGCTGATCTTTTTCAACGGTGTCACTGTATTCTTCAATGATTGAAAAATTACTGGCCTGATTTTGTTCCTTCCATTCTTCTGCTGCCGCTTTGCTCATGGTCATAAAATCTGGCATGGAAATTACCGCATCTGGATCAGGACCTTTACTGGCAGTAATTGTCACCACCGAACCCTTTTTAACTTTTTTAGCCGTGTTAGGTGATTGTTTAATCACCTGGTTGATAGCGACCGAATCATCATACTCTTGAATTACTTCAATCTGCAGATTATTTTCCGTCAACCAGCTTCTAGCATCCCCTAAGGATTCACCGGTAAAATCAGGCAGCTGCACATGGTTCATTTGATAGTAGCCAAAGCCACCTAATGCTACCACAATCGCTAGAATTGCCCCGATAATCGACCAGCGAATAATTTTTTTTCGCTTATAAGTGGGATCAAATTCGCTACCGTCGGCTAAGATTGTCGGCTCTTCTTGAGCTTCTTTGTTCTTCTTTTTAAAGAAAGACTTTTTTTTCTTCGGGCTTCGTTGTCCAGTTACGTCTTGATCAACCGACTGGTCTTTGGTTTTATGATTGGTTTTCTCATTTGTCTTTTTCTGATTTTCTTTACTTCTTTTTCTGTGATGCATTGGAGTTTCAGCAGGTGTCACAGCTGAATCGGGAACTTTAGAACTTTCGGCTTCTTCAACAACCTTTTCTTTCTTTTCGACAGTTGCTGGCTGCTTTTGTTCTGTCGAATTGTTAGGCGAATTTTGTTCTAAAGCGTCTTTTTTCGGCCCCTTATCTTTGTTTTCGCGGGGCTCACGCTTTTGATAATTCTCCTTGTTGAAGTTGGATAGAAAATCACTCATAAGCCTTTAGCTCGCCTTTTTTCAGATAAAAAGTTTGATCTGCCTGATTGGCAATATCATTGGAGTGGGTCACGACAATGACACATTTGCCATGATCTCTAGCCAGCTCTTTAAAAATTTCAACAATTTCCAGCTCCATCTCTTCATCAAGATTTCCTGTCGGCTCATCTGCTAAAATAATATCGACATTCGTAGACAACGCCCGGGCAATCGCCACCCGCTGCTGTTCTCCCCCGGAGAGCTGATTGACCTTACGATCAGCCTTCGTTCGGTCAATGCCAATATAATCTAAAAGATTATAGGCAATTTCTTGATGATTGTCCGGTAGCTGATTGTCGGTAATCGACATCGCCACTAAGACATTTTCCATCGCAGTTAAATAAGGAACTAAATTATAACTTTGAAAGACGATGCTGATATTATCCCGCCGATATTGTTCATAGCCGATTTTTTTAATGTCCTTGCCTTCAAATAAAATTTTGCCGGCCTTTGGTTCGTCAAGGGCCGCAATTAAAGATAAAAAGGTTGTTTTCCCGGAACCAGATTGTCCTAAAATCGTATAAAATTTACCTTTATCAAAGCTGACGGAGGTTTCCTTTAAAATCCGTCTGCGCCGATCACCATCTTGATAAAAATATTCTAATTTTTCTGTTTTTAATAAGGCCATTTGCTTTCCATCCTCTCTTTTTTACAAGTCGTTAAATCCAATTACATCATAATTTTCTTAGGATTTAAGCGTAAAATATAAATCAATGGCAACAGAGCTGAAGCAAAGACCGTTAAAAGTCCTGTTACGATAAAGGTAACAATGTAGCCCATTGAGAAAGTCACTTCATAAGCATTTTGAATCTGATCTGCCGTTAATGATGGATTGTTGGTAAAGACATCATAATAATAACTCATATTATCCATATTATTGCCATTGGAAGCTAACATGTCACTTTGCAGCAGAGATTCTGAAAGACTGCCGCCTAAAAAATTCCCCGTGACTAATGAAAGTCCCATTGCAATGATGCTGATAATTAAAAGTTCAATCAAAATCTGGAGCACAACATTGCGGCGATGTTCGCCGATTGCCAGGTAAATCCCCAGCTCATGCTTACGGTCTCTTAAGAACAAGACAACCACTAGTGAGATAATCACCAAGGTGGCAATCACCGCGACAATCACAACATAACCAGAGATTTGCGATAATTTCTTCATGCTGCCGCCGACTTCATCATAGGTATCTGTCGAAGCGCGAATAATATAAGCACTTGGCAACAATGTTTCGGCCTCTTGACGGAAGGCCTCAACATCCTCAGGTGAATTCAATTGATAATTTGGTGTCGCATAAAATTGATTTGTTTCTTCTTCGTCGAACTCGCCACCGTAAAGATCTGGATCAGCTTCAAACTGACTGCGCCAATATTGGACATTAATTTCCTGAACTGCTCGGTTTGGCATATAAACGGAATTAAACTGAGTAGCCTCCACATAAACTTGATCAAAAAATTGTTGATTGCCTTGTTCGCTGTCTTCTTGTTTTGTCTCAATCACCTGCGGATCAAAAATGCCGATGACTTCAACTGGAAAATCGATGCCTTTTTCATAGGTACTTTCTTCTGTTTCCGAATAAATATAATTTTGCGAATCGACAACGACTTGATCTCCTACGCTAAAGCCGTTCTCTTCGGAAACTTTTTTAGAAAAGATGCCGACCTGAGCACCATTGGCAATCTCTTCAGCGGTAAAATAACGGCCATCAACTAAATCGACAATTTTATCAGAAAAGCTTAGCGGGGTTTCCAAATTGGTTCCGACTAATTCTAGCTGTGGCTGCTCTGAATTGCCATAGACAACGCCTCCTTCATCTCCATAATCAGGCTGCATGGTTTTAAAATTAGCCGTGTTGATATAGGCGCGGACACTATAATCATATTCCTTCACATAGGATAAGTTGCCGATTTCTTGAATGGTTTCCTCCGATAAGTTCTCTGGCGCTTCACTGGTTTCCCAGTCAAATTCCGGATCAATCTCAGCGGTGGCGGTAGCGCCTAAATCATTTTTCATTTTCTTTTCAACATTGGCTGTTGACTGCTGAATGGCAATCGCTCCGGCAATCACATTCCCTAAAATAAAAATTACTAAAAATAAAATCAAAGACTTGCCTTTACGCCGGGTGACACTCGCTAATGCACGTTGTATAAAATTCATTTCAATTCCCCCCAATTATCCCTTCAAAATAGTTTCCTTAGCTTTAATAAAATTCAACTTCCCACGATTGAGTCCTAAGACAACATCGGGAAAATGATTTAAATGCTGTTGACTAACCATCACAACCACACAAATTGCCAGTTCTTTGGCTAGATAATCCAAAAAGTTCAAAAATAAACGCTCGGTATAACTATCAAGGTCCTCCAATAATCCGTCTGCAACAAATATCTCAGGATTGCGACCAACTGCCTTGGCTAACTCATATTTCTTTTGTGTAATCAAATCTAATTTTTCTAACGGCAGCTTGCTGGTTTCTTTTTCAATGCCGACTTTTTTTAACCGGGCCAAACAATCTGCTGGTGTCACCTTTTTATCGGTTAACCGACAATAATACAATAAATTGGTCAAAGGACTTTCAAACGGCAGGAAGTTATACTCTCGCAAAATCAAGCCGACTTGCTGCTTACGATAATAAGTCAATTGTTTACGGGTCAACAATTGGCCAGCAAATTTTAGACCGCCTTTGTCAAATTGAACTAAACCTGCCATCGTCGCCGCCAACATCGTTTTTTCCTGTGGCTGAGTGCCATAGACAAAATAGACTTTTCCCTTCTCAAAACTAAAATTGAGATTTTCCAAAAGTGGCCGCTCCTGATTTTGTGCATAGAGTGTTCCGTGATCTAAAACTAAGGTCATAGCCCTCGTCCTCCCTCCTTTAAAATCCTCCGCAAATCCAACTGTCTGATCTGATAGATGAGCGGTACCAAAAGAACCAAAAAGTAGCTGAATAATAGACCGATTAACAGCCAGCTGACCTGTGGCTGAATTGTTAGATTGCTGACAGTCCCCAAAACTTCTGCGGCATCAATATTATCAAGGCCAAGCTCGGTTAAGACATTTTCAACATTTAATCCTAGCTGATTTTCCTGCCAACTTAAGAAAAGCTGTCCAACGGCAGGACTGAATTTTAAATTTAACAGATAGGCTAAGACTCCGCTGACAGCGACAGTGCCACCGCATTCTAATAGTGCCTTTTTGATTAAATCAATTTTGCTAAAGCCAATCACCAGCTGATAGATGACTCGCTGTTTGCGGCGCTTTAGGACAAGCATCATGCCGATTCCTAACAAAATTAAACTGAGAGCGCTAAATAAGATTAAGACGGTTTGAAATTGATTTTGCGCTTCCCTTAAAGGTTCAGCCAATAAATCCCCGAACTCCCGATTCGTATAGAGTTCGTAATCAATTGGTAAGCCCCAATGCCGCAGCTGCGCTTCAAACTGCCGCAACATCGTCTGATCTTTTAGGGTATAATTCGCCTCCCAATAGACAGCCGTCGGATCCGCTTTAAACATGGCCTCGGCCCCGTCAACAGTCAGCATGATTTCTGGAAAATCAAAAAGCGTCTCTGAGACAATACCGCTGATTGTTAAACTAGCGGATTGATTATTTGGCATCAATCCTTTGATGCTATCACCGACTTTCAAATTATTTAAGTCCGCTAATTCCTTGCCGATTAAACATTCATGATTTTTTTCCGGCAACTTTCCGGCAACTAATTTCTTTTCTAAATTTCCGCTGAATTGTGATTTTTTAATAAACGTCAGATTGATGTAGGGAGTTTCTTCAGTGGTTGTTGAGTAATCCGATTCAGGTATTTTTAAATCCTCTGCTATCAAAAAGGCTGTGCCGCGAATTGTGTAATAATTAACATAATTTGAACTGCCAAATTTGCGAATATCTGAAAGAAATAGCGGTTTGTACTCATATCCCGTCGTATCATCCTCGTAGTAGACTTGATTTAGACTAACCTGCGAACGATAGTGGTTTTCCACTTGATGAGCGGTTCGTTGAAATTTTTGTTGACCACTCAATAAAAATAGTTCAATTGAAAAACATACGGTGAGGGCCAGCAGCAGAAACAGCAGAATTTTTTTTCGTTTAAAAAAATCTTTTACCATCTGCATGACAACCTCCCTTCGTTTTTTTATCATACCAAAAACTTTGTTAATTTTTTGTTAACTCTTTTTTATCCAGTAAATAAAAAAATATTGTAAAAGAAAATGACAAACCCTTCAGCCGAAGATCCCTAGCGGCCTTTTTAAAAAAGCCTGCTAGAAAATTCCTCGACTAAAAAGTTTGTCATAGTTAAATTATTATCTGATTTAATTTTATTTTTATACACTGACCCCACTAAGCAAGGGGGAAACTCATGTAGAAGGTGGACCCTTTTTTGGCTTGACTGTCGACAAAAACATAGCCTTGGCAAAGATCACATACATGACTGACGACAGCTAGTCCAATACCGTAGCCATCGGATTTCAACCCTCTGACCCGATAAGACTCTTTAAAAATATTTTCCTGCTCTGTTTCTGTCAAGCCAATCCCCTGATCTTTTACTGCCACCACGACATTTTGATACTGGCGGCTGACGGAAACTTCAATTTTTTGATTTTCACCATATTTAATCGCATTATCAATTAGATTAGCTAGAGCACGGTAAATCCAGCGATTTTTGGCTAAAATAGTCGTCTCAGCAATCTCAGAAAATTCAAAACTCAATTGAGGATACACTTTTTTATAAGCATCACAGACCTCTGCTGCTAACAAGGCAACATCGACAAATTCCGTGGTCTCAGTTTCACTGCTGGAAAGCGTTAAAATATCATCGACAGAATGGGTCAAGTAATCTAGCAGCACCGCTTCCTCTTGAAATTCTGTACTTTGGGCTAAGCGGGTTTTAATAATCGCAATCGTATTTTTTTGATCGTGGGCTAGATAACTGTTAAGCCGCCGAAAATTTTCATAACGCTGACTGTAAGATTCCTGCAGCTCGTGTAACACCCTTTGCACCTCTTGGCTGTCATCTCCTTGATAATCAGCTAAAGTTTCCACTTGTTTTAAGTTTTCTATCATCCGCAAAGTTTTTTTGCGATGGTAGCCTTCAAATAAGCGCCAAAAAAGTACCAACAAACTAAAGCTAATTAAAAAAAGTAAGAGAAACAAGAGGCCTAAGCGATTAAATAATTCTCGCAAAATCAGGGTATTTAGCTGTGTTCCACTGATTGTCGTCCTCGGTTGAAAACTATAATCATAGCTGAAAGAAGACGCATCGTTGCTAAAATACTGGGTATTCGATTGGGTTTGAAACTGCGTTTGCCCGTAATAATCAAGCAGTACGTGCTGAAAATCGGTAATCCAAAGAATAAAGACGATTAAAAAAACGATACCTAAACTAATAGCCAGCGCACTGATTAACAGGCGCAGCCAAAAATTAATATTGCGTTTTATTCCCATAAACGATACCCCTTGGAACGAATCGTCAAGAGCACTTCTTCGCCGCCGCTTTCCTTTAATTGTTTTTTTAAGCGGGCTAAATGGACCCGTAAAACCGAAGAAAAAGGGTCGAAGTTTTCATCGTAGACATGCTCTGCAATTTCCTCTAGAGAAACCACGGCGGGATGTTTTTCAGCGATAAACTGTAAAATATCAAATTCCTTTGGTTTTAACTTGACCCTTTTCCCTTTTAAAAGTAGCTCATGCCGAATTGGATTTATTTCCAAATCGCGAATGATAATAGTGGGGTTGCTGCGGCCTTGGAACCTGCGGACCACCGCCCGCAAGCGGGCAATTAATTCGATTAAATCGTAGGGTTTCACCAGATAGTCATCTGCTCCAATATTTAAGCCTAATGCGCGGTCGCTGATTTCGTCACGGGCTGAACCGATGATAATTGGTGTTTGAATTCCTTCTGAACGGAGAAACTCCAAAATTTCTAAGCCGTCTTTATCTGGCAAATTCAAATCTAATAAAATGACATCGTAATCCGTGATGTAGGCTTTTTCTTCTCCTTGAACGCCGGTATAAGCTAAATCTACTGAAATGCCTTCTTTTTCAAGACCCACTTTAACTGAGTCTGCCAACTTTTGATTGTCCTCGATGATTAAAACCCGCATAAATTTTCCTCCACTGCCTCGTGTCTTCATTACTATTAAAACAGAAAAGCAGGAAAATTATTAGCCTTTTCATAAAAAAAAGCAAAGCTGCGAGCACCTTTGCTTTTAAATGAATTATTTAATCTTCGAATTGATAGAGGGCTGTCGACAAGTAACGTTCGCCATTATCAGGTACAATCACGACAACTTTTTTGCCAGCACCCAGCTCTTTCGCTTTTTCAATAGCCGCAAAAATTGCCGCACCTGAAGAAATTCCAACTAGAATTCCTTCTTCTTGTCCGACTTTGCGGGCCATTGCCATCGCATCGTCACTGGAAACCGCCAAGACACCATCATAGACTTTAGTATCCAACACTTTGGGAACAAAGCCAGCTCCAATACCTTGAATTTTGTGGGGACCAGGTTGGCCGCCTTCAAGAACTGGTGATTCAGTCGGTTCCACTGCATAGACCTGAATATTCGGATAAACTTTTTTCAGCTCATGACCAGCACCAGTCACAGTGCCGCCGGTTCCAACACCGGAAATAAAAGCATCCACGCCAGCATCGCCAAAAGCTTCGACAATTTCAGGACCTGTTGTTTTTTGATGAATTTCCGGATTGGCTTCATTGTCAAATTGCAAGGGCATAAAGTAACCGTTCGCTTCTGCTAATTCAGTTGCTGTCGCAATCGCACCCTTCATACCTTCTGCACCCGGTGTTAAAATTAATTCTGCTCCATAAGCTTGCATCAGCTTGCGGCGTTCAATACTCATCGTATCAGGCATTACAATTTTAACTGGATATCCTTTGGCTGCTCCCACCATCGCTAAACCAATACCAGTGTTTCCAGAAGTTGGTTCGATAATAGTCGTGCCAGGCGTTAAACGGCCATCCGCTTCCGCTTGTTCCACCATGCTTAAAGCGATCCGGTCCTTTACGCTGCTGCCGGGATTAAAAAATTCCAGCTTAACGTAAACTTCCGCTGCATCTTGAGGGACAACTCTATTTAATTTTACAATCGGTGTCTTGCCAATTAACTCGGTAATCGATGAATAAATTTTTGACATATACGTTACTTCCTTTCAGCTAACCTGTTTGTACAAACAATCATAGCGAAGAATTGCTTTTTTTTAAAGCAATTCAACTCAAAAAAACCGTTTGCCTAGTTTTGGCAAACGGTAAAAGTTTTTTTATAGTTCGTTGAAGCGAGCAACAACATTTTCAACAGTGAAACCAAATTCGGCTAAGACTTTATCACCAGGTGCAGATGCGCCGAAGTGATTGATTGTAACAGAAGCCTTCGCATAACGGTCCCAACCAAATGGAGAAGCAGCTTCAATTGCTAAACGATTAGTGACTGCTTTTGGCAAGACACTTTCTTTGTAGGCGGCATCTTGCGCTTCAAATAAATCAAAGCTTGGCAGGCTGACAACTGAAACATCTTTACCAGCTTTAGCTAATTCAGCTTGGGCCTCGATAGCTAAGTTTACTTCAGAACCAGTCGCAATTAAAATGCCTTCAGGTGTTGCGCCTTTTTGAGCAGAAATCACATAGCCGCCCTTTTGAACATTTTCATCAGCGTGTTCCTTTGTGCCTTCAATAACTGGCAAGTTTTGACGACTTAAAACTAAGACAGTTGGTTTGTCAGTTGTCTTCATAGCAATTTTCCATGCGGCAACTGTTTCATTGCCATCGGCTGGCCGAATCACTTGCACGTTTGGCATAGAACGAACACTTGCCAATTGTTCAACAGGCTCATGGGTCGGGCCATCTTCACCAACTGCCACAGAATCATGGGTTAACACATAAACTACTGGTGTTTTTTGAATAGCTGACAATCTCAGCGCTGGACGCAGGTAATCAACGAAAACAAAGAATGTTCCGCCGTAAACTTTGGTACCACCGTGGACTTGAATTCCGTTCATAGCTGCTGCCATCGCAAATTCCCGCACACCAAACCAAATGTTGCGGCCTTCGTATTGGCCAGGTTGAAATTCTTTTTCAGCTGCGACCATCGTGTTGTTAGAAGCAGATAAATCAGCAGAACCACCCCAGAAACTTGGCACTTCTTTTGAAATTGCTTGGATAATTTCTTTGCTGGAAACGCGGCTGGCTTGACTTGTGCCAACTTCATAGCTTGGTAATGCAGCTTCCCAATTTTCAGGATATTGACCGGCAAAAGCTGCTTCAAATTGCGCTGCTAAATCTGGGTAAGCATGTTTGTAATTTTTAAACATTTCATCCCATTCAGCTTCCGCTTTAGCTCCCCGGTCGCCAATCGCTTCTTGGTAACGAGCAGTTACTTCATCAGGAACTGTGAATGCGGGTGCATCCCAACCGTAAACTGTTTTAGCCATGTCAATGCCTTCTTGACCTAAAGGCGCACCGTGAACAGCAGAGGTGCCTTCTTTTGGTGAACCAAAACCAATAATTGTTTTGACTTCGATTAAAGTAGGCTTATCTGTTTCAGCCTTCGCTTCTTCAATCGCTTTGTTGATAGCATCTAAATCATTGCCATTTTCTACACGAATATATTGCCAACCGTAAGCTTCATAACGACCTTTAACACTTTCAGTAAAGGCTTTGCTGGTTGGACCATCAAGAGAAATATCATTTGAATCATACAAGACAACTAATTTACCAAGTTTTAAATGACCTGCTAAAGAACTTGCTTCTTGAGACACGCCCTCCATCAAGTCCCCATCGCCACACAATGCAAATGTGTAATGATCCATCACGTTAAAACTTTCTCGGTTGTAAGTAGCTCCCAAATGAGCTTCTGCCATTGCCATCCCAACGGACATTGCAATTCCTTGCCCTAAAGGACCCGTTGTCACTTCAACGCCATCTGTATGATGAATTTCTGGATGTCCTGGCGTTAAGCTATTCCATTGACGGAAATTTTTCAAATCATCAATCGAAACTTTATAACCGGCAAGGTGCAATAAGCTGTACAACATTGCAGAGCCATGACCGGCAGACAAGACAAAACGATCGCGATCTACCCAGTTTGTTGAAGTTGCTGGATTAATTTTTAAATGTTTGGTCCACAATGTATAAGCCATTGGGGCAGCTCCCATTGGTAAACCTGGATGTCCTGAATTAGCTTTTTGGATTGCGTCAATACTCAAAGTACGAATTGCATTTACACCTAGTTGGTCGATTGTATCAAACAAAAGAATCCCTCCGTTTTTTGGTTTTGGTTTATTTTACTTTTATTCTATTTTTATTGTAACCGATTCTATTTTATCAAGCAAACTTTTTTTAGTTTTTTTTACTGAAATTAATCAGCGATTGTGCAGACCCTTTTCTTTTTGAATCTGTTTCAATTTTTCCGGAGTGACATCAGTTCCCTCAGGATCGACGACTTTCATTCCTTCTATATGATGTTTCATGCCAGAACGAAAAGCTTTTAGGTACTCTTCCCGCAAATTTTTTTGTTCTTTTGATTCGGCTTCATTCAGCCCTTCAGCTTTTTTCTTGCGAGCCAATTCGTTAATTCGATTAATTTTTTCTTCTGAAAGCATATTACCAGCTCCTCTCTTTGTTTATCATAGTAAAAACTCTAAAGATTTACAACTGAAAGCCAAGCAATTATTTTGCTAATGACAAAATAGCGAACAAACGTTTGATTTAGCTAAAAAGCTATGGTAAACTTTGGTTATTATAGAAAGAAGGTGCGACAATGGCTAAGCGAACAGAGAGTCGCCAGTTAGAAGTCCTGCAATATATTCATGATCGTGTCACAGCTAAAGGATACCCGCCAACGGTCCGGGAAATTGGCGAGGCGGTTAACCTCTCCTCGACATCAACTGTCCATGGTCATTTATCACGACTAGAAAAAAAAGGTTTATTGCAGCGTGACCCAACAAAACCACGGGCGATTGAATTAACGCAGCGAGGACTGGAAAAATTAGGCATTCGCAGTGAGACCATCCCAATGCTGGGGATTGTAACTGCCGGCGAGCCGATTTTAGCAGTCGAAGAAGCGACCGATTTCTTCCCGATTCCACCGAATTTATCAAATGAAGAAGGTTCGTTGTTTATGTTGACGATTCGTGGTGAGTCGATGATTAATGCGGGTATTTTTGATGGCGATTTTGTGATTGTCCGCAAGCAAAGCACCGCACAAAACGGCGACATTGTCATTGCAATGACTGATGAAGATGAAGCGACCTGTAAAAGATTTTTTAAAGAAACCGATCATATCAGACTACAACCAGAAAATGATAAATTGGCTCCAATCATTTTAGCTGATGTTGCCATCTTAGGAAAAGTTGTCAGCCTGTATCGCGATCATATCTATTAGAAGGCAAAATAAAGTCATTTAAAAATGGCTTTATTTTTTTCTTTACAAATCGAACAAAAGTTCGTATAATACAAATACAAACATTTGTTCGTATATTAAAAATGAGGTGAATAACATGATTGCAATTCGTCGCTTTGGGTTAGTCTTGTTGATTTTAGTTGTTGGAATGTTCGTCGGTAATCTTGGTATGGAAAATGCCATTTTAATAGTAGCTCCGTTGTTTATTATCTGGTTTATTTTGTGGGATGAAAAAAAATATCGTGCACAAAAACGTAAACAAGCAAAAAAAGATGAGTATTATCCCCATTACTATCAGTAAGGATTCTCTAAAATATTTTTGAAAAAGTCTGCAGTTGCAGACTTTTTTGATTTTCAAAGCCTGTTATTTCTCTCTCCTTCAAAAAATACTTTCTAAAAGAAATTCTCATGATTTAGCTAGAAAAAAATTAGAAAAGACTAATCAAAGCTAACACATTTTAAGCTTGGTCTTTTGTTATTTTGTGATATAATTAACTAGCATAATATTTTTTTTATTCTATTTTATTTTTGGGGGTATCATTATGAAAAAAGTGCTATTAACTAGCATTACTTTATTTTCTGTGCTGACACTAGCAGCTTGTCAGGCAGACGAAGACACGTTGGAATATTCAACTAGTGCTTCTTCAACCGTAGAATCAACAACCGCATCAAGCAAGGAAGCAACTGAAGCTTCTAGCGATGCTACATCTGGTGCTAGCGAAAGCGAAGCCGGAACTATCTGGATTTCTGATGGTTCAGAAATTGGTGAAACACAAGAAATTCCAGCAGCGGGTACAATTTACATGCGTCAATTGTATACTGCACCCCACGGAGATCGCGCCTTTGCCATTACAAACGTAACAATGGATGGCGACACAATTATCTCCGCCCGCATGGATGAGTTCCAATATATTGAAGACGACGGCTCTGGTACTTGGACTGGCGTGCCTAACTCAGATGCAACTTTTGGTGAATCTTATCCAGAAGGAACTATTTTAGCTGGTAAAGAAGAAAACAACGAAGCCTATTCTGAAATGATGGCTGAGTCTGGTGCTACTTTAACTTGGAAAGACAACATGGAAGCCATCACCGATTTCGTAGCTGGTAAAACAGCAGCAGAAATTCAAACATCAATTGATGAATTAACTGGCGGCAGCGAAGTAGCTGATGTTGTAACGGGCGCAACCTTTGCCGATACAGCGGGTTACTTGCAAGCAATTGTCGACACAGCAACTAAAGGTATGGTTTCAACAGGAATTGAAACTAGCAATACTGATTTAAGTGAAGCAATGGTTCTGGCTGCACCTCACGGAGATCGTTCATTTGCAGTGGTAACTGTTGCGATGGATGGCGATGTTGTTGCCAATACCTTTGTCGATGAATTCCAATATTCAGATCCTGCTTCTTACGGCGGCGTACCAAACTCTGACGCTACTTTTGGCGAAGGTGTTGCAGATGGTCAAGTTTTAGCTTCTAAATTTGCAAACAACGAAGCTTATTCTGAAATGATGGCTTCAAGCGGTGGCGCAACTCAAACTTGGATGGAAAACGTTGAAGCAATTGATGAATTTGCTAAAGGCAAAACAATTGATGAACTAAAAGCAGCAGTTACTGAATTAGAAGGTTTAAGTGAAGACGACAGCCCAGCGGATGTTGTCACTGGTGCTACCTTCTCTGATTCTGCTGGTTACTTATCAGCAATTATCGAAGCAGCTGAAGCAGCAATGAATAATTAATCTTTAAGCACACAAACTAGAAACCAAACCATTGAGGAATTTTTTCCGATTGGTTTGGTTTTTTATTTTTCACGAAAAAAAACAGGAACCGAACTCACTTTAATTTAGTGAATTCAGTTCCTGTTTTAAATGTTAAACTAATTTAATTACTGGTCTCAGCAGTCGAATTAGTCGTGCTAGTACCAGTCGCTTCTTCTTGGTAAGATTCAATTTTGAATAAATCAACGGTGGAAATGTCATTGTTTTGACTGTACAAGCTGGTTGATGCATCCCCCAACTCCGCTTCAATGTCGCTTAATTGCTGAGTTTGGTTTAGATAATTGTAATCAGAAGAATCAACTGCAGTTAGGCCACTATCCGTGTAGAAGCGTAGTAAATCACCGTTATTAATCTCATCAGAAGTCGTCAATTGTAAATTGACTTCTTCCTTCCACGTTTCGATTTGTGCAAGGAGCTCTTCAGAAGGCTCTTCAATGGCTAAGCCAGTAGTATTATCATAAATTGTTTCGTTAACATAAGTATAATCCGGTGTAATAAAGTTCCCATTTCTAAAGGCGACTAATTGTTGATTGTCTGCAGAGAACAAATCTTGTCCTAGTTGCAGATAGCTGGAAGTATCCACACCTAACAAATGCAGAAGTGTTGGTAAGGCATCTACTTCGCCACCGTATGTGTCATTTACATAACCATCCGTTGCACCAGGAACATGAATCATATAGGGTACCCGTTGCATTTGTGTGTTATCAAAATCATCCCATGTGGCACTGTCTTGACCAAGTAATGGCGCAAGATCGGTATTACGGGAGTTTGAGATACCATAGTGGTCGCCATATAAAACAATAATCGAATTGTCATACAAGCCTGATTCTTTTAAATAATTGAAAAATTCTTCAATCGCTGAATCAAGATAATTTGCTGTTGCAAAGTAACCGTTGATTGTATCATCAGAAGTAGTCGCTAACGGGAAGCCAACGTCATCACCAGTTAAATTATTATAAGGATAGTGATTAGAAACGGTGATGAACTTCGCATAAAACGGTTGTTGCAAATGCTCCAAATATTGAATCGACTGGCTTAAAAATGGCTTATCCATCAAACCATATTGGAAAGAATTTTCATCCGTCACATCATAATAAGAAGAATCAAAGAAATAATCATAACCAAATTGTTTATAGGTTTCGTTACGATTCCAAAAGCTTCCGGAATTTCCATGGAACACAGCCGATGTATAACCTTGCGTCTGATCTAAGATTGCCGGAGCTGCTTGGAAAGTATTTTCACTCCCCAATTTAGTAAAGAGCGAGCCTTCGCTTAAACCAAACAGTGAATTTTCCATCAGTGTTTCCGCATCACTTGTCCGCCCAGCACTAACTTGATTAAAGAAATTACTAAAGCTATAGGTGCTATTGCTGTGATATAAACTATTTAAGAAAGGGGTCACCTCATGAGCGACGCCATCTTCATCCACCAAACTGTAATCAATCAGAAATTGTTGGAAGCTTTCTAAATGAATCACAATCACATTTTTACCTTCAGCGGTGCCAAACATTTCTGTGTCAGGTGCGGCATAATGATCGCTGACATATTCTTCAACTGAATCCAAGTCAGTTGCACTAGCTTCGGCCCGCACTTGGTTGGTATTATAAGTCTCTACTCCGTCATAAACAACAAAAGCATTCAGTCCTAAAAACTTCACAATATATTCTCTAGAAAAAGTTCTAGTCAATAAGCCTGGGCGGAAGATTTCTGCTGTAAATAAATTGACACTCAACAAGATGGCCGACAAAGCCAAGCTAGCAACTGCTTTGCGTTTTGGCAAACGCACTTCACTGAAGTCCACTTTTTTGCGGATAAACAAGATAATCAAAATAACATAATCGGCTAAATAAATCAGGTCATAAGGGCGAAATAGCTGTAGAGCACTCTCCCCTAACCCACTGGCAACTTTGCCAAAGCCTAGAACCGTATTAATCGTTATAAAATCCGTATACTCTCTAAAGTACAATACATTAAAGACAATCAACGCATTCATCAAGGTATAAACCACCATGCTGGTGATGGCAAAGGCCGACTTGCGTTTAATAAAGAGGGTTAATCCTAGTAATAAAACAATCGATCCAAGGGGATTTACTAAGAGGATTAAATATTGATACACTTCATCATAACTGAGTTTAAAGTCCACGAGATATGCAAAAATTGATTTAAGCCACAGCAATCCAGCCAATAAGATAATGTACTTTCCACGAGACAATGGAAAAATTGTTGCTAGTTTCTTCTTCATAACAGCCTCCATACTTTCTTTTCCGTATTCACTTCATCATAAAACTCTTTCATGAAAAAATCCATTTATTTTCATCATAATTTATCTATTTAACGATACCTTAAAAAAATTGGCTAAATATGAATTTTCTTATAAGAAAGTATGACGAGAACAAATAAAAAGACTGGAGAACCTTTGCTTAGAAATCTTCTGCTTTTGCTCAGCTTGAGTTGTCTAACATCAGCAAGACATCACCAATAACGTGCCTTTTGAAGAGCAAAATAAAATTTCTCTGCTTCCTATGATCCTACAGTCTTTAAAAATTAGTATTCCATCAAAGTTAAAATATCATATTGTTGAATCAAATCACGGCCCTTTAAGTCCATCAATTCAATCAAAAAGGCACAGCCGACAACTTCGCCGCCTAATTGTTCAACTAAATCAGTGGTAGCTTTAATCGTGCCCCCGGTTGCTAATAAATCATCACAGATCAACACCCGTTGGCCTGGTTTAATCGCATCCTCATGAAGGGTCAAAATATCTGAACCATATTCCTTTTCGTAAGAAACTTCAATCGTTTTACGGGGTAATTTCCCTTTTTTTCTGACAGGTGCAAAACCAACGCCGAGTTCATAAGCCACCGGACAGCCAACAATAAAGCCCCGTGCTTCTGGCCCAACCACCATATCAATTTGTTTTTCCTGCGCATAATTGACAATCTGGTTGGTAGCTTCACGGTAGGCCGCCCCATCTGCCATCAATGGTGAAATATCTCTAAAGACAATACCTTCAGAAGGATAATCGGGAATACTTGCAATATAATCTTTTAAGTTCATTTTGTTTCTGGTTCCTTTCATTGTCTGCTCACTGTTTAGGAGCAATCTAAACTCTTTTTATCAAAATTTTGATAACACGTTCAGCATTTTTAAGCCAGCAACCATTTTCTCAGACCCTCACTGTCCGTCAACAGTAAAAATTCTTCATTTTTAATGCGCTGCAAACGGTCTTGATACAATTGACTAGCTGTTAAAGGCTGATTTTCGGTTACCACTACTTTTGATAAAACACCGTTTTCTATTGTAACAAATTTCAGCTCAGAAAGCACTTGAATCATAAAAACTAAGAGGGATTTAGGAATTTTTAAATAATTGACCAGCTGGTCTAGCTTAAAGCGGACATCGATTTTTTCCTGCTGTTGAACTAACTTAAACAGGCGCGCAAATTGTTCCCGACTGCCCATGCCATTCAAATAGGCTTCGTCTGGAGAATAGCCATAAAAATAAATTCTAGAAAAACTGCCGGCAGCTAAAATCTCTTTAATACAGGTCAAATCCTTTGGCACATCTACTAAAGCTAGCTGTTGATAATGATTTTTTGCAATTAGCTCTTGAATGTCTGGTAAATTATTGTAGACGGTAGCGGCATTTTTCATCGCTTCAGGTAAAATTTTCAGACTGGCCTCTTGAAAGGCCAAAATCAGAGTGCTCTCAGTAGCCAGCACTTCCTGCCACCGATATTTATTGCGCCAGTCAAAGAATTGCAATGCCTCATTTTGATAATCCTGCAGCATCACCTGAGGTTTTTTACGGCCGTTCCACTCATTGATATTCAGTTGGCCGGCCACATCAATTGGTCCGCTAAATTCATTAGCTTCCGGACCAAAACTAAAGGCCAAGACATCTAAATCGCCAGCCTCCCCAATCGCAAACTTTAAATGCTGCTGATTAGCACCAATCACTTTAACATTTTGCGGCAAAACATCTTTGAACAAAAATGTCGGAATTGGATTATCCGTTCCAAAGGGAGCCAAAGTGTTTAATTCATTAATTAAGGCAATCGTCGCGGCTTCAGGCTGCAAAATTTCATCAATTTGCAGCGGACCTCCCTGCGTTAAATCAATATTATTGGAACGAATATAGTCATTCATTTGCTCCTGTAATTCGCCAAGATTTTCTGCCGGCAAGGTCAGCCCCACCGCCGCATGATGACCACCAAAATGAGTGAACAATTCCCGCATGCTATCTAGCATGGCAAACATATTTAATTGGGCGACACTGCGGCCTGAACCTTTTGCCGTACCGTCTTCTTTTAACGTTAATAAGATTGCCGGTTTGCCGGTGGTTTGTAAAATTTTACCGGCGACAATCCCTAAAACCCCTTCTTGCCAACCGGCTTGCGCAATCAATTGAATTTCATTTACCGGGTCGACTGCAGCCAAAGCTTCCGCTGTCATTTCTTCAACGATTGTTTTTCGCTGATTATTTTTTTCCTCTAAAAAATCTGCCAGCTCCTCAGCTTCTTCTTCGTCAAAGGTTGACATCAATTCAACGCCGGGGGAAGCATCACCTAAGCGACCAATCGCATTCAACCGCGGACCGATGCCAAAACCAATATCCCCTTCGGAAAAATTGCTGATTTCAATACCACTTTTACGAATTAAGGCACTCAGCCCAATCCGTTCGGTTTGTTGAATAGCTTTTAAGCCAGCCATGACCAAGAGCCGATTTTCACCGGTTAATGAAACTAAATCGGCGATAGTTCCAATCGCCACTAAATCTAAAAATTCAGCGGGCACCTCTTCTAATAAAGCGGTGGCAACTTTAAAGGCAACGCCAACACCTGCTAAATCTTTAAAGGGATAATTGCCCTCAGGATGCCGTGGATGGATAATTGCATAAGCCGGCGGTAATTCAGCCGGTAGTTCGTGATGATCGGTGACAACCACATCTAAACCATTTTCTTGGGCATAAGTAATAGCCTCCATGCCAGAAACACCATTATCAACTGTAATTAATAATTGGTAGCCCTCCGCCACAAATTCTTGATACTTAGCTAAATTGGGGCCATAGCCTTCTTTAAAACGATTTGGCAGAAAATAATTGACGTCGGCTCCCAACAGCTCTAGGGTTTCCTTCATGACAGTCGTGCTGGTGATGCCATCTGCGTCATAATCGCCGTAAATCATAATTTTTTCGCCGGATAAAACGGCGGCTTTAATTCGTTCCACACCCTTTTCCATCTCAAAAAAAAGATAGGGATCAGGTAAATTATTTAAGTCGTTATCAAAATAACTTTCTAAATCCGCTACTGTTTGATAACCTCTTTGCCAAAGAATTTTTCCTAGAAACGGCGAGAGTTGATGAGCACTCAACCATTCTTCATATTCTGTTGGTAAAGTTTCTCTTTCAGGTAGTTGCCATTGAAATTTCGCTGCTTTCACGTCGTCACTCCTAACCTAGGTATTATAGCAGAGGCTTCCCTAAAAAGAATAGCCAAAAAAATAAAAATTTATAAAGTCCCCTTTAAAAAAGGGAACGTATGTTTTATAGTTAATACGAGTCACGCAATAAAATTTTTGTGAGGAAGCCTATGAAAACACCTTTAACAATCGAAATGGAAGAAGTCTTGTACCGCTATTGTCGGGAAAATGGCGATATTGTTGTCGAGGAAGTGACGATGCCAGAAGATCAAGGGATTGTCGATACTTTGAGCTGTCGGTTACTTTTGGACAATCAATTTGAATGGCGTTGTTATGAGCTGAAGGTCTCGAAAGCTGACTTTCGTTCAAAAGCAAAATTATCTTTTATCGGCCATTACAATTATTTTGTTTTGCCAAAAGCCCTATACGAAAAAGTTGAAGCGGAAATCCCTTTAGAAATTGGCGTCTTGGTTTATCACCAATACGCTATTAAAGACGAGCAAAATCTGCCGGGCTATTTTACCGTTGCCAAGAAACCGAAACGCCAAGAGCTTTTGGTCAACGAACAAGCGCTCCTCTTTCGCCTAATCTCTTCTCAAGCGAGAGAAGTCGGCAAGGCCAAGCAAACGACTCGCGGGCTACGGGCATTTTCAACGGATTTGTTATATAAAGAATTAAAAAAGCGCCAACCAGAATATGACTTGTTCGGTGGTAATTTAAATTATTACGATCGTTTTGCCAATGACAACGTGAGTCAAGCCGTTGAAAGCCTAAAAGAAGAATTGGAGGCGACCCGTGCTGCCTATTTTGAACTTTTGGAAAAATTTGAAGGAGGGCGCTGATGTATTATCCTTATTTTAGAAGCAAGCAATTTGATTTGCTGGCGCTGCAGGCGCTCTTAGATGCCGGCCGTTTTCCTGAAGGCATCATCCCGATTATTGAGCCGGTTAAACAAAACAAAGCCCTCTTAAAATTAATTGCGAAATTTCAAGCGGCCGATCATCCCTTTTATCTGATTGTGAATCCACAGGTCGGCGAATTTGCCACAGAAGAAGGCCTGACTAGTTTGGAACAGCTGGCAGTTGAGAAAGCATTTATTTTAGACCAACCTTTAGAGTCATTGGAAAATTCGTATCCTTTAATTATCACCCAAAGTCCACAAATTGTTTTGGAATCAGATTGGCAGCAAAATCAGGCCTTAGTCCTTGTGCCCGAAGAATTTCGCTTATTGGCTAAAATTAAGGGTCCAAAAATTTTATCCCAAGATGGCTTTACCCGCCTTGGTTCCAATAGTTATTATACAGAAGTCCCTGACGAATTAATTTTTGAGAGCAATCAAAAATTAGCACTGCGGGGCTTCAGCGGTTTTTCTGATTTTTCAATTGACAGCCGAATCTATTATGAGCACGGCTATCCTTCAAAACGGTTAGCGCTGCATTTGATTTATATGAAGGATGGAAATGTTCGCATTCACCATTTTGTCTCCGAGGAACTACCCACTCAAAAGGAAAATTTTCTGCAGGTGATGGCAGAAATCAAAGATTGGCAGGAACAATTATGGGAAAACAAGCTGACCTTAGGGGGAGAAATTCTTTTTGAGGCCTTTGACAGAAGCCATTTTCCGGGAATGGGCGTTTTGCGAAAGGCTAGCGTGATGCACCAGCTGGAAATTATGGGGCGGTTTTTGGGGAAGGATGTCTAAGAATAAACTCTTTCCAAAAATTAGGCAGTCAGCCAAAATTTTTGAAAAGAGTTTTACTTCTTAGTCTAGTTGAAAGATTAATTCACCCTTAAATTTTTGTTCAGCAAAATAATTTTGCATGGTAATGCCACTGTGGGAGAAAAACATAGAGAAACTGTTTTTCTTATGATAGAAAGTAATAAACGTTCGATCGGCAGCTAACTCCTCAATTTCAATTTTATCGTATATTTCGAATTGTCCGTTTAAAACACCTAAACGTACGATATGATTGTTAGCTAGCCCTTCTTTTAAGAAACCCACCGAAAGAATCAGAATTACAAAAGCCAACAGTTTAATTTGATTTGCTAAATCGTTTGGCCAAAATACGGCTAATATTCCGATTGATAAAACAAGCGATAGCACAAGTTTAATTCGGTTTTTCTGAGCTTTAATGATAATTTGTCGCTGCTCCCGGATTTCCATTATTAATAAAACTAGCAAAAAGAGAACGATCACAATTGCTTCTGCCATATTTTTCACCTATCCTTTACCACTCAGCTATCGTACCATCGTAATTCTTCCATTGAGGATTAGTCCATACTAACCCTTCTTGAGCGATTTCTTTTATTTTATCTTCATCCATCTCTAAGCCAAGACCAGGTTTTGTCGGAAGATTGACGAAACCATCCTGATATTGGAAAATTTCTTTATTTTTTACAAAATCTAATAAATCAAAGCCTTTGTTGTAATGGATTCCTAAGCTTTGTTCCTGAATAAAAACATTAGGAGTACAAGAATCCACCTGCAACGTCGCCGCTAAAGCAATTGGACCATATGGAGCGTGAGGTGCGACGGCGATATCATAAGCTTCCGCCATTGCTGCAATTTTTCTAGTCTCTAAAATCCCACCACACAGAGCAACATCTGGTTGAATAATATCAATTGCTCCCTGTTGGAAAATATTTTTGAATTGCCAGCGGGTATATAATCGCTCCCCAGTTGCTAGAGGTACAGCTACCGTCTGAGCTACTTCTTTAAAATGTTCTTCGTTTTCCGGCAAAACAACTTCTTCTAGAAACATTGGGTGGTATGGCTCTAAAGCTTTGGCTAAAACTTTGGCCATGGGTTTATGCACGCGACCATGAAAATCAACACCAATCGCCATCTTGTCGCCAAAACGATTACGAATAGAAGCCACTCTTTGGACCACTTCATCTACCTTTTCATAAGAGTCAATATAATGCAATTCTGAAGTGGCGTTCATTTTAACGGCGGTAAAACCACGATCAAAACGGTCTTGAGCTTGTTCAGCAACTTCGTCAGGGCGATCACCACCAATCCAAGAGTACACTTTGATTTTATCCCGAGCAGCTCCCCCTAATAATTCATAGACAGGAACATTGAAGGCTTTTCCTTTGATGTCCCATAAAGCCATCTCCAATCCGGAAACAATTGTGCCATTAATCGGTCCTCCTCTAAAAAAGGACCGATGCATTTCTTGAAATAACCGCTCAATCTCAAAGGGATTGCGACCGATTAAACGATTGCCAATTTCATAAGCACCTGCAACTACTGTTTCGGTTTTCGTTCCGGAAATCATTTCCCCCCAACCTTCAATTCCTTCGTCAGTTGAAACTTTAACGAAAATCCATCTGGGTTTAACTTTATAAACTGTAATTTTAGAAATCTTCACTCTATTTGCCTCCTTCAGCTACTAATTCATCTTGTAAATAATTAACTTTTTTCACTTTGTCAAAGTAATACCATACTCCGCCGAAGATCACTAATAAAATTGGGATACCAATAATTGGGTTGTAAGCAAAAGCAAGAAAGACTAGGTAACTTTGAATCATCGAAGTAGCTGCAAAAGAGGAAATTAATAATGATGAAGTCCCTAAATCAATTCCGACTTTTTGAGCAATCGCTGTTAAAACTGGTGCTGTTGCACTACCACACCATAACAATGAAGCTGTTACGACTAACCCAATTACAATATTTTTCAGCAGATTTCCCCGAGTTAATGCAACAACCATTGCTACTCGGAAAGGTACAACAGCTAAATCGGCAAAAGGTAACACACGGTTGCCAGGTAATACAAGCGCCATCGCAATAGTCAATGGAATAATGATTAAAGCTGTTGTAATAACGTCAGGGTTCCCAACGACAACTGCTGCATCCAAACCGATAAAGAGGCGGCGGCCTTTAAATTTTTGTTGAGACCACTTTTGGGCTGCATCTGAAATTGGCATTAATCCTTCCATAAATAGAGAAGTCATCTTAGGTATTAAAACCAAAACAGCTGACATACTAACTCCCAATTGTAAGATAGCTTTTATATCGTACCCGGCTAAAATACCAATAACCATACCGATAACTAGTCCCATAATCATTGAATCTCCGAAAAATCCTAAATACTTCTGAGCATCCTTGATAGTAAATTTGGATTTTCTAAAGAAAGGAATTTTATCTAGTAACCAATTTAACGGCCAAGCGATGACCAATGATGATAAGGCCGAAACAGTTGGTAGTGAGACACCTGGGATACCAAAGAAATTTTCAACTAGAGGCTGAGACCAATCTGACATTTTAAATGTGATGACAGCCATAATTAATGAAGAACCAACGCCTAAAAAGACATTATCCGTTACAAAGTAGACCATTACCCCGACAATTGCCATGTGGTGATAATTCCAAATATCAACGTCTAGCGTATGGGTTCTTTTTAAGATAAGCAAGATAATATTAACGATTAAAATTCCGAAAATCAAAATAGGGATGATTGGTGACGCCCAAGTAACAGCAGCAATGGAGCCCCAACCAACATCCAATGCATCAAGTTGGACTCCAGTCCGATCAACCATTGCTTTAGCCGCTGGACCGACATTGGTTGTCATAAAGTCCAAAATCAATTTGATACCAGCAAAACCAATCCCTAAAGTCAGACCAGATTTAAAAGCCTTCGTAATTTTCAAACCAAAGATTAAGCCAACAATCGTAATAATTGCCGGCAACATCACTGTTGCCCCTGCATCAATGAAAAAATTAAAAACACTCATAATATACTGCATTTCATTGTTTCCCCCTTATTTTATTCAGTTATTTTTTGATAGATTTCTTCCATCGTCTGATCTACCCCAATGCCGGTTAAAATTGGCATCCCTTTGATTACAGGCACATCCCCTGTCTGTCCTTCAAATTGGCCGGTCGTAATTAATAAGTCATAGTCTTGAACTTTACTTGGCACTTCCATTAATTTTGTTTGAGTGGTTTCAACTTGAACACCATGCTCAGTTAAATAGCTCTTCACTTTCGAAGCAACTACCGTTGAAGTAGCAATTCCATTCCCACAGGCAACTAAAATTCTTTTCATAATATTTTCTTCCTCTCTTTTTTAAAGTATTGCTTTTTTAATTAAATCTAATAATTCTTGGTTATTACTAGCTTGGATCATTGCTAGACGTAAAGGTTCATTTTGAATAATCCCCACGATTTTTTGCAGCATTTCAATCTGTCCATGAGGTTCACCAATTGCCATCATAATGACAATTTGGACAGGTATCTCCTCTTTGTTATCCTCCATATTGTGAAACAAGACAGGCTCTTTTAATGTGGCTATTGCTAGCGTTGTCTTTTTCACCAATTCAAAGTTAGCGTGGGGAATTGCAATACCCGGTGGCGTTGAAGGTAAGCCTGTTGGATATTCCAACTCCCGTTCTTTAATCGCTGCAATATAGTCTTTTTTAACAAAGTCTTTTTCGTATAGTTGGTTTGCTAAATAATCTAATACAGCTTCTTGATTCTCAGCTGAGATATCTCTAAAAACTAGTTCTTCTTTTAATTCTAAATCCATCAAATGGCCTCCTTACAATTATTTAATTTTTGCCAGCAATGCCGCTAACGATTCATGTAATTGATCAATTTGTAAATGTTTGATGTCGTCACTGTTGAACATTCCCGAACCTAATCCTAGATAAGATGCTCCTTGCTCAAAAAAATCTTTCGCATTACCACTGTTAATGCCGCCAACGCCCATTAAAGGCAATTTTCCAAGTGGTGCTTGGACATCTTTAAAAAATTTCGGTCCAACGGTTCCTGCTGGAAAAACTTTCACAATATCCGCTCCTTTGTTAAACATTTGATTGATTTCTGAAGGGGTCATTGCCGCCGGAACTGTCAAAACTTTATTTTGATTAGCAAAATTTAGCATCTCTTTGGTAAATGTGTGCGGACCAAGCAAAAATTTTGCCCCTGCTTGATAAGCAGCTTTAGCTTGATCTAAGGTTCTGACCGTACCAGCCCCTATATTTATTTTTTCACCAAATTTTTTTGATAATTTTGCGATATGCTCTAAAGCGCCTTCAGTATTTAATGTCATTTCCACAGCATAGTCTTCTTCAAATCCCGACATTGCTTGTAAAATCGCTTCTGCTTGAGCATACGTATAGCCTCGCATAATAATTGTTAGTTTAGGATACTCGCTTAACTCCATTGATGCTCCTCCTAAGTTATTTGTCTGATTAATTGATAGATTGTTTTTTCATCCCTCGCAGTCAAAATTGCCTGAATCAACTCCTGATTATCAGCAATTTGGGCTAATTGATTGATGGCTCTTAAATGTTTTGTTAAATCAAAAAAAGCCAATGGTGCAATTAAATGCAATCTTCGTCCATTAGGAAAAACTACTGCTTTTTGAGAGACTAAAAAACTGACACCATCTCTTAAAACCCCATGTTCAACTGTTGTATGGGGGATACACATTTCCGTTCCTAGATAGCCTGCATAGCCTGTTTCAGCGATTTGGCGAATGCAATCAGCAACAAAATCTGCTGTGATAATTTGTTTGTCTAATAAAGGCTGGCAGGCGAGTTCCACCGCAGATTGCCAAGTAAGTTCTTCTGAAACCAACTTGACCGCTGATGGTTGTAGATAATGTAATAAAGAAGGCAGCACGTCATAACTTTCTAAAGAAGTTTCATGGGAATTTTTAATCAGAAACATCTGTAATTCCTCTTTCAGCATGACTAAATCTGTCACTTTAGCATATTTTTGAATAATCTTAGTGACATCTTCAATAGCTTGGTCAATTTCATTGAAACCCAACTCATTTAACACTCGGTAGCGTAAATTAATCTGCTCCTTATATGTCATTAAAGGATTAATAATAAATTGTATTAGTCCACTATCTAAAGGTGTAGTTGAAAACACTAGATCAGCATCTTTTTGAAATTGATAAAAATCTCTCACTGATAAAGACGCGATAAAATGAATTTCCGGAAACAAGCTTTTTAAGTTTTCCCGCATTAATTTTGAAACCATCACTCCGTTGCGACAGACAACAACGGCTCTTGGCTTTTGCTTGACTAAGTTGTTATCATTAGCCAACTGATAGCCGAAATAATAAGAGAGAAGCTCTAATTCATCATTCGGAAAAGCCTTACCTAACCAATCTTCAATTGGTGTTATCAATTCCTTCATCAATTCGACTAAAATTCCGTGACTACTTTCTTGAACTAAATTATCCAAAGAATAAGCACCCAGACTTAAGTTATACGAAATTCGAAAACAAGCCGGTCTTAAATGACTTAAAATTCGTCGTTGAAAATCTTGACGTTCCTCGATTACGATTAAGGTCTGCTCCTCAAACTTGGAAACCATTGCTGCAATTAGACCTTTTAGCTTTATATCAGAGTCATATTCTTGAGTTGTTTTTTTCTCAAAAATATTCGAGGATAAAAATAACAGAGTAAGCCATTCTAAATAATCAGTTGCTAAGCGCCACTCAAACTCACTGAGTAGAATTAATAGCAGTTTATACTCAGGGGTATCTTTCACATTGCCCTCAAAAAAATTAGTCTTTGTTGGACTATTGATTCCTCTGTGAAGTAAGAAACGTAAAGTTGCTTGCAAATAATCTATTGATTCGTCTGAATAGCTCAAATGCAATAATTGTTCCATACCGTGAATAAGATGAATCACTTCATTTTCAGTAATACTTAATTGAAATTGATCCCGATACTCTTCTTTTTGGATAAAATTGTAATGTTTTACCAAGTCTGATAAAAGTTGAAGAATACGATGCTCTGATCCCTTTAATTGGTAGCCATTTATTCGGTCATATTGAATCGTCAACTGATATTTTTCTGCCAGCCATCCAGCTTTTTTAATATCCTCAGATGCAGTGTTTTTACTTACCTCTAAATACTCAATAACATGCTGGAGACTCACATAATCAGTGTTTGCAATCAAAGTAAAAAGAACTAACGCACTGCGCTCATTTTCAGTAAGAATCGTTGCTGTTACCTGTTGTTGGCCAGCTAAACTGTCAAAATTTTTCAAAATGGCTAAAGGAATTAAAAAATCACCAACATGATTTCTTTCAATAATTGGAAGACCTTGAAGTTCCAATTCTTGATTAAATTGATTAATCGAATAATTAATTTGTCTTTTAGTAAGTCCCAACTCCTCTGTTAGTTGTCCAATTTTCAAATTCGGATTTTTAATCAGTAAAGTCAGAATGGTGCGGATCCGTTCATTCATAATATTCCTCCTGATGCATTTCATTATAGCCTTGGAAACTCGTTTTTTGTTAACCCTTTCATCCCCAATTTTGTCACAGCTGCCCAAGTAAAATGTTACACTTTTCAATTTTTAAGCAATTTTTTTGACAAGAAGCACATAATACTTGATTTTAACTCAAATAAAAGAAAGATTTTTTTCAGTTTCACTATGACAATAATTGCAGAGATATTTTTTCACGAGAACTATAAAAAAGCATCAGATAGAATACCCGCATAACGGATTCTATCTGATGCTCTGATCTCAGTATTCATTTTTATTTTAATAATTAATCAAAATAATCCACATGATTCTCTGTTTTAGTCGCTGATGTTTCTTCAACCGCCTGTTCTTGATGTAATAACTCATCAATTTTGCGATTCTTATCGACAATCTGCGCTTCATAGGTGGCCCGCAATTCAGAAATCTGGTTTTCATAATCACGAATCAGTTTTTCATTGGCTGATTGGACCTTTTTATCTAAATCGTCATTAAAGATAGCCAACTCTTTTTCCTGATTTTTAATGGTTTTTTTCTGATTCCAAACCGTCGCTGTGCTCGTTAAAATACCGATTAAGCCGCCAATAATCGCCGACCCTAGAATGATTAGAATTAGCGGAGCCTGCATGGAAGTCACTAGAAAACTGACATTCACTTGATTGTTATTCGTTATGGCAAACAACACAATAATCAAAATTAAAATAAAACCAACAATAATCCGCCATTGATTTTTCATAAAAACTCCCCCAACTATTTTTTATTGAATAAACCGCCTGCTAAAAAATCCCCCACATGAGGAAATAGTGTGTAAAAACGGGCAGCAACTTCCATCACTTGTGGTGCATTGACTTCCCGTCGTTCCCTTTGGACGCCGCGAATAATTTTGCGGGCCAATTTTTGCGGCTGCAGTACAAACATGTCGACAGATTTTAAATAATCGCCACTTGGATCTGCCTTATCGAAAAATTCAGTCGCAATCGGTCCGGGATTAACCGTCATCACCCGCACGTTAGCCGGTTTTAATTCTAAGCGCAGGGCATTAGAAAAACCTAAAACAGCAAATTTGGTCGCCGAGTAGACTGCTGATTTTGCAGTGGCCATTTTACCCGCCATTGATGCAATATTAATAATTTGGCCATCTTCTCTTTCGACCATCTCAATTGCAAATTTTTGCGTCAGGTACATCATGCCAAGAATGTTCACTTCAAACATCTTGCGGACGTCTTCAAAATCAAAGGCTACAAAGTTTTCAAAAATACCAAAACCAGCATTGTTAATTAGAACATCGACTTGACCGACTTCTTCTTTTAATCTTACAAAAAAATTGTCGATACTTTCTGGATTGGCAACATCCAACTGTAAAGCATAGGCTGGCTTGCCGCTGATTTCCATACAGTTTTCTTTGACTTTGCCAATCAAATTAATTCTTCTAGCACAGGTGACCACAATGGCCCCCTGCCGGGCTGCTTCATAGCACAGCTGCTCGCCTAATCCGGCTGAGCCACCGGTTACAACGACGACTTTATCCTGCAAATTCAATTTCAAATCCCCCTAAGAAAATTTTATGTCAATGATATCAAAGTCTTTGACTAATTTTGTATTTACAAAAATTTCTTGTGCTTCTTTTTCTAATTCTTGGCTTTCTTTTGCCAAATATCTGGCGCTGATGTGGGTCAATAATAACTGACCAACATTAGCCGTTTTTGCCACTTCAGCGGCTTGGTGGGTGGTGGAATGGTAATAATTCTTTGCCATTTTCTTTTGATCTTTATTGAAGGTGCTTTCGTGAACCAAAAGATTGCTGCCGGCTGCTAGTCGAATGGCAGCATCTGTTTTACGGGTGTCCCCTAAAATCGTTACCACACGACCCTTTTTGGTTGCCCCTAAAAATTCTTTGCCGTCAATCTGACGACCGTCGGCCAGCTCAACCACTTCACCTTTTTTTAATTTACCATAAAGCGGTCCAGAAGGGATGTTTAACGCTTTTAATTTTTCAACCTGCAGCTCCCCCGGATAGTCCTGCTCGACAATTCGGTAACCGTAGCTGGTAATGCCATGATCCAGCTGGCTGCAATAAACTGAAAAAGTTTTGTCTTCAAAAATCAAGCCTTCATGAACTTCGATAAATTTCAGTGGGTAGCTCAAGCGGGTCTGGGAAATTTTTAGTGCGGTTTCCACAAAATCCTGCAGCCCACGAGGACCATAGAGCTCAAGGGTTTCTTCCCCACCTTGAAAAGAGCGGCTGCTCAAAAGACCCGGCAGTCCAAAAATGTGATCACCGTGAAGATGCGTGATAAAAATTTTATTAATCTTTCCCGGTCGAATGGTCGTGTGCAAAATTTGCATCTGAGTGCCTTCCCCACAATCAAACAACCAAATTTCATTTCGTTCGTTCAATAATTTTAAAGCGGCCGCCGTTACATTACGATGTTTGGCTGGTACACCGGCCCCTGTTCCTAAAAATTCTAATTCCATAATCTACCTGACTTTCTCCTCAAATCACTTCATTTTAAAAGATAACTTTTAGAATGTAAATCATTTCCTTATTTTAAAGGTAATTGCAGTTGAAAGACAGTGCCTCGAGGTTGATTATCCAAAACTGAAATCTTGCCACCGTGGAGTTTCACAATCCACATCGCAATCGATAAGCCGATACCATAGCCGCCGGTGTCACGATTTCTTGAGGCGTCTGCCCGATAAAAACGATCGAAAATATGGGCTTTGGCTTCATCTGAAATGCCAGAACCAGTATCTTTGACTTCTAGCAGCCAATCATTGCCGCGGAAAGTTGAGACAACCGTGACACTTTCACCGGCAATCGTATACTTCATCGCATTATCTATCAAGATTAATAAAAGCTGTTGGATTTTTTCCGGATCAATCGAAATTTGACGATTTTCGCCTAAGCTTAAAGAAAATTCTTTGTCTTCAGCAGCCAAAATTTCGCCGTAGGGTTCCAACGTTTTATTTAAGAAGTCATTGACCTTCGTAGGCTGCTTCACAGCTAAAACGGCATCGCTATCGGAACGAGCCAGCATCAGCAAATCATTAGTCAAACGGCTGAGGCGCTGCACTTCATTTAACGACAGAGCAATGTCTTCTGATTCCTCTAAAATCGTTCGCTCCGGCTTGGTAAAAAGTCCTTCTAATTTGGCCTGAATAATCGTCAGTGGTGTCCGTAGTTCATGGGAAGCATTTTCGACAAACTGCTGTTGTTTGCGCCAAGAAGCGATAATCGGTTGGATGAAGCGCCCGGATAAATAATAGCTGAGTAAAATCGAAAAGGCCGCAAAGACTAGCATACAGATAATTAAAATTTTGCGGAAACTATCTACTGATTGGGTAATTTGATCGGTATTAGTTAAAATCTGGACATAGGCCACTTGACTTGCCGCTTCAGCAGACTCTGAAGTTGTAGTTTCTGAGGTGGCTTGGTCGCTGTAATGTTCTGCCTCCGTGTCATTTTCAACAACAATTGAACGAAAGCCTAATGTTTGATCATCGGCATCGGAAATACTTAAGTTGGTGATTTCATTCAACTTTGAAGTGTCTAAGCTCAAATTGACAAAATCATACATCCGGATGCCGAGGGAATCACTATTCAAGATTTCTCCATCGGCTGACCAGAGAATCACCTGCTCTTGAAAGTTTTCAACTTTTTCAGTCCCTTCGCCGTTTTGTGAACTGCCTTTAGGGAACGCCGCATCGCCATTTTTCATGGAGTTGTCAATATTTTGGGTACGAGATATCGTATCCGCTAAAATTGCTTCGTTGTTGTAAAATTTTGTCAGATTGGTGTCGACTTGCGAATACATCGAGCTTTGAACAAAGTGAAACACTAAAATGCCTAAGAGGATAAAAATTGCTGCAAAGGAAATAAAGGTCAGCACAAAATAACGGGTCTGCTGTTTTTTTAATGAGTCTTCTCCCATCGCGACACCTAGGACTCAATGGCAATCGGCTGTAAAATATAGCCAACATTACGCAATGTTTTAATCCAACTGTCTAAGCCAAAGGGTTTTAAATGTTTGCGCAAATTACTCATATAAACTTCCACGACAGTTAATGTCGTGTCCGATTGAAAGCCCCAAATTCGATCAAAGAGCTGATCTTTCGTGACAATCCGGCCCTTGTTTTGCAGCAAATAGGTCAAGAGGTCAAACTCTTTGCCCTGTAATGCAATTTCTGTGCCGCCATAGGTCACGCGGCGATTTTTCAAACTGATGGTTAGCCCCATCTCTTCAATCTCGTTGCCTTCATGCATCCCTAAAGAGCGTCTCAAGAGCGCTTGAGCCCGCAAGAAAAGTTCTTCCCGATGAAAAGGCTTGGTTAAATAATCATCCGCTCCAATTTCAAAGCCGTTGATTTTATCTTCAAAGGCATCTTTGGCGGTCAAAATCAAAACCGGCGTATAAATTTGTTTGTTTCTTAGGCTAGCGAGCACCTCTTCACCGGACATTTCGGGAATCATCAAATCTAGAACAATCAAGTCATAAATTTCCCGCTCGCCTTCATAGACAGCCTCAGAGCCATCGTAGACCTGCACGATTTCACCTAATTCCTGCAGTACATCTTTAATACTGTCAGAAAGAATCACATCATCTTCGACAATTAATAATTTCATGGGAACCCTCTTTTCTCCGTTGACAAAAAAACTAGGACGGCTTTGGCGCCAGCCCTAGCGGAGTCACTTATTTTTCTTCTTGGTGGTCACTGGTTTTTTGGGGATGTTTTTCCGCCCATTTATTTTTTGCTGCTTCATCCGGTTGCTTTTCTAATTCTTGAGCATCCTTTAAATCAGCCTCCACATCATCATAATCTAAACGAGTAATTTCTCCCCCTAAGCGAAACATCGCTAAATCATTTAAGGGACGATTGTCTTCTTCATTGGCAATTAAAATCAGCCCAGTATCGCCTTCGCCAATCTTGTCAGTTAAAAATTCAAAAACGCTTTGAGCATTGCGAATTTCTTTAACATCTTGGGAAGCTCCAATCATGCCACCTGCAAACCAGCCTAATAAAATTCCTAGTGGTCCGCCTAAAATCCCAACGAGCATTCCAATAAAGCCGCCGGTGGATGCTTTATTATTGCCGGTGAAATCTAAAAAGTCTTCAATTTCAAATTTATGGGCGCCATCATTGGTGTGGCGAATCACCGCCATTTGCTCAGCCTTCATATTGTTTTGTGCAACAATTTTTTTCGCCTCAGAAAATGCTTGATAAGCTTTGCTTTCAATATCAAAGTTCATAATAATTACGCGTTTACTCATTTAATTGCCTCCTTTTAATTTAAACCTAGTGTACCAAGAAAAAAGCAAAAAGGGAAAGAATATTCTTTCCCTTCGCCAAGGTTTAACGGCGACCGCCTGACATTCCATTTCCTGAACTTGTTCCAGAAGTCGTCGTGACAGAAGTCAAACTGTAAGTGCCCACAGTCGAGACATCAGCAGAAAGTGTTACATTAGTGCCGCTACCCATATCAGCAGAACTGGTCACTAAATAATTGACTTGGTTTTCAAACGTGTAGCTAATCACTTCACCGCTATCTGTGCTGACTGTCACTGTTGAACCAGCAGCAATTGTACTGTCTGGAACTACTGCCAAACTATATTGACTGGAGTCGCTGCTGACAGTTTGTGACATTCCGGAAGTTCCCCCAGCTAATAAAGTACCGCCGCTAAGTTCAAAGGTACCGTTATAATCAAGGACTCCGTTGTCATTGCTATTGGGCCCATCAACGATTAAAGTACCACCGCTCATAGTTACATTGCCGTTACTGTCGATGCCGTCACCTTCTGAGACTATCACTGTCGTTGTGCCGCCTTGAATATCAATCAAGGCATCTTCATCGGTGGTGTCACCACCACCACCGCCGCCCATAAAGGAATCTGAACCGAAGCCACCAGATGATGTGGTATCGTCACTGCCACCGGCTGCGTTAATGCCGTCATCAGAAGCTCTCACTTCATTGGTTCCACCGGTAATCGTCACTGTCGTACCCTCTAAGCCTTCATAAGAAGTATTGACGGTTGTTTGCCCATCTGTAATTAGTAAAGCATTGTCAGCGTGAATACCATCATCACCGGAGCTAAGATCCAAGTTGCCGCCGTTGATTGTGACATCATTGTTGCTGTGGATGCTATCATCAGCTGAATCAATTGTAAACGTACCGGCGTCAATAATTAAATTGGCGCCGGCTTTTAAGCCTTTATAACTTTGAGTTGTATCAGAAACAGTTGCGTCTGCACCACCACCGGCTGTAATTTCAATCGTCGCTTCAGAAATAGAAAGATTTGTTTCTGCTTGAATCCCATCATTGCCTGAGTTGATTGTAAAATCGCCACCGTCAATAGCAATCCAGCCAGTATCTGTATCTGTCCCGTTGACTTGGATTCCATCACCGCTGGTCGTCGTTAAGTCAAAGGTCCCGCCAGCAATCGATAAAGAATCTTTGGCTTTAATTGCGTTATTCACGGCTGTTACTTGGATGTTCCCGTTGGTGATGACCACGTCATCTTTACCGCGAATCCCATTATTATAATTACCATTGACAATTAATGTGCCTGAGCCGTTGATGGTTAAATCATCCTTACTAAAAATTGCGGCATCTGGCTCATCTTCATCAGCCGAATCATAGACATAATCACTGCCATCTGAAACAGTATTCGTGGTACCTTCCGCTAAAGTAATTTTAACTTTTTCAGCCTGTTCCACATAAATGGCTGAAGAATCGTCGTTAGTGATGGTCACGCCATTTAAAACTAATTGAACTTCGTCGGCGTCAGCATCGGCGCTGACAATAATTTCACCGTCGTACTCGCCACTTAAAATATAGGTACCACCGGTTGTAATAGTAATTACACCATCACTTTCTGTCGCCCCTTCGCCGTCAATCTCTGCCGAATCGCCATTTAAAGTAATGGTGGTAGCAGTACTCTCATCATATGATTCGTCGTAGTCATCATCTGTATAAGAGCCGTAGGTGCCGTCAGTATTTTGAGCAGCACTATCGGTTGCAACAGTTGTGGCTTCTGAGCTGCTAGTCGTCGTCGAACTGCTAGTGCTGGTTTCACCACTGGCTGTCGAACAAGCTGCTAGCATTATTAAAACCGTTGAGAGGGTTAATCCGAGAATATATTTTTTCTTCATTAGTTGTTCACCTGCTTTATAAATTATAGTTCATCTTTATTTGTCGCAACTTTGCCGGAAACAATCGGCAAGTTTCCGTTGCGGACGCGAATTTCATCAATTAAATCTTTTTCTAAATAGACATCTTTTAGTTTGAGTAAATATCTCAGTTCATATAGGGAACCCATTGTCGTAGTCCGAACGGAGGTATTTGAAAATTCGTAAGTATATTTTTCAAATAAATCATCAAACAAACCGGGATAATCTAAATCTTCCGGAATCGTAATCCGCAGCTCTCTTTCAGCAACTTTATTATTTTCGCCAAACTTGACGGTATTCAATAAAATTAAAAAGGCACTGATAATCACTGAGAAGATAACAACATAGCCGACATAGCCGGTCCCTGTTGCCAAACCGATACCCATTGCCCAAAAAATTGAGGTGATTTCTCTGGAACCGCCGGCTACTGAACGGAACCGAATGAGACTAAAGGCGCCAAGGACAGCAAGACCCGTACCTAAATTGCCATTGACTAGCATGATGACCAATTGTACTAAGGCTGGCATCACGGCTAAAGTAATCACAAAATTTTTCGAATAAACATTTCGATACATATGCACGCAAGCGACAATTAAACCTGCGACTAGGGCAACGGCCGTACAAATTAAAACAATTGGCAGTGTCGCAGTAATCGCATTACCGCTGGCATCCGTTAAGAGACTAGATAACATGTTGCATTTCCTCCTTTGACAGATGACGTAGATAGGTTTGGGCATATTTTGAAAACGTACCCGCATAAATCCCCAGCTCAGATAAAATTTCGGTAAACCAGACAGGATAAGCTCCTAGTGCTTTGACTTCCATCAGCACTTCAACATCTGGCGCGACTAATTTCCCTTGACTGCCATGGGAAATATCTAAATCATTTGTCCGATAACGAATATTAAAATCAAAGGTAACACGAAAATCATTCTCTTGTTCATCCCGTAATTGATACGCTCGACGATCATAGGCAATCATCACTTTAGGCGTGATTTTTTGACGAGCAATCAACCAATCAATCTCATTTCTAATCTGTTGGTCTTTATGGGCAACGACTTCTTGAGAATTTTTTACAAGATGATAATTTTTAGCTGCCTCATAGGAAAGAGCCACCCGCCGTTTATAGACAACTCCCCGAACCTTTTTCTTAATTTCTAAAAAGGCCTCGCTGGAATTTTGGGGCACGCCATAACTCCGTAGACGAAATTTTTCTTTGTACTTTGGTTTTTCAATCGAACGATTAATCATCCGATAATCATCGGTATCGTAGTAAACAGAGATTATCGTGTGGAGACCAAATTGATCTTCCTCCATATAAGGATCGAGAAACTCACTTAATAACTCAAAATCTGCTAGACTCAGCAAATATTTTTTTTCCTTTCGTTCAAATACCCGTTTAAGTTTTACCATATCCAATCACCTCAAATTTTTAAATTCTGGACTTAGCTTAAGCGGATTACCATAAAGCTAACTTAAAAAAGACCGCTAAACACAAGGTTTAGCGGTCTTTTCAAACTATTTTCATAATTTCGTCACAGACTTTAAAAATTTATTAGCAAAAATTATTCGACAAATTCAAATTCATATTTACCGATATGCACGATGTCACCGTCTTTTGCTCCTCTAGCCCGCAGTGCATCATCGACACCCATGCCCCGCAATTGTCGAGCAAAGCGCATGATGGTTTCATCATGGCCAAAATTGGTCATCTCAAATAATTTTTCTAATTTTTCGCCGGCTAAAATCCAAGAAGCATCGGGAGCCCGATCAATCGTGAACTCCGGTTCGTCAGATTGGTAGCCGTAATTAACAACTTCTTCCTCCAGCTCTTCATCATATAAAGGGAATTCTGAGGTTGTTTCTAATAAATCGGCAGTTGCACTTAATAGCGGTTCGATACCTTTACGGGTCACGCCGGAAATTGGAAATACCGGAATCGGTTCTGCAAATTCATCCACTTGCTCGGCGGCTAATTTTTCTTTAAAGACTTTCAGATTTTCCTCAGCAT
Source organism: Enterococcus sp. LJL120 (assembly GCF_054871765.1). Classification (NCBI taxonomy): domain Bacteria; kingdom Bacillati; phylum Bacillota; class Bacilli; order Lactobacillales; family Enterococcaceae; genus Enterococcus; species Enterococcus sp. LJL120. The sequence goes on from NZ_JBTXLV010000004.1 coordinate 161,477, forward strand.
CTGGCATATCCATTTTATTAGCTACAATAATTTGCGGACGTTCCAGTAAACGCAGATTATGTTCTGCCAATTCTTTATTGATGGCTAAATAATCTTCATAAGGGTCACGGCCTTCCATGCCGCTCATGTCAATCACATGTAAGATAACTCGCGTTCGTTCGATGTGGCGCAAAAATTGCGTACCCAAACCGACACCTTGGGAAGCTCCTTCAATTAAACCGGGTAAGTCAGCAGCCACAAAGCTGCGGCCATCGTTAGTGGTCACCATCCCTAAATTCGGCACTAAAGTCGTAAAGTGATAGGCGCCGATTTTTGGTCGAGCTGCTGAAATTACTGAAAGCAGTGTCGATTTTCCGACAGAAGGAAAGCCAACTAGGCCGACATCTGCTAAAACTTTTAATTCCATTTCAATACGACGTTCTTGACCAGGTTCACCATTTTCAGCAATTTCTGGTGCTGGGTTTCGCGGTGAAGCAAAGCGAATATTACCGCGACCGCCGCGACCGCCTTTGGCAACAACTAAGCTTTGACCGTCTTCAATTAAATCGCCAATCAAGCTACCCGTTTCTGCATCTCTCACCGTTGTACCCGGTGGCACTTTAACTAATAAATCTTCTGAGCCACGGCCGTGCATGCCTTTACTCATGCCGTTTTCGCCGGCTGGTGCTTTAAAATGCCGATTAAAACGAAAGTCCATTAAAGTTCGCAAACCTTCATCCACTACAAACACGACATCGCCGCCACGACCGCCATCACCACCGGCCGGTCCGCCATCAGGCACATATTTCTCTCTTCTAAAAGCAACCATTCCGTCTCCGCCTTTGCCGGCTTTAACATCAATTGTTACTTGATCCAAAAACATGGACATTGTCTTCCTCCAAGTCTAAAAATTAATTTTATTTATTTTCTTTCATTTCCACTTTAATTTATTTAAAAAAATCTTTGTAAAGCAGTCCACAGTAAACAAAAGTCCCTATTATTTTAGCGGTGTCAGCGGCTTTTGTCCACGTTAAACTGTCAATCCATGAAAAAAATGATGAAATATTTAGAAACGAATGGCACAAGGGCTTTTCTTTGACAAAAATAACAAAGAGTAGGAAACTATGATTGTAATTCGAAGCCTTGCTTCAAATTTTAAGGAGGAATTCTCTTATGACAGTAAAAGTAGGTATTAACGGTTTTGGACGGATTGGACGTTTAGCATACCGCCGCATTAAAGAAGTTTCAGATGACATCGAAGTAGTGGCAATCAATGACTTAACTAGCCCAACAATGTTGGCTCATCTTTTGCAATTTGATTCAACTCATGGTACATACAAAGGCAATGTAACTGCAACTGAAGATTCAATCGTTGATGATGGCGTGGCAACGCGGATTTATGCAGAACCTGATGCAAGCAAAATTCCTTGGGTAAAAGAAAACGGCGTTGACATCGTTTTAGAATGTACTGGTTTTTATACTTCTGCCGAAAAAGCTCAAGCTCACTTGGACGCTGGCGTAAAACGTGTCGTTATCTCTGCTCCAGCTGGTGCAATGAAAACAATCGTTTATAACGTAAACGATGACACTTTAAGTGCTGACGATAAAATTATTTCAGCTGGTTCATGTACAACGAACTGTCTTGCACCAATGGCTTACTTCTTAAATAATGAATTTGGAATTGAAGTTGGAACAATGACAACTGTTCATGCTTACACTTCAACACAAATGTTATTAGACGGACCAGTTCGCGGCGGCAATTTAAGAGCTGCTCGTTCAGCTGCTGACAACACAATTCCTCACAGCACTGGTGCTGCTAAAGCTATCGGCTTAGTAATTCCAGAATTGAACGGCAAATTACAAGGACATGCCCAACGGGTACCCGTTGTTGATGGTTCATTAACAGAATTGGTTTCAATTTTGAAAACTAAAGTAACTGCTGACCAAGTCAACGAAGCAATTAAAAAACATACTGTTGATAACCCATCATTTGGTTATGACGACCGTGAAATTGTTTCTGGCGATGTGATTGGCACAACTCAAGGTTCAATCTTTGACCCAACTCAAACTGAAGTAACTTCTGCCGGCGACTTCCAATTAGTTAAAACAGTTGCTTGGTATGACAATGAATATGGCTTCACTTGCCAAATGATTCGTTTGTTAGAAAAATTTGCAAACATCTAATTCAAATTTTAAAGCATCTGTTGATTTTCCTGCTAAGCAGGCAATCAACAGATGCTTTTTTTATTGGCTGACATACTGGTTCAAAAAAGCTGTGACCCGTGTTTGATACATTTCTGGATCAACGGAAAAACTGGCGGCATGTTCAGCGCCTGCGACCTCATATTTTTCTTTTGGAGCCGAGGTTGCTGCATAAACTTCTGCCAGCATTGAGAATGGTACAAAGCTATCTTCAGTACCGTGGATAAATAAAATTGGCCGTGTATTTTTAGCCAATTGTTTGGTTGCATCGGCTTGACTGAAAAAGTAACCGGCTCGGACTTTCGTCACTAAATTTGTGACGGGAATAATTGGAAAGGCTGGCAAACCAAATAATTGCTTCAACTGATAACTTAATTCCTCCGTCACCGACGCATAGCCGCAATCTTCGATAATCGCTACCACGTTGTCGGGCAATTCTTCTCCGCTGGTCATCATCACTGTGGCCCCGCCCATGCTAACACCAAAGAGGATAATTTCTTGGGTGTTACCTAATTGAGTCAACACTTCAGCAATCCACTGCTGCATATCTTTGCGTTCATCCCAGCCAAAACCAACATAGTCCCCTTGACTCTCCCCATGACCACGGGCATCTGGCACTAGCACATTATAGCCCAATTGATAAAACATTTGGGCATAATCCGCCAGGTCTTCCTTTGAGCCCATATAACCATGGGCGATGATGACCGTTTTTTCGCTGGCATTATTTTGATAAAAAAGCGCCTGCAGATTTAAATTATCCTCAGAAGTCAGCGACCAAACCTGTCGATTTTCTGAGTCTTGATACCATTGTTCTGCGGCTTGCTCCTTTTCGGTACTGGCAGCAGAACCTTGGCTGATGAAATCTTTATCTCCAGGTACAAAGGCATATTCATAAAAATAATTACCAATTCCAATCAAACCTAATATCACCAACAAAACTAGGCCAATACCTACACCCCAAATTAATTTTTTTCGGCTACTACCCTTACTCTCCTTGCTCAATCGCAAACCACCTGCTTACCCCGCTGACGAAGTCTGATTAGTTGCTCTTTAGTCGTGCGGTCTAAGGAAAGTTGCGGCAAATTATCCAAAGAAAAATAACCGATAGCTGAGGTTTCACTATTGACTTCAAATGCTTGATTTTCTTCGACTAGGCAATGAAAAAATAATTTGTAATACTGAAAGTATTGAAAAATATCCTGCCGTAGATTGGTATCAAACACGCCAATTAGTTCTGCTGAGCGAACATCCAGATTGGTTTCTTCTTTGACCTCTTTTTTGATATTTTCAATGGGACTTAAGCCTACATCGGCAAAGCCTCCCGGCAGCGCCCATTTCTTCGTATTAATATCCTCAACAAATAAAATTTTATCGTCTTTTTCAATGACGGCCCTGACATCTACTTTTGGAGTGGGATAACCTGCTTCAATGCTGACTTTTTGATAAAGCTCAGCTTCAGTCACCTGACTGCTTTCGGCGATTAATTTTACAGCCAGCCGTTGAATTTCCTGATAGCGTTCCAAATCATAAACATCCTTTTGATAATGGATTCCCGCTTGGGCTAGGTTCAACAGTTGCCGATATTCTTCCATCTTACTCATAGCAAACTCCTCAATCATTTTGTGATTTGACAGATTTTTTTTAATAAAAAATCAATTGACTCTCCATTGTATTATAGCGAAGTCGCAACATCTCTACAAATAAAGCAAACAAAAAAGCAGACTCCGAAGAATCTGCTTTTCAACTATTTTAAGATTAGTTTTGTTTGCCGAAAATTCTCAATAAAGCTAAGAACAAGTTGATAAAGTCTAAGTACAGGGATAACGCCATGTAAACTGCTACGCCGTTACCGACTGTGCCGTTACTTTGCACATACAAAGTCCGAATCATTTGGTTATCATAGGCGGTAATCCCAGAAAAGATAATGATTGTCAAAAAGCTGATGAGATAATCAACTGGTTGGCTGTTCAAGATAAAGGCATTTAACAAAATCGCAATGATAATCCCGATTAAGGCACTATACGCTGCCCGACCGATACCGGATAAATCTTTTTTAGTGACCACACCGAAAATCGATAAGCCGATAAACATCGCCGCCGCTGTGATAAACGCTCTAGCAACACTGGCATTTGTATAATAAGAAACTGTGATGGCCAATACAATTCCGTTAATCAAGGAATAACCGATAAAGCCGCCAATCGCAATGCTCGGATTTTTTTCCGCCTTGGCACTTAATAAAATCACCAAACCAATTTCGACAATCCAAATGCCTAAAATTCCTAAGGGGAAGTTTTGGATAAAACTGGCAACCTGTGCTGGAAAGACCTGCATACTAAGATAAGCGACAATTCCGCTTAGTAAAATACCTAAGCCTAAAAATCCATAAACCTTTGAGTAAAACTTATTAATCCCAGCCGTCTGATTTTGGACATGCTGAGGATTCATTTCGGGCATTTCATTCATAAAGATTCCTCCTTTTAATTCGGACGCAAGGTCCGGTTGACTGCATTACTGATATTTTAAAAATTGAATACTACTACTCCGCAGCTTTTGAAATGACTTCGTCTTCTTGTAAGCCTTCAGTAGCCAGTTGCGGTGGTTGAACCATCACAACCGCATCTAAAATCCGATTTTCCTGCTCGTTAACTGCTTCCACCGAAATCGTGATAACGTCTTTCATCTTATCGACTTTGATGACTTCCAATAAAAAAGTAATCGTCTCATAGTGATAGACCGGTTCAATAAAATTGATGGAAAAATTAACAACATGGGAACCCGGTCCCGGTAAATGTTTGGAGACAGCACTGGTGATGATGCCCATCAGCATCACCGACGGCACAATCGGTTTTTCGTATTCAGTTTTAGCAGCATAGTCATGCTGAATATATAAAGGATTGGCATCATTCGTTAATCCTAAATAAAGTAAAAGCTGATTATCTTCAATTGACTCCGTTAAGGATAACGAGTCCCCTTCCTCAATTTCATCAATCGTCTTGCCAATTTTTCGCGGCTTGCCTATATTCAAAGTACAACCCCTCCATTATTCATTAGTATAAGTTTATCAAATTGCGTTAAAAAAACAAGCATTCTGAATTTACTTATTTAAATTTTAGAGGAAAGAAAAACTGCGGCATCAACAACCTGCCGCAAATTTGCCCTTAGATTAAAAATTTTCAGCAAAAGCTAAAAATTAATCAAGCAAAGGGGGCAAACTTGTCGGCAAGCTGTTTTTACCACAGCATGGTTATTTATTAAAGAACGTTTCTCGTTGTTTCGCTGAGGAGTTTTTCATAAGCTCGTTCAAATTTTTGAACATCGCCGGCTCCCATAAAGACCATCACCGCATCGTGATAATCCAACAATGGTGAAACATTGTCTTCTTGAATGACCTGGCCGCCTTTTTCAATTTTAGCGCCTAAATCTTCAATCTTCACATCACCTTTTTGTTCACGGGCTGAACCGAAAATATCACACAAGAACACTTGGTCCGCTAAATCTAAAGCTTCAGCAAAATCATCCATCAAAGCAATCGTTCTCGTAAAGGTATGCGGTTGAAAAACTGCAATGATTTCCTTCGTTGGATATTTTTGGCGGGCGGCATCAATTGTCGCAGCAATTTCAGAAGGATGATGCGCATAGTCATCAACAATAATCATGTCATTGACCTTCTTTTCGCTAAAGCGGCGTTTAACACCGGGGAAAGTTTTCATTTCATCCGCGATTAAGTTCATATCTAAGCCTTCAAAATAAGCAATGGCAATCACACCTAACGCGTTCATAATGTTGTGCTGACCGTAAGCCGGCAAAACAAAATGGCCGATAAGCTGATCTTTAACATAGACATCAAAGGCGGAACCTTCTGTTGTCCGTTCGATGTTTTTGGCTTGAATATCATCATCGTCATTGGTGCCGTAATAATGAATCGGCACTTCCGCTTGCAATTTTCTTAAATAAGGGTCATCACCATAAGCAAAGATTCCTTTTTGCACTTGATGAGCCATCGTTTGAAACGCATCGAACACATCATCAATACTCTTGTAATAATCTGGATGATCAAAATCAACATTGGTCATAATCACATAGTCAGGAGAGTACGCTAAAAAATGGCGGCGGTATTCACAGGCTTCAAAGGCAAAAAACTTGGCATCCACTTCACCGTGGCCCGTGCCATCACCGATTAGGTAACTAGTCGGTGCTACTCCGCTTAACACATGGGACAAAAGACCAGTCGTACTGGTTTTACCGTGGGAACCAGTTACTGCGACACTGGTAAAGGGACGAATAAATTGACCGATAAAGTCATGATAACGAATCACTTCAATGCCCAATTCCTTAGCCCGAACAATTTCTTCATGACTATCAGGAAAGGCATTCCCTGCGATAACAACTAATCCTGGATGAATATTGTCAGCCGCAAAAGGTAAGATCGTAATATTGGCTTTTTCTAAATCCCGCTGGGTAAAAAAGTATTCCGTTACATCAGAGCCTTGAACCTTTAAACCTTTTTGGTGTAGCACAAGAGCCAGCGAACTCATACCGGAACCTTTAATCCCTACAAAATGATAAACTAAATCTTGATTTTCCATTGATTATCCTCTTCTCTTAACTCAGAGCTTATTTCAGCTATATGTAATAACAAACTTATACCTTATGGCACGCCTATCATTATCTAACAAATAAAAAAAAATTTCAATCATTATTAATCCTTGATGATAAGGAAGTATGCCAATTTAAAACATAACAAAAAATTTCTTAATGGCCAGCCTTACTAAAAAATCCAAGCTGACAAGATTTACAGGAAAAGAACTGAATCTTGCCGACTTGAATCTTTTTACATCAAGCTTTTATTAAGTCAGAAACTTGTTAGTTAATCTGACCGACAAATTTTGTAGGAAACCTATACAACGAAAATTTATCCACCAAAGTTGTATTCAACAAAAATTTACTTTCTTAGCGTTGCAAATTAAATTTCTCTGTTTCTAAGAGCCGGTCAAATGCAGCTGCAACCTCAACGGGCATCCCCACGGTCTCGATATAGCCTTTGCCTTTTGGTCCATAGCCGTTTTCATCATCTTTTAAGCGGGTGTATTCTCCTAAAACCAGATTCCAGAAATAATCTTTTTGCCATAGCTGATTCAGTCTGCTATCACTGAAATGCAATTCTTCCGTCAGTTCTTTAACTTGAGGAACAATCGGCACAAAATTTTCAAACTGGCTCGCTTCTGCCTGCCAGTTAAATTTAAAAGTTGCTTTGGTCCGTTTTTGTAAAAGCGGATCATTAGTCAGCAAAATATCTTTTGGCAAAGCCGTTCCAAAAATTTCTCGTAAAACAGCTAAAGAAAAGCTGGCATTCTCACCAGAATTAGTCGAGGCATTTTCTACAAGCAATTGCTCTTCAACTAAGCCGCAAGCTTCAATTAAAAACAATTGATTCATCTGAGCTTCTGACAGCTCCTTAGAAAAATTGTAACCTATTTTTTGATAATTTTTCTGCAAAAACTGGGTAGCATGACCAATGCCACCGCTTAACAAAATTTTTTCAACTTTTCCCTCTTTGACTAGTTGACCTGCCGCCTCGGTCAAAGGCGGCAGACTGTTGCCAGCTAAAATTAATAATGGATAAGTTTTATTTCCGGCAAAAAGCTTTGCGCTAGGCTGGTCAGCCAGATAGTTTAACACCAGATTGAGATCAGCCAGTTTGCTGGATTGAGTGGTCATAGGTTTTTCTCCCGATAAAAATTAATTTGCCACGACATCGGCCGCAGACATATTTTTTTGTATCAACTTTCCGCTGGCGATACAAAGGTGTCTGACAGCTGGCACATTGATAGCAAAAAAGACTTTTAGGCGCTGCTAGTGGCTTAGCGTAGCGGGCGCCCCCTGTGGCTTTTAAAAGCCGTTTAAAATCGGCGTCTTTATGCTGATAGCCACGGCCAGCGATATGCAGATGGTAATGGCATAATTCATGTTTAATAACGCTGATTAACTCAGCTTTGCCGTATTTTTCAAAGACTAACGGATTAAAATCCAGATGATGGTCTTTTAGATGATAGCGGCCACCGGTTGTTTTCAAACGCCGATTGAAAAATGCCTGATGAAGGAAAGGCTTTTTAAAATAGGTCAGTGAAATTTCCTCCACCAACTCAGTTAATTCTTGATTTGTCATCGTCTTACCTATTACTTTCTTTATCCCTGCGGGGCAATCATCGTCAAACTGATGCGGCCTTTATTAACATCAATTTGTTCAACCCAAACTGTCACAATATCGCCGACCGCCACGACATCAGTTGGGTGTTTAACAAATTTATTGCTGAGTTTTGAAATATGCACCAAGCCGTCTTGTTTCACACCGATATCAACAAAGGCACCAAAATCAATCACATTGCGGACGGTACCTTGCAATTCCATGCCGGGCTTTAAGTCCTCCATCGTCAAAACATCTTTTCTTAATAGTGGACTAGCACTTTCTTCCCGCATATCTCTGCCGGGCTGAATCAAGCCGGCTAGAATATCCTTGGCAGTCTCATGGCCAATTGCTAAGCTTTGAGCCACCTCGGTTAGTTTTAATTGTTTTAAGGCCGTTGTCGCAGCTTCGTTTCCTAAATCTTTTTCAGTAATCCCTGCCATTTTCAAAATTTCTTTGGCACCGGCATAAGATTCTGGGTGAATCGCGGTATTATCTAAAATATTTTTGCCGTTGGGAATCCGTAAAAATCCAATCGCTTGTTCATATGCCTTAGGTCCTAAGCGGGGCACTTTCTTCAGTTGGGGCCGACTAGCAAATTCCCCGTTTTCCTCCCGATAATTGACCACGTTTTGAGCGGTTGTTTTATTTAAGCCGGAAACATATTGTAGTAATTGCGGACTGGCGGTATTTAAATCAACGCCGACTTGGTTAACCGCTGTTTCAACAACGATGTCCAATTGTTCCGCCAAACGTTTTTGCGAAACATCATGCTGGTATTGGCCTACGCCCACGGCTTTAGGATCAATTTTTACTAATTCTGCTAAAGGATCTTGCAGGCGGCGGGCGATGCTGACCGCACTTCTTTCCTCTACCTGCAAATCAGGAAATTCTTTACGGGCAATGTCACTGGCTGAATAGACAGACGCCCCAGCTTCGTTGACAATTACGTAGAAGGCTTCCCGTTGCAATTTTTTAATTTGTTCGGAGACAAATTGTTCCGACTCACGACTCGCTGTACCATTTCCAATGGCCACCACATCTACTTGATGGGTTTCCATCAGTTTCAAAAAGGCTGGGCCGGCTGCTTGGCGCTTGGCCTCACCTGCTGGTTTGTGGGGATAAATCACTTCAATCGCCAAAACTTTACCAGTTGCGTCAACGACTGCTAATTTACAACCAGTCCGATAAGCTGGGTCAAAGCCTAAAACAACTTTACCTTTTAATGGCGGCTGCAATAATAAATTTCGTAAATTTTCACCGAAGATAGCGATGGCCTGATCATCGGCTTTTTCCGTTAACTCATTGCGAATTTCCCGCTCAATCGCTGGACCAATAAAGCGTTTATAACTGTCTTTATAAGCTTCAACAATTTGTGGTACTGTCGGTGAACTAGAGTTTTTTATTAATTGCTTGTCAAAATATTCCATAATTTTTGCTTCATCAATCACTAAACTGACTTTTAAAATATCTTCATTTTCCCCACGATTGGTAGCCAAAATCCGGTGGGAAACCATTTTATGAATTGGTTCTGAAAAATCATAGTACATGTGATAGACTTCTTTTTCATCTTTTTCAGCAGCCTTGACTTGGCTCACATAAGCGCCTTTACTAAAGGTATAGGAACGAATCCAAGTTCGAAACTTAGCGTTATCGCCAATTTGTTCAGCTAAAATTTCATGAGCGCCTGCCAAAACTTCTTCTGTTGAAAAAACTTCTAAGTCATCATTTAAATATTTTTGAGCTTCAACTAAAACATCCCCAGCCTGTGGTTGGCTCATCAACCAAGTTGCAAAAGGTTCCAATCCTTTTTCTTTAGCGATAGTCGCTTTAGTCCGTCGCTTTTGCTTATAGGGCCGATATAAATCCTCAACCTGCTGCATCTTAATAGCTTTTAAAATTTCCTGTTCTAACTCAGGCGTTAATTTTTCCTGCTCAGCAATTAAGCGCACAACCTCTTCTTTGCGCTTTTCTAAATTGGTTAAATACGTATAGCGGTCTTCAATTAAACGAATTTGTACTTCATCAAGACTGCCGGTCATTTCTTTCCGATAGCGGGCGATAAACGGCACGGTGTTGCCATCTGCTAATAATTCTAAAACTGCTTTGATTTGCCCGCCTTTAAACTCATTTAATTCCCGTGATACTAAGGTTAAAATTGTTTGATTTAAACTATCCATCTTCATCCTCCAACTATTCAATCGCTATTTATTTTAGCACAAATTCTTGTCACATAAAAAGAGAATCCCGTCGAAACGAGATTCTCTTAAAGATTTAAAACTGTGGCTGCCAGGGACCATTCATATTTTGGTATTCAATATCTTGGACAATGCCCTTTGCATCAAAAATTACCCCGTGGACGGAGCCACCAAAAATGGCGCCACCATCAATGCCAATTTTGTCATCCTCCTGCCAGAGATCGGTTGTTTCCATATCTCCATGAAGTTGCGGCGTAATCGTGTGGCCGAAGACGATTGTTTTACCGGTCTTGTTTTTCCCCTGATGGAAGGGTTCACGAATCCATAAAAAATCCCGATCAGAGGTATCATGCCAATCGGCTTTAGTTAAATCAACGCCGGCGTGGACGAAAAGATATTTTTCCCATTCAAAATAGAGGGGCCGCTCCATTAAAAATGTAACTAAATCTTGGTAGCGACTGCGAATCATCATGGCAATTTCTGTTGGAGAATATTCTAAAGTTGCCCCAGGGTGCAGCAAACTGTTGATGGTCTCACCGCCACCATTGCGCACATAGCCGGCAAACCAGTCTTCAGGGCTATTGAGAAATTGCAAAAGATATTCTTCATGATTGCCCCGCAAATAAGTTGCCCCGAACTCCTCCACTAATTCTTGGCCCTTTAAGAGGCAAGCCTTCGATTGCGGGCCCCGATCATTTAAATCGCCAATCAGCACCAGATGATGCAGCTGGGGATCAAAATCCGCCAATAATTTTTCAAACAAGTCTAATTGTCCGTGGATGTCACTGATGGCATAAACTAATTTCAGCATATGAAAGACTCCTTTTCTACCATTCAATTATACCTTTTTTTGGCAAAAGGTGTAATTGTTTTCAAAAAAGCGAGCTCTGGCGAAAGTTGTCAGCTGGTTCATTTAAAAAATTACCAGCTGGCTTTTGCAGAGCTCGTTTAGCTATTCATTTTAAAAATGGATACAGCAGTCGCTACTTAAACTGCTTGTGGATGAGTTAAGACAAAACGGTTGCGGGGGTGTTTTCGACATTCCTCGCTGCAGCTGCTTTGGTATTTTAGCTCATTTTCTTCAGAGGCTAAAATGCGACGGTTGCATTCAGGGTTAGCACAATTAATGTAACGCTCGCAGGGAGTGCCATCAAACCAATCCCGGCCGATAATTGTTTTATCGACATGATTAATCTCAACAGCAATCCGTTCGTCAAAGACATACATCTGGCCGTCCCATAATTCCCCCTGGACTTCAGGGTCTTTACCATAGGTGGCAATTCCCCCATGTAATTGACCAACGTCTTTAAAGCCTTCTTTGACGAGCCAGCCGGAAAATTTTTCACAACGGATGCCGCCGGTGCAATAAGTCACCACGTGTTTTTCCATAAACTCTTCTTTGTTGTCGCGAATCCACTGGGGCAGTTCTCGGAAATTGCGAATATCCGGACGAATGGCGCCACGGAAATGACCTAGATCATATTCATAATCATTGCGGGCATCAATTACCACGGTATTTTCATCTAATAATGCCGCTTTAAATTCTTTAGGCTCCAAATATTGACCGGTCAATTGATTGGGATCAACATCGTCTTCTAAATTTAAGCTGACAATTTCTTTGCGGGGCCGAACAAACATTTTTTTAAAGGCGTGCTCAGGACTTTCATCAATCTTAAAGAAGATATCTTTAAAGCGCTCATCTGCTTGCATATATTCCATATAAGCCTGCGTATCAGCAGTTAAACCAGACAATGTGCCGTTTATGCCCTCTTCCCCCACCAAAATGCGGCCTTTTAAATTCAAACTTTTACATAGAGCCAGATGTTCCTTAGCAAATTCCTCCGGGTTGGCGATTTTAACATATTTATAGTAAAGCAATACTTGATAATCCATACTAATCTCCTTAAGCATAATTTCAGAAATTAATTATAGAGAAAAAAAAGCGAATCACCTAAGTTTCTGCTTGTGCTATTTTTCGCAAATCTTCAATCTCGGTAAACTTATTTCCCTGAGACAGCAAAATAATTGCCTTCATTGTCGGCAAAATTAAAGACATACTCTTCCCCTAATTGCACTAAATCCCCCAGCGTTACGTGAGCTGCCTGCATTTTTTTATACAGGTCAAAAATAGTGTCACTAGCAAACATCAGTGAAGGTGAATTACCGGCAACTTCTGGTGAATGCTGTTGAATAAAGCCTAAATCATAAAGGACAATTCTAGTTTGGCTTTCTGCTGTCGGAGACAATTCGACAACAACAGTCCCGTCAACGGCTGCCCGTTCCCGCTCAACAAAGCCGATAGCTTGCCAAAACTGACTGCTAGCGGGCACATCATTGACATACAGCATAATTTTTAATTCATTTGAAAACATAGGTCACGCTCCTCTTTTTTGATTCCTTTGTAGTGTAGCAAATTTTTGCGCCAACGCCTACAAAAAAGCAGAGTCGCAATTATGGTCGCTGCGCTAAAATTCATCGCGGCAAACAGTCAATTACAACTCTGCTTTCAATTAAAATAAATTATGCGTTCGCATCAATAATTTTTTCTGCATCATTTAAGACATCTCGATCTAATTCATTAATACGAGCACTGGTCACAACACCGGCTAACATACTGTCACTCACGTTAACAGCTGTTCTTGCCATGTCAATCAAAGGTTCCACAGAGATTACTAAGCCGACAATCGCGATTGGCAGGTTCATTGAACCTAGAACAATCAGAGAAGCAAAAGTTGCCCCGCCGCCGACACCGGCAACCCCGAAGGAGCTGATAGTGACAATCGCAATCAACATCAAAACAAATTCCAAACTGAAAATATTTAAACCAGCCGCTGGTGCAACAATCGTTGCCAACATCGCAGGGTAAACACCGGCACAGCCGTTTTGCCCAATCGATAAGCCAAAACTACCAGCAAAATTCGCAGTCGCATCATCAACACCTAGTGCTTGGGTTTGCGTTTCAATATTTAACGGTAAAGTTCCCGCACTTGAACGAGACGTAAAGGCAAAGCTCAAAGCTGGGAAAGCTTTTTTGAAGTAAGTGATTGGGTTGACCTTCACGCCAACTAAAATCAACGAGTGGACAATCAGGACTGCAAACAAGGCCACATAAGAGGCGATTACAAAGAGTCCCAGATTGACGATTGCTTCAAAATCACTGGTTGCCAAGACATTGGTCATCAAAGCTGCTACCCCGTAAGGCGTTAAGCGCAGGACAAGGGTCACAATGCGCATGACAATTTTATATAAGCTTTCGATAAAGTTTGCGAAAAATTCTGCTTCTTTTTCCGCTTTGCGTTTAATACCGAGGTAAGCTACCCCAATAAAAGCCGCGAAAACGACGACAGCAATCGTACTAGTTGATCTAGTACCAGCAAAGTCAGCGAAGACATTTGTCGGAATAAAAGATAAGATTTGATCTGGAATACTTAAATTAGCAACAGTTTCTGAACGAGTAGTTAATTCGGCAATCCGGGCCGTTTCAGCGGCACCTTCTGTAAAGGTTGCGCCATTCAAACCAAATAAAATGGTTGAACCATAGCCGATAAAGGCAGCAATTGCTGTTGTTCCTAGCAAAGTGGCTAAGACAGTAAAACTGATTTTACCGATTTTTTTAGAGGCCTGCATCTTAGTAAATGCGCCGACGATTGAAACAAAAACTAGCGGAATAACCAGCATTTGTAATAGCCGGACATAACCTGAACCGGCGATGCCAATCCAACTCATGGCGTTGGTAGTAATCTCACTATCAGTGCCAAAAAATAATTGCAGCAGTCCGCCAAAAATTATTCCGACGCCTAAGGCCAGGAATACGCGGGTTGAAAACTTGGTATGGCGTTTTTGCAACAGGAAAAATCCAAATAAAATTGCTACAAAAGCCAGAACCACTAAAACGGTGATGAATGTTGTCATTTTATTTCCTCCTAATAAATTTGATGACAAGTCCATCAAGGAAGTAAAGGTTCCCTGTGACTCTTCTTCAAGAATCACACTGAGTTGACTCAGTGACAAATTCATCGTAACACAAACTTTTGTCAGAAGGGACTTATCTGCTTTAGATTCTTGATAATAAAAAAAGACCGTGATAGCTTCAAACTATCACGGAATACTGATTTTATTCTTCAGTTTTTTCTTCGGCTGCAGCAGCTGGCTCAGCCATTGGTTTTGGATCGCTATTAGGATCAACCTTGAAGTTTAATTTCATACCTGGCTCATCCAAAGCAATTTCTGTTACCTCATAGGTTAAGCGTTGAATTAAATCAAATAAAGGTGCCGCTAACTCATCGACCTCAGCTTGACTTAAATCTTTAGGCGTTTCAATTTGACGGTTTTTTACTTGATTGACTTGGCTGACCCGACCAGAAATAACATAGCGGTCAAAGGGTAAAACAAATTCAATTCTAGTGCCGACTAAAGTATCCTCTTTAGGAAATTTTTCATCCTCTGTTTTCAGTGGTGAAAAACCGACTTTCAATTCTGTTTTGTATTCGCCTTTAGGATTACGAGCATCGTAATGGTAGGCCTCAACTAACTCTTTAAATCTAACAAGTTCCAAATTTATCCCTCCTATTGTTCTCTTTTTAGTATAACACTATAAAGATAGAATTTCCGCTAAATCTTTTACGAGATAATCCGCCGGAATTTCTCCTAAAAAACCATCTCGGTCAAACAGACAGGTCTGACAGCCGGCATTTTTTCCGGCGATTACATCTAAACGGCGATCACCAACCATCAGTGTCTCTGCGGGATTCAACTGATATTTATTCAATAGATACGTCAGCGAATCCGGTTGCGGTTTCCGGGGAAAGCCACTATCAGCGCCGACAATTTCTGAAAAATAATCCAGTAAGCCATCCCGTTGCAATAACTTTTCAGTCGAAGCAACTTGCCGATGGGTTAAAATAAATTGCTGACCGCCTCTTTTGGCTAAGGCCGTCACTGTTGATTTCGTCTCCGCAAAAGGTAAAATTTTTGCCAGCTCCAGACCTTCTTTGGCAACAAAAATTTTGTCGAAGGCCGCTTTATCAATGCCGGCTTTTTGAATTAACGCTCCCAAAGAACCAATCTTAATCTGCCGATAAAAATCATTTTGATCTGTGTAGGGCTGATTAAAATCCTGAAAGGTGGCCAGTGCTGCTTGGGTAATCACTGGATAAGAGTTATATAAAGTACCGTCAAAATCCCAAATAAAATGTTTTAGCAAATTCTTCTCCTTCGTCGCTTTAATTTTTAAAGGAATGGATTGGTGCAGGAATCCGCCCGCCCCGCTCAATAAAATCAGCTGAGGAGTTCGGGTTGACTTTCATAACTGGTGCACGGCCTAGCAAACCACCAAACTCCACCATGTCCCCTACTTTAGTATCTTTGGCCGGAATAATTCTAACAGCCGTGGTCTTGTGATTGATGACGCCAATTGCGGCTTCATCGGCAATCATTGCAGCAATTGTTTGCGCTGGCGTATCTCCAGGAATCGCAATCATATCCAAGCCCACAGAACAAATCGCAGTCATCGCTTCTAATTTTTCTAAATTTAACGAGCCGTTTTCCACTGCGGCAATCATACCAGCGTCTTCTGAAACGGGAATAAAAGCTCCCGACAAACCGCCCACATGATTACACGCCATCACGCCGCCTTTTTTAACGGCATCATTTAATAAAGCTAGCGCTGCGGTGGTTCCATGGGTGCCGACAGACTCCAAGCCCATTTCTTCTAATACATACGCAACACTGTCACCAATCGCAGGTGTCGGTGCTAAAGATAAATCGACAATCCCAAATTGAACGCCT
The DNA here is from genome assembly GCF_054871765.1 of Enterococcus sp. LJL120. Classification (NCBI taxonomy): domain Bacteria; kingdom Bacillati; phylum Bacillota; class Bacilli; order Lactobacillales; family Enterococcaceae; genus Enterococcus; species Enterococcus sp. LJL120. The sequence continues at coordinate 177,827 of NZ_JBTXLV010000004.1, forward strand.
AAGCGCTGTGAAGCAATTTGGCCGACTAATTGGCCCATGCGGGTAATTTTGAAGGCCGTTTGTTTAACAGTTTCGGCCACAACATCGAAGGATTGACCTTTGACTTTCTCTAGCGCTCTTTTAACAACTCCCGGTCCGCTGACGCCGACATTAATGACACAATCGGCTTCACCGACACCGTGAAAAGCTCCTGCCATAAAAGGATTGTCTTCAACCGCATTGGCAAAGACGACTAACTTGGCACAGCCCATGTCGGATTTTGCCGCCGTTTCTTTAATTATTTCCCCCATGTGGGCAACAGCGTCCATATTGATGCCAGCTTTTGTTGAACCGATATTGACTGAGGAGCAGACAAAATCTGTTTCTGCTAAGGCCTCAGGAATTGAATCAATTAAAATAATATCGCCATGCTGGTAGCCTTTTTCCACTAAAGCAGTAAAGCCACCGATAAAATTAACTCCCACAGCTGCCGCCGCTTTATCTAAAACTTTCGCAAATTTAACATAGCTGGTTTCCTGTGTTGCCGCTGCGATAATCGCAATCGGCGTCACTGAAATCCGTTTATTAATAATCGGAATGCCAAATTCTGTTTCAATATCTTCGCCGACTTTTACTAAGTCTTTAGCTAAGCGGGTAATTTTGTCATAAATTTTTTGACAGGCCCGCTCACTGTCACTGTCAATGCAGTCCAAAAGAGAAATCCCCATCGTGATGGTGCGGATATCAAGATTTTCTTCTTCAATCATGCGAATCGTTTCTAAGATTTGATTGGTCTCCACAGTTTCCGCCTCCTGTTATAATTTATGCATCGCATTAAAAATTTCTTCATTTTGAATGCTGACCTTAACGCCCAGTGCATCGCCAACTTGATTAAGCTCTTTACGCACGTTTTCAAAATCAATATCGCCCACGCCAAAAGTCACCAGCATCATCATGGTGAAATAATCATCCATAATTGTTTGTGATACATCTTGAATGCTGATTTCTAATGCAGCCAGCTTGCTGCTGACACCGGCTACGATGCCGACTTTATCTTTTCCAATAACTGTTACTATTGCCTTCATGTGAACAACTCCTGTATCAAATTTTTTTCATTATAGCATAGAAAAAAACTCTCTAGTACACGAATTGTGAACTAAAGAGCATTTTTATTTCTGATTATTCGGATTTAAGTCTCTTTGATAAAAGTATGCTGGCAATTTTTACAGGTAATTTTAATTTTGCCTTTGCCCTGTGGCACCCGCAAGCTTTGACCACAATTGTCACATTTGAAAATGACAGCTTGAATATTTGCCGCCTGCTGTCGTTGATTTTTCATTTTAGTCGCTTGCTGTTGCTGTTTTTGGGCCTTCTTGTATGCATTGCGCTGATGCCGTTCATGGGTTTGCTCGCTGTTTCGTTGAGCCGCACCGGCAAAAAAGCGGCTTAAGCGCTGATTTTCATTGCTTCTAACATAAATTTTCTTGGATAAAAAGCGGAAAATGATTAAGCCAATTGTAGCGGCAACTATCGCCAAAACCAGATAACCGTTTAACCAGCGTCTAAACAATAGCGCAATCAAGGCAACCACCAAAAGTGCGCGATTTATCGTGTCAAAGCTCCCGTAGCGGCCCGTCATAAATTTGCGGTAATTTAAATAGCTGCTCATCATTTTACTCAGCCAGTTGTTGGACATCTTAACTCTCCTTTAATAATGCTCCCTGCAAAAAATTTCGCAGCAGGCGTTCGTTTTGCCCCACATCCACCATTTTTAGCCGCTGCTTTTGACCAGCAGGCAAAATGCGATAGGTATTCTCAAGGGGAAACACATATTTTTCCAGTGAAGCCGACTGGCGGACTAAGCTCAACAGCAATTTCAAAAGCTGCTGTTGACTGATGTCAGTCGTCATATATTGAACCAGTTGACGGGTAATTACATTCATCTTTAAGAGATTGCGTTTACGGATAATTTGATTTTTGAGAATTCTCAAAAAATGCTGTTGATAGACAAAAGTTGATTCTGGCCCCTCCATGTTTTGCTGATACGCTAATAAATCACTAAACTCTTTAGGGTCAGCAATCAGTTGTGAGGCCGTCAATCCAGGGATTCCCTTAGGAAAATAGCTATTTAAAAGCTGCAACAAATTTTTTTCCTGGAGGACAACGCTGCCATCAATTACCAACTGAAAATTTTTCTCAAAAAAATCCTTGACCCCCTGAATCCCGTTTTCCTGAAAAATCTCCCCTAAAGACAGACTATGGAGATGAAAATCAGGCGAAAATTGTAGGAGCAAACTCTTTTGCTGATAAGAAATAAAGGTAAAAGTTGAATCATAGGCTGTCGCCTCGCACTCAACCGCTAAAAGAATATTCATAAAAGTTGAATCCTTCCCTTGAATAGTACCTCATCAAAATAACATATTCTCAGAAAATCAGCACATGATTTTACCATATTTGACGTTTTCTTAAAATTTCATTTTTTGTTTTTTAGCAGAAAAAGCTGAAGCTAGAACTGCCGCTAATTTTAATCTTCAATGATATAATTAAAGTGAGAAAAAAAGGGGGGATGAAGATGAATTTACGCAGTTTATTGCCAAAGGCTGTTCGTCGACAAATTCGCCTGATTGAAATTCTTTATATTTCGACGCAAGAGAAAACCCGCGAGGAAATCGACCAACTCTGGGGCTTTCCCATCAAAGCCCTCGATGCGGATATTAAAACCATCAATCAAGTCTTTCCGTTATTCACAATTATTCATAATCATTCGGGCTACACAATCCTCCACGATTCCGAGTACGGCATTGATTTACTCTATACGCAAGTTCTTCAATCCTCATTGGAATTTGATTTATTAGAGCAGCTGCTCTTTGAAAATCATGAGAACATTCATGATTTAGCCAATTATTTATACACGAGTCCGGCAACGGTCTCAAGGATTTTCAAAAAAATTGCGACTGCCTTAAAGGGCTTAGATATTTCGATTACCCGCCGACCAATGCGGTTAGTCGGAAATGAAGCTACTATTCGCTATCTATTTACGGAGTATTATCGCGAAAAAAAATTGGATTTCGCCAACCTTTCCGGCTCAATCAGAGGCAGTCAAGCCATTCGTTTATTGATTGAAGATTTTATGCTGAGCAATTATTTTAGCGAAGGCTATGCTACGAAAGTTCAATTGGAATATTCCTTTTATGTTAGCTTGATTCGCATCAGTAACGGCCATTTTTTCCCAGAAAATCGCAACAATTCAACCGCTGTTATCACGCCGGATTTTGCGCCGATTCAAAGTGCCATTTTGGAAATTGAAAAGCACTTTGCTTTGTTGTTTGACAGCTGGATGTATCGGGAATGTCTCTGGCTTTATTATGGCGATTATCTAATCAGCAGCAAAATGCAATGGGAGCTGGTTTTATCCACCAATAAAATGATGGCCTCCCTGAAAAAGCATTGGCTTTAACCTTAACAGACGGCGAAACTGCTGCTATTTCTCAAAAAGAGGCCTTGTGCATAAAATTATGCATGGATGACTATTTATTTTTGGTGGCCGGCGATTATATTTCGATTTTAGGGGAATTTCGGAAAATTTTTATTATTTCCCATACCCAGATGTATCCAAATCAGATAAAAAAAATTGCCGCTGTCTTAAAGGGTATCTATCAGAAGCTGACCTTTGATATTCCTCAAGACCTGTATTACACCCATTTATTTTTACTAATTGCCTACTTTCCTGATTTATTATTGAAGCTAGCCAATCAGCAAGATAAACTCAATGTTTTAATTGTTTCAATGGCGTATTCACTGCCAGACAGCTTTATTCTTGGCCGCTTTAAAGAAAAATTAAAAGGGCCGATTGAATACTTTTTTATCGACAGCCTGAGTCAGCTAGAACAAGAACCCCGATTGATTGAGAAGATTGACTTAATTATTTCGACTTCTTCCGTCAGCACGCGTTTTGCCCCCCATTACACTTATTACGATAAACCGATGTACGTGATTGAACCTTACATGTCGTTGCGGGGCTTTGAAGAATTGCAGCTGCAGATCAATCAGCTAATCGACCAAAAAACTGCCGTCACAAATTAAGTTGGTTTAAAAAAATAGCGTAAAAAGTCCTCAAAGAATTTGGCCGCTGCCATTTCTTCGAGGACTTTTTTTATTTTCAGTTATCTCAACAAATCATCAATCTGCCGGGCTAGTTCTTCGCCGATGTCGGTATCTTTGACATAGAGGCGTTGATTTTTGCGGACGACAATTTCTTTTTGAGACAAAATATCCTGCCGATTTTTGAGGGCCTCTTGCCGATTCGTGAAGGGTTGATGGGCCACCAGTGTCATCCCGAAAGAATTCGCCACCAAAGTATAGCCGGCAATTCCGGTGACCTTTTGATAGGGCTTGGATAAGCCCCCATCAATTACCAACAAGCGCCCGTCCGCTTTGATGGGAATATCGCCTTTCACAACTTTTACTGGCGTATGGCCATTGATAATATGGCCATTTTCTGATAAATCAAAGGCCCGTAAAATATTTTCGCAAAAAGCGGCTGTTTCCCGCAGCTGATAATAAGCATTTTTTTCTTCTGTGTGCAGCTTTTTATCCGCGATAAAATAGCGTTCAAAGGTTTTCATCGCCTTTTTACCAAATAAAGTCGAACCAGCGCCGCACCACAAATACCAAATCATATCTGTAGCTAAATCCTCATGCTCCTGAGGATTTTTAAAACTAGTTCGGATGGATTCCAAATAAAAATCCAATAACTCGACCCCTTGATACATTTGACCGCCAAACTGATAGCTGAGAAGCTCCCCCTGCTGGTCACAGGGCAGGCAACCGTGAAAAAGCAAATTGCCATTATAGCGCAAATACAATGTACCTTTTTCCACTAAAAAGGCAATGTGCTTTTGCAGTCGCTCAGAATTTTGAAAATCCTGCAGCAGGCCTGTCAAGACTATTTCTTCTTCATCGGTAAGCTGATAGGCATCTTGACCGACTAATTGAAAGCAACCGTTAACCAGTGGAATTTTTGTCCCCTGATAGTTTAGTTCTGTCTGGTCACTTGTTAATTTATCCAACAACAGACGCTCTTCCAGCTGAAATTCTGGACGTCGCTTAATAATGGTGCCTTCAACCTTAAATTGCATAATGGCTAGGGCCTGCTGCAACCGCATGGCATCTTTGCAATCTGTTGCCGACATTTCTCCCGGTTCAATCTTTGGAGCAAAAGCCGCATTTTCCTGATAATTTTTTTCAGCAAACTTTTTTAACGGCGCTAAATCAATCCCGTATTGCTCCAGCAACTCTAAATTTCCATAGCGGGCGGAAATTCGCAGTAAATTAGTCAAACAACCTAAAGATCCGCAAAAAGCTCCTATCCATAAAATATCGTGATTGCCCAGTTGAATATCTAAAGAAGGCAGTGTCATCAAGCTGTCCATAATTTTATCCGGAGCGGGTCCCCGATCATAAATATCCCCCAGCACGTGCAGATGGTCCACGACTAGCCGCTGAATGAGATGACCCAAAATTTCACAGAATTTTTGAGCCAAGTCTAGTTCAATAATTTTATTAAATATCGAACCGTAATACCATTCTTTTTCATACTCTTGGTCGTATTGATACAAAAGTTCTTCAATGATATAGGCAAAATCCTTCGGCAAGGCCTTGCGAACTTTTGAACGGGTATACTTGCCAGCACTAAAACGCGCCACTTTAACCAAACGCTCCATCAAAACAAACCACTGCTGCTCGTCATAATCGACTTCTGTTAAGACTTCCTCGGGATAATAAATAATAAAGCACAATTCAGAAATTTCTTCATACCGCAGCTGGCGCTTAAATAAATAGTCAACCTTTTCTCGAATTCTGCCGGAACCATTTCGCAAAATATGCTCAAAGGCATCGTATTCGCCGTGAAGATCGCTGATAAAATGCTCGGTTGGCTTCGGTAAATGCTGGATGGCATCAAGATTGATGACTTCTACTAAATCTTCTAGTGCTTTTGTTTTATCCATTTGCGGTCGCTTTCAAAGAATCTTCGATGATGACCGCACTTTCTTCAATTGAGCGTTCGCTGACATTGATGACTTCCACCCCAAGCTTGGCAAAAATTTCTTCTGCATAAGCCAATTCTTCGGTGATTCTCTCTGGATTGGTATATTTTGATTCGCCCTTTAAGCCTAAAGAAGCCATTCTTGATCTGCGAATATTGGTTAAGCGATCTGTATTAGTGGTCAAGCCGACAATTTTTTCATGGGGAATTTCAAAAATTTCCTTTGGCATCTCTACTTCAGGAATCAAAGGTAGGTTGGCAACTTTAATCCCCCGATTTGCTAGATACAAACTGAGAGGTGTTTTAGACGTCCGTGAAACACCCAAGATTACTAAGTCCGCTTCTAAGAAGCCTTTAGCATCTTTACCGTCATCGTATTTAACGGCAAATTCAATCGCCGCTACTCGATTAAAATATTCTTGATTTAACCGATGAATCGCACCAGGCTCTTCCAATGGTGGCACGCCAAAGGATGATTCAATAATTGTCGAAAGGGGTGACATTAAATCTACCGCTTGTAAACCAGTTCGGCTGGCAAAATCTTTGACGGCATTGACCAAGTTTTTTTCTACCAAAGTCGTCACGACAATCGCTTTTTCCTTTAAAGCGTCCCGTAAAATATCAATCAGATTTTCCTCATCTGTTGTAAAAGGATACAACGTGACATCACTTAAATCTACACTAGGAAACTGGGCGCTAACCGCCGTGACAATTTTTTGTGCTGTTTCCCCGACCGAATCAGATACCAAGTAAATTTTTGCAGCTTTCATTTTCTCCACCTCTAATAAGTTTTTAAATTAATATGTTTCATTTTTGAAGGCATTGCCTGACTCAACAAAATAAGTCATCAATTTGGTTTTAGTAATTTTCCCGACAACTTTTTTAGGATTCTCTGACGATACCACCGGCAGCGAGTCAACTTGATGCTGCAACAGCAGATTCCCCGCCTGCATAATCGTTTCCTCCGGGGTAACGGTGACAATGTTGGGCATTCTTGTCATAATCATCGCTACAGGTGTGCGCTCAAGATTTGAATTACTGACGGCCGAGCGCAGCAAATCCTTCCTCGAGACCACTCCGATTAATTCCTCATCAGCATTTTTGACATACAAAGAGCCGACATCATACATAAATAAACTTGTAATGGCATCGTACACTGACATTTCTTGAGAGATTAACAAGGGCTTGACCATGATATCTTGTATCTTAATCGTAAATAGTTGGTCATAAATCAGCGGCTCTACCATTTGACCAGTATAAAAATAACCAACCTTCGGGCGAGCATCTAAAAGTCCAGTCATCGTCAGGATTGATAAATCATTGCGCAGAGTTGCGCGACTCAAGCCTAATTGACTGGCGATGCTTTCACCACTGATGGGTTGGTTGCTTTTCACGATATCGATAATTTTCAATTGACGTTTGCTTAATTCCACTAAGACACCTCCTCCAACAAGATCATAATCAATTATATATGTTACACTATATATTTTCAATAACGTTTTCTATAAAATATATATTTCTTTTATTTGTATTTAAGACATACTAAAAAGAGACTATGATAGTAGTCTTAGCAGCAGATTAACTTCCTAATTTTTTGCTTTCATAAACCAAGTGATTTACAAAATAAAAAGTAGCTTTACCGCTGAAATCTAATAGACAGCCTCGAAAATAAAAACGAGCTGACAGAAGTTGCCAGCTCGTTTCGCAAAATTTGATTTTGGTTTAATTAAAATCTGAGTCTCTGTGATTATTTTCCCGTCATTTAATCAGCAAGACTTTCTAAAATTTCTGCATATTTAGTGATAAGAGGCAGGTCTTTGGAAAAATGACCTTTTTCTTGGAGGTTGCTTAAGCTGGCACTAATCTCTGTGACACTTTTTTCTCCCAGAAAATCCTGCCAGATTTTTTCCTCCACTCCCTCACTATGATGAATTTCTATACCCGATAGTAAGCCAAATTCCGTCAGCAGGAGAAAAAAGCGGCTGTTCTGTGCCCCTTGAATCGCCAAATCCTTAGACCAGTGAAAATAAGTTGCATGACGCTGACCGTCAACCTCAAACGACAGCACGCGAGTCTTATCTAAAGACGAGGCCTCCCCCAGCAAATAAAAAATACCTAATTGACTGCCGATAGTTTCCGCCAGCCCTTCTGCTACTGGCGAGTTTTGAATAAATTGCCGATAGCCTTTCGTAAAATCAGTTTGGAGCTGTTCTTGTAATGTTTGTGAAACTTCAACTGGCATCGCTGTTCACCCCTTGATTGCGATCACATTTTTTTGGTTAACACTTGGTTGGCCTGCAACATAAACGGGCTGTATAAAGCCACTGTGTCAGAGAGCGGTAAAAGTTGCGGGCTTAATTGAATACCTAAAACAGCTTTTAAAAAGGCTCGCCGTGTTTGAATCGCCTGCCACAGCATTGGATAGCTGGCTTTTAATTCATTTTGCAGTTTTTCATCGGCAAGGCATAGGGTACTTTCACAACTTGCCCCGGCATAGCCCGCCATTGAAGGAATAATATCTAACTGCAATAACATACCGCTAGTTAGAACTTCTGTTGAATTAGGATAGATTGGTGAGGACAACCATTCTTCATCGGCAGCTAAATGTCCTGGATTCAAATGCCAATGATAAGTGGCTTTTGGCAGAGCTTCCTCAATTAATTGATATACCTCAGCACCGGTTTGGCCGACCTGCAAATTCTCTAACCAGGTAACCACCGTTGCAAAATACGGCTTCGCTAGTGTCTCCAAATAATCCTGTTGCCCTTCAGGTAATTCACTCGCCTCATGGACTCCATAACCTGCTCGAGAAGACAAGCCGCCTTTATACCCGACAGTTAAAGAAATCGTCTCACCAAGCGTCAATTTTTTTTCTGTTGGATATAGATTGGCCTTTTTAAAACGCTCCCCAAAAGCGGCTATCGTGACCACACTATTTGGCTGACCCAATTGATTTAGCTGTCCGCCAATTTCAAATTCACTGACTCCTAGCTGCAGCTTCTTCACAGCAGCAAAAATCCCCTGCCCGGCTAATTGTGCACCAAAGGCATAGTGGGCAATTTCGTTCGCATTATTTTGCGTTCTAGCACCGGCTTGACTGCTATCAATGAACAAGCCTGTTTCGTTACTTAAATTATCTTCTCCGATGACATTTTTTAAAGCCGCTACTAAATAATAGGGCACTTCAAACAAACTTTGGTTGTCTGCATGATTACTAGTAAATAGTTTCCAACCGACTAAACCCACTTGAGTATTTTCCTTTAAGTCAGCCTCAACAAGATACTCCGTAAGCGGCTGATCGTCTGTCATCGGCTGATTTGGCAAAGAAAAATAAGGCACATGAATCGCTTTAGCTGAAAGACGAGCTTTATCGGCTTTATTTAAGTTTTCATTTCCTAATAATAAAAACCCTCGACCATCTTGATGTAAAACCAGCAGCGCCTCTTCAAAACGCGGGACAAAGCCAGTCAAATATTCAAAATTACCGCCATGCTCCAAGTCCGCATAGATTACTAAACTATCCAGCTGCTTTTTTTTCATTAGGTTTAGGACTTTTTCTTTTCGATCGACCAGCGTTTCGTCAGTTAGAGCCACTCGTTTTAACTCTGTTAATTCCGGTAATTGGATTTTCGTTAAATTAATTTGCTTTGCGGATGTAATTTTCATAAGTCGCTCATTTCTATTTTAAATTTTCGTGATTATTTTTGTCGGAAGCAATTTTAATAATGAATCTTAGATTCCTATTATTATAACATTTTTATTCTTGGAAAATAAGCTTGACCTCTGTAAATGCTTCTGAATTTGGCAGTAAATCATCTAGCTAGCTTTCATGCTTGTCAGTCGACAGAAAATATTTTCGCTATTGAACTTCTTAGATTAGTGTTAGCCAAATACTTTATGACTAATAAAATGTTCTGCTTCTCACAACCGCTTTTGTCAAAAAATCTTGTTTCTTCTTGCTGTGCTTGTATACTTTAAAAAAAGACAAAAAAAAACCAAGATTTCCTAACGAAATCTTGGCTCAGTGGAAAACTTATTTATTATAAATTTTTGGTCCTTTGCGCATATTTTTGCGGTCGTTGCGGGGAGTATTGGTGTTGGCTGACTTGCCGCCCCCTTGTTTCTTTTTGATAATCTCTAACATTTTTTCTTTGGTATTTTTTTCAGTCATGTTTATGCTCTTTTTGTCAGCAAGGTGACACTTTCTATATGATAAGTTTGCGGGAATAAATCCACCGGCTGAATTTTTTCCGCTTGATAGCCTAAGTCGGCAAAAAGTTTTAAGTCCCGTGCCAAAGTAGCTGGGTTACAAGAAATATAAATCACTCGACTCGGATCGCTTTCGGCAATCGAGTCAATCAGACTATTGGTCAAGCCTTTACGAGGCGGGTCAACAAAAACCACAGAAGGTTTGATTCCGTCTGCAACCCATTTGGCCATCCTTTTTTCAGCAGAACCCAGTTTATAATCGGCATTGTCGATATCGTTTAACAGAGCATTCATTTTCGCATCGGCAACCGCTTCGGCAATCACTTCCACACCATAGACATGGCCGACTCGTTTTGCCAGAGACAGACCGATTGTGCCAATCCCTGAATAAGCATCGACGACAACATCTTCTTTCGTCAGACCAGCAAAGTCAAAGGCCGTTTGATATAAAAATTCCGTCTGCAAAGTATTCACCTGATAAAATGAACGGCTGGAAATGGCAAATTTATTATCTAAAAGCTGGTCTTCAATATAATGCTTGCCGTAAAGCAAAATTTCTTTATCACCTAAGATGACATTGGTCACTTTTTCGTTGACATTTTGAATGACCGATACCACTTCAGGAAGTTCTTTGGCAATTTGTTCCGCCAATTCTTTGCCCTTAAAGAATTTTTCAAGTCTGGTTACTAAGGTCACCATCATTTCATGACTATAATGGCCCCGACGAATAATAATATTGCGTAAAAAGCCACTATTATCAGTCTCATTATAGGGTTTTACATTGAAGCGGCGTAAAATTGCTTTGATCGTTTGCAAAGCTTCATCAATTTTTGGATCTTGAATAACAAAATCTTCAATCGGCACAACATCGTGGGAATTTTTCCGATAAAAACCGATTTCCAACTGGCCATCAATCTTTCTTACCGGCACTTGAGCTTTATTGCGATAGCCAACTGGATTGGCCATACCGATGGTCGGCAAAACAGGCACCTCTGGCAATTTAGCAATGCGGGTTAAGTCTTTTTCGATTTGCTGTTGTTTAAACAACAACTGCTTTTCGTATTTCAAATGGCCTAAAGGGGCAATACCGGTTCTTAGTAAATCTAAATTATCCAAAGGCTGACGGTCGGGGCTTTCTGTTAATAATTCTAAGACCTTTCCATAGCCGAACTTGTTACCGACTTTAACAACTAACGCTTTGACTTCTTCGCCAATCAAGGCGTTCTCGATAAAGATGGGATAACCATCAATCTTGGCAACCCCCAATCCTTCATGGGTCAAATCCGTGATTTCAACAATTATTTGCTGATTTTTTTCTACAGGGTACTCTTTCATTGTGTGCTCCTTAAAATTTTCTTCTCGCTACATCATAAAGAATTCCCCGCTAAAAAGCAATCAATTCCTTGCAAGCTTAAAAGAGAGTGCCCGTGACACAAGTTTTTCTTACAGAATATCCCGAAGAATAGAGACTTTGCTTCTGAAGCCCAGTTGTTCCTCAAAAGCAAAGCAACACTATCTCAATACTCAGCAAGTTATCTTAAAAGCTCTAACCAAAACTTTCTTTAAAAGATCTAGTTAAAAAACTTAGTTAAAACTTCTAACTAATAGCTCCATTAGCAACTTTTACTGAATATATTTCGAAAAAATATTTCTGTCGTAACTTGTGTCACAGCCACTCATCATGACTATTATTTATCTTCAATCTGACCATCGCCGTCGAGGTCTTCATCGGTTAATTTTTCAACTTCCCGGACAAATTCTTTGCCGACTTCTTCATATTCGGCTTCTTCTGGATCAACCCCAGTGATGGCCTCATCAGGGATCGCATCAGTATTGGCAAAAAATTCTAGATGCTGATGCAGATTTTCAAAACGCATCGGCGCATCACCGCCGTATTCCCCGTCCAAGTTAATCATCAAAGGTTTATCCAGCTCTTCGGTTTCCACATAAAGAGTGTTCGTCTTTTGATAAATAATCCGTGGGTCATTGACGTGCTTGCCGCCGTTCATCATCAAAGCAATCAGATGAACAATTTCAAAAATATTCGCCGTTTTGACGATGATTAAAGAAAACTTACCGTCGTCCAATTTAGCATCCGGTACAATTTGTTCAAAGCCGCCAACCGAATTGGTTAAGCCGATAAAAAACATCGACGCTTGGCCATCATAAACACCATCATCGTATTCGATATGCATTTGGACTGGTTTTACCCGCGGCAGCATTTCTGCTCCTTTGACTAAATACGCTAAGTATCCAAAAATACTTTTCAACTCCGAAGGAACTTCATAGGTTAGTTCTGTCAGATAACCGCCCGCTGCAATGTTAATAAAATAAGTTTCAGCTGCCTTTCCGATATCCATCTTGACCGTTTGATTGCGTTTAATTATCTCAGCAGCCCCTTTAATGTCGCCTCTCGGAATGCGCAACGCCCGCGCATAATCATTAGTAGTCCCCGCTGGAATCACCAAAATTTTAGGGCGTGTTGCTAAAGGTGCTAAGCCGTTGACTACTTCGTTAATCGTACCGTCACCACCGGCTGCCACCACGACTTCAAAACCTAACTCGCCAGCTCGCCGGGCTTCGTTTTTAGCAGAATTCGGCTCTGGTGTTGTGGCATAAGCACTGGCTTCATAACCGGCCTCTTCTAAGCTTTGAAGAATATCTGCTAAATTTCTTTTTAAGACTTCTTTACCAGAAGTAGGATTATAAATGACGCGTGCTTTTCTCATAGACTTCCTCTTAACGTTTTGCTAATTCTTCTTGTAATAATTTATTGACAACGCCTGGATTGGCTTGCCCTTTCGTCGCCTTCATAATTTGGCCAACTAAGAAGCCAACTGCCCGATCCTTGCCGTTTTTAAAGTCATTAACAGATTGTTCATTGTTGTCCAAAATTTCATTGATAATCGGCAGTAATTGCGCAGGGTCTGACAATTGAATCAAACCTTTTGCTTCCACGACTTCACGAGCGCCGCCACCATTTTCGATTAATTCTTTAAAGACTTTCTTCGCCATTTTAGAACTAATAGTACCGTCAGCGATTAAAGCAATCATCTCTGCTAAATTATCAGGAGTAATTTTAGTTTCAGTCAATTCTAATTTTTCGCTATTTAAATAGGCAGAAACTTCCCCCATCAACCAGTTCGAAGCCTGCTTAGCATCAGCACCGGCTTTCAAGGTATCTTCAAAGAAATCAGACATTTCTCTCGTCAAGGTTAAGACCATCGCATCATATTCTGGCAGGCCTAAGTCCTTGATATAACGCAAACGACGTGACGCTGGCATTTCCGGTAGGCTTTCTCTAACTTGGTCAATCCATTCATCATCAATCACAAAACGAGGAATATCAGGCTCAGGGAAATACCGGTAATCACTAGAGCCTTCTTTAACCCGCATCAAAATTGTTTTGTTAGTCGTTTCATCAAAACGACGAGTTTCTTGATCGATTTTGCCGCCGGATAATAAGACTTTTGCTTGGCGTTTTTCTTCAAAGGCCAAACCCTTTTTAACAAAGCTCATGGAATTTAAGTTTTTCAATTCTGTTTTAGTTCCAAACTCTTCTTGACCATAAGGACGTAAAGAGATATTGGCATCACAGCGCATCGAGCCTTCTTCCATTTTCACATCAGATACATCAGTAAACTGAATAATTGACCGAAGTGCTTCTAGATAAGCATAGGCTTCCTCTGGTGAACGCATATCAGCTTCTGAAACAATTTCAATTAATGGTGTACCTTGACGGTTTAAGTCAACATAAGAATAACCGCCGATGCCGTGCATATTTTTTCCGGCATCTTCTTCTAAATGGACCCGTTCAATGCGGATTTTTTTCTTTTGGCCTTCAACTTCGATTTCAATCCAGCCGTCATGACCAATCGGTTGATCAAATTGGGAAATTTGATAAGCTTTAGGATTATCTGGATAAAAATAATTTTTCCGGTCAAAATGGGTGTCCTTAGAAATTTCACAGTTTAAAGCTAAAGCGGCCTTCATGCCAAATTCAATGGCGGCCTTATTCATCACCGGTAAAACACCTGGATAGCCCCAATCAATAATATTAGTATTACTATTTGGTTCCGCACCAAAATGAGCTGGCGCTGGTGAAAAGATTTTAGAGTTGGTCTTTAATTCAACATGGACTTCAAGGCCGATAACTGTTTCAAAATTCATTATGCTTCTCCCCCTAAAATCACTGGTTTTTGTTTGTGGAACTCAGTCGCTTGCTCAAAAGCGTAAGCGGCTTTATACATGCTGGCTTCATCAAAATGCTTGCCGATCACTTGTAAACCAATTGGTAAGCCTTCAGAAAATCCAGCCGGAATAGACATTCCTGGCAGTCCTGCCAAGTTGACTGGAATCGTTAAAATATCACTCATATACATAGTGATTGGATCGTTAATATTTTCTCCTAAGCCAAAGGCCACCGTCGGCGAAGATGGGCCAATAATTAAATCATAGTTATCAAAGACTTTTTTAAAGTCATTCATGATTAAGGTTCTCACTTGGCCAGCCTTTTTAAAGTAGGCATCATAATAACCAGCACTTAATGAGAAAGTCCCCAACATAATCCGGCGTTTCACTTCTAGGCCAAAACCTTCCGAACGAGAATTCACATAGACATCTTCTAAGTTTTTGACATTTTCAGACCGATAGCCATAACGAATGCCATCGAAACGTTGCAGATTGGAACTCGCTTCAGAAGAGGCGATGATATAATAAACCGCTACTCCATATTTTGAATGGGGTAAGCTGACTTCTTCAACAGTTGCGCCAAGTTCTTTAAAAGTTTCAGCAGCTTTTAAAATAGCTGCTCGCACATCCGGTTGAACGCCTTCGCCTAAATATTCTTTTGGCAAAGCAATCTTCATACCTTTAATGTCGCCGGTCAAACCAGCAGTGAAATCTGGAACAGAATTGCCAGCAGAGGTGCCATCTTTTGGATCGTATCCGCTGATAGCATTCAAAGTTAACGCATTGTCTGTTACTGTTCGAGTCAATGGTCCAATTTGATCCAAAGAAGAACCAAAGGCAATCAAACCAAAACGGGATACGCGACCATAAGTTGGTTTCATGCCGACAATTCCGTTAAAGGATGCTGGTTGACGAATTGAGCCACCGGTATCACTCCCTAAAGAAACCGGGATTTGACCTGCTGCAACAGCCGCAGCTGAACCACCAGAGGAACCGCCGGGAACCTTTGTTTGATCCCAAGCATTTTTTGTTTCTTTAAAATAAGAATTTTCAGTACTGCCCCCCATGGCAAACTCATCCATGTTCAATTTACCAACAGGAATTAAATCGGCTTGATAAACCTTATCCATCACGGTCGCATCGTAAATGGGATTGAAGTTGTACAAAATTTTTGAAGCCGCCGTCGTTAATAAATCTTTGGTCACAATATTATCTTTAATACCAATCGGTAAACCGGCTAAAACATTATTTTCGTCAATACCTTTGACGTCGATTGCTTTGGCCATCGCCATCGCTTTTTCTTCATTCAAAGTAATAAAACTTTCAACTTCGGGTTCTGTCGCTTTAATCCGTTCAAAGGTGGCTCCAGTGATATCCGCTGAAGTAACTTCCTTTGAAACCAATAAGTCATGTAATTCGACTAACGTTTTATCGTATAATTTTTCCATTAGGCACCGGCCTCCCCATTGTCAATAATTGCCGGAACCTTAATAAATCCGTCTTCAGATTCTGGAACGTTGCGCATTAATTCGTCACGATTCCAACCAGGTGCTGCCACATCTTCCCGCATCACGTTAATCGCTTCGGCGACATTTGAAGTAAACGGAACGCCTGTCGTGTCAACCTCTTCTAATAATTCCACCATATCAATAATTTTGCCTAATTGTTCAGTAAAGCCCTGTAATTCTTCTTGGTTAAATGAAAGCTTGGCAAGCTTGGCTACGTGTTGGACTTGTTCTTCACTAATTGCCATTGTTTTGTCTCCTCCTACTTCCTGTAAAGGATGATAATTTTGCTGAAATAAAATTCTGTCCAAAGTTTTATAGGAAAGAACACCGAGACTGGTTTAAGAAATTGTTAAAACAATTTTCTGAAGCAAACTCAGCCGAGGTCAAGGACTTCAACAAAAAATTTCTCTTTATTCTATCATATGTTTTCCATTTTTCTGTAATATTTCATAAAAAAATATCAAAGTTTTTTTAAAGACTGCTGTTATCTAAGGCTTCCACCATTTGAGCCTCGTTCCAGACGGTAACTCCTAAGCTTTGGGCTTTTGTCAATTTGCTACCGGCCTCTTCGCCAGCTACAACGATATCCGTCTTCTTAGAGACACTGCCGGTTACTTTACCGCCGAGCGTTTCAATTTTTTCTTTGGCTTCCTCCCGCGTGTAATGGGTCAGCTTGCCAGTCAAGACCACCGTTTTATCTTTAAAAGGTGAGCTAACCTCCGCTAAATCAGCCGTGCGGACGCCTTTGTACTCAAAGTTTACTCCCACAGCTTTCAATTCCGCTAATAGTTCATGCACCTCTTCGTTTGAAAAATAGGTCACTACACTGTCAGCGATAATTTGGCCGATTGTTTCCAAATTAATAATTGTTTCGGCGTCAGATTGGCTGAGGCTATCTAAATTTCCGAAATGCTCTGCCAAAATTTTCGCCACCTTTGCTCCGACGTGGCGAATTCCCAAGCCGAAAATCAAGCGCTCAACGGAATTGTCTTTGCTGGCAGCAATCGCCGTTAAAATATTGTTGGCGGATTTTTCTTTAATTTTATCTAGTGTTAAGAGATTTTCTTCGGTAACCTTATATAAATCAGCCACATCTTTGACTAGGCCCTTATCATACATCTGCTCTAAAACCCGTGGGCCCAAGCCGTCAATGTTCATGGCATTACGGGAGACAAAATGATTTAAACCCTCTTTTAAAAGTGCGGGACATTTTGGATTGATACAGCGCAGGGCAACCTCGTCTTCTAAATGAACCAGCTCGCTATCACAGACAGGACAATGGGTCGGAAACTCATAAGGCATACTGTCAACTGGTCGTTTATCTAAAATTACTTTGGCAACCTCGGGAATAACGTCGCCGGCTTTATAAATAATCACCGGATCATTCAAACGAATATCTTTCATTTTAATGAAATCAACATTATGCAAACTAGCACGGCTCACGGTTGTGCCAGCAACTCGGACTGGTTTCATAACAGCGGTCGGTGTCACAACACCGGTGCGCCCAACCGTCCACTCAATATTTTCGACTACTGTTTCTGCTTCTTCTGGGGGAAATTTATAGGCTGCCGCCCAACGAGGAGCTTTGACAGTGAAAGCTAACTCATTCTGCAAATCAAACTCGTTTACTTTTACGACAATGCCATCAATTTCATAAGGCAGCTGGGTTCTTTTATCATGGTACATTTCAATGTAATCCCAAACCTCAGCTATCGTCTGACACAGTTTCCGGTCTTGGTTGACCCGAAAACCTAACTGATCTAGCTCCTGTAACGCTGTTTCTTGCGTTGTCGCAGTAAGGGGACCAAAATCCGCCACCGTATATAAAAAAGTGCTCAAGTTGCGGCTAGCGGCAACTCGCGTATCTAATTGCCGCAAACTACCAGCCGCTGCGTTGCGGGGATTGGCAAAAATTTCTTGGCCGGCTTCCTCCCGCTGCTGATTCAATTTCACAAAAGAAGCTTTTGGCATATAGCATTCGCCCCGCACCTCGATTGAGATTGGTTCGGTTAGAGTTAACGGAATTGATTTTACCGTTTTTAAATTTTCAGTGATGTTTTCGCCAACCGTGCCGTCGCCTCGAGTTGCCCCTTGCACAAAACGGCCATTTTCATATTTAAGAGAAATTGAGAGTCCATCAATTTTCAATTCGCATTCATACGTTACTGGCCGACCGACTGCTTTTTGCACTCGTGTGTCAAAAGCGATTAACTCCTCTTTGCTAAAGACATCATTCAAGCTATAAAGAGGCACATCATGGGTCACTTTTTCAAAGCCTGGCAAAATTTTGCCGCCGACTCGCTGGGTTGGCGAATCCTCGGTCACTAAATCAGGATAATCTGCTTCAATTGCGACTAATTCTGCATATAATTTATCGTACACGTAATCTTCAACACTGGGTTGATCTTTAACATAATACTCATAAGAATAACGATTTAATTCCTGCCGTAGCTCGGCAGCTCGCTGCGTCGCCTCAGTTAAATTTAATTGGCCCACAGAAACTCCTCCTTCACGTCTAAACTTTTTCAATTGGTGCAAAGGCTGCTAGCAGTCGCTTAATGCCCTGCTCTGGAAAAGCAATATCCAATTCCATATCCTTGGCATTGCCGCCGACTTTGACAACTGTGCCGATGCCCCATTTTTTATGCTTCACCTTGTCGCCAGCTGCCCAGCCTGTCGCTTCCCCGCCAGTTGATACTTTACTGGTGACTTTTTGATTTGGTAGGGTGCGACTCGGGGTGCTACCGGTTCTAGCTGAGTTTTTTTGTCCCGTTGCTCCCGGTTGAAAAACTTTCGGATTGAAAGTTTGGGTCGGTTGACTGCTGCCTGCTGTCCGCATGCCTTGTACCTGCATCAGCTCTTCATCAATTTCATTTAAAAAGCGTGATGGTCGATTGTATTGGGTTTTACCATATAAAGTTCTGGAAAAGGCATTGGTGACATAGAGCACTTCTTCCGCACGGGTGATACCAACATACGCCAAGCGCCGCTCCTCTTCTAATTCGGCTTCTTCCATCATCGCCCGAGACAGCGGAAAGACGCCCTCCTCTAAGCCGATTAAAAAGACTACTGGAAATTCCAATCCTTTGGCGGCATGGAGGGTCATTAAAGTGACCTGTGAGGTACTTTCCTCCAAATTATCTAAATCTGAAACGAGAGCCAAGTCATTCAGAAAAATTACCATTTTATCAACTGGGGATTCTTCTTGCGTTTCATCAATCTCTTGGGCTTCATAACGTTTATCAAATTCTTTTGTCACGGTTAAAAACTCTTCTAAGTTTTCGATGCGGGCTTGGGCTTCCAAATTATTTTGGCGAACTAAATCCTCTTGATAGCCACTGCGCTCCAAAGTTTCCTTAACCAATTCTGTAATTGACATGTAAGGAACCATCTTTGTCAGCTGGTCAATCATCGTCGCAAAATTTCCCAGCTCCCGCCCGGCTTTACCGGAGATATTTGCTAAATCAATATTTTCAGCTGCCTCAAGCAATGAAAAATCATGGATTTCAGCGAACTGGCGTAACTTATCAATCGAACCAGGGCCAACACCCCTTTTTGGCGAATTGACCACCCGTTCAAAACTCAATGAATCTTTATGATTCGCAATCACTGTCAGATAAGCCAAAATATCTTTAATTTCCTTGCGGTCGTAGAATTTATGCCCACCGACCATCGTGTAAGGAATATTTGATTTTAGCAGGGTTTCTTCCATCACCCGCGATTGGGCATTGGTTCGGTACAACACCGCAAAATCTCCGTACTGACGTTGATTATCCTGCATTTCTTTTTGCATCTGAGCGACGATAAAGCGGGTCTCATCCCGCTCATTATCCGCCCGATAATACACAATTTTTTCCCCGTCCAAATTTTCGGTCCAGAGTTCTTTTTTACGGCGGTTTTGGTTATTTTCAATCACTTGATTGGCGGCCGCTAAAATATTTTTAGTCGAACGATAATTTTGTTCTAATAAGATGACCTTCGCATTCGGATAATCCTTTTCAAAGTCCAAAATATTCTGCATGTCGGCTCCCCGCCAACCGTAAATACTTTGGTCGGCATCCCCCACCACACATAAATTTTTAAAACGGGCAGCCAAAGAATTGACCAAAGTGTATTGCGCATGATTGGTATCTTGATATTCATCCACATGAATATAGCGAAACTTATTTTGATAATAAGTTAATGAATCCGGATTTTCCTCAAATAAGCGAATAGTATTCATAATCAAGTCATCAAAGTCCATACTTTGATTGTTCCGCAATTCCTTTTGGTAGCGTTCATAAGCCTTCGTCACAATCTCCTCGTAAAAGCTGCCGGACATTTGGGCATAATCTTCTGGAGAGAGCAATTGGTTTTTGGCGTTACTGATGGTCCCTAAAATGGAACGGGGATCGTATTTTTTGGGATCAATATTTAATTCTTTTAAGACCCGTTTCATCAAAGTCAGCTGTTCAGAGGAATCGACAATCGTAAAATTACGACTATAACCGATAAAGTCAACATCTCGTCTTAAAATACGAACGCACATAGAGTGAAAAGTCGAGACCCAGACATCTTCTCCACCTTGGCCTAAGAGACCGTTGACCCGCTCTTTCATTTCTCGAGCAGCTTTATTAGTAAAGGTGATGGCTAAAATATTCCAAGGATTAACCTCTTTTTCTTCAATTAAATAAGCGATGCGATGGGTCAGCACACGGGTCTTTCCGCTGCCGGCACCCGCCATTAATAATAAGGGTCCTTCAGTATGCAAGACGGCTTCCTTTTGCCGGGGATTCATGCTTTTTAATAGTTCATTGGTTGAAGTCATGGTTAATTCCTTTCTATTTGCTTAAAAAGCTTCTCAGTAAGTTTTTGCCGCAGACGAGCAAACTTAAAAATCATCCTTCACATTATAGCATTGCCAGCACATCCGATGAAACATTTACCTCTAAATAATTTGAAATAATCAAAATAAAGAGCCTCTAAAGCTCAGCGGATTTTAACCATGAGCAATTTAGAGGCCACTCTTTTTTTAAAATGACGATTTCCTTAATAATGCTTGATTTCTTTTGCCAAAGACATTTGATCAATAATTTTTTGACCAGCAGTTGTTTCAAAAAAGGCCAATGTCGTCTTGGGAACATATTCAGCTACTTGTGCAAACTGATGATCGACTAGCAGCTGTCGCACCGTTGAGGCACTAATCATCTCACCTTCAGCTTCAAAGCGGGGCACAATCAACACTTCAACACCAACTTTGGCTAATTCTTTAATCGTATTTTGATTATATAGTTCAGTCACACGACTAGTCGGTTCCGTTCCCATATAGCGCCGCTGAATACCTAATTGCTGAGAAATATTAGCAAAGATTGTCCCATCTAAACTAGCTTGCGCATCAATGACTTGATTCTCTTCCTTTAAAAAATAGCTGGGAAAAATCGCCATACTTATCAGATAACTGCCGGTTTCTTGATAGCTGATATTTTTAAGATGCTGAGTGCCCTCCATCATCAATTTTTTCCGGACAGCATAAGGGACTAAACTTTCATCCTCACTGACCATAAAAAGGTGAAGCCAGTCATTTTCTGCTGCGGCTTTTTCGATTAATTTTTGATGACCCAAGGTAAAGGGGTTAGCGTTCATAACAATTGCCGCCACTGTTTTTTTGTCTGCAGGTGTCTGCACAAGATTCGTCAAATATTCTTTGAAACCATCCCGTCGATTTTCTAAAAAGACAAGGCGATTGTCCACCTTTGCAATTGTATAAAAACCTAAGTCTTCAAAAAAGAGGGCTGTTTCTTTTTTCGTGTAGACAAAAAGATGATCATTGCCTCTTTCAAATTGATATTGAATCAGATGACTAATCAGCTGATTCATAATACCTTCCCCTTGATAATGTTCATCAATTGCAATGCAGCGTAAAGAGTTTTTAAAACAACTGCCGGTGGCCACCAATTTTCGGTTACGGTCGAAAACACCACAGGTATAATCCAAATTTGCGTCTAAGGTAATGCCTTCTTGTTCTAAAAGTCCTTCGACAATCAACATTTCCTGTTTATTTCTTGGTGAAATCTCACCAATCAGATAATCATTCATTTTAAATTTTCCTTCCTTTTTAAACTTACAAACGATTGAAAATCGTTTTATGTATGGTAAAAGACGATTTACATTTTTTTATTGGCAGCAAGTTAAACTAGCTTTTTATTAAAAAAAAAGCTGCGATAAAAGGTCAGACCTCGTTATCGCAGACTTTTCAACCTTACTCAGCTTCAATTGTGACACTTACCGTTTGCACAGGCACATCATAGAAAGGATCTTCTCTGCGGCCTAAGAAGTCTTTGGCTTGTTGTGGGAACAAGGCGTAATCTAAGACATCTTCTTCTGATTTTGCGTACTCTTTGATTTCTTCTCTGAATTCAGGTAATTGGGGCGCAATTAAATCAGCCGGCCGAACGGTCACGACTGCTTCGTCACCGATGATTTTTTCTTTAATGTCTTCTGAAATAGCCACAGGTGGCTGGCCGTATAAGCCCTTCACGTAATCTTTAATTTCAGTCGGAATTAATTTGTAACGCTCACCAGAAATCACGTTCATCAACGCTTGAGTTCCCACCATTTGAGACAATGGGGTTACTAGTGGCGGATAACCTAAATCAGCCCGCACTTTTGGCACTTCAGCTAGTACCTCGTCGTATTTATCCTGTAAGCCTTGTTCTGTTAATTGGCTCAATAAATTGGATAACATGCCACCAGGGACTTGGAAGATTAATGTTTTCGGTTCGACATCTTTCACCTTAGGATTCAAAATGCCTTCGTTGCGGAAACGATCACGAATCGGATTAAAGTATTCGGCAATTTCGGTTAATTTTTCTTGGTTTAAGCCTGTATCAAAGCCTAATCCTTCTAAAGCAATCGAAACAGATTCCGTTGCCGGTTGACTCGTGCCACCTGCAAAAGAAGAAATAGCTGTATCGATAATATCCGCACCCGCTTCAGCGACTTTCAAATAGGTCATTTCAGAAATCCCACTCGTTGCGTGGGTGTGGACTTCTAATGGTAAATCAATACTATCCTTGATGCGGCTCACCAATTCAAAACCAGTTTCAGGCGTAAGCACCCCCGCCATATCTTTAATACAAATTGAATCTGCACCTAAATCAGCCATTTCCTTGGCTAATTTTACAAAATAATCAACTGTATGGAAGTCACTTGTCGTGTAAGAAATCGCTGTTTGGATATGTCCACCAGCTGCTTTCCCCGCTAAGACAGAGGTTTTCAAATTCCGTGTGTCATTTAAGGCATCGAACACACGAATCACATCAATACCATTTTGAATCGATTTAGTTACGAAATCAGTTACCACATCATCAGCATAATTTTTATAGCCTAAAAGGTTTTGTCCTCGTAACAACATTTGTAATTTAGCGTTTTTAACTTCTTTACGAATCGCTCGTAATCTTTCCCACGGGTCTTCATTTAAAAAGCGCAGGCAGGAATCAAACGTTGCCCCTCCCCACATTTCTAAAGAATGGAAGCCGGCTTCGTCCATTGTTTTTAAAATAGGCAGCATATCGGATGTCGGCATTCTAGTGGCGATTAAGCTCTGTTGACCGTCCCGCAAGACGGTTTCCATGAAACGAATTTTTTTAGTCATTTTTGTGCATCCTTCCTTTCTCAATAATTTCTACAATTTTAGCCTGCATGTCTTCAACTGAGTGGGTCCGATTACGTCCGCAGTCTTTGGCTGATTTTTCGCAAATCAGACAATGTCTTTGGGGCAAGCCTAAATCTTCCCGACTGATTGAAGTCAGTTCATCATCAGCTAACCATAACACATCTAAATCGACCAAGCGACCAAGGGGATGATTTTCTTCCAACTGAACCATCCGTCGCTTTAGTTCTTGTGGTGTTAAAGTGGTCAGGGCAAAATATTCTAGTCCGGTTTTCTCGTCTCGATATAAATTGGCAGAAGGCGGTGTATCCGCCAACGCCTCTTCGATTGCTAGCTGCATGTCTTTAAAAATTTCAGCTAATTCATCAGAGCGTTTAACCGGGCCCGGAATATTCATCGTAGCCGATAATAAAGCTGTATCTGCGGCAATTTGAAGAATGTCTAACTGGGTGTTGCGTCGCATTTCTCTTGCATCGAGCATTTCAAAAAGATTCACCTCTGGACCAGCAAAGGTTGAATTAGACATTTCTAACCACGTCAATTAAACTTCCATCACGATATTCAATTAGAGCAACCACTTTGTCGCCATATTGAATCGCTTCAGGTGTGCCAACAATGCTGTAGGCTTTTTCTTTTAATTCTTCAATGGTTAATTGTGGTACATCTAATTTTTTGAAATGCTCAATTAAATCTTGGCGTTCAGGATTGATAGCAATCCCAATCTCTGTTACAACTACATCAACACTTGAACCTGGTGTCACAACAGTGTTGACTTGATCAACAATAGTTGCGATTCGACCACGGATAATTGGTGCAATCACTAAACTCATTTTGCAAGCCATGCTCGTATCAGAGTGTCCGCCTGAAGCTCCCCGGATAACACCGTCAGAACCGGTCATGACATTCACGTTAAAGTTTGTATCAATTTCCAATGCAGAAAGGATTGCCGTATCTAATTGATTGATAACAGAGCCTTTACTTAATGGAGAAGCATACATATTGGCATCAATTTCGTAATGGTTGCTGTTTTTGCCAAGGGAAACTGCTGATGGATGGTCGAAGTCTTGCACGTCGATAATTTTTTCAACTAAGCCTTCTTCTAATAATTCCACCATCGCATTGGTGATGCCGCCCAAAGCAAAGCTAGCAGTAATGCCATCACTAATCATTTTTTCTCTTAAGAAACGTGAAACTGCTAAAGCCGCACCACCTGTACCTGTTTGGAAAGAGAAACCCTCTTTGTAATAAGGTGAATTGGTGATAACTTTTGCTGCATATTCAGCAATCAATAATTCTTTTGGATTTTTAGTAAAGCGTGTTGCACCTTTGGCAATCCCTTGAGGATCCCCGATAGCATCAACTTCCACAACGAAATCAACATCCGTTTGCGGAATACTAATTGGCGTGTTAGGGAAAGGAACTAAAGTGTCGGTAATAATTACCACTTGGTCAGCATATTTAGCATCAATCATCGCGTAGCCTAGTGAGCCACAAGTTGCTTTGCCGACTGTGCCATTAGCATTGCCATAAGGATCAGAACTTGGTGCACCTAAGAATGCAACGTCAATATGGATGTCGCCTGTCGCAATCGCTCTTGCTCGACCGCCATGTGAACGAATCACAACTGGATTCTCCATGATGCCTTGAGAAATTGCCGCTCCAACTTTATCTCTTAAGCCTGAGGAAGTAATATTAGTAATCAAACCACTTTTAATGTGGTCAATAATTGGTTCGTGAACATTGGCGATAGAACTTGGTGCAATTGATAAATTTTTGAAGCCCATTTCTGACAGCTCAGCTAAGACCATGTTCATCACATAATCACCTTCACGGAAATGGTGATGGAAGGAAATCGTCATACCGTCTTTTAAGCCAGTTTTTTCAACAGCTTCACGAATGCTGCTGACTAATTTTGTATCTCTAGGTTTTACCGGCTTAATTTTGCGGCTAGCTTCTTGATAATCTTTAATATTTGCTAATTCGCCTTCAAACACTCCGTATTGGTCAGCATATTCTTGAGGAATATCTTTACCTACTTTATTTAAAACCATGATTAAATATCCTCCTCAGTAATCAATTTAGCTGCTTTAGCTAAGGCAATCACTCGCTCTGCCCGCTCAACAATTGGTTTGTCAATCATTTTACCATTTAGTGAAATAACGCCGGAACCTTTTGCTTCGGCATCACGAATCGCCCAAATCACTTCTTTAGCATTTTGAATTTCTTTTTCAGTTGGCGCATAAATAGCATTTACCAATGGAATTTGACGTGGATTGATGACTGACTTGCCATCAAAACCAAGCTGTTTGATTCGACGAACTTCATTTTCGAAGCCTTCAGTATTATCAACATCTGAGTAAACGGTATCGATTGCGGCAATGCCAGCCGCCCGGGCAGCGTGGATAATCATGCTGCGGGCAAATAGTAATTCTTGACCGTCTGGATAACGAACAGTTTTCATATTAGTCACGTAATCTTCAGCACCTAATGCAATCCCGATTAAGCGCTCTGAAGCTACGGCAATTTCTCGTGCATTTAAAACACCTTCAGCTGATTCAATAGCAGCCATCATTTTGGTAGTGCCCACAGGAATACCATTGTCTTTTTCCACTTGCGTAATCACAGCATCGACATCGACAATATCCTGAGCGGTTTCAGTTTTAGGTAAGCGAACGACGTTAACACCCGCTAAAACCATCGCTTCAACATCTTGAGCACCAACGGTATCTAAGCCGTTAATCCGCACAACGGTTTCAACGCTGCTGTAGTCAAATGTTTTTAAAGCAAAATGTACTAAGGCTCTGGCTGAATCTTTTTCCTTCAAAGATACCGCATCTTCTAAATCAAACATAATAGAATCAGCGCCATATAAAGGAGCATCTCTTAGCATGGCAGCATTAGCGCCTGGTACAAACATCATTGTTCTTCTTAAGCGTTCCATGAGTCAATCTCCTTCCAATCAAAAGCATCTTTCCCTGCTGAGCGATAAACAGCCGTAATTAAACGGGCTTGGATTGTACAATCTAAGGCACCTTTATCGACAGCATCAATTTTTGCTGAAGTGACACCAAGATTATTAAGAGTTGTTTTGATAACTTGACGAATTTGTTGGCCGTATTGTTTTTCAACACTGCTATCTAACGAGATGGCCACTTCATTGGCATCATTTTGTTTGACCGTAATCATAATGTCGCTAGATTCAACTGTGCCGGCTACAGCATTTTTGATAATTTCCACTTCTCTTCACCTCTGTAATTGATGGTTTATTGCAAATCGTGATAGCTTGTTTCCCAACAGCGAAAGTAATTTATGTCATGGCTTGTCCTTTAACGTCATGGTAAGCGGCTTCATCTGGTGTTTCCAGAATAATAGCAGCTTTTAAAACAACCTTCGTTGCTGAATATTTGTCACAATTAAAACTGTGACATAAGTCTATAATAATTGTACTATCCAAGTTTTATTTATATAGAAACTATTAAATAAATCTCAATTTATATTTCAAATCGCTTTTCCAATGGAGAGGCTGTGACATTAGTTAGAACAAAGCCGAACTTTACGAACGACATCTAATGAAAATCACTAGATATTGATAACTTGCGACAAGGACCTACTGGACCGCAGGAGCAAATATAATATAGTTCGGGATTTCATCTGTTAAAAAGACTAATATCACAGGCTCCCTTTTGGAATGAGCGACTAGTATAATTGAAGCGGATAATATCTTTGTAAAAAGATTTATGCCACAATTCTTTTATTTTTTAACTGGAAATAATTTGCTCAAAATCATTGAGGCAAAGTAGATGACTAGAATCACGACGAAGACGCCGCCCCAACCAAAAACTAATAACTGCAACGCTGTTTGTAACGCTTCTGACATGTTGGTTCCTCCTCATTTTTATATCGTGTAATGCGCTTTACCAAGCTCCTTCAACGTTTAGCAGGTTGAGGGATACTTGGATAAGAATTTTGTGATTAACCGCCTAACAAGGCTAAAACTAATCCACCAGCGATAACTGAAGCGATTTGTCCAGACACGTTGGCACCCGCCGCATGCATCAAGATAAAGTTTTGTGGGTCTTCTTCGGTTGCCATTTTTTGAATGACACGACTACTCATTGGAAACGCTGAAATCCCAGCCGCCCCAATCATTGGATTGATTTTTTCTTTGCGGAATAAGTTCAAGACTTTGGCGAAAAGTACCCCACCGATTGAGTCCATCACGAAAGCGACTAACCCTAAGCCAATTACCATTAAGGTATCGACTTGCAGGAATTCGTTGGCTTGCATCCGCACAGAAATTGTCAAACCTAATAGAATGGAGATAATATTTACCAATTCATTTTGGGCCGTTAACGACAGACGGTCTAACACACCACATTCTCTTAGCAAGTTCCCGAACATCAAGAACCCAACTAATGGTAAGGACGCTGGTGCAATTAAGCCAGCCACAATCGAAATGACAATTGGGAAAATAATTTTCGCTGTTTGCGAGACTTCCCCTGCCCGGTAGTTCATGCGAATCCGGCGTTCATGTTTGGTTGTCACCGCTTTGATCGCCACCGGTTGAATAATTGGCACTAACGCCATGTAGGAATAGGCGGCAACCATGATCGCCCCTAGATATTTTGAGTTCAACGTATTGGCTACGAAGATGGAGGTTGGTCCATCCGCCGCCCCGATAATTCCGATTGACGCTGCATCGTTAATATCAAAACCGATTAAAACAGCCACGATAATTGTGAAGAAAATTCCGAATTGGGCCGCAGCACCGAATAATAACAGAAAAGGATTTTGTAACAGCGGGCCGAAATCAATCATTGCGCCAATCCCAATAAACAATAGCAACGGGAATAATTCTGTACTGATACCGAAGTCAAACAGGACTTGGAAAGGCCCTGGCTCGCCACCTGCTGCCAGTACACCAGAGTTCGGGAAGTTCACTAAAATCGTTCCCAACCCCATTGGAACTAATAATGTCGGCTCATATTCTTTTTTAATTCCTAAATACATTAAGACGGCACCGACCACCATCATGACAATCCGGCCGGGCTCTTGCCCCATGCCGATAAACCCTTCAATCAATGTTTCCACAAATTTCACTTCCTCAACTTAATTTCACTTCTACATAACTTCACTTTTATATTTCTATATAAATAGAATTTTTCTCTAACTTATTTAGGCAATGGTAATCAATGGATCGCCAGGATTCACATTGTCACCAGGTGCTGCATGAATACCCATAACAGTGCCTGCATGTTGTGCCACAATTTCGTTTTCCATCTTCATCGCTTCTAAAATCATGACTGGTTGGTTTTCAGCAACTGTATCGCCAACATTTACTAAGACCTTTAAGATAGCGCCAGGCATCGGTGCGGTAATCGCATCGGCACCGGCTGGAGTTGAAGCAACGGGCGTTGGTGCTGGTGTAGCTGCAGCAGGTGTTGCTTCTGGAGCAGGAGCTGCGGGCGCAACGGGTGCAGCAGGCGCAACAGGTGCAACAGGTGCAACAGGTGCGGCTGGTTGTGGCACGCCACCGATTTCTTCCATTTCTACTAAGTATTCTTGGCCATCGATTGAAATTTTAAATTTACGTAACATTGTGTAACCCTCCGTTTTATTTTTTCTTTTGAATGGACGTGACGACAAGCTGACTGTCTTCTGCGGTGCCTGCGGCAAGACTGGCGGCAACTAAAGCGACCGTGCGGGCTTCTGGATTGCGTTTTAAAATCGTTTTAACCACAAATTGACTGTCGCTGTTTTCGCCAGCCGCAATTGCGGTAGCAATCACACTCACCAACTGATATTCTTTGGGACTTGTTGGAATAAAAGCTGGCAAGCTTTCATAACCGTCATCTAATGAGGCAACTTTTTTTTCAGTTGCCGGGACAACTGTTTGAGAGGCTGCCGGTTCTTCCTTCTTAAATAATCGACTAAAAATGCCCAAGGCGATTCTCCTTTCTCCGTATTTCATGCTTCCCTTTTATTATAGAGGCAATCGAAAAACGAAAACACTGAAATCTTAAGATAAATTGTTTTTTCAATGTTTTTAAAATGCTGATTTCTGCTGTTTTTTTAAAAAACATTGATAAATCAACGTTTTCAGGCGTTAAGAATTTATTAATATCTTGTTAAGCATTTAATAAGTACGCTTACATAAATTGTTTTTTTGGTGTCCTTTTTCCCTCCAAGGTCTACCCAAATTTTTGAAAATTGCTTATTCTAGGGTTACAGAAACGACGGACATTTTAATTTATAGGTTTTGTGAAAAATTATTCATAAAATGTTCAGCGTTTTATTTCGGGAAAGTCTTGGTAACGCTTTCTTAGAAGAGAAATACAAAATTAGGAGGGAAATTGATGTTACTAACTATCTTATCTTACGGTATGATCATCGTCTTCATGTTTGTAATCATGAAAAAGAAACTGTCTCCGCTAACTGCGTTGATTATGATTCCTTTACTGTTTACACTCGTGGCTATGATCGCTGGCGTAGCAGCAGACGGAAATATTGGGGACTTCGTGACAGAGGGGATTGCAACAACCGCTAATACCGGGATCATGCTATTATTCGCTATCCTATACTTCTCTATCATGTTGGATGCTGGTTTGTTCGATCCAATTACTAGAAAAATGATTCACTTCGCAAAGGGAGACCCAATGCGCGTACTGATCGCAACTGCAGTTGTTGCAGCGGCGGTATCACTAAATGGTGATGGTACAACGACAACTTTGATTTGTTGTTCAGCTTTTATTCCTATCTATAAAAAATTGGATATGAAAATGATGAACTTAGGTGTTTTGATTATTTTGCAAAACACTATCATGAACTTGCTTCCTTGGGGCGGACCGACTGCTCGGGCAATGTCAGTTTTAGATGTTGGTGGT
The DNA here is from genome assembly GCF_054871765.1 of Enterococcus sp. LJL120. Taxonomy (NCBI): domain Bacteria; kingdom Bacillati; phylum Bacillota; class Bacilli; order Lactobacillales; family Enterococcaceae; genus Enterococcus; species Enterococcus sp. LJL120. The sequence goes on from NZ_JBTXLV010000004.1 coordinate 208,295, forward strand.
GAAATTTTATCTTACTTAGCACCTGGTATGGTTCTTTCATTAGCATTTGTTATTTTCTTCGTAGCACCACGGATGGGTCGTCAAGAACGGGCTCGTTTAGGTGTCAAAGAATTATCCGACGCTGAAATTGATGAAATGACTACCGTAACGGATCCAGAAACTTTAGCGATTCGTCGTCCAAATCGTTGGGCCTTTAACGGTATCTTGACAATCATCTTAATTGCTTGGTTGGTTGCTGGCTCATTCTACTCACCAATTGAAGTACCAGCTTTACTCTTATTCGCTGTTGGTACATGTATCGCTTTAATCGTTAATTACCCTGTCTTAAAAGATCAATCAGCACGGATTGGTGCAAACGGCGGTGACGCAGTTCAAGTAGTTATCTTAGTCTTTGCTGCTGGAGTCTTCATGGGATTATTCCAAGGTTCAGGAATGGCCGAAGCATTAGCAAACAGCTTCACACAAATTATTCCTAGACAATTGGCTGGTTTCTGGGGCTTAGTAATTGCCTTGATTTCTGCACCAGGTACTTTCTTCATCAGTAATGATGGTTTCTACTTCGGTGTCTTGCCAGTCTTAGCTGAAGCTGGCCGTCAATACGGCTTTACAAACATGCAAATGGCATTAGCTTCATTAATGGGACAAGCATTCCACTTATTGAGCCCATTAGTTGCCTTTATCTACCTACTATTACGTTTAACTGGTTTGGATATGGGCCAATGGCAAAGAGCCGCTGGTAAATATGCATTAGGTATTTTTGTTATCTTTGTAATTACAATTATCGCATTCGGCCATATGCCACTTTACATTCCACAATAATTTTTTCAAAAGAGACTGTCTGAACAGCTGACTCTGCAAATCAAATCCCTAATGGCAACATCCTGTTGACCAGTCATCATTTCGGGATAAATTTGTTGACAATCCGCTGTAGAACAGTCTCTTTTTTTATTAAAAAGATAACTAATAATCCTTTTTGCTTTTTGCCGCAGATTTGTTTAGAATTGGTTTCAACAAGACAATTTAAATATAGGAAGGAACATGACTGTGAATCCGATTATTGAAGCCGTTCGAAAAAATTTGGATTTTTCTCAAAATAAGACATTGAAAATTTTACTTTACGAGGCTTTCCGCAAAACCATTATTTTAAGTGATATTCCGGCTGGCTCAAGAATCAATGAAAAAGAATTTTCTGAGGTTCTCAATATTTCCCGCACGCCGATTCGTTACGCCATGCAGCGTTTAGTGGAAGAACGTTTGGTCGAACATGTCCCCCGTGTGGGTATTGTCGTCAAAGGTATCAGCATTCAAGATGCTTATGAAATTTATGATATTCGTAAAGCCTTGGATACCTTGGCAACCATCAAGGCGATGGAATTAATGAATGAAGCCGATTTTGAAGAGCTGCGGCTTCTTTTAGAACATAGTAACCAACTCAATGATAAGGATCGGGTCGACGATCTCCTTGTGAGTTTTTCGGATTTCAATGCTTTCATCTATGAAAAAAGCCGCATGCTGCGTTTGAAATCAATTGTGACCAACCTGCAGGCCTATCTCGTTTATTTTCGTGATATCGCCATTCGTTCTTCGGACCGTCGAGATAAAGCTTTGGAGGAACACTGGCTGATTTATCGTGGCATGAAAACTAAAAATCGTGAACAAATTCAAATGATTACCCATGAGCATTTAGATCGCTCACTCAACTTTATTCTAGTGGAAATGGAGCGAAGAAAAATTGGATAATTCCCTTTCAACTGTGGCTGACTTTGCGGAAAAAGCTTTATTCTACGAAGTTTCTTTAACACCAAAACCAGGCTTGGTGGACCGTTTTTCCAACGGGGCCCATCAAGATATGGATTTTTTTACCTTTGTTGATAGCATCATCAGTCTGCGCCCTTTTTTTTCAGATTATCTTGAAGCTGGTTTTCAGCACAAGGGCTCCTTTTCTGAACTCTTTCAAAAATTGCGGCTGATTGGCATTAACGCAGAAAAAGCGATGCTCAAGGCGACTAAGGGCATCAATACTCACAAAGGTGCAAATTTTTCTTTTGCGTTGTTATTGGGTGCCACCGGTTTTTATTTACAAAAAGAAATTGACCTCCCCTTTACTGCAGAAGATACCAATGAAGTGTTGGCAATTGTTGCAGCTATCGCTGAAATAGTGCAAGAGGACTTTACTGATTTAGCTGCTAAAACTGATCTTTCTTACGGGGAGAAGCTTTATTTAGAAAAAGGCTTGATGGGAATTCGTGGTGAAGCGATTGCTGGTTATCCGATTTTAAACAATCAGCTGCTGCCCTTTCTTCGCAGTCAACAAGGTGAAGACACTGAAATTATTTTACTAAGAGCTTTAGTTTTCTTAATGAGTTTTGTTGAAGATGGCAACTTGTTACACCGTGGAGGCTTGACTGCTTGGGAGCAGGTTAAAGGGGAAAATTTAAGCCTCCATCAAGCTAACCTGCCTGCTGAAGACTTGATTTTAAGCCTAAAAAAATACGACCAACAGATGATTGATCGTAATTTAAGCCCTGGCGGCTCCGCCGATTTAATAGCATTAGGTATTTATTTGGCATTTCTAGAAGAGTTCTTTTAGTCTACTGGATTAAACGTATAGCCAATACCCCAGACAGTCCTCAAGAACTTGGCTTCTTTAGGATTGTCTTCTATTTTGTTGCGAAGATGATTGATAAACACCATAATTGTATTAGCATCATAATTGCCATCTTCCCAGACATTGTGATAAATCTGTTCTTTGGAAAAAACCTGATCCGGATTTTCCATAAAAAATTGCATCAGCTTAATCTCTTTTGAAGACATTTTTATCGGCTCGGCCCCTTTGAACAGCTCATAACGGGCTTTGTCAAACCGGAAAGGCCCTTGAATGATTTCATTGGTCACCCTTTGTTCTTGATTTTTAATAATTTTTCGCCGCTCCAATGTCGCCAGCACCTGGGCTTTTAAAATATTGGGCAAAAAGGGTTTGGTTAAATAAAAATCAGCACCGTTTTCTAAGGCGGTCACAATGTCTTCTTCGTTGGTCTTGCCGCTTAAAAAGACAATCGGCACAAATGGATCTGCCTCGCGAATTACTTGAGCGAGATGATAGCCGTCATTTTCATGTTCCAAGCCGACGTCTAAGATAAATAAGTCAAACTTAATTCGTGAGACGATGTCAATCGTCGCCTCTACTGAATCACTTTGATAGACTAAAATACCAGTAGATTGCAGCGATTTCCAGATTAGTCTGCGGATTGCTGGGTCATCGTCAACAATAAGTATTTTTTCGTTACGCATGTTTTTCCCCCTGTACTATTTAGATGTTCATTTGAAAGGACAAACTATGAGAAAACCATCAAACAAGTGGATTTACGTTGGCTTTATCAGCGTTTTAATCATTACGGCCGTTGGCTTAGCCCTGTCGATATTCACCTATTCATCGGTCCAGCGCCATAGCATGAAGCTTGCCGAAGAGCATCTAACTACTATAAACAATGATGCCATTAAAATTTTAACATTGCAAATAGAAAATTACCGAGAGGACCTGGAAAATCTATCCCGCAGTGATGAACTGACAGCCTCTTTTGATAATTTGACAGCGGATTTACTCAGTCAAGAGCTCTCCCATGCCGTCACTAGCATGGCTACCCTCAGCTTAGTCACAGATAGCGGCCTTTTGATTAAAGGCTGGCAGACAAAAGGCCAGCAGTTGGAAGCTCTAGAAACTTTTCCCCGTTACGTGATGACTGACCCTGATTATCCGACTGGTGTTAAAACCAGTGGGCAGGAAAACGGTCAAGTTTTTTATGATTACACTAGCTCTTATTTGAATTTTTATCAAAAAGTTACGGATAGCAATCAAAATCAGGCAATTTTAATTTTAACAATTGATTTAGAAAAATTTTATCAAGAAAACTTTGACCCACTACAAAATGATTTTCAAGGCTATACGATGATTAAAGACCAAGATATGAAGGTCGTCATGCATCCTTCCACTGAACAAGTCGGGTTGACGATTGTCGAAGATCGTCAGCGGGAATTTCCTGATTTGGACTACACAGATTTACGCCGTCTTGAAGAAGAACAGCTGGCTAATCAAAAGGGCACCCTCAGTTATTATTCTTACTGGTGGACGGAGGAAAATCCGACCCGCGTGTTAAAAATCGGCGCCTATCAATGGATTACGATTGGCGCTACCCGTCTGGTGGTTGCAAGCAACTCCGATTTTAATGAGTGGAACGGTCTAGTGATTGAGGGTAGTATGATGAGTCTGGGTTTATTGATTATTCTCTTTGTCGTGTTAGTTTTATTGGGTTTTATCTACATTAATAACACCCGCAAAAATCGCAATTATCAAGAAAATCTACGCTTAAAGGAACGCCAGCGCTCTCTAGAAGAAAAACATGCGATGGAAAAAACCATTTTCCAAGAATCAAAATTGGAAACAATTGGCCTGTTGACCACGACAATTGTCCATGACATGAATAATTTTTTGACTCCGATGATTGGCAATCTGCAACTTTTAATTGAAGAACACCAGGAAGATGAATTATTGGTGGATGATTTAAAAGAAGTCTATCATGCAGCTGAAAAAGGTCAGCAGCTTTCCAGCAATGTGTTGCGTTTTTCGCGGGTTAGCCACGGTCAGAAAAAAAATCAACAGCTAAAGGAAGTTGTGAAAGAAGCTTTGGACACCCTCAAGCTGCTGATTCCCAAAACAGTTAGCTTCACCTATGAGCTGGACACAGACCAAAGTGCTTATTTTGAAAAAGATGATATCCAAGTGATTTTATACAATCTGATTACCAATGCTTATCAGGCGATTGATGGGACCGGAACAATCAGCGTAAAACTCAGTCACGCCGACGCTGCCCAAAATGCAGCCTACCAAGAGACCGGACATGTCTTTGAGAAAAAAAGTTTTGCCCTGTTGGAAATAAGCGATGACGGTCCTGGTATTCCAAAAGACATTGAAGAACATATCTTCACACCTTTTTTTACTACGAAATCTGCTGATGGCGGTACGGGCCTTGGACTGTTTACAGTCTCTTCAATCGTGAAAAAAAATGACTGGTTTTTAAAAGTTGAAAGCAGTCCAGCGGGCACCACATTTATCTTAGCAATCCCTTTTTAAAGGGCATAAACAAACAGCAGCAGACTAAGATTTGCTGCTGTTACTCAGGAGGACAATATGAATCAATTTGGAGCGCTCTTTCGCAAATTTCGCCTGCAAAAAGGCTATCAGTTAAATCAGACTGCCGCAGATATTGTCAGTCCGCAGTTTTTAAGACGCTTTGAAAAGGATCAAAATGATATCACGATTACCAAATTCTTTGCCCTTTTACAGCGAATCAATGTTTCAGTGAAAGAATTTATGTTTGAGTACAACGAAGCTGTCCAGTTAGTTTCGGTTCGCCGCTTAGAGGAAATTATCGATGAAATTATTATAAAAAAAGATGAAGAAAGCTGGCGGAATTGGTTGGTACAAACTCAAAGTGCTGCTGGCATTTTAGGTGATGCCCGAAAAGAAGCCAATTACTTTATTGCCTTAATTTTGATGGATTATGGCAATCGTCTATTTCATAAAAATTTCGACTTCGATATGACACCCCTTTGGCAATATTTGGAAAGTGTCGAAACTTGGGGAGAATTTGAGTTTCTCTTGGCAACCTACAGCTGTCACTCCATGTCAAAAGAAGTTCGCTCCTTTTTGTGGCAGCAGTCGGCGAAGAAAAAAATCAAAGCTTTGACAACTCGTCGCTATAGCCAAGATTTTTATCTGCATATTTGTCTCCATGCCCTTTTAGATCAAGAGGTTCAGCAGGCTAAAGAAATCATTACTACCTACGAAAGTTTCCAGCAGCCAGAAAAAATTATGCAAAATCTCAGTCATGCGACAATGAATCGGATTATTAACGGCTTAGTTATGGCCCTTGAAAATAAGGTTGAAGGGGAAGAAATCTGCCGTGAGATGGTTTATTTTTTTAGGCATCAGCTGGGCTATGAACAATATGCCCAAGGGACAGAAAGGTATATAAACCTAATTTTGGAAACTAGTCGCCAATAAGTTTTTGTCAAAATCAGGTTTCGAGAGCTATTTTTCTCCACACAAAAAAAGATGCCGATTCAGCAAGTGAACAACTGAATTGGCATCTTTTTTATTGCTGTCTAAAATTGTGCTTTAATAAATCTAATGACTTTTATTTTAAGTACAGTGGTAGAAATTTTTTCAATATTTAACCGCTGAAAAAGACTTAATTTTCCAGCATAGCCCAGATTTTTTCTGCAACTTCTTCATTTACATACACTGAAATGCTACCGTCATTTACCGGGAATGTGCCTTTGCCGTTATCATCTAACTGGATTTTAGCCTGATTATTTTTCAAAAGGTCTACGAAAACTTTTTCTCCATGGGTGGCACTGACCGTCATTTCTAATTCGCCGCCGGTGTGATTCGTTAGCACCACCGCCAAACCGGAATTTTCGTGCTCATAATCACCTGTTCTCACCCAGCCGACGACATCTGGACCGTTGAAATAATCGACTTGACTGCCGTGGGCCAACTGCTCTCTAATTTTCAAGAGCGCTGTTAAATCTTCGCCGACTGGATCGACATTTTGTGAAGGAATTCCATATAAATCCCCCCAAAAAACAACTGGCGTGCCGGCCTCCCGTAATAATATTAACGCATAGGCTTGAGCTTTAAACCAGCCTTCGACCCACGACTCAAGACTTTGACCTTTTTGGGTATCGTGGTTATCGACAAACGTAACCGCCCAATCGCCTCTTTCTTCTGCCAACGTGCCTTTAAAAATATCCCGCATATCATAAGCTCCCATTGAATTAGAAGCCTGCTGTAAATTAAAATGCAGCGGCACATCAAAGAGATTGATTAAATTTCCTGAAGAGTCAATGTAATCGACTAATTTATCTAACTCATCACTCCAATATTCACCAACGACAAACATATCCGCCTGCTTTTCCTCTTGGCGGTGTAAAAGCCAATCGACAAAATAATCAAATTGAATATGTTTAACAGCATCCAAGCGAAAGCCATCGACATCAGTTGTTTCTTGATACCATTTGCCCCACTTATCTAGCTGTTCTACAGTCTCTTGATTTTCCATGTCTAAATTACAGCCCATCAAATAATCGTAATTTCCGTTTTCATCATCGACTTCAGGATCCCAGCCTTTATCAGCAAAATTAAAAATGGCATGGTCATGGCGTCTGGCATCATAATCAACACCGGAAAAATTTGGCCATGTCCAAACGTAATCGTTGTAAGTACCACCTCGTCCAGGAAAGGTGAATTTTGTCCAAGCAGAAATTTCTTGTTCGTCACTGATGGGTTGATTGCGGTTATCTCCGCTGTATTTGACAGCAGACACCGTTTCTTCTTCGTCGGCTCCCATAAAATGATCGACAACAATATCAGCATAGACTTCAATTTCTTGGGCGTGTAAGTCTCTAATCGCCTGTAGATATTCTTCTTTTGTTCCGTATTTTGTCGCCACTGTATCTTTTTGGTCGAACTCCCCTAAGTCGTAAAGGTCGTAGGTGCCATAGCCGACATCATTGACTCCCTGCGCTGCTTTATAAGCTGGCGGCAGCCAAACACCTGAGAATCCGAATCTTTTTAGTTCCTCAGCTTTTTGACTGATAGTTTTCCAATGGGTACTATCAGCCGGTAAATACCATTCAAAACCTTGTAAAATTGTTGGATTTGTCATAAGCTTGCTCCTTTTTATTTCCGTTTTTTAAAGTATGAAAGAATTACTATGAAAATTTTCGATATATTTATTCTACTCTTTACCTTAGGAAAACTCTGATTTTAAAGTTTTTGAAACTCCTCTTTTAATAAACGATATTGCAAACGATCTTTAAAAGCTCCTTGATGCCATTGAAACTTTTTAAAGTCCCCTTCTTTTATTAGTCCGCATTTTTGCATGACTTTTTCAGAGGCAATATTCTCCTTTAAACACCCGCAAAAAATTCGATAGACATCGTCTTCAAAAAAAGCAAACCGTAAAACTTCCTTGAAGGCCTCCGTCATATAGCCAAAGCCTTCAAACTCTTTTTGTAAAAAATAACCGACCTCAACGTGTTTTCCCAACGGCGAATCTGCTAACAGACTGTAGCCGATTTCACCGACTCGTTCTTTAGCATGGGTAAAGATACCAAAGAAGTAATTTTTTCGTGGTTCTTTTTTACTCTCTTCGATGGCCTGCTGCAAATTTGCTTCTGATGCAGCGAAAGAAAATGTTTGTAGTTCCGGCAAATAATACATCACTTGCGGATTGCTGAATAATTGATGATGGGAAGCTAAATCCTCTGGCCGATGGTCTCTAATGATTAACCTTTCTGTCTGCAACTCAATCATTTTTGTAACCTCCTTGAGACTGCTTTCATATATTTTAAAACAAGTTGTCTAAATAGTAAAAAATTTTCAATAAAAAGAAGTGAATGTTTTTGATTGTTTATGACGGTTTTTGATTGAACTGTTAAAAAGATTGTGTTACACTACATGTTGAAGAGAGGGATGAAAATGCTTACAGATGAACGTCGACAAAAAATTCTCGAAGCATTAGACCGTCAACAGCTAATCAAATCACAGGACTTAATGGATCAGCTAAGCGCCTCTGAATCAACTATTCGCCGAGATTTACAAGAATTAGAAGACGCTGGCTTATTAACCAGAATTCACGGCGGCGCAAAAATAATTGAACCCTTAGGCTTAGAACCAAATCTGAATGAAAAAACATTCAAGAACCTTCACGAAAAACAAGCAATCGTTCAAATGGCGCTTACAGAAATCCGTGAAGACGACATCATTTACTTGGATGCTGGCTCCACCACATTAGAATTTATTCCCTTTTTAAAAGATAAACGAATTGTGGTGGTGACAAATTCAGTCCGGCATGCAAATGAGCTTGTGGATTTAAACATTGAAACGATTATTCTCGGTGGCAGTATTAAACTGACCACCAATGCGGTTTTGGGAAATTTTGCGATTGCTCAACTGCAGCAAATGCGTTTCAACTGTGCTTTTATGGGGATGAATGGCATTCATGAAACATTTGGGTTGACTACACCTGATCCAGAAGAAGGCGCTCTAAAACAGATGGCGATGGCTCAAGCAGAAAAAGTCTTCGTACTGGCAGACGATTCCAAATTTAATAAAACGTCCTTCTTTAAAGTGGCGGACGTCAGCAGTGCCACTATTATAACCAACTACTGCCCTGCTGAATATTTACCAGCTTTAAAAAAGCAGACTACCATCAAGGAGGCAATAAAATGATTTATACGGTAACGCTAAATCCTTCCATTGATTACATTGTTCATGTGGATCAATTGAAATTGGGGGATTTAAATCGGATTTCTCAAGATTTTAAACTTCCCGGCGGCAAAGGAATTAATGTCTCAAGAATTTTGAAACGGATTGACAGTCACTCCACTGCACTTGGCTTTCTCGGTGGCTTCACTGGCGGTTTTATCAATGACTGGCTTAAAGAAGAAGGCATCACCAGTCATTTTACAAAGATTGCCGATGACACCCGGATTAATATTAAACTGAAATCTGATTCTGAAACTGAAATTAACGGAGCTGGACCGGCTTTAACTAATGAAGAAATTCAAGAATTGAAACAAGCCTTGAGTCAAGTTGAAAAAAATGATGTCGTGGTCCTTTCCGGCAGTGCACCGGCCAGCCTGCGCAAAGGCTTTTATCAAGAGTTGATTCAAATTGTCAATGATAAAGAAGCTGAATTTGTGATTGATACGACTGGAGAAGATTTATTGGATGCCTTAGCTCATCAACCTTTGTTGGTGAAGCCAAATAATCATGAGCTTGCTGAACTTTATCATACTAGTTTTGATTCTGTCGCCGCAATTTTACCTTACGGAAAAAAATTGCTAACAGCCGGAGCCAAAAATGTGATTATTTCAATGGCTGGCGATGGCGCCTTGCTCTTTAGTGGCGATAAGGTCTATCAATCAAATGTCTTAAAACGGCCATTAAAAAACTCTGTTGGTGCTGGCGACTCGATGATTGCCGGATTTGTTGGAACCTTTGCCAAAACGCAAGATGCTGTAGAAGCCTTCCGTTGGGGCGTGGCTTGTGGCAGTGCCACCGCCTTCTCTGACGACTTGGCTTCTCAAGAATTTATTGAATTGTTGCTACCGGAAGTAAAAATTACAGAAGTGGAAAAATAGGGGGATTTTTTTATGAATATCAAAGACTTGTTAATCAAAGATGCAATGATTATGGATTTACAAGCTACCGATAAAAAAGGTGCCATTGATGAAATGGTGGCAAAGATGTATGCAGCCGGCCGAATTTCGGATATTGATGCCTATAAAGAAGGTATTTTAGCACGGGAAGCTCAGACTTCCACTGGCCTTGGGGACGGCATTGCGATGCCTCATGCCAAAAATAAAGCAGTCAAAGAAGCGACTGTTTTATTTGCGAAAAGCAACAAAGGTGTCGATTACGAAGCTTTAGATGGCCAGCCAACTTATTTATTCTTTATGATTGCTGCTCCAGAAGGCGCCAACGATACGCATTTACAAGCCTTGGCTGCTTTGTCTCGCTTGCTAATTGACCCAGATTTCGTCGCAAAATTAAAAACAGCTCAAACGCCTGACGATGTTCAAAATCTTTTCCAAGCGGCCGAAGATGCTAAAGAAGCGGAAGAAAAAGCCGAACAAGCGGAAGCTGCCAACAAAGAGGAGTTAAAAGATTTTAATCGCCGTTATATTGTTGCAGTCACCGCCTGCCCAACTGGGATTGCCCACACTTATATGGCAGAAGATGCCTTAAAGAAAAAAGCTAAAGAAATGGGCGTTGAGATTAAAGTTGAAACAAACGGCTCAGAAGGTATTAAAAATAAATTGACCGCTGAAGATATTGCCCGGGCGGATGCCGTTATTGTAGCAGCTGATAAAAAAGTTGAAATGAATCGTTTCAGCGGCAAAGAATTAGTCAATCGTCCTGTAAGTGACGGGATTCGTAAAACAGAAGAATTAATTAATATCGCTTTAAGCGGTGATGCACCTGTATTCCACGGAAATAGCAGTGAAGCAAAAAGTGATGAAGCTTCTGCCGATGGTTCAATCGGCCAAAGAATTTACAAAGATTTAATGAACGGTGTCTCCCACATGTTGCCATTTGTTATCGGCGGCGGGATTGCGATTGCCCTTTCCTTTATGATTGACCAATTTATCGGTGTGCCAACAGATCAACTTGCTAGTTTGGGAAATTATAATGAAGTAGCTAGCTGGTTCAACCAAATTGGTAGTGCTGCCTTTGGCTTTATGTTACCAGTTTTAGCTGGGTTCATCGCTTCTAGTATTAGTGATCGTCCCGGTTTGGTAGCTGGTTTTGCAGCCGGTGCTCTAGCAAATGCTGGAGGTGCTGGATTCTTAGGCGCTTTAGTTGGTGGTTTCATCGCCGGTTATGTGATTGTTGCTCTGAGAAAAATTTTCGCCGGTCTGCCAAAATCGTTGGAGGGAATTAAAGCCATTTTATTCTATCCGGTCTTTGGTGTTTTAATCACTGGTTTCTTAATGCTCTTAGTCAACGTGCCAATGAGTGCCATTAACACTGCCTTGAATGATTTTCTAACTAGTCTTGATGGAACAAATGCTCTTCTATTAGGTGCGTTATTAGCCGGCATGATGGCGGTTGACTTAGGTGGACCTGTTAATAAAGCGGCCTATGTCTTTGGAACTGCTACCTTGGCTACCACATTGACTGAAGGTGGCTCTGTCGTAATGGCTTCTGTTATGGCCGGTGGTATGGTACCGCCATTAGCAATTTTTATTGCGACTCGTTTATTTAAAAATAAATTTACCAAAGAAGAAAGAGATTCAGGTTTAACTAATATCGTGATGGGCTTGTCTTTTGTAACAGAAGGCGCCATTCCTTTTGCCGCTGCTGACCCATTAAGAGCTATTCCAAGTTTTGTTGTCGGCTCAGCAATTACTGGCGCTTTAGTTGGTGAATTCGGTATTCGTTTAATGGCTCCCCATGGCGGCATCTTCGTTGTGATGCTATTGAACCGCCCAGTGCTTTACTTATTATTTATCGCTTTAGGTGCGGTAATCTCTGGAGTGCTCTTTGGAATCTTGAAAAAAAGTAAAGTTGAAACAACAGAATTAGCTTAAATTAAAAAGAATCACCAGCCTTGTCATAAAAAGGTTGGTGGTTCTTTTATTTTGTTTCTGAACTTGTCTCTTCTTTTGAATAAACTTGTGTCTCGTCTTTCGACTGAACTTGTGTCTCGTCTTTCGACTGTTCATTTTCTGTTTGCACCTCTGTTGATTCAGCAGCTTGAACTTCAATCTCTTTGTCTGCAACCGTCGCCTCTACTGCATTTTTTTCGGCTGACTCAGTGTCAGCTGTCGTCTCTTTTTCAGGAGTTCCACTCGCTTCGTCTGATTCCTCAGTTGGAGACTGTTGCTGGGGCTGTTCTTTACGCCCCTTTCCTTCAAAATAGTTTAAAACAAACAGGCTGACTAAGCTGACCCCCACGATAAAGAATGCAAATTGCGCTTTATACTCAAAGCCCGGTGACAAAAAAGCCACAATAATCACCAGAACAGCCGGAATAATAATTAAGTAATATGTTTTTAAATCAACGGAATCCTTCATTAAATCAAACCCTTCTAAGACAACGCTCTATTTGATTTTTGTTCCTCTAACTTTTGCTGGCTAGCAAAGACCACCCGCAAATGATTGGTCCCTTTTTTTAAGTCCAGCCTCAGGTCCCCTTTATTTTTGCGGACACGACCAATTTTAATGTCCTTCATCTGATGACGCAGCTCAGCTACGGGGACGTGCTGCAGCGCCTCATTGGGAATATAAAATTTTAAGACTGCCAAATAATTTTGGTAATTCTCATCCTTGACATTGATTTCCAAGTAATTGCGAATATAAAATTCATAGGCCGCCAGACCTTCATCCATCGTCAATAACGGGTTTAAAATTTTATAATTCATCATCGTCGACTTCATTTCATCCATCAAAGGAAAATAAGCCTGAGAATTTAAGAGCCCTCTGACCCGCCGCTCTTTATAGGTCTGTTTCAGTAAATCATAGTAGCGAGTGACGAAATGAGTGGCCCGCTTCTTTTCTGTTGGCTGCAGCCGATTATTTTGGTACTGCACAGTTTGAATCGTGTGCTTGTAATAGGAATATTCGATAAACGGATCCTTCAACACCCCGACCCCATTTGTCCAAACCAATTGATCAATCCCCAACTGGTCGCGAAAAAGCTGTTGGTAATTAAGATTAGCCGGCAAATCCCAATTCAGGGGCTTTTTGAAAAGCGTGATTTCAATCAAGTCATTGGCATGTTCTTGAATTGCCTCCACCTGCTGAATATCTAATAAGATTTGCTTTAGGATAATCCGAAAATAATACTTTGAAAAAAACATGCGCCAGCAGGCCGTTAAACAGAGGCCGTCATAAAATAAATCACAGCCGGGTAATTGATTGGTATCAATTTGGGTAACCCCTTGGTCATTTAACATTTTTGGTAATTGCTGAATTTCTTCAGTTGTCTCAAAGAGTTTGCGCTTTTCGATATTTTCAGTATTGTTATATAAATATTCATCATAGGAGCGGGCATACCCGTAAATGCCCCATTCCTCCAAACGTCGCACCTGATAATCATCAATCACCTGCTGATGATTTTGATAAATATCTTTATCAATAATAATTTTTTCCAACAGGTTGGCTTTCGAGCGTTGCAGCATCAAAACATTATTGGGATTCCCGACTGTTAAGGTAAAATATTGATTGTCAGCCACATCGGCAAAGAATTCTTGAATAATATCCGGATGATAATCCATCATATCTTTAAAGTCAATTTGGATAAAAGTCGCGTCAATCAGTAGGCGACTGAGAAGGGCCCAGTCGTTGACCACCGCCGCAAAATCCTGCTGATCGGTTATCCGTAATTGATTGACCAAGTAAATCTGCTCTTCTTTTTGCATATTCTCAAGCCTCCCTATTGTTTTTTTATCTGCTTTTTCTTCGCATTTTTCTATCTATAATTATTATAACGAATAATTTACGATTCAGCCAACCTCAAACACAAGTATTTTATTTTACCGCTAATCATGCTAAAATAATCATGAAGCTGGAGGTGTTCACAATGGGACTTAAATTTGAAAAAACCGACGATTTAGATACGTTGTTTGAAAATTTCGCAATTGACCCCGAAAAGAAGGTTGCGCCTAAAGAAGATATTGACCGTTTTTTGAAACCAAAAAACGAAAAAGAAGACGAAAAGAAAACTAAAAAATAAGTTTTAGACTGGCTAGCTTGTCAGTCGGCTTTTAACTAAAAAAAATTGCACCAGCAAGTCTAGCGCTAGACCTGCTGATGCAAATTTTTTATTTTCCTTTTAAATAACTTTCAATCGCATTCCAGGCTTGCTGCTTTCCTTCTTTCGTAACAGAAGAGAACAAGACAAAGTCATCATTTTTATCAAAGTCCAGCGCCTTTTTAATCATGCTTTCGTGTTTGTTCCACTTGCCTCGAGGAATTTTATCAATTTTTGTCGCTACCACAATCACTGGAAGCTCATAATATTTTAAAAATTGATACATCTGCACATCCTCTTTTGAAGGCTCATGACGGGCATCAACTAACGAGACTACAGCCCGCAAATTATCGCGATTCGTCAGATAAGTTTCAATCATCTGGCCCCACTTGGCCCGCTCGGTTTTAGAAACCTTCGCATAACCATAGCCAGGCACATCCACAAAGTGGAGAGCATTTTCAATCAAATAAAAATTTAGCGTCTGGGTCTTCCCGGGTTTGCCGGAGGTCCGGGCCAAATTTTTCCGATTGATTAACGTATTAATAAATGAAGATTTCCCAACATTAGACCGCCCCGCCAGTGCAATTTCCGGCAGACCGCCTTCTGGATATTGCTTGGGCTCTACCGCACTAATGACAATCTCTGCATTATGTACATCCATTCTTTTTCTCCTTTATTTCTGTTGTGTAAATTTTTCTTTTGTAAACTTTTCTAATGCTACATTTCAAAAAAACGGAAGTTAGGGATTCAGGCTTGTCTCCGCAAACTTCCGTTTTATTTCAATTGATATTAGCCAGCTTTTTTAGAATCACTGCTGTAAATCACAATTGGTTCTGCTTCGCCATTAGCTGCAGCTTTGGTAATCACAACTTTTTCAATCGATTCATCTGAGGGAATATCAAACATAATGTCCATCATAATGTCTTCAATGATTGAACGCAAGCCGCGGGCACCAGTATTCCGTTCGATGGCCTTATTCGCAATAGAACGTAGCGCATCCGGCTCAAATTCCAAATCTGTATCATCTAGTGCCAATAATTTTTGATATTGTTTTACTAGAGCATTTTTCGGCTCGGTTAAAATGTGCACCAAGTCCTCGGTAGATAATTTTTCCAAGGCAGCTGTCACAGGCAAGCGGCCGATAAATTCAGGAATCAAACCAAATTTCAACAAGTCTTCTGGGATGATGTGCTGCATCACACTTTCATTTTCCCCAAGACGTTTGTTGTCTGCGCCAAAGCCGATTGTTTTTTCGCCGAGACGATTGCGGACAATCGTTTCAATACCATCGAAGGCGCCACCTACGATGAATAGAATATTGGTGGTATCAATTTGGATAAATTCTTGATGAGGATGCTTGCGCCCGCCTTGCGGTGGTACGCTGGCAACTGTTCCTTCAAGAATTTTCAAGAGGGCTTGTTGAACCCCCTCGCCGGAAACATCCCGAGTAATTGAAACATTTTCGCTCTTGCGGGCAATTTTATCGATTTCATCGATATAAATAATCCCTTTTTCTGCCCGTTCGACATTGTAATCAGCAGATTGCAATAGTTTTAATAAGATGTTTTCAACATCTTCACCGACATAACCAGCTTCTGTTAAGCTGGTCGCATCCGCAATCGCAAAAGGTACGTTTAACGTGCGGGCTAAGGTCTGCGCTAAGAAAGTTTTCCCAGAACCGGTTGGTCCGATTAAGCAAATATTACTTTTTTGTAGTTCAACTTCATCAGCGTTTTCAACGCCGTGATTAATCCGTTTATAATGGTTATATACAGCGACGGACAGGGCGCGTTTCGCCCGTTCTTGGCCAATTACATATTCGTCTAAAACATTTAAGATTTCACGAGGTTTTGGCACGTCAAGAACATCACGAACAGCTTCATCATAAAACTCTTCATCAATAATTTCTTTGCACAACTCGATACACTCGTTACAAATATAAACACCTGGGCCAGCTACGATTTTGCGTACTTCTTCTTGGGTCTTCCCGCAAAAAGAACAACGAACTGTATCTGTACTATCTGTGTTATCGTACATCTTTTCACCTCATTTATTTCTCGTACATACTTTTAGTTAGAGGTTTCCCCAAACTAAAGGTATCATATCACAAATATCCTAAATTAAAAAGAGTGGCAAGCTAAACTAAAACTTATCTTCATCATTCTGCAATCATAACGAAATAAAAACGTGGCACATCCGTAAAGAATGCCCCACGTTCATCTTTTATGATATGAATAAAAAATTATGCTTCTTCTTTAGCTGTGCCAGTGATTAAATCAACAGCTTTTTTCATCACGATATCATGTTTTAGCATGTCTTCAGACAACAAGTTTTTAACTTGGTCTAGCGGCATTTGATAAGTATCTGCTAAGTCTTGCAATTCTTTTTCAATTTCTTCGTCAGTCGCTTCAAATTTTTCAGCTTCTGCAATTGCTTCAATGACTAGATTTGTTTTAGTCCGCGTTTCAGCTTCGCCTTCAAATTGAGTATGCAAATCAGCTTCAGTTGAACCAGTCAATTGGTAGTACATTTCAGGTGAAATGCCTTGGCGTTGCATATTGCCTAAGAATTCATCCATCGCCCGGTGTACTTCATCATGAACCATAACATGGGGTAAATCTAAGATTTCTGCATTGTCGACAGCTTTTTTAATTGCTGCTTCTTCTTTAGCATCCACTGCCGCTTGTTCTTTGGTTTCAGTTAATTCTTTGCGATATTTTTCTTTTAATTCTGCTAATGTTTCAACTTCTTCGTCAACATCTTTAGCAAATTCATCATCTAATTCTGGTAATTCTTTCGCTTTCACTTCATGGATTTTTACTTTGAAGATTGCTTCTTTACCAGCTAAATCTTCCGCTTGATAATCTTCAGGGAAAGTTACGTTAACATCTAATTCTTCCTCTGCTTTATGACCAACTAATTGATCTTCAAAGCCAGGAATAAATGAGTTTGAACCTAATTCAAGCGAATAATTTTCGCCTTTGCCGCCTTCAAACGCAACATCGTCAACAAAGCCTTCAAAGTCGATGACAACTGTGTCGCCATTTTCAGCAGCAGCGTCTTCTTTAACGACTAATTCTGCTTGTGCTTCTTGTTCCCGTTGAATCCGTGCATCAACGTCTTCTTCGCTGACTTCCCGGTCTTGTTTTTCCACAACTAAATCTTTGTATTCGCCTAATTTAACTTCTGGTTTCACAGTTACTTCAGCTGTAATCACCCAGTCTTGGCCTTCTTCCATGCTTTCAACATCAATTTTAGGTTGAGAAACTGGGTCGATTGCCGCTTCTTTTACAGCAGCTTCATAAGCTTCTGGTAAAACTGCGTTCAAGGCATCTTCATACAAAGCTGCTTCGCCGTACATACGGTTAAATACTTGGCGTGATACTTTTCCTTTACGGAAGCCAGGAACATTTAAATTACCTTTCACTTTATTAAAAGCGATGGTTAAGCCTTTTTCGATTTGAGCACGTTCAATAGAGAAGGTTAACACACCATCATTGGTGCCTTTTTTTTCCCATTTTGCTGTCATTTGATTCCCTCCGAAATATCTATTATTACTGGGTTTGCAGTCTAAGCAGCGGCATTGAAATAGCCGAATTACAGCTGGGGTTTTCTCCTGAGATCGCATAAGTTTACGCCTCAAGCCAAAACTTTTTTAGCAATAATTCGGGTAGTTCCTACAAGCCTTTTCTAGCTATCTACTGCCCCACATACCTTTTAAATATTACACTAAGCACCAAGGATTGTAAACATATTCGCAAAAGAAGATAGCCGAATTTTACAACTTTTGTCTAAATATTAACTTCCCTCCATCAATTGCCAAATAAACTGCCGCAGATTTTGCTTTAATTCTTGAATACGGTTGAATTCTGGAGACTCGTCAAACTGTTCTGAGTAGCCTTCGCTGTATTCTGCTAAATAGCTCTCAGCAAACAGTTGCACGCCCCCCAATGCTGTAATAGTCTCCGTTTCAAATGGAAATAAAATCGTCAGATGCAGCTGAACCTCTTCTAAGAGGGCTTGTAAAAGATCCGGTTGTTGATGTTCCAATTGTTGGGTTAAAAACAATTCAACTTTAGCTAATTCAGCTGAATTTTCTACCAATCCCAGCTGACTGGGAATAACCTGTCGTTCTTTTTCGTTAAACCAACGGAAAGTGAAGGATTCTTTTCTTTTAAGTTTAATTAATTCCTCCAAAACTTTTAAACGACTGAAATAGTTTACCTGATTATCAGTTAAAATAATAGCCGCCATTTCTAAAAAGAAATTTAGTGGGGTGGCTATCAGCGTTTCAATAAAGCGAGCCTGCTGTTGCATTGTTAGCTGATTAATGGTCGTCAAGCCTTTGCGTAAATCCGCAAGCTTTTGCTGTTCTAGTTGACTCAGGTAGTCCTCTAATTGAGTTAGCTGTTGATGCAATAAATCTAGCCAGGCTTGGTCTTGGTGGCCAGCAAATTGTGCTAAATACTCGTGAGCTTTTAGAAATTGTTGATTTAACAGCAACAATTGGAAAAACAAATCAAAGTATTGCCTCTCCTGCAAATAATCCGACAAGTAATCTTGCGCCAAGCGCAATGCTTGGTGATGTTCACCAGTTTCCATCATTAAATGAACCAGCAAAAAATTTAAAGAAAAATCAGTCTCAATTTCATAGGCCTCTTGAAATAATTTTAATCCCTTTTGCTGTTCTCCCTGCTCGATGGCCTCTTTTCCCAGGCGGATAAAGTCTTCTCGGGAATTTGGAAAATTAAAAATTGCCATTGTCTTCTCTCCAGACGTTGTTTTCTTATGAAAAAAACTTGAGACAACTAAAAATAGCTGCTACTCAAGTTTTAGTAAATATTATTGATAATAATCGCCGTTTCAATTTTACCTCGGGCTTTCATTGCTTCCGCTTTATTTAAAAGCGAATGTCCACCGAACTCTTCTCCAGATAAGGGATCTTCAACAGTAAAAGCTTGGACCTTGGCAACTTTTAAGGCGTCTGGTGCAATTTCCTGCACGCTGTCCCAGCCAGTATTCAAAAAAACTTTGGTATCTTCTGCAAGCTGATGCTCTTTTTCCAATTGAGCAATTGCTGCCTTTAATTCTTTTAATGTAATTACCGGTACTTCCTGCACCTGCATCCCCTCGACTTTCTACAGCTAGTATACCTAAAAATAACTGAGAAAAAAATATTTAAATAAGATTTTTCTCGCTTTTTTTATTTTTTCTTCTATAAAAATATCTTCTATCTTGTTGATTAATAAAAAGAGGAGGAAATATTTCAGTATGTTAAACTTTTGTTACAAGTAGACCATTTTTAAAAAAATAATTGACAATGATTTAACAAACCTATAGAATCATTAGTGTTTCCGAAAATAATAACAAGGAGGATTGGTTAGACCAATTTCGGATAGCGCCAGACCTGTTATCAGGTGACGAGGAAAGAGCTTATCGAAGTTTTCGGCGGGTGGCTCTAGGGACTGCACTCTACAGATAAAGATCAAAACCTTTTCGTGAGAAAAAAACAAAGACTTTATCCGCAGCGGAAACCAAATACAATCAATAGAACAGTCGAAAGTAGGATTTGATTATGTGTGGAATCGTAGGAATTGTTGGTAACCCCAACACAACTGAAATTTTATTAAAAGGTTTGGAGAAATTAGAGTACCGCGGTTATGATTCAGCCGGTATTTTTGTCGCAGATACAAATAGCAACCAATTAGTTAAAACTAAAGGCCGCATCAAAGATTTAAGAGAAAAAGTTGGAACTGAGTTAACAGGAACCCTCGGGATTGGCCATACTCGCTGGGCAACTCACGGACCCGCTACTGAAATTAACGCTCACCCTCATACCTCTAGTAATCAAGAATTTGTTTTGGTGCATAACGGTGTGATTGAAAATTATCAAGAATTAAAAGATACCTATTTAGCTGGTATTACTTTAGAAAGTGAAACAGATACAGAAATTGTTGTGCAATTAATAGCCCGCTTCGCTGAAGACGGCTTGTCAGTTAAAGAAGCCTTCAAAAAGGCTTTGGCTGTCATCGAAGGCTCTTATGCCTTTGCTTTAGTCGATAAAGCTGACTCAGAAACCTTGTATGTAGCAAAAAATAAAAGTCCTTTACTAATTGGTTTAGGAACAGACTTCAATGTGATTTGTAGTGATGCAATGGCGATGATTGACCAAACGAAACAATTTTTAGAAATTGCAGACGGCGAGCTAGTAACCCTAACAGCTGACAGTGTTGGCATTGAAAAAGCCACTGGCGAAAAAGTGGAACGCAGCGCCTTCACTGCTGAAATCGATTTAGCTGATATCGAAAAAGGAACTTATCCTTTTTACATGCTGAAAGAAATTGACGAACAACCTGCTGTTATGCGCCGTATTGCAAAAGAATACGTCACTGATTCCGGTGAATTTGCTATTGATGCAGACTTACTGGCAACAATGCAAGCAAGCGACCGAATTTACATCGTCGCTTGTGGTACCAGCGCCAATGCCGGTTGGGTCAGCAAACAAATTTTTGAGAGCTTAGCCAAAGTGCCAACGGAAATTCATTTATCCAGTGAATTTGGCTATAATTTGCCGTTACTTTCAGAAAAACCTTTTTTCATCTTTTTAAGTCAAAGTGGTGAAACTGCTGATAGTCGCCAAGTTTTAGTTAAAATTAACGAACTAGGCTATCCAAGCCTGACAATTACCAATGTAGCGGGCTCTACTCTCTCCAGAGAAGCGCAATATACATTATTGCTCCACGCTGGTCCTGAGATTGCTGTGGCCTCAACTAAGGCCTACACAGCTCAAATTGCTGTGATGACAGTTTTAGCTAAAGCCCTCGGCGAGAAAAAAGAAATTCCTGAAGCCTTTGCTTTCAATTTATTACACGAATTGAGTTTAGTGGCAACTGGCATGGAAACAATGATTTCTGAAAAACATTTAATCGATGAGCTAGCTCAAGTTTATTTGAAAGAAACCCGCAATGCCTTTTATATCGGCCGCAGTGTAGATTATTACGTTTCTATGGAAGCCGCTTTGAAATTGAAAGAAATTTCTTACGTTCAGACTGAAGGTTTTGCAGCTGGCGAATTAAAACACGGCACAATCGCTTTAATTGAAGAAGGCACTCCTGTCATGGCGATCATCACCGATGCTGCGACAGCGGCTCATACAAGAGGAAATGTTCGGGAAGTTGAAAGCCGCGGTGCAAATGTCTTAGTGATTGCCAGTGAATCCGTCAGCAAAGTTGACGACCAAATTATTTTACCAAACGTTCATCCGTTATTAACACCATTAGTTAGCGTTGTACCGGCACAATTAATTGCCTACTACGCTACCTTGCAAAGAGGTTATGATGTTGATAAACCAAGAAATTTGGCAAAATCTGTAACAGTTGAATAGCAAATTAGTCAAAAGAGGTTCGGCAAAATTGCCGAACCTCTTTTGCTGCTTAGCCATAAAAAAACTCCATTTCAACTGAAAAATTGAAATGGAGTTTATCTCGAATGAACTGATTTATTTTTTTCGTCAATTAAAAACTTAGTTTTCTAAGCCAATCTCTTCTCTGACAACTTTGGCTATTTTTTCAACATAATAGTCAACTTGCTCATGGGTGGGAGCCTCAGCCATCACTCTTAGTAATGGTTCGGTTCCTGAAGGCCGAACTAGGATACGTCCTTCGCCATTCATCTCCGCTTCTGCTTCTTCAATCACGGCTTTAATGGCTGGCACTTCCATAGCGCCGTCTTTATTCGAGACGCGGATATTTACTAATTCCTGCGGATAGATGGTGACTTCACTAGCCAACTCGGATAATTTTTTGCCGGTTTCCTTCATCACGTTTAGCAATTGGATGCCTGAAAGCATGCCATCACCGGTGGTATTATAATCTAAGAAAATCATATGGCCGGATTGTTCGCCACCAAAATTATAATCATTTTTGCGCATTTCTTCGACAACATAACGGTCACCGACTTGCGTGATAACATCATGCATTCCAGCAGCTTCCACTGCTTTATGGAAACCTAAGTTGCTCATGACTGTTGTAACAATCGTATCTTTTTTCAAGGCATTGTTGGCTTTTAGATACTTGGCACAGATATACATAATTTTATCACCATCAACGATATTGCCTAACTCGTCAACAGCAATAATCCGGTCGCCGTCGCCATCAAAGGCTAAACCGACATCGGCTTTTTTCTCTAGAACAAAGGAGGCTAAAGCCTCTGGATGAGTTGAGCCAACGCCGTCGTTAATATTTAATCCGTCAGGCTTGGTACCCATTGTATAAAAATCAGTTTCCAAGTCAGCAAAGACCCGATTAACTGCTGAATAAGTGGCGCCGTTCGCTGCGTCAATACAAATCCGCATACCTTCTAAATCACCAGGAATACTTTGCACTAAAAATTGTGAATACTTCAATAAGCCCTCTGGAAATTCATCAACGGTACCTAAACCAGCTGCTGATGGCCGAGGCAGTGTATCTTCTTCAGCATCTAGCAATGCTTCAATTTCCAATTCTTGTTCGTCTACTAATTTGAAGCCATCAGCTCCAAAAAATTTAATGCCATTGTCTTCGGCAGGATTGTGGGAAGCTGAAATCATAACGCCGGCAGAAGCTTTTTGAACTCTTGTTAAATAAGCTACCCCTGGTGTCGAAATAACGCCTAATTGGAAAACTTCGATTCCCACAGACAGTAAACCTGCGACCAAAGCCTGCTCCAACATTTGACCAGAAATTCTTGTGTCACGACCAACTAGTACCCGCGGACGTTTTTCAGAATCTTCGTGTTGACTTAAAACATAACCGCCAAAGCGACCTAATTTAAATGCTAATTCAGGGGTTAACTCCTTGTTGGCAATCCCTCTAACTCCATCTGTACCAAAATATTTACCCATTTAATTTGAATCTCCTTACTTGTCTTCTTTTTACGAACCAACGCTGTCTAATGTTGCAACTTCATCACTACTAGTTTCCGCCGAGCTGAGTGTACTGCTAGTTTGCGTACTGCTGGAGCTGGATGAACTAGATGAAGAACTGCTGGAGGAACCATTGCTCGTTCCTCCATTATTTGTTGCTCCACTAGAACTTGAACTAGAAGTTGTGGTACTAAAATTTGGCGTGATTGTCACCCGGACATTCTCTGGATCTGATGTGTAATCATCCGTTCCAAGGGCAACTGTCTGCACTGTTTCAGAGGTAATATTGGAAATGTCAATCGGCAAGGAAATGACATCAATATTATTGATTACTGATTGGGGTCCACTAATAGTCGCCGTCTCAGTTGAAAGACTAATTGTATAACTTTCAACATTATCTGGCAAATCCCCCTCTTGAGTGGCTTCAATGGTCACGTCCTTGGTTGGTGCTGTGACTTCGATTGCAATGGAAACCGTGTCAGGATTAGCTGAGATGCTCAACGTTTCTCCAGAACTATCCAAGGCTGTCACAACCGCATCTTGAGAAAAATTCTCCGTTTGGGCTGACGTTGGACTGACTAAAGCAATCACCCGATCAATCCTGGCAAGAGTATCCGCTCCTGTTGTAATTTCAACGGAGCTCGGCGAAGCGGTTTGCGTTGACGTATAGCCTTCTGCCAAAGCCGAACTGGAAAGTGTTGGCGTGACATCAAAGGTTTGCGTGACCTTTTCTTCAATGGTCACGGTAATGCTAGTGGTCTCTAAAGTTGCCGACACCGCGCTGCTGAGATTTTGAGTCCGCAGATTGACCTCATGGGTCCCCACGCTTAAATCAGATAAATCGGCGACGACTTGAAAGTTTCGAGTATCTTCGTTGTATTCGGCATCTAATTGCACCCGATTGAAACTGGATAAGGTAACACTGACAGTATTTTGATAGCCATAAACATAATATTCATCACTATCATAAATCAGTTCCACCGGCACACTGCTAGCCGTTTCGGTATAGGTATCGGTTTGAGAATAAAAAATGCTTTGTAGAGAATCATTGTTTGCATTAACAAATAAAATCAGGGCAAAAACTAAGGCCAACAAACGATAGGTTAAGTTTTTATCCTGCCAGAAATTCACTAATCTTTTCATTTGCGCTTCCCTCCTGACTTAAAGAAGTCATTGAAGAAGCCCCGCAAGCCTTGAATATTTGTCGTTTCCTCTTCAGTAGTCAAATACTGATGTAACACGACCAGATATTCCTCTTGGCTTAAATCGGTTAAAAATTCATTGTTAACCGCCATGCTGACATGGCCGGTTTCTTCTGAAACAATAATCGTCAATGCATCGCTGACCTCACTCAAGCCAATTGCAGCTCGATGTCGTGTGCCATATTCTTTTGGAATCAACATACTTTCTGACAGCGGCAAATACGCCGAGGCCACCGCAATTTTATTCTTTTTAACAATGACAGCCCCGTCATGCAAAGGAGTGTTCGGAATAAAAATATTAATCAGCAGCTCGCCGCTGATATCGGCATCTAAAGGAATGCCGGTTTCGATGTATTCATCTAAGCCGGTATTGCGCTCAATACTAATTAAGGCCCCGATTTTTCGTCGGCCCATATATTGAATAGCTTTATCATAGGCCGAAATAACGCGTTCTTCTTCCCGCTCACTTTTTTTAGTTTGCGTGAAAAATGTTTGCCGGCCTAAATGCTCTAAGCCTCGGCGAACTTCCGGTTGGAAAATTACAACAGCCGCAATCACTCCATATGTGATGACATGGTTCATCAGCCATGACAAAGTATGCAGACCAATAAACTCCGCAAGAATTCTGATTAAAATAAAAAGGGCTACTCCGCGAATCAACTGTACCGCTTTTGTCCCTCGTACTAGCTCAATTAATTTGTAAGCTAGAAACCAGACAACTAAAATATCTAATATATTTATCCAAAAGCTTAACGTAAGGATATTGCCACTAAAAAGATCCTGCCAATAAGTTAAGCTGAGAAGGTCACTGATTTGAAATGACATTACACGCCTCTTCTCCATTTCATTTTTAAGATTTCTTTGTGATTATAACATAATTTTAAAGCTTCATGGAAAACTTAGGGAAGTTTAAAAAGTTCTGAATAAAAATTTGCAGAGTTCTAAAGTAATAAAGAGACTCTGACATTAGTCTTTTAACAGATTCAAACCCGAACTAAATTATATCTGCGACTGTAATCCAGCAGACCTCGCCGCAAATTGACAATAGTTAGTGTTTCTTACAAGATATTGTCCGTTAAGTTCGTTTCTGTATTAACTAATGTCAGAACCTCTTCAAAATTTTTTAAATCTAAACAACTAAAATGTTGGAAATTATTTCAGTTTTTTTTGATTATAGAAGTTAGCTAAGAACTGGCTATCAATCTTCGGCTAGTCCTCCAGTTTTGCGCGAATTTTTTCTTCCTGACCAGCAAGCCGAGCATAGCTGTAAAAACGATTTTTAGCGTCTGTAACAGTTTTAGCAAATAATTTTTCTGCTACCTCCGGCTGCCCCTGTTTTAAAGAAGCAAAGCGAACTTGTTTTTCCATGAAAGCTGGCATTGCGGCAAAATCCGGCTTTTTATAATCTAAGTTCAAGGGATTTTTATTTTTTTCCCGCAGTTCTGGGTTATAGCGATACAAGCTCCAATAACCAGAGGCCACTGCCTCTTTAGCTTCTTTCAGGGTTTGACTCATGCCGCCTAATAAGCCGTGGGTGATACACGGCGTATACGCGATAATTAGAGAGGGTCCGGGAAACCGTTCCGCTTCTTCAAAGGCTTTAATCGTCTGCATTTGATTGGCACCAGAAGCGATTTGCGCCACGTAAACATTGCCATAGGTCATCGCCATCATACCCAAATCTTTTTTCGAAACATATTTACCACTGGCAGAAAATTTAGCGATTGCTGACGCTGGGGTGGCCTTTGAGGTTTGGCCGCCGGTATTGGAATAGACTTCATTATCCATGACTAAAATATTTACATCCGCTCCGCTAGCCAAAATGTGATCAATCCCGCCAAAACCGATATCATACGCCCAGCCATCACCGCCAATCATCCATTGACTACGTTTAACAAATAAATCTTTGTCTGCATAAAGCTTCTTCAAACTTTCTTGACTGTCCATTTCTGCAGCCAGAGCCGCTGTGAGTTTCGCCGCTCTTTGCTGCGTGCCTTCGCCATCATTTAAATGATTTAACCAGTCCTCCATTAAAGCTCTCAGCTCTGGGGAAACACTGGACAAAGTTTCCGCCATTTTTAAAGCTAAACGTTCACGGCGGGTTTGATTGGCTAAAAACATGCCGTAGCCAAATTCTGCATTGTCTTCAAATAAAGAATTCGACCAAGCGGGACCTTGTCCTTGTTCGTTCGTGGTAAAAGGCGAGACCGGAGCCGCTCCGCCCCAGATAGAAGAACAGCCGGTTGCATTGGCAATCATCATTCGGTCACCAAACATTTGCGTCAATAATTTTACATAAGGAGTTTCGCCACAGCCAGAGCAAGCGCCGGAAAATTCTAATAACGGCTGATTAAATTGCGAGCCAATCACAGTATTACTTTTGGCAGGATTTGCCTTTTGTTTCAACGTCATAGCAAAGGCCCAATTAAGCGCCTGCTCTTTTTGACTTTGATAGGGCTGCATCACCAATGCCTTTTCTTTTGCGGGACAAACAT
Source organism: Enterococcus sp. LJL120 (assembly GCF_054871765.1). Classification (NCBI taxonomy): domain Bacteria; kingdom Bacillati; phylum Bacillota; class Bacilli; order Lactobacillales; family Enterococcaceae; genus Enterococcus; species Enterococcus sp. LJL120. The sequence goes on from NZ_JBTXLV010000004.1 coordinate 235,221, forward strand.
CCACGCACAATCCGCAGCCGGTACAATCTTCAACAGAAACTTGAATGCGATACATTTGGCCATCAGCTCCCCGCATCTCCCGCACAATAAAGCCAGCCGGTGCTTCAGACAATTCTTTTTCATCGGCTAAGAAAGGCCGAATTGCGGCATGGGGACAGACGAAGGCGCACTGATTGCACATGGTACAATGGTCACTTAACCACTCTGGAACCTCTAAGGCAATACCGCGTTTTTCAATCGCGGTAGTTCCCACCGGCATCGTGCCATCGGTCATCCCATTTGCTATTAAGGTGCCGACTGATAACTCATTGCCGGCTTGTGCATTGACTGGTTCAACGATTTCTCTAATATATTTTGTTGCTGCTGTTGATGGCTGACTTTTTACCTCAAGCTTTTTCCATTCCTTCGGTACTGTTACCTTATGCAGTAGCTCAGCCGTTTTATCAATAGCTGCCAGATTTTTTTCGACAATTTTCATAGATTTTTTGCCATAACTTTTAACAGCTTCTTCTTTTAAAATCGGTAAAACCTCTTCAAAGGGCATCACCTTAGCCAATTTAAAGAAAGCCGTTTCCATCGCGGTGTTAATCCGCCTTCCCAAACCAACCTCTTGAGCCAGCTGCATCGCATTGAGGGTATAAAACTGAATTTTATTTTCAGCCAGATATTTTTTTATTCGTGTCGGCAGATGGCTCTCCAGTTGACTGTCAGTCCAAATAGTATTAAGTAAAAAGATGCCACCGGGTTTTAGCCCCTTCAACAAATCATAATTATGTAGATAAGCCGGTGTATGACAGGCGATAAAATCAGCATTTTCCACGAGATAGGTCGATTGAATCGGCTCACCGCCAAAACGTAGATGAGAAATGGTCAGGCCGCCAGATTTTTTGGAATCATAATAAAAATATCCTTGCACAAATTTGTCGGTGTGATCACCGATGATTTTGATAGCTGATTTATTGGCTCCTACGGTACCGTCAGAGCCAAAGCCCCAAAATTTTGCCTGAAAGGTTTGCGAATTGGTGAGGTCCAGCAGCTCACCGCTGTCCAATGATAAATTAGTTACCTCATCAACAATTCCGATTGTAAAACGAGTCTTCATCTCTTTGCGAGGTTTTTGCAATTCATTGTAGATGGCTAAAATCTGATCTGGCGTAACATCTTTAGAGCCTAAGCCGTAACGACCGCCGATAACGACTGGTCTTAATTCTGAATCATATAGCGCACTTTGGACATCTAGCAATAACGATTCGCCACCAGAGCCGGCTTCTTTACTTCGATCGAGTACAGCAACACTTTTAACTGTCGCAGGCAATTTTTCCAATAAATTTTCTACAGGAAAAGGTCGGTACAAATGAATATTTAAAAAGCCGACTTTGCGCTCTTGTTGATTCAAATAATCAACAGTTTGTTGAATCGTGCCTGCAACTGAGCCCATTGAAATAATAAGCTCTTCAGCATCTAGAGCTCCATAATAATTCACTAAATCATAATCAGTGCCCCGCAGCTGATTAATTTTTTGCATATATTTTTGAACAATACCCGGCAGCTTTTGATAATAAGCATTGACAGTTTCCCGCTGTTGAAAATGCAAATCAGGATTTTGATTGGTCCCGCTAGTGGTAGGATGATTAGGAGACATCGCCTTTCCTCTAAACTTGGCTAATTTTTCCTGATTAATCAACGGTGCCAACTCTTGATACTCTAATACTTCAACTTTTTGAATTTCGTGGCTGGTTCTAAAGCCATCAAAAAAGTTTAAAAAAGGCAATTCCCCTTCAATCGCCGCCAGATGAGCAACTGGCGCTAAATCCATCACTTCTTGGACGCTGCTTTCAGCCAACATAGCAAAACCCGTTTGGCGAGCTGCCATGACATCGCTGTGGTCGCCAAAAATATTAAGGGCATTGGTGGTTACCGCCCTTGAAGCGACATGAAAGACTCCCGGCAATAATTCGCCGGCAATTTTATACATATTGGGAATCATTAACAGTAAGCCTTGAGATGCTGTGTAGGTACTGGTGAGGGCGCCGGTTTTTAAAGAGCCGTGGACCACACCGGCTGCCCCTGCTTCTGATTGCATTTCAACAACTTTAACTGGTTGTCCAAAAAGATTTTTCTTGCCATCGGCTGACCATTGATCTACCAGTTCAGCCATTGTTGAACTGGGGGTGATTGGATAAATCGCAGCTAATTCGGTAAAGGCATAAGAAATATAAGCTGCGGCGGTATTCCCGTCCATCGTTTTCATTTTCCGCATAAAAATTCTTCCTTCTTTCAAATTTTGCACCTCATGATTATAACGGATTGCCGCTGCTTTTGAAACAAAGAATAAGAAATTTTTCACAGACTTTTCTTAGGAATTTTATTATTCTAAGCTACTTTGTGAAAAAATCTCGTTATGCCTAGAGAAACTTTTAAAGCGAGCAAACAAATCAATGTGAAATTTTTTCAAAATACGCTATCATGAGGATAATCAAGTAAAGTTTGCTGCTGATTCGCTGCGGCAAAAAAATTGGAGGCTATTATGGATATTTCTGTTATTGATGCAAAAAAAGTGACCACTGAGAACGGGATTAAAATCGGTTTAGACAGTGCACCAAAAAAAATTGTGGAATTTATGAATTTGCGCTGTCCCTATTCTAAACAATGGTTTGAAGAATCAAAGGAACTGTTAGTCGAAGCTGTCGCTCAAGGTAAAGTTCAACGAATTATTAAACTATTTGATAAGGAAAAAGAAAGTTTGCAACGGGGCAATGTGATGCACCATTATGTCAGCTGGAGTGAACCGGAAAAAGCGCTAGGAGAAATTCAAAAGATTTATGATACCCAAGAAGATTGGGGCCATTTATCCTTAGCTGAGGTTGCGGTTTTTGCCGAAGAAAAATTAGGCTTAAAGGAACAATTAAACCAAGTTTTAGTCGACCAGATTATTGCTGAGGCTAACAGTGCCAATATTAAGTTCGTGCCGACTTGTGTCGTGGAAAAGGCCATCTTCGATGAAAATATTCAGCCTGAAGAATTAAGAGAAGTTTTAGATTTGATGTAAACAAAAAAATCCGCTAGCTTTTTTTGACAAAAAGCTGAGCAGTACTGCCCAACTGGTCAAGATAGCTAACGGATTTTTTATTTGATTAGCCGCTTTTACGGAGATGGTCCGCAAACTCATTAATTTTGCGGATGCGGTGGTTAATTCCCGATTTAGAAATAACACCAGAGGGAATCATCTCGCCTAATTCTTTTAAGCTGACTTCTGGGTGTTCTAAGCGCAGCTCAGCAATTTCCTGCAATTTTTCTGGTAGAGATTGCAGACCTACTGTATTTTCTATAAAGTGAATATTTTCGATTTGCTTAGAGGCAGCGTCAATTGTTTTATTCATATTCGCCGTTTCGCAATTGACCAGCCGATTAACTGAATTGCGCATATCCCGCACGATGCGGACGTCCTCAAATTTTAACATTGAATTGGTCGCCCCGATTAAAATCAAAAAATCAGCAATTTTTTCAGCCCCTTTTAAGTAGCAGATATAGCTGTTTTTTCGCTCTAAGGTGCGGGCATTCAAATCAAAATAATTAATCATCTTGCAGACGTCTTCATTGTGTTCTTCGTAGGTCGAAGAAATTTCCAGATGATAGCGGCTGGTTTCTGGATTATTAACAGAACCGGAAGCTAGAAAAGCCCCTCTTAAATAAGAGCGCATCTTCTGGGGATTTCCCATAATCTCGTCGGAGACATGACCGTTAAACATCATGCCGTCCATAATATCTAAATCAATTAAAATCGCTTTGGTTTGTTCCTTTAAGCGTACGATATAAACATTATTTTTTCTCAATTTCATTTTTTTGCGAACTAACAGCTCACTTTTAACTTGATAGTGATCTTTTAACAGGCTGAAAATTCGGCGGGCGATGGCGGCATTTTCGGTTTGAACATTTAAAACAAACTGCTGATTTGTCAAACTCAAAGAGCCGTTCATGCGAATCAGGGCAGCCAATTCTGCTTTAGCGTGTTCCCGATGAACCTCAAGGCCGGTCAATTCTTTTTTTACATCTGCTGCAAAGGACATTGAATTCCCTCCTTTACATTTTTACGCCATATAATAGGCGCATCAATTCCTCCACGACCTTATCGCCGTCGTGAAAAACGCCGCCGTTCCGTAATTTTAAAAAGTCTGCTGAAATAACTCGACAGCCCTCTCCCCGCAGTCCCTTAAAATCATGGGTCACTTGAACCAGATACTCATCGTATAATTCAAAATCCATGTATCCCTCTGGTATGGGTTCAACATTTACTAAAACGGTGTCGACAAATTTTTGCTGCAAATGATTGTGGAGCACGCGGATATGATCAGCATCACTGAAATGTTCCGTCTCGCCCTTTTGCGTCATAATATTACAAATATAGACAGTTTCTGCCTTGGTTTTTAAAAGGGCGTCGCCAATTTCTTGAATCACTAAATTTGGCAAAATACTAGTGAATAAACTTCCGGGACCTAAGACCACCATATCAGCCGCTAAAATACTATTGACGACTTTGCGGGCAGCTTTGGGCACGTCATCGTTATCAACATTAGTCACGTAGACGTGATCAATTGTTTTGCGGTCTAAAGCGATTTTAGATTCGCCGGCCTGTGATGAGCCATCTTTATAGACGGCATGTAAGACTAGCGGCTGCTCTGATGAGGGGTAAATATGCCCGTCAACGTGAAGCATCTTCGATAATAATTGAATGGCTTCATAGGTGCTGCCCCGCATTTCTGAAACGGCGGCAATAATTAAATTGCCGATGGAATGATTGGCTAGAAATTTATCATCTTTTTTAAAGCGATATTGAAAAATATCTTCATAGAGCTGCGGCATATCCGATAAGGAAACCAAAATATTGCGCATGTCCCCCGGTGGCACCATCGCCACCGAATTGCGAATTTCCCCGCTGGAACCGCCATCATCAGCAACAGTCACCACCGCGGTGATGTCAGCCCCTTGATTTCGCAAACTTTTCAGGATTACCGGTAGGCCGGTACCACCGCCAATCACGACAATTTTAGGCTTACGGATGCGGTAGGTTTTCATTTGATTGTCATTACTCATGAGCGATTCACCGTCTCTTTGCGTTTATCTTTATCCCGGTGAGTGATGTTAACTTTATAATCAGCTTTCAATGCGCGGCCGACCCGTTCAGTCAAAGCGACTGAACGATGTTGACCACCGGTACAGCCGATGGCAACCGTTAAGCTACTTTTGCCCTCTTTAATATATCCCGGCATAATGGTCGCCAACAAATCATAAAACTTTTCATAAAAAGTTTCTGTTTCAGGAAACGACATTACATAATCATAGACCGGCTTGTCCATGCCGGTTAACGGCCGCAATTCTGGAATATAATGGGGGTTTGGTAAAAAGCGCACGTCCATCACAATATCGGCATCAATTGGCAGACCGTATTTAAAGCCAAAGGAAATCATTTCCACCCGAAAACCGCTTGTTTCCGCCGTTTTAAACTCTTGGATAATTTTTTCCCGCAGCTGCCGTGGCGTTAAGGTAGTCGTATCAATCACAATATTTGCTTTAGGTTTTAAATCTTCTAAAATGGCCCGCTCTTTGCGAATGCCCTCAGTCACCAAGCCATCCATTGCTAAAGGATGGGCCCGACGTGTTTCTTTATAACGGGAAACTAGCTCCTCATCGGAAGCATCTAAGAATAAGACTTTTGTTTCAATAAAATCAGTATTTTCTATTTCAACCAGCATGCTTTGAATTTCATCAAAGAAACTGCGGGAGCGCAAGTCAACAACTAACGCAATTTTATGAACCTTGCCGCTTTCTTTGAGGAGTTCCCAAAATTTAGGAATCAAACTTGGCGGCATATTATCGACACAAAAATAACCCATGTCTTCAAAACTTTGAATTGCTACCGTTTTACCGGCACCGCTCATTCCCGTAATTATTACTAATTGTAAATTTTCTGCCATAATGGAGACCCCTTTCTCTTCAACTCACCTATTATATCATTCCTGGCGTGTCACTACCATCTTTTTACTTCAAGAATTTTTCGCAGTTTGACTCGTTTATATATAGGAAGCTTTGCCATTTCTGCCCTCCCTCGGTCAATTACATCTTTTTAGAACCAAATATTGATAATTATAATTTTATCATGCAAAAGGAAGAATGATTTAAGCTGTTCTACGACAAATTATCATTATAATTTATTTTTTAAACTTGAATTTATCTTATAAATTAACCAATTCCCTTGATGAATAAAGCTTTTCTTTGGCTAATTTTTCGCACCGCATTAAAGGGCACCTTCAGTAAAAAATTTCTCTTAAAGATAAATAATATTGGATATGTCAAAAAATACGCTTGTCGTGTTTTAATAATTTGACGAATAGACCTCCATTGTTTATTCTCCAAAAAAAAGTTATTTTTTCGGTATCTTGAAAAATTAAAATACTGGTGGATAAATTCGAGCATTATTGTAAGAAAAAGAAAATGTTTATTCGCGAAACAAGGAAAAAAAGAGAATGAGGTTAAGCAACTTTTTCAAATCTTTGTAAGTTGCCCGCTACAATGCCACAGTAACTCCTGAAAACTGGTCTTCTCCTCTCAGCAAAGTTCAGCAAAATTCAACGAGGGACAGAGATGAGCTATTCAGAGCCAGAAAAATTCATCTGACAAAATCACCAAAAAAATTTTGCAGATTTGTTTTTTATAAAAGCTATTACTTAAGAAAAATTACATATTATTTTCGTACTATAGCTATTGACTATCAAGGGGGGTCGTAAAAAAATAAAATGCAGTTGTCGGTTATATTTTAAAAGGCTGAAATTATTTAACTTTTTAAATTGGTAAATGTTGTCACCCTTGGTTAGGGAAAGGAATGTTTCACATGAAAGAAATGTTAAGCAGCACGACAAGACGGCGGATTACGCTATTAAATCTTCTCTTTGTTATGCTAGATAAAATTGATTTAGAGAGTTTGGCTCAACGGCTAAAGACTTCTAAAAAGACTGTCCTGACAGATATTGAATACTTTCAAGAGAATTGGCCAGAGATTGTGTCAATTGATTACAATACCACCACGGGAATCAGTTTAACAGAGGCTAAGAATCAAACGGTCCAGACAATTTATACGGATTTTTTACAGGAGTCTTTAGAGTTTCAACTACTGGAGGGGATTTTCTTCAATCCAAATCAAAGCGGCAAATATTGGGAGGATCAGCTCTTTATCAGCACCTCCAGTTTGTATCGCATGAGTCTACGGATGGAAAAAGCCTTAAAAGCTCATGGGATTCGGCTGCAAAAAAATCCTTATACGCTAGTTGCTGCCGATGAAAATCAGTTTCGCAACTTTTTTAAAGTTTATTTTTCAGAAGCCTATGGAGTCAAAAAATGGCCCTTTGAATTCATGCAAAGTCAGCTTCTCAAACTCGTTCGTCAGATTTCCGCTGATTTTGAGGTCGAGGTCAATGAAATCCAGGTCTATGATTATAGCTTTCGTTTAGCTATTCTGTTGGTGAGAACCCAACAAGGTCATACTGCACTCCACAAGTACAGTCCCGAAGATGTCGGTTTAACTGACTATCAAAAGCTTTTTGACTTTTATATTCAACAGTTACCTAGCGATTATCGCAGCTTTTTTGCCAGTGATACGCCGGGAAGAAACGATTTCATTCAAACAATTCTATGGTGGAAATTTGCTTGGGATAATCAAGAAGAAGCGAATCGGATGCGGCGGGCGGCCAATCATTTAATTGATCAAGTTTCTTTGGAAAATGATATTCCGATTGATGATTTCAGTCGCAATCGTGTGAAAAATAGTTTTATCAGTGCCTATCTCAGTCATAAAATTTATCAAGGGCCCAAATTTATGCTCTACAATCGAGCCTACTTTTCAAGGTTGTCGATTGAGTCTGCTTATCCGTTTTTCTCGTCTGTTTTTAAAAATTGTTTGCAGGAGCTGCAGCGAAGTCATCGAATCTCTTGGATTTCAGATTATCATGATGAAATTTTAGCGAAGATGATGATTCAATGGGAAAATTTACCAATGCTGATTGAAGGGCAGCGGGATACCGTCAAAATCGGAATCTTTAGCGACCTTGGAAAAGTCCACGCCCAATCTTTAGCAAATTTCTTGGGTCGTCTCTTTCTCAATCGGGCCAATATGGAGGTTATGAACAGCGATTATTTTTCAGCGAAAGCCTGTGATGTGCCGGCCTGTGATATTTATGCCGCCAATTATCAAATGTCTAACGTCCCCCCTGAAAAGCTGATTATCTTAGAAGACATTCCCACCTACCGCAGCATTGCTGGTTTACGGATTGAAATTGAAAAACAGCGAAAGGCCAATGTTCAAAAATTGCTACTGAATTATACGACCAATCAAAACGCCCGCTACTCAGCTTAAAAAAAACGAACTGCTAATAGCAAAAGGCTCCCTGTAAAGGAAATCCTCCGATAAAAGCAGTTCGTTTTTTTGTTTACGAGTAAGAGCTATTTTTCCATCACTTTCTTCAAATAATAGCCGGTGTAGCTGTCTTTCGACTTGGCAATTTTTTCCGGACTACCGGTGGCTAAAATTGTGCCGCCGCCATCGCCGCCTTCTGGACCCAAGTCAATGATGTAATCAGCTGATTTGATAACATCTAGATTATGTTCAATCACTAAGACTGTATTGCCGGCGTCCACTAGTCTTTGTAAAACCTGTAGCAAGCGGGCAATATCGTCGGTATGCAGGCCGGTAGTTGGTTCGTCTAAAATATAAAAATTCTTGCCGTTTGAAATTCGGTGCAGCTCACTGGCCAATTTCATCCGTTGGGCTTCCCCGCCGGATAAAGTTGTAGCTGGTTGTCCCAAAGTCACATAGCCTAGACCAACATCCAGAATGGTTTGCAGCTTCCGGTGAATTTTAGGAATATGTTGGAAGAATTCAACCGCCTCTTCAACAGTCATCTCTAAAATTTCAGCAATATTTTTCCCTTTGTAGTGCACTTCTAACGTTTCAGAATTATAACGTTTGCCATGGCAGACTTCACAAGGGACGTAAACATCTGGTAGAAAATGCATTTCAATTTTAATAATTCCATCGCCCCGACAAGCTTCACAGCGGCCACCTTTGACATTAAAGGAGAAGCGGCCCTTTTTATAGCCCCGGACTTTGGCTTCATTGGTTTTCGCAAATAAATCCCGGATATCATCAAAGACACTGGTATAAGTCGCCGGATTACTCCGAGGCGTGCGACCAATTGGACTTTGGTCGATGTCGACAATTTTTTCAATCGTTTCGTAGCCTGAAATCGTTTTGTATTTGCCGGGCTTATTAGTATTACGGTTAATTTTTTGCGCCAAAGCCTTTTTCAAAATTTGATTGACTAAGGTTGATTTGCCTGAACCTGAAACCCCAGTCACTGCTGTAAATGTTGCTAACGGAAAGTCCACGCTTAAGTTCTTCAAATTATTTTCAGCTGCACCGGTAATCCGGATTTTGCCGCCGTTACCTTTACGGCGATTCTTCGGCACGGCAATTTCTTTGTCGCCAGATAAATACTGTCCAGTGATAGACTCATGATTTTTAGCAACCTCCGCCGGTGTACCCGCTGCGACAATTTGACCGCCTTGTTCCCCAGCGCCGGGACCGACATCAATTAAATAATCGGCTGCCATCATCGTATCTTCGTCATGTTCAACGACAATTAAGGTATTGCCTAAATCTCGCATTTTTTTAAGAGAATCAATCAGGCGGTTATTGTCCCGCTGATGCAAACCAATGGAAGGCTCATCCAAGATATAAAGCACTCCGGACAAATTGGAGCCGATTTGCGTCGCCAAACGAATCCGTTGCGCTTCCCCGCCGGATAAGGTGCCGGCAGCTCGACTTAAGGTTAAATAATCCAAGCCAACATTTTTTAAGAAAGTCAGCCGATCGTCGACTTCCTTTAAAATCGGTTTAGCAATCATCACCTCTTGCTCACTGAGGGTTAAGCCTTGGGCGAAGTCTAAAATTTTTGTTACCGACAGTTCGCTGATTTCACCAATATTTTTTTGATTAACCTTCACCGACAATGCCTGTGGATTTAAGCGATAGCCTTTACAAGATTGACAAGCTAATTCCGTCATATACAGCCGCATTTGATTGCGGGTGAAATCACTGGCAGTTTGTTCATAACGCCGAGAAATATTCCGCAGAATACCTTCAAATGGCATTTCCACATCCCGCACGCCGCCAAACTCATTTTCATAATGGAAATGGAACATGTCATCACCAGAGCCGTTTAAAATAATATCCCGGTGTTCTTCTGGCAAATCTTTGTAGGGCATGTCTAAGTCAATGCCAAAGCCCTCTGCTGCTTGGGCTAGCATCTCCGGATAATACTGCGAGCTGATTGGGTTCCACGGTAAAATGGCCCCTTCCCGTAAAGTTTTATCTTGATCAGGAATCACTAAGTCAATATCGACTTCCAATTTCATCCCTAGTCCGTCACATTCAGGGCAGGCTCCAAAAGGCGCATTAAATGAAAACAAGCGGGGCTCCAATTCGCCTACGGTAAAGCCACAGTAAGGACAAGAATAATGTTCGCTGAAGAGAATTTCTTTTTCGCCAATCACATCCACCACCGCGTAGCCATCTGCTAAACGCAACGCTGCTTCAAAGGAATCAAACAGACGGGAGCGAATACCTTCTTTAATAACAATCCGGTCAATTACGATTTCAATATTGTGTTTCTTATTTTTTTCTAATTCGGGAACTTCGCTGACATCATAGTTTTCGCCGTTAACACGAACCCGCACATAGCCTTCTCTTTGAATCATTTCGAAAACTTTTTTATGCTGGCCTTTTTTGCCGTGCACAACCGGCGCCAAAATTTGAATCCGCGACCGTTCCGGCAATTCCAACACTTGATCGACCATCTGTTCAACTGATTGGCTAGTGATTTCCGTTCCATCATTAGGACAAATCGGATGACCAATTCGAGCATATAAGAGCCGTAAATAGTCATTAATTTCTGTGACCGTGCCGACCGTTGAACGAGGATTCTTGCTGGTGGTTTTTTGGTCAATCGAAATTGAAGGACTCAAGCCATCAATGCTATCGACATCCGGTTTATCCATTTGACCTAAAAACTGCCGTGCGTAAGAAGATAAACTTTCGACATAGCGGCGCTGCCCCTCAGCATAAAGAGTATCAAAGGCTAAGGAACTCTTCCCTGAACCAGAAAGACCGGTGACCACCACCAATTTATCTCGGGGAATCGTTACGTCGATATTTTTTAAATTATGGGCGCGGGCGCCGTGGATGACAATTTTATCATTTGCCATAGTATCACTTCTCCATTTCCAAAAATTCCTGCAAAGCATCTTCATCATTGTAGCACTCATCAGAAAAAAATTTTAATTTCTGAACTTAACTAGTTGCGACTGTTTGACACGCAAAAAACAATCCGACACAGAAGGCAGGCGCAACGTTTCCTCCTATGTCGGCGGCGCGTATTTATTCGCCAGCTTTAATCTCCAGAATCGTATCCCGCAGATTGGCGGCTGTTTCAAAATCAAGAGCCTTAGCAGCATCCTTCATTTCTTTTTCGAGTTTCAATAAGAACATTTCCCGTTCTTCTTTATTCATATCCGCTAGAGAAACGGACGTATCATAACCCGTCACCTCTTCAGCGACCTTCGTGATAGCAATTAAATCACGAATTTCTTTAATAATTGTTTTCGGCTCAATTCCGTGCTCGACATTATAAGCCTCTTGAATGCTACGACGGCGAGCCGTTTCATCAATCGCCCGCTGCATGGAATCCGTCATCTTATCGGCGTACATAATCACTTTACCTTCAGAGTTACGGGCAGCCCGGCCAATCGTTTGCACCAACGACCGCTCACTCCGCAGGAAGCCTTCCTTATCCGCATCTAAAATGGCAACTAAGGAGACCTCTGGGACATCCAGTCCTTCTCTTAGTAAGTTGATTCCCACCAGCACGTCAAATTCCCCTAAGCGCAAATCACGAATGATCTCTGTCCGTTCCAAGGTTTTAATATCGCTGTGAAGATATTTCACCTTGATACCCATTTCTTTAAAGTAGTCGGTTAAATCCTCAGACATTTTTTTCGTCAGTGTCGTGACAAAGACCCGTTCATTTTTCTCAACTCGCTCATTGATTTCACCAACTAGGTCATCAATCTGACCCATAATCGGCCGCACTTCAATTACTGGATCTAATAAACCGGTCGGCCGAATAATTTGCTGGATTACTGTATCGGTTTGTTCCGCTTCATAAGGTCCCGGCGTCGCCGAAACATAAACGATTTGATTGACATGTTCTTCAAATTCTTCTAAACGTAATGGCCGATTATCTAAAGCTGAAGGTAAACGGAAGCCGTAGTCCACTAACATTTGTTTGCGGGCCCGGTCGCCGTTGTACATACCGCGAATCTGCGGCATCGTCACGTGGGACTCGTCAATCACGATGAGAAAATCATCCGGGAAGAAGTCGATTAAAGTATATGGTGGCTCTCCTTCTTTACGACCGTCCATATGGCGGGAATAATTTTCAATTCCCGAAGTGTAACCCATCTCTAACATCATTTCGATATCATAATTGGTTCGCTGTTCTAAGCGTTGGGCTTCTAATAACTTATTTTCACTCCGTAAAATCGCTAAGCGGTCCGCCAATTCATCTTTAATTTGATTGACTGCTACCTGCATATGTTCTTCATTGGTAACGAAGTGAGTTGCCGGGAAGATTGCCACGTGTTCAGTATCGGCTAAAATTTCGCCGGTTAATGCATCGACTTCACGAATCCGTTCAATCTCATCACCGAAAAATTCAATCCGCAACGCCCGTTCATCTCTTGAGGCTGGGAAAATTTCCACAACATCTCCTCTAACTCGAAAACGACCCCGCTGAAAATCAATATCGTTGCGTTCAAATTGAATATCTACTAAGTTCGTCAAAAGCTGATTGCGTTCCAGCTCCATTCCAACTCGTAAGGAAACAACCTGTTGGCTATATTCAATCGGTGAACCTAAACCAAAAATACAAGAAACTGACGCAACAACAATCACATCATTTCTTTCCAGTAAAGAGCTGGTGGCCGAATGCCGCAGCTTATCAATTTCATCATTGATGCTGGCATCTTTTTCAATATAAGTGTCACTTGAGGGCACATAGGCTTCCGGTTGATAATAATCATAGTAGCTGACAAAATATTCCACGGCATTGTCAGGGAAAAATTCTTTAAACTCGCCGTATAATTGGCCCGCCAAAGTTTTATTGTGGGCAATAATTAAGGTGGGCTTATTGGTTTCCTTGATTAAATTAGAAATTGTATAGGTCTTGCCGGTCCCGGTCGCCCCTAAAAGAACTTGGGCTTTCTTTCCATCAATAATGCCTTCAGTTAATTGGCTGATTGCTTCAGGCTGATCGCCAGCCGGTTGATATTTTGACACCAAATTAAACTGACGGGAGGTATCTCGCTCCAACATTTTTCTGCCTCCTCAAAATAGAAATTTTCACTGGAAATAGTATATCATAGCGAACATACTTTCGCCATTTTTAAGCTATGATTTTTAAGAAAAAACCCTCAGTCTTACGAAAAAATTTCAAGTTTGAAAATTTTCTGGAATCAGCGACTTTTTTTTTTGTTAAAAATAGCATATAATTTTTCAGATGTAGAAATTTTGGAGGTTAGACATGAAAAGAAAAAAATATTTATTGAGTTTCGTTATGTTGCTGTTGGCGTTGGGAGCTTTTTTGGGCGGAACAACGGCAAAAGCTGCCAGCAATCATTATCAAATCGGCACAGATATCACCTTCCCGCCCTTTGAATTTCAAAATGACTCAGGCGATTATGTCGGTATTGATATTGAACTACTGGCAGCCATTGCCGAAGAAGAAGATTTCACTTATGATTTGAGACCTATGGGGTTTGATCCTTCTGTTCAAGGTGTGCAAGCCGGTCAGTTGGATGGCATGATCGCTGGTATGAGCGTTACCGAAGAACGTCAGCAGGTTTTTGATTTTTCCGATACATATTTTGACAGTGGTATTCAAATGGCCGTTTTAGGGAATGATGACGAGATTACCGGGTACGAAGATTTAAACGGAAAAGTCGTCGGTGCTAAAATTGGAACCCAAAGCGCAACTTTCTTAGAAAATAATGCCGATGAATATGGCTATTCAATCAAGCTCTATGATGCCTCTGATGCTTTATACGGAGCAATCAACAATGGCACGCTGCAGGCAATTTTTGATGATTATCCAGTGTTAGGCTATGCTATTGCAAACGGGCAAGATTTTAAACTTGTTGGCGATCGTCAAGAAAGTAATTCCTATGCTTTCGCCGTTAAAAAAGGCGAAAATCAAGAGTTGCTGACAATGTTCAATGAAGGCTTAGCGAAATTAAAAGCTAGCGGCGAATACGATGAAATTGTTGCCAACTACATCTCAACCGGTGAAGATGGCGAAGTAGATGTCGCAACCTCAGGTACTACGGCGGATGAGTCAACTTTATGGGGTTTAATTCAAAATAACTATCCGGCCCTTTTAAAGGGCTTGGGGCAAACAATTTGGTTAGCAATTGTTTCCTTCGCCTTAGCGATGATTGTCGGCATTATTATCGGCTTGTTCAGTGTTTCGCCGGTTAAACCTTTAAGAATGTTTGCCGGTGTCTATGTTGATATTATTCGCGGTATTCCAATGATGGTTTTGGCTTACTTTATTTTCTTCGGCCTGCCTTTCACCATTCCAGATTTTATCGCCGGCATTATCACCCTGACTTTAAACGCCAGTGCTTATATTGCGGAAATTGTTCGTGGCGGAATTAATGCGGTGCCGATTGGTCAAATGGAGGCCTCCCGCAGTCTAGGTTTACCTTATACGCGAACCATGCAAAAAATTATTTTGCCGCAGGCGATTCGGATTATGATTCCTTCCTTCGTCAATCAGTTTGTCATCTCATTAAAGGATACGACGATTATTTCTGTTATCGGCGTCATCGAATTGCTACAAACTGGTAAAATTATCGTTGCCCGTAACGGTCAAGGTGGTCGGGTTTACTTTATCATCGCTGTGATGTACTTGATTGTGATTACCGCCTTAACCAAATTAGCAAAACGTCTAGAGAAGAAGGTGTAAACAATGGCAGAAAAAATTCTAGTGAAAAATTTAATCAAAAAATACGGTGAAAATACTGTTCTCAATGATATTAATGTTGCGATTGCAGAAGGCGACGTGGTCTGCGTCATCGGTCCTTCAGGCTCAGGAAAAAGTACATTCCTCCGCTGTTTGAATCGCCTTGAAGAAGCAACGAGTGGCGATATCGTGATTGATGGCACCCATCTGTTGGATAAGGATACCAATATCAATTTAGTGCGCCAGCATATCGGTATGGTTTTTCAGCATTTTAATTTATTTCCCCATTTGACGGTGCTGCAAAATATTATTTTAGCTCCAACTGATGTCAAAAAAGAAACCAAAGCAGAGGCAGAAAAACGGGCCTTAAAATTATTGGAAACGGTCGGCTTGTCTGATAAAAAAGACGTGTATCCTGACAGCTTATCCGGTGGTCAAAAACAACGGGTGGCGATTGCCCGGGCCTTAGCCATGAAGCCGGACATTATGCTCTTCGATGAACCGACCTCAGCACTAGATCCGGAAATGGTTGGTGATGTTTTAAATGTTATGAAGAAATTAGCCAAGCAAGGAATGACTATGGTGATTGTTACCCACGAAATGGGCTTTGCCAAAGAGGTAGCGAATCGCGTGATGTTTATCGACGGCGGCAACTTTTTAGAAGACGGTACACCGCAACAAATCTTCGAAAATCCGCAAAATGAACGGACCAAAGATTTCTTAGATAAAGTTTTAAATATTTAATTTAAAAGGGCGAGCTTTTGCAGAAAAGTTAAGCACCCGAACGATAATAAAAAGCGCTTGAGGTCCTGTCGGTCCTCGGGCGCTTCTTTTATAAAACAATTTATATGATAGTTTTCTTTGCAGTCTGTTAAGCTTTTGAATATTTTTTGACGCCTGCTTCTTGACGGCGGTTAAGATAGCCCAACACCAGCTTGGTAATCTCCATTGAAAAGGTGGCAACGACTGCTAACGCAATACAAAAACCAACCTGTAGCAAACTGAAATCAGTCGGAATATCAAAGACTTCCCGAATTCCTGGCAATAAAGTTACGCTATATAAAACAGCGCAGAGGCTCATCGCTAACACGACCATTTTATTTGAAAAGAAGCCAACCTGCCAAGAGGTTTGAATATTGGAACGGGCCGCTAAAGTTTGGAAAGTCCGGCTCCAGATTAGCGTTGAAAAGGCCATCGCCACACCCACCCCTTCTGAATATTGCATTCCGATATATTGAGCAATAATCACAGCCAATCCAATTAAAATTCCTCGATAGGCCACTGAGACAAAAGTCTTGCCGCTTAAAATGCCGGCATTAGGGTCTCTGGGTGCCCGCTTCATAACATCTGGCTCCGCTTTTTCCGTTCCTAATGCAATCGCCGGCAGAGAATCATTAATTAAGTTGATAAAAAGCAGCTGAATAGCTGTAAAGGGATTGCTCCAATCCATAATTAAGGCAAAAAGAATGGCAATAATTGCCCCTAAATTACCGGCAAACAGATACGCAATCGCCTTTTTCAAATTGTCAAAGACGTTGCGCCCGACTTTGACCGCTTTAATAATGGAAGCAAAATTATCATCCGCTAAAACCATGGCGGCTGCATCTTTTGCTACATCTGTTCCAGTTCCCATGGCAATGCCAATGTCTGCCTGCTTTAAAGCCGGTGCATCATTGACACCGTCGCCGGTCATCGCCGAAATATTTCCTTTAGACTGCCACGCTTTGATAATTCGAATTTTATTTTCTGGTGACACCCGACCATAAACAGTCACCGTATCTAAAATTTCCATCAAAGCATCCTCAGATAACTCATCTAATTCAGTCCCCGTTAAGGCAGTGTCATTCTCTGAGAAAATGCCGATTTCTTTGGCAATTGCCACGGCTGTCGTTTTGTGGTCGCCAGTAATCATAATTGTTTTCAAACCAGCAGACTTGGCGTCTTTGACTGCTTGATAGACTTCTTTTCGTGGTGGATCAATCATCGCCAGCAGCCCCACCAAAATCAATTCATTTTCATCTTCTAAGGTGATTTCGGTATGATTAATTGGCTTAAAGGCAAAGGCTAAGACCCGCAATGCTCGTTTAGAAAATTTTTCGTTTTGCTGCTGTAATTGTTTTTGCAAATCAGCAGTTAAAGGCTGCACCTGACCGTTCAATAAAATTTTACTTGAGCGGCCGAAAACAATATCTGGTCCACCCTTGACTAAAAGTAAATCCTGACCGTCAATCTGATGGAGTGTCGACATTAATTTTCTAGCAGAATCAAAGGGCAATTCACCTTTGCGGGGATATCTTTTTCGCAAATCAGCAGCCGACAATGCTAGCTTCTGACTAAAATCTACTAAGGCAATCTCTGTTGGATCACCTAATTTTTGGCCGGCCTCGGTAATAATGGCATCATTAGTCAAAGTAGAAATTTGCAATAAGCGTTCTTCATCGACTGTCCAGTTTTGCGAATCCTTGGTAAATTCGCCAGTTTTGCCGACGGGTAAATAAAAGTCGACCACCGTCATTTTATTTTGGGTTAAGGTTCCGGTTTTATCTGTGGCAATAATACTCGTGGAACCTAATGTTTCTACGGCTGCCAGCTTGCGGATAATTGCATTTTCCTTGGCCATCTTCTTTGTGCCCAAAGACAAGACAATCGTGACAATCGATTGTAACGCCTCAGGAATGGCGGCTACTGCCACTGCCACCGCGAACATAAACGCATTGACAATATCTTCTGTGGCAACCCCAGCGTTATCGCCGAAAAATAACCGAGCTAGTTGAATTCCTAAAATTGTCAGCGATAAAACTAAAATCCAGATACTTAATTTTTTACTGAAACGATCTAAGCCTCGTTGTAAAGGCGTCTTACTTTCCGTGGTATTTTCCAATAGGGCTGCTACTTGACCAATCTCAGTAGCTCCAGCGGTCGCTGTTACTAAAAATTTTCCTCGACCATTCGTGATAATTGTGCCACTGAAAACCATATTATCTTGATCGCCGATAGCAACTTTATCAGCTAAAGTTCCCACCATTTTTTCAGCAGGCACGGATTCTCCCGTTAGCATCCCTTCGTCAACTTTTAAACTGTTTTCCTCAATCAAACGGCCATCCGCCGGAATATAATCACCGGCCTCCAGATTAACAATGTCACCGACAACAATTTTATTGGCGGGAACTTGTTCTTCTTTACCATCCCGTAACACACTGGCCACAGGCGCCGAAAGTTTTTTCAGAGCCTCCAGTGAACCTTCCGCTTTTTTTGCTTGAATGACACTGACTAAAGAGTTCAGCATTAAGACAGCGAAGATAACAATCGCTTCGATATGGGCGCCCATCGAGACCTGTACGAAGGAAACAATCAGTAAAACAATCACCATCGCATCTTTAAAGGTTTCTAAAAATAACTTGATAACCGATTTTTTCGGCGCTTCCGGTAGTTGGTTCAAGCCATCTTTGGCGAGCCGTTCTGCCGCCTCTTGATTGGTTAAGCCAGTGGGATTCGTCGCTAATGTCTCATATAAATTTGTTATTTCCTCTTGATAAGCTGTTTTTTTCAATTGTTTCCTCCAAATTTTTTATTGAAATAGCTCCTTAGAGACAAAAAGAGACTTAAGACAAACCAAATAGGTTTATCTTAAGTCTCATCGTTTCAGGTTAATACCAGCCAAAAAATTTTGACTAACTGTTGATATTACCGCGGCCTTTAACGACCACCGATTACTCCCCTAAGGACGTATTTCTATATTCGTTATCATAACGAAGTTAGTGGCCAAAAGCAACAGATGCAGCCTGTCAACTTTTTTTCAAACACAGAATTTTTGAAGGAATCACTTCAAAAGCTGCTGTGCCGCCAGTTTAATAACGATTCGTGTAAATCATAAGAAATTCTATCTAGAGAAAACAATTTTAAACTTTCTCTCTAACAAAACTTCTTTGAACATTTAATGTAAATTCTTTACAAAATTATTTTTTCTTTTTGCCGCCGCCAAAAGCGTCCTTCATTTTATCGAAGAAGCCCTCTTCCTGCTGCTCGCTGACTTGGGAATCGCCACCAGCATCTGCAAATGCTCGTAACGCTTCTTTTTGCTTGTCGTTTAAGTTTTTCGGTGTAATAATCCGCACCGTCACATGTTGATCACCGTTGGCATTGCCCCGTAATCTCGGCGCTCCCTTGCCTCTTAAACGAAATTCTTTACCAGTTTGAGTGCCGGCGGGAATTTTCATTTTTACATCTCCGTGAACAGTCGGTACTTGGACTTCATCTCCTAAGGCTGCCTGAACAAAGCTCAAAGGCAAATCATAGAAAATTTCGCCGCCGTCGCGATCAAAAATATCACTTTCTTCGACACGGAAGACCACATATAAATCGCCATAAGGTCCGCCATTGGTACCGGCTTCCCCTTGATTTTGCAGACGCATTTGTTGACCGTCTTCTACACCGGCAGGTACGTTCACTTTAACGGAATGGGCTTGCTTTTCATGACCTGAACCATGACAAGTTGGGCATGGTTCTTTAATTTCTTTACCAGTTCCGTGGCAGACATCACAGGTTTGACGACTCATGACCCGGCCTAGTGGTGTTTGGCGTTCAACATTAATTGAACCGGAACCATGACACTTATGACAAGTCACAGGTTGCGTACCTGGCTTAGCACCATTTCCGTTACAAGTGTGACACACTTCTTCACGATTGTATTTGATTTCTTTTTCAGTCCCAAAAATCGCATCTTCAAAAGCTAAATCAACCGTGTATTGTAAATCGGCTCCTTGTCTTGGGGCATTGGGATCGACGCTGCGACCACCGCCGCCAAAGAAAGAATCAAAAATATCTTCAAAACCGCCGAAGCCGCCGCTACTGTAGCTGCCGCCACCGCCGCCACCGCCGCCGAAACCACCAAAGCCACCAAAACCGCCAGCGCCGCCACCATAATTTGGATCAGTTCCTGCGTGACCGTATTGATCGTAGGCTGCTTTTTTCTGAGGATCGCTTAAAATTTCATAGGCTTCAGAAATTTCTTTAAATTTGTCTTCAGCATCCGCTTCTTTATTAATGTCGGGATGGTATTGTTTAGAAAGTTTTCGGTAGGCTTTTTTGATCTCATCATCTGTTGCCCCTTTGGTCAGTCCGAGCACTTCATAATAATCTCTTTTCGTTGCCATCGGCTTCCTCCTTGACGTAAATCTGCTTACAAATCCTTGATTTACGCTTCACTCATTATTTTTCCTGATTGTCTCAATTAAATCCGTCTTACGAATCCAAATTATCATACCATATTTATTAGAGAATCTGAACAGTTTCACCGCATTCTCCTAAAAATATTGGTGGCTCTTAAATAGACGAATACCAATCAAAAAGCCAAAGCAGAAGCTTTGGCTTTTCAAACAACTTAGCAGACTAGCTGCTGGTTAAACATTATTTATTGTCACCGTCAACTTCTTCAAAATCTGCATCGACAACATCATCAGCGCCGCCTTGAGCTGCTTCTGGGTCAGCTTCTGCTTGTTGTTGTGCTGCTTGTTCATAAAGTTTTACTGATAGATTTTGCACGATTTCGTTTAGCGCATCCCGTTTAGTCTTCATTTCTTCAATGTTGTTCGCTTCAACGGCTGCTTTCAATTCATCACGGGCATCTTCCGCTTTTTTGACTTCGTCAGCATCGACTTTGCCTTCAAGCTCCTTCAATGTTTTATCGACTGTGAATAACAAAGCATCGACATCGTTACGTAAATCAACTTCTTCTTTACGAGCTTTATCAGCATCAGCATTTGCTTCAGCATCTTTAACCATCCGTTCGATTTCATCATCAGATAAGCCTGAAGAAGATTTAATCGTGATTGTTTGTTCTTTTTGCGTGCCTAAGTCCTTCGCAGAAACATTTACGATACCATTTTTATCGATATCAAATGAAACTTCGATTTGTGGAATACCACGAGGTGCTGGTGGAATATCCGTTAATTGGAAGCGTCCTAAAGTTTTGTTGTCTGCTGCCATTGGCCGTTCACCCTGCAGGACATGAATATCAACTGCTGGTTGGTTGTCAGCCGCTGTTGAGAAGACTTGTGATTTACTTGTTGGGATTGTTGTATTTCTGTCAATTAATTTAGTGAAGACGCCACCCATTGTTTCAATACCTAATGATAATGGAGTTACGTCTAATAAAACGACATCCTTCACATCACCAGTGATGACACCACCTTGAATGGCAGCCCCCATCGCAACTACTTCATCTGGGTTCACTGATTTATTTGGTTCTTTATTCGTTTCTTTGCGGACTGCTTCAACCACTGCTGGAATCCGAGTTGAACCACCAACCAAAATTACTTCATCAATTTCAGATTGAGATAAGCCAGCATCTTTTAAAGCTTGGCGTACTGGTACTTTGGTTCTTTCAACTAAATCTAAAGTTAATTCATCAAATTTAGCGCGGGTTAAAGTCATTTCCAAGTGCAAAGGTCCAGCGTCGCCAGCTGTGATAAATGGCAAGCTGATTTGTGTGCTAGTCACACCAGATAAATCTTTTTTAGCTTTTTCAGCAGCGTCTTTTAACCGTTGTAAAGCCATTTTATCTTTGCCTAAGTCAATACCGTTTTCTTTTTTGAATTCTGCAACCATGTGGTCGATAATTTTGTTATCAAAGTCATCCCCACCTAGGTGATTGTCACCGGCAGTTGATAATACATCAAAGACGCCATCGCCTAATTCAAGAATGGAAACGTCAAAGGTACCACCACCAAGGTCAAAGACTAAGATTTTTTCATCTTTATCTGTTTTATCTAAACCATAAGCTAAAGCGGCTGCTGTTGGTTCATTGACAATCCGTTCAACTTCTAAACCGGCAATTTTACCAGCGTCTTTCGTTGCTTGACGTTGGGCATCGTTGAAGTATGCAGGAACAGTAATAACAGCTTTTTCAACTTTTTCCCCTAAGTAATCTTCAGCAAAACCTTTGATATATTGTAAAATCATTGCTGAAATTTCTTGTGGTGTATAAGATTTGCCTTCTGCTTCGACTTTGTAGCCAGCTTCACCCATATGACGTTTGATAGAAGCAATTGTGTTGGGATTAGTCACTGCTTGACGTTTTGCTACTTCACCTACTTGAATTTCACCATTTTTAAATGAAACAACAGATGGTGTTGTGCGGTTGCCTTCTGGGTTGGCGATAATTTTTGCTTCGCCGCCTTCAAGAACTGCAACTGCTGAGTTTGTTGTACCTAAGTCAATACCGATAATTTTACTCATAATTAATTTCTCCTCACTGTAACTTTTTTATCTTTTATTTTTAGAATAGCTTTTTTATTGAGCCACAATAACCATCGCTGGTCTTAACACGCGGTCATGTAATTTATAGCCCTTTTGCAAAACTTCAACAACCGTTTCGCTTGGAGCGTCATCATTGGCTGGAATCGTTTGGACAGCTTGATGTAAATTAGGATCAAAGGTTTCTCCCATTGCAGAAATTTCTTCGATGCCTTCTTCCTTCAAAGCAACTTGCAAACTTTCCAAAACCATCATAATGCCTTTTTTCAAACTGGCACCCTGTTCATCATCCACTTCAATTGCCAAAGCCCGCTCCAAATTATCTAGAGATGGCAAGACTTTTTTTGCTAAGTCTTGGGAACGATATTTTTGCATCGTTTCTCTTTCACTGCGATTGCGGTTGGTGATATTGGCGATTTCCGCCCGAGCTCTTAAAAACTTATCCTCCATATCAGAAAAATCAGCATTTAATTTTTCCAGCTCTGTTAAAACTTCGACTTCTTCGACTAATTCTTGATTGGCATCCGCTTCTTCAAGATTTTCAGGTTGCTCTTTTAATTCTTCGTCTTTTTCTGCCATCGTATAAACTTCCCTTCTATTCATTGGTTAACCGTCTAATTCCCGGTAGTAATCCTCCAAACGATCGGCAAGTTCTTGGCGGAACACATCCACTAAGCCGAACATTTTCGAATAAGGCATGCTCGTCGGTCCTAATAATGCAATCATGCCCCGACCGTGACCTTGAATATCATAGGTCGCTTGAATCAGACTTAGATTGTCTAATAAATTATTCCCGATTTCAGAACCAATTTTTATTGAAATCCCACCCTCTGCTGGTACAAAGAGCTGACTCAATTCATCCGAATCCTTCATAAATGAATAGGCTGATTTAAATTCTGTCAAATCTTGACTAGGATTAAAATCTAACAAATTCATTCGACCGCTCACGTAAACTTTTTCTTCAAAGGCTTGGCCTAGCATACTATTAAATAAACTGACCAATCCGTCCGTCGTTTGGAAATACTTGTGAAGAATCATCGGAATTTCTGTCCGCAACCGATGGTAAACTGTCAACAAAGGTTCGCCGACTAATTTATCATTGATAATTCGAACAATTTTTTCTAAATCCTCACCGGTAACTCCTTCAGGAATTTTGAAAATTTGGTTTTCGACATTGCCTTTGTCCGTCACAATCAAAGCAATGACTTGGCGATCATTTAAAGGGACAATCCGAAAACCGGTCAATTTCCTTTCCTTAACTTCAGGACCTAAAGAAAATGCCGTGTAGCTGGTCAATTGGGCTAGAACCTCAGCAGAGCCTTCAATGATTTCATTAATTTCGTGAAATTCCTTTTTAAAGGATTGACGAATTTTCAAGACATCATTGTTGGCAATTTGAGTCGGTTCCAACAAATAATCCACATAATAACGATAACCGGCTAAGGAAGGAATTCTTCCTGAAGATGAATGGGTCTTTTGTAATAACCCATGCTCCTCCAACGCCTTCATATCATTGCGAATTGTTGCAGAACTGGCTGAGATGCCCTCCTCCATCAACTTTTTCGAGCCGACGGGTAATCCAGTTTCGGTATAATTCTGAATGATGAGCCGTAAGATATTTTTTTGTCTGTCTGTTAACATCTCAATCACCTTCATCATTTGTTTTAGCACTCTTAACTATCAAGTGCTAACACAAGTATTAATATACCATATTCTCCAGAGAAGTCAAGGAAAACGATGCAAAAATTAGCACTTGTTTTATCCGAGTGCTAATTGCTTTTTTTCAGATAATTTCAATCATTGGAAAAGTTTCTTCTATATTAAGTCTAAATAAAGTATGGTACTATTTACAAAGAAATTGAACCACGAGGAGTCCAAACGATGGAAACAAAAAAAATTTTACAACCGGTCTCAGCCTATTTACACATTCCTTTTTGCGAGCATATTTGCTATTACTGTGACTTTAATAAAGTTTTTCTAGAAGGTCAGCCGGTTGATGAATATATTGAAGCATTACTAAAAGAAATTCAATTGACGAAAGAGCGTTTCCCAGTTGAAGAAATGGCTACTCTCTATATTGGTGGTGGAACGCCTACCTCCCTCTCTGCAAAACAATTGGATCGCTTATTAGCCGGCGTGAGGGAGCTGCTGCCCTTCAATGATCAAAATGAATTTACCGTTGAAGCTAATCCCGGTGATTTAACTCAAGAAAAATTACAGGTAATGAAAAATTACGGAGTAAACCGTTTATCAATGGGCGTACAAACCTTTGATGATAAATTACTGAAAAAAATTGGTCGCAAACACACCGCTGCCGATGTCTATGAAACGATGGCCTTTTTAGAAAAGGAAAATTTTGAAAATGTTAGCATCGATTTGATTTATGCGCTGCCGGGACAAACCTTGGCAAGCTTTCGTGATACCTTACAGCGGGCAATTGAATTGGATTTGCCCCATTACTCGTTGTATTCTTTAATTTTAGAAAATAAAACCATGTTTATGAATTGGGTGCGGCAAGGTCGGTTGGAATTACCAGATCAAGATATTGAAAGCCAGATGTTTGCTGAAACCATTGAACTGATGGCAACTGGCAATCGGCAACAATACGAGGTCAGTAATTTTGCAATTCCCGGCAAGGAAAGCCAACATAACTTAGTTTATTGGAACAACGAACATTATTTCGGTCTGGGGGCAGGTGCTAGTGGTTATCTCGGCAATATCCGCTATAAAAATCATGGCCCAATTCAGCATTATTTAGCGCCTTTACGAGACAATCAGCTACCGATTCGTGAAGAAGAAAAATTGAGCCGCAATAACCAGATGGAAGAAGAAATGTTTTTAGGGTTGCGAAAACGCCAAGGCATTTCGCCTGCTCATTTTGCTGAAAAATTTCAAGTGTCATTAGATTCAGTTTATGGACTGGTCATTGAAGAATTAATTCAAGAAAATTTATTAGTGCAACAAGAAGATTATCTGGCTCTAACAGAGGAAGGCTTATTTTTGGGAAATGATGTCTTTGAGCGGTTCCTGTTAGACGATTAAATACAATCAAAACAATTGACTTATAGCCCACTCTAAGTTTTATACTTAATTTGTAACTAAAATTGAAAGTAGGGATTTATATGACAGTCTTAACAGAAAATTTTCGTTTAGCCAATGGAAACCTAATTCCGAAACTGGCTTTAGGCACTTGGCAATCCAGTGTAGCGGAAGCCTATGAAGCTTCCAAAATTGCCTTAGCAAACGGTTATCGCCACATTGATACAGCGGCGGCTTACCACAATGAAGACGCAGTCGGTAAAGCGGTAAGGGAATCTGGTTTACCAAGGGAAGAAGTTTACATCACTACTAAAGTACCAGCTGAATTAAAAACCTATCAAGAAGCTGTGAAAAGCATTGATAATTCTTTAAAGGAATTGGACCTTGGTTATATTGACTTGATTTTGATTCATGCCCCTCGCCCCTGGTCTTTGATGCGGGACAGTGGCGGCAATGATTTTAAAAAAGAAAATTTAGAGGTCTGGCGGGCTTTAGAAGAAGCTTACACAGATGGCAAAGTCAAAGCAATCGGCGTTTCCAACTTTAGCATTGATGATTTGCAAAATATTTTTGACCACGGTACGATGAAGCCAATGGCCAATCAATTTATCTATCATATTGGTCGAACTGATGACCAACTGGTTGCTTTTTGCCAAGACAATGATGTCCTAGTTGAAGGCTACTCACCGATTGGCACTGGCCGTTTATTGGGCAATACCGAATTACAAGCTATTGCTGATAAGTATGACAAGAGTATTCCTCAGTTAGCGATCCGTTACCTACTGGAAAAAAATATCTTACCATTACCAAAATCAGTCCACGAAAAATATATTATCGACAATGCCAAAGTCGATTTTGAAATCACCCCTGAGGATATGGCAACATTAGATAATTTTTAAAAAAAGGTTACAACATAATTAGTTTGACAAAAATTTTTCGACTTCCCTTGTAGATTTGCGGTTAGCAATTCTTTACCGCAAATTTACAAGCGAAGCAGCCTTGACTGGACTGCTTCGAAAAATTCTTGCTTACTTTATGTTGTAACCTTTTTTATGCGTTAACAATTTGTTCTTGTACGTATGTGCTATATAGGGGATGGCTGACTATTAATTCTGCATGAGTGCCATGTCCCGTGACTTGGCCTTTTTCAATGAAATAGATTTGGTCAGCATCCACAATGGTAGACAAGCGATGGGCAATTACTAAAGTGGTGCGCCCCTCCATCAAGGAATCTAATGCGCGTTGAACTTTTTCTTCAGACTGAGAATCTAAACTGGCAGTCGCTTCATCCAACATCAATATTTTGGGATTTCGCAAAAAGGCTCGGGCGATGGCAATCCGTTGTTTTTGACCACCAGATAATTTGACGCCTCGTTCGCCAATTTCTGTTTCCAATTGGTCAGGAAAATCTTTGACAAATTGATCGGCATAGGCTAGCTCTAGGCCCCGCCATAATTCCTCTTCTGGCAATTCCTTGTCTAAGCCATATTGTAAATTATCGCGAATACTGCCGGCAAAAACCGCACTGTCTTGAGAAACATAACCAATTTGCGAGCGCCAATCCGCTAAGTCAAGGGCTGCCACATTTTCATCACCGATTAAAATTGCCCCACTGGTGGGTTGATAAAAACGTTCCAATAAAGCAAAAATCGTCGACTTACCGCCGCCACTCGGTCCTGCAAAAGCCACCACGGTATTGGGCTTGGCTTCAAAGGAAATATTTTCTAAAACCGGATGCAGTGCATCATACGAAAAGGATAACTCTCTGACTTGCAATTTTTGACCAACCACATCAAAATCTTCACCCGCACCGACTGGTTCTAACGGCGTGTGTAAAATTTGTTCAATTCTTTGCGTGGCCCCCATAGCTTTTTGCAATTGCGAAAAGAATAAGGCAAAACTAGTGGCTGACGCAATAATATTAAAAAGATACAGTAAAAATGCCACCAGTTCACCACTGGTTAAAGTGCCGGCCTGTACTCTGACCGCTCCATAACCAAGAATTCCGACAAACAGCCCCAACATCACAGTCATCATAATCGGTTGCAAAACGGCTTCTATCTTGGCATCTTTAATCCCTAATTTAAAAATTTTATCAATAAAACGACGACCGCTATGTTCTTCATAGGTTTCGCCATTACTGGATTTAATTAGACGAATTTCCGATAATTTTTCACTGGCCTCGCCATTAAACTCAGCTGTGGCTGCTTGTAATTGCCGGCCGATTTTTGACATCATCCGGCCAATAGGCAACATAATTAAGGCGATTAGCGGAACTGCGGTAAAAATTAAAGCCGCCATTTTCCAATCCATCCAGACTAAAATAATTAACGAGCCCACCAATTGAATGCCACCAGTGATAAAACTGGGAAATTGAGAGGTCACTAAATCTTTGATAACGGAAGTGTCATTAACTAAGCGAGAGCTACTCTCACCGGATTTATTTTCATCGAAATAACCTACGGGTAAGTGCAACAGGTGGTCCCACAAATTTTCCCGCAATTTTTTGACGGATTCTTCCCCGACATAACGGAGGAAAAAGCCTCCCAAAGTCCCAAAGCCTAACTGAGCAACAAAGGCCAGCAAAAGTGTCACCAGCATTTTCGTATCAATTCTGGTTAAGACACTGGTATCGACCAAACCCTTTGTTAGCTGGGGTACGATTAGACTGGCACCGGAAGTTACCAAACTCAAGAGCATCCCCAGCAGAAATAAAGATTTTCGTGGGTTGACACTGTTAATAAATTTTAAAAAATCACCAATTTTAATGACTTTTTCCTTTGGCATTTCTTCATTTACGACGGTTCCTCTGTCTGCCATTTTACTTATCCTCCTAGTCAGTCAAGCGGATCGCCGCTTGATTTGAAACTGCACATTAAAGCCTAAAAATAATTTTTTAATCGTGAGATATTCATACCAAAATGAATTTTGAATCAGCTGATAGACTGCCTAATTTCAATCATCGAAGTAATTTCCGTTACAACAATTAGTTAGTCTTAAACTAATCTCCAATAGCCGAAAAAAAATTTTAAGGATTCAATCACAGTTTTAGTTAAAATTTTTAAAAATCTTGCCACTCGTCTTCGGAATCTTTTTCCGCAGGTTTCTTTTTATCAGACGAATCGGCATATTCTTGCCAATCTTCCGGGTTGCCCCAGAAATTACCTGGAAATTGACGACCAAAGTTACGGCCAAAGTCTTTCATTTCCCGACGATGCTGGAAGGCCTGTTGCTTCATCTCACGGCGCATGTTTTTCCGTAATTTTCGAAATTCCTCTGGGCTCAGCTGGTCCCAATCTTGTCCCCACTGATCTTCAAACTGCTGACGGAAGTTTTGCATCACCTGCAAACGATCCAGTGGGTCCATAAAACGAGGTGCCTCCCTTTGAAATTTTTCCTCCCAGCCTTCTGGAATTTTTTCCAGCAGCTCTTGTAATTCCAACTGTTCCGCTTCGTTCAAGCCTTTGAAAAAGGCTTCACTACGATTTTGTCCATAGGTCAAGGCGGTTGCTTTTTTGCGACCCGCCTCAGATAAATAGACCCGCTTGATTCGCTTATCCTGCTTATCTTCTTGGCGGTAAATATCGCCGACGGTTTCCATTTTCTTTAAGACCTCAGCTAAAGAACTCGGACGAATATCTAAAATCTCGGCTAACTGGCTTTGAACTAAGCCAGCTTCTTCGGATAGTATCTGCAGCACCCGTTTTTGTCCAGAAAGATTTTCATCCTTTAGACTGACAAATTGATTACTGGCTAAGCCAACAAAGCGCAGCTGTTTCATTAGTTGATCGGTTAATTTACTCATTAAAAATTCCTTCTTTCAATTTAAATAAGTTCGGTACCTAACTTAAATCTAAAATGATTATAGTTAGGTGCCGAACTTTTGTCAAGAATTTTCTTTTGGCCTTTTTCGTACAAGATAAAAACTGTAGCCGACTAAAGTAAAAGCTGTGATAGCTTCGCTTGCTTTATGAAGCCAAGGCTTTTGATAGCTGACTTGCAGCTGATATTGCCCAGCTGGTAAATCAAAGCTAATTGTTTTGCCGTCAGAGACAACCGTCTTGACCTTCTGCTGATGCTGGTCAATAACTACTAAGCCGCTGTAGGCAATCACCGGTGTAACCACCCGATTTTCAGAAGCAGTTAAAGTTAAATCTAATTCAATTCCGCTGGCGTTCCCTTGATAATCCATTACGGTTTCCCGCTGATTAATAAAACCAACTTTATTTAAAATATTCTTTTTTTCGGTTTGATTTAAGCCCTTCGGCAGATAATCACGATTTTGATATTCTTGATAATGCTGCGACTCCTCGACTTGCTTTTGTGACAGCATTAAATTAGCCGGATCGCGAATTTGAATCAAATTTTCGACACTGACAATCGCCAGCACCGCTAAAAGCGTCGCCAGTAAAACTGGCAGGCGCCGTTTTGCTGAGTGTCGTTTTACTAGCCAATCTGACAATAGAACCGCTCCTAAATAATAACTAAAAATTCCTAAAAACGGCATCAGGCGAAACGGAAACTGCATTAAAATCATTGGCGTATTTTGAAAAAACTGCCACGGAAATAAGGTCGTCAAACTGATGAGGAAAACTAGCGACCAACCAAAACAGTTTTTAAGAAAACTGGATTGCCGCAAAATATTTGTCGGGCTCCTGAAATAACTCCACAGGCAACCGCCTAAAATCACGGAAATTACTAAACCAAAACTCATATAACCAAGATAATTATCCAAAGAATTGGCTAGAATCGTCCACAAATTATAGGCCTGCTGCTGCAAATCATAAGTTTTAACGGAATTAATTCCAATGGTCAGCATTTGATAAACCATCGGAACTAGACTGGCTAAAGATAATAATCCCGCCAGCAATGCCACTTGGATAAAGTTGCTGATGATTTTTTTATTAACTTGTTTTTTACATCCGTAAAAAATTAACATCAAGCCTAAGACTAACGAAACCAAAATTAACGAAAGGATGTGAGTATATGCCAAGAGCGCCATCCCTAGCACGAGCCAATGTTTTTTACGACCGTTATCTTTTAAAATACTATAAAAACCAGCAAAGATCAGCGGATAAAAACTAAGCGCCACAAATTCACCCAGCGCCATCCTTTCATAAAAACAAATCAAACGATAATGGGAAAAACCATATAGCAATGAGAATATATAGGGGACAAAAAGTCTAGCCTGCCGATTTAAATTGGGTAATGCCTGCTTGGTCAAATAGCAGGCGGTGTAATAGGCGATTAAAAAAGTGATAAAAGTCAAAAGAATGACATACAGGTACAGCCCCGTGACAACTGAATAAAATAAGGCTGATAAAATTGCAATCGGTACAACTGAAGTCAGCGGTGGGTAAAAAAGATTCACACCATAAAAAATCTGACTATGACCAAAAACCGCCACTTCCTGCTGCCAGCCATTCGCTTTTAATTGCTCCAGCAAACTAAAAATCCGCCCGAAATGAAAAGCGTAGTCATCCCCCCGCAAAATAACCAGTTGAAGATGCTGCCAGTCAAAAGCCGGCAAAACATACAACACTGAAAAAATAAAAAAAACTAAGAAAATTTTTCGCCGTCCCTTTTGCATTTGCCCACCTCTTTTTACCAAGTTCTGGAATACTACAGCTTAACTGATAGTCCACTATTAGTCTAACAAGGGACGTTAAATAAAAAGATGGGTAAATGTAAACAATTGGTAAACTATTTTCCGAAAAAAAGAAGCCGACTGATAGCCGGCTTCTAATAGTTTAGGAAATCTACTGGCGTCATAAAACTGCCAGTGTCTGTAAAATGATTTTTGTTTACAGATGACTCTCCGATTTTGTTTTTGTATCTTGTTGCGGAATTTTTAATCTAGTCTTGATAAATTTCTTTTGCCAAATTGAAGGCAGACCAGGCTTTAGGCCAGCCAGTGTAAAAGGCTAAATGGGTAATCAATTCGACGATTTCTTCTTTGGTTACACCATTTTTCTTCGCAATATTTAAATGGGCTTCTAATTGGGGGACACCTTGGGTCATCAAGCTAGCCACGGTAATTAAACTGCGGTCATGGGGGGACATTTGACTTTCCCTTGCCCAAACTTCACCAAATAGTACATCGTCGTTTAATGCTGCAAATTGCGGTGCGAATTCACCTAAATTATCTCTACCTGCTGTTTGTTTTTCCATAATCAATCATCCTCTCTTAATTGAACTATCTGCTTAAAGTGCGTCGTAAATTTGATCCGTAACTGGTTCTAACCATTCTGCTTGACCAGCAGTAATAGCCAAGTGTTCAAACCAGCTATCCTTAGCGGCACCATGCCAATGTTTAACCCCATCATGGGTAACGACAACATCCCCCGGCACTAATTTTCTCGCCGGCTGGCCATCTTCTTGGTACCAGCCTTCGCCACCAGTCACTAATAAAATTTGAAAACCATTTTTATGAATATGCCAATTATTGCGGCAGCCGGGTTCAAACGTAACATTGCCGACGCCGACACTGACATTGGGATCTGTAACTAAATTATTTAAATAACTTTGGCCAATAAAATATTGGGCGTAAGCATCGTTGGGTTCTCCTGCTGAAAAAATAATACCGTCTTTGACTTCTTCGTTTTTCATTACTATAACCTCCGAAATTTTTTTATTTCTTAAAACAATCTGAATGGTACTGATGGAGCCAATTGGCAATTGCCCGATCTGAGCGACTGACGTTACTGCCGCGAATGGCGAGACCGGTTTTGATTTGACTGGCGGCAAGCAATTGCTGCAGATTTTCAATGCTGGCACCTAAACCACTGCCCTCATGAGTGGCAAAGGGATAAATAATCTGATTAGCGGAAACCATTTTTTCTAAAAAAGTCGTCACCACCATCGGAAAGGTGCCCCACCAAATGGGGTAACCGAGAAAAATTTCCTGATGCTCGGCCAAATCAATCGGCAAAGGTTGAAATGCCGGCCGTAAATTTTGCTTCTTTTCGGCTTCAGCGATTGTAGTTGTCGCTGAATAACTTTCAGGATACAGCTTAACCGGTTTTAATTCGGCAATTTCGGCTGACAATTGCTGGCTAATCTTTTCGGCCAATTCAGCTGTCTGGCCGCTCTTAGAAAAATAAATGACCACACTCATGACAACATCACCTCCATTTCCCACTGTCCTTGCTACTCCTTTATGATAATCTCCTATCTTCATTTGGTCTAATACTTCATAAAAAAAGAACTATGCTTTGAAAGCATAGTTCATCCGTTGAATAAATTCTTTGACGACTGGTGCCTGCACCTTATGCTTGCGCCAGACGAAGACACATTCCGTTTCAATTTTTGGTGACAAGGGAATAAATTTCACCTCATTGGAATGGTGATAGCTAGTGGCACCTTTAATCACCAACGCAGAGGCCACTCGATTTTCAACCAGGGCAATCACATTAAAAATTAGATTATAGACACCTTTAATGTTCAATTGATCAATCTTAGTATGTGCCCAATTGGCTAACATTTCCTGAACTTCACTGCGGCGGCTGACTAACAGCGGCACTCCAATTAAATCTTCTGGGGTAATTGTCTCTTTGCTAGCTAAAAAACTTGTCCCTTCCACCAATAGCCCCCAAACTTCTTTTCTAGGCAGAGGGGTGCTGTGATATTTTTCCGTTGCAACCGGGTTGATTAAGATGGCGACATCCAGTAAACCCAAATCCAACTTCTCGATAATTTCTTCACTGGTACTGCTAAAGATTTCAAAGCTGACTTGCGGATAATCTTCCACAAATTCCTCCAGCATCAACGCCAAGGTATCGGAGTTATCCGCCTCAACACAGCCAATGGAAATTTTACCACTAAAGAGGGTTTGCCGTTGGTCCAAAAATTCCTGTTGCGTTTTATCCGCCAACTGGATTATTTCTTGGGCCCGTTCCCGTAAAAAAATCCCCGCCTCAGTCAGTACAAGCTGCTTATGCTCCCTTTGAAACAATTCAACACCTAATTCCTCTTCCAGCTCTTTTAGTTGGCGGCTTAAGGTCGGTTGGGTAATATTTAAATTTTTAGCCGCTTTAGAGATATTCCCCTGCTCAGCAATGGCTAAAAAATACCGATAACTTCTCAACTCCATTATACTTTACCTGCTATTCTTTATTTTTTCTTGGGGAGGTTAACTTCTTGGCAACTTGCCATAATAATTGCCGCACCTCTGGCGAAGTTTTTTCTACTCCGTTACCATATAATGCTGCTTCGTATGCTTCTGTTACAACGGCAAAGTCTGTTAATTGCGTTTCTTTAGCAAAACGCTGTGCATAAGCTATTAACGTTTCCGAAGGCTCACGAGGAACTTTTTTTTCAGCCTTTTTCAAAATTAATGGATACCCTTCAAGCAGCGCCTGCGGTTTACTCAAAACAAAACGCAGTCGAATTAGCAGCCAATTAACACTGATAATCAAGGCTGCAAGTGACGCCAAAAGTAAAGCCGCTACCAGATAAACCAAATCAGTATAATTTCTTTGGCTTGCCGCTGCTGTCTCTTCCGTTGACTCTTCTGAACTAACTTGACTACTTGTTGTCGAAGTTGTTGCTTGCGTGCTACTAGAACTAGCTGAAGGCGTTGCTTCAGCAGAACTTTCTGGTGTCTCTGCTTCTTCTGTTATTGTTGGCCGATCGGGATTACTAAAACTCGGCGTCGGTTCAAAAGGCAGCCAACCGAAACCGGAAAAATAAACCTCCACCCAGGAATGGGCATTATTATTGGTTACTGTATAAAGATATTCTTCACCATCACGACTGCGGCTGCCGGGCGCAAAGCCCTTGGTCCAACGGGCGGGAATCCCCAATGTCCGCAGCATTACAACCATCGAACTGGAAAAATTATCACAGTAGCCCACCTGTGTTTCAAAAAGAAATTGGTCGACATAATCCTGACCTTCTTCAATGACTGCCGCATCGACCTTTGAATAGCGGAAGGTGGAGGAATTTTTTAAATAATCCTCCACAGCCAGCACTTGATTGTATAAACCGTAGACATCAGTTGTCACTTGAGTGGCTAACTCGCCAACACGACTCGGCAAATTTTCCGGCAACTGCAGATAATCAACTGCAGTATCTGTTGGCGTTTGAACATAAACGTTTTCTAAATCACTGGCATCATAAGAAAAATCCTGCCAGTTGATTGTTGCGGCAATCGGTGCTGCTAAATTTTGAACATCCACCCGCCGAATTTCTTCTTGAACATAGGCCGCCGCCCCTGGATTGGATATCGCAATAGTATTGGCACCATAGGGTAGAGCAAGATAACTGGCTTGGCTTGTATACGAAAGCTCGATTGTTTGCGCTTCAGCGTATGTCCGCTGATAATCATAATCGATTACCGATAAATTGGTGGGATCAACATATGTCGCATTTTCAGCCTCGGTGGCAAACCAACCGGCTCCCGAGTAAAAATCTTTGCTTTCAACCCGCCAATAATGACTGCTAGCTTGGCGAGCTGTAAAAATTTCTGCATTGTCATCTAATAACGGTCCCCCCAGTGAGCTATCGTCTTCACTAAAGCCCATGCGGGAGACACTGGCAGTTCCTTGACTGCCGACAAAATCATAAAAGCCCGTAGCATTCAGCTGCGTCCGAAAATTTGCAGTCGTCAGCATTAATGAATTGCGGATGCCCGTTGAAGGCAGGTACTCAGCAACTAAAAAGATAACTAAAGTTAGACCAATGCCAGTCAACAGCAGCGTTAATTTGTATTTTCCTTGCCAATAATTATTCTTTAAAAAAACGGAAAGAATGCCACAGCTAGCAATAATCAAAGCCTGAAGTGTAAAATTCAAGCCGGGATGATAGAGACTGGTCATTAAAAGATACCCAATCATCAGACTGTAGCCAAAGAAAAAGATTTTAAAATGAATGAACAATACTAAAAGCAAAATAGAAAGCAATAACAATAAAAGCATCGCTAAAATTTCACCAATGTAAGCTCCAGAGTTTATCAGCTGTTCAACGCCTTGGTCAAGGCCATCTTTAAAACGAATCAGCCAAGTAATGCCAAGGGGCAGATTGTAGGGAAAAAAATGATGATAGCCAAAAAAAAGGGCTGCCAGTACCAGTAAAGATTTCAACCAGACTTTATTCAACAGCAATAGCATAGCGGCAACAACTGCAAAAAAAGTAAAAGCAAAAAAATTATCTGATAAGGAATAAGCCTGCAAAAAAACCGTGAAGGCAGTAGCGACACTTAAATAGGCTAAAAAAGCCAAGAGGCCATCTGCTTTTAGTTTTTCGCCGTTGACAAAGATGGAACGGGATTTAACCACGGGCCTCGCCCCCTTTTTCTGGTAATTCTGCTGCGGTCAGTTGTTGAATTTGCTTAATATCTAAAACTTGGATTTTTTTTCGCCGTTGATTCTCCTGAAGAAACGCATTTAATTCAGGCGTCTGAACCGACGTGATGATTAAGACCTGGCTACCTTTAAATTTGGGCAGCGCAGGTGTTTCAGTGAAGGGCTTGATAGTCGCAAATGTTTCCGTCTCAATTAAGGTACCAGTTTTTAGTTGCTGACCGACGATAATCTGGTAGAAATTGGTATTTTGCGCTAATAATTTTTGCAACGAATAATACCAGCTGAGGCTTTCTTCAAAGTCAGCCGCTGCTTGGCCCCAAAAAACTAAGACCACCTCACTGGGTCGCTCCATTTCCTGTTCCCGATAAATCAGGGTCCGTTCTTTACTGGAAAGCTTCCAATCAATATTTTTTAAAGGATCTCCAGGACGATAATCCCGATAGCTTTTAATGGAAAAATTATTCTCGCCAATCAGACTTAGCTTCTGGCTGGTTTTAAAATTGCGTAATAATAAGTACGCCTCTGCTTTGACCTCCGGCAGTACAATCAACTCTTGCTTCATTTGAATATGTCGTGTTTTACTGAACAATTCAACTAAATCAGTCGCCGTTACTTTCACGGGTAGCTCATGATAGACTCCCCGTTCTTTCGCTTGAATGGTGACTTCAAGCTGTTGTCTTTTGCCTCGATAGCCGATTATCCGCCAGGTTTGATCACTCCACTCAGGAAAATTGATAAACAATTTTCCAAAAGGTAGCAAACGACTGCCCGTCTTTTCGATAAGCACTTCCATTTTTAAAGGCCGAAGTCGGTAACTGTAAACTGAATCATGGCTAGTCAAAGTAATTTTTCTGAGTAAGGGTAAAATCGTCAAAAGATTAATCAGAAACAATAGCCCAAAGAAAAAGAGCAGGCTCCAGCCGATTTGAGTATTGAAGGCGGCTGCGTAAAAAATCAAAAAAACAAAAAGCAGCAGCGTCAAAATCAGTTTGAAGAAAAACCTGAGCCACTTCATACTAGCGCCTCACTGGAACGGCTGTCTGCTGTAAAATTTGCTCCATCACCTCAGCATTTTTTTCAGAGCTGGCGGCTAGCCCGCCTTTTAATAATAGCCGATGACCGAAGACCGCTGGCATAATTTTTTGCAAGTCTGCTGGTGTCACAAACATTCTACTTTGGGTCAGGGCAAAGGCTTTGGCACCTTGAATAAAAGCAATCGCCCCACGGGGACTTATCCCAAGTTCCACTGCATTGTGGCGCCGACTATTGCGAACTAAATCAAGAGCATAACGGGCAACTTGCTCATCAATATAGACTTGCTTAACGGTTTCTTTTAATTGTGACAACGCTCGATTAGATAAAATCGGGCGGATATCATCGACAGACTGCTGCTTTTCCCCTAACAATAGCTGCAGCTCGTTCTCATAATCAGGATAGCCAATATGTAAACGAAATAAAAATCGATCCAATTGCGCTTCTGGCAAAGGGAAGGTGCCTTCATATTCAATTGGATTTTGCGTTGCTAAAACAAAAAAGTGGGGACTTAACGGATAGGTTTGATTGTCAATTGTGACATGGCCTTCAGACATGGCTTCTAAGAGAGCCGCCTGTGTCCGAGGAGTGGTGCGGTTGATTTCATCGGCTAATAAAATCGAAGTAAAAATGGCGCCTTTACGAAATTCAAACTGATGGGTTTCTGAATTAAAAATCGAAACCCCTAAAATATCATTCGGCAATAAATCCGGAGTAAACTGAATTCTGGCATAATCGCTTTCAACGGCCTTGGCCAACGCCTTCACCAACTGCGTTTTCCCAACACCAGGTATATCTTCAAATAGTACATGGCCGCCAGCTAGTAAAGCCGCTACCGTCATTTGAATAATTTCCCGCTTGCCAAAGACCACCTTCTCTACTTCGTTCATCAATTGTTGAATTTTATCAAAAATCTGTTCATCCATTTGATTGCCCCCTATTTTCCCAGAATTAGTTCTTCTCTTCTATTTTACTTGATGAACCTCACTCTAAGTCAACTAATAAACTAAAAATCGACGATAATTTTTTATTAAATTAGCGATAACGGCTTAATTTTAGAAAAACTTAAGGCAGCTTCATAGAAAAAACCAGGCGGACCATTATTTTCTTCATGGAAGTTCTGTATTATTTTTTTAAGCTACAAACCAATTTAGCGAGGAGGAATGCAAATGATTACCGCCCTTCAATGTCACAGCCCCACAGTCAAGAATTTTTTGCCGCTATTGCTTTAAGAAAGCAACTCCTCCACCAGCCGATAAACTTTTATCGGGAAGCCAAGTATCAGACCTTTGCCCTTGTAGAAGAGCAAAAAGTGATTGCAGCGGTGACACTTCAGCTTTATGCCGGTAATTTTGTCCATATCCGCCAAGTGGTTTTTCTGCCGGATTATCAAAATGCGGCAAACGAGCGCCTGTTGAAAAATTTTATTTACAGCTATTTTCAAAGCCATCCAGGCAGCATTAGCGTCAAAACTTTAGCTAAGATAAATTAAAAATAATAACAAAGGACAAACAAACGGCTAGACAAATAAGCTGCCTAGCCGTTTGCATGATTCTATTGAATTTATACTACCAATAACTTATTGACAGAAAGCTCATAAGTTAACTTTGCTAGAGTGCTTATGTCATAATTTTCATTACGAATAAAAATTATCTTCTAGCAAGTGTCAAAGTATTTTGAAAAATTGTTTGCCAGAGTTTTTTTAATTAACGCAAGATATCAATCAAATCTTTGCGAGCCGCTTCTGACGCCGGCATTACAGAGAAAATTAAACCGATGGCACTGGAGACGCCCACTGCTAAAGTGACGGTAAATAAATCGACCGAAACCGAAACTCCCACCAATGAGCCGATTAAATATGCTAAAAGAATTCCGATAATATAACCGATAATCCCGCCGACTAAGGTTAGCGACATCCCCTCCAGTAAAAATTGCATCCGGATGGATTTTTTGGTGGCCCCTAAAGCCCGGCGAATCCCAATTTCTTTGGTCCGTTCTGAGACGGAAATATACATCATATTCATAACCCCGACACCGGCGATAAACAGAGAAATACCAGCGACAGCAGAAATAAATAATGTGATTGTGCCCAAGACTTGGCCAACGCCATCGGTCAACAAGGCGGTGTCAAAAACTTGATAGTCGCCGTATTGTCGCATCGTGCCGCTGTCTTCCAAACGCTTGATAACATCTGTCGTGACAGTCCCCGGAGTTGCTCCATCTTCTAAGATGACATTTACCGCATAAGCATCAGTATTTTCTGGAAAATAATACAAATAGCTGCTTTGGGGAATTTCTAAATTGGTTTCCATCATTGAAAACATGCTTTCAGTTTCCGCCGCTTGAAAGACTCCGACAATTGTAAAGACTTGCCCGTTAATCGTAACTCCACCGTTGACGGCATTTTCAGCACTGCCGTATAAATCCTCAGCCGTTTGCGAATCAACAACCAACACCTTATTGCGAATCTGATTATCTTCACTTGTTAAGCTGCGGCCAAATTCGACTGGCCGGCTGCTGTCCTCCGTTAAGGAAATCATTTTATACTGGCTTTCATTTTGAATCATTAAATTTTGTTGCATCATTGAATAATCCGGCTCAGGAAATTTTGCCGACGCGACCCCCTCCACACTATCAATCAAAGAGAGATCTTGGTCGTTAAAAAAGCTCAGATTACTGTTATAAATACTTTCATCCGTCGCAGTAAAATTGACTTGAATCGTCACCTGATCGGAATCATTGCCCTGCAGGCTGCGAATCGTGTCCCGTTCAAAGCCCCGACCAATTGCTAAAATAGCAATAACCGCTGCAATCCCGATAATAATTCCGAACATCGTCAAAATACTGCGTTTGCGATTTTTAAAAATCGCTTTGGTGGCAGTCCGCCAATTCACGTAAAATTTCATCGAATCAGCTCCTTATCCTCGATAATCGCACCATCACGAATGCTGATTAATCGATCGCAATAAGGTACCAGTTCCGGATCGTGGGTGACTAAAATAATGGTGGAACCTTCTTGTTTATTTAATTCTACAAATAAATTCATAATATCCGCTGAGGTGTGGGTATCTAAAGCC
Source organism: Enterococcus sp. LJL120 (assembly GCF_054871765.1). Lineage (NCBI taxonomy): Bacteria > Bacillati > Bacillota > Bacilli > Lactobacillales > Enterococcaceae > Enterococcus > Enterococcus sp. LJL120. The sequence goes on from NZ_JBTXLV010000004.1 coordinate 275,055, forward strand.
CCCGTCGGTTCATCGGCAATAATAAACTTCGGCTGATTAATCAGCGCCCGCGCAATTGCTACCCGCTGTTGTTGCCCACCAGAAAGTTGTTTGGGATGCTTGTCGGCTTTATTTTTTAAGCCGACTTTATCTAAAGCCGCCAAAACTTTTTCCTTTGTCTGATGCAATCCGTAACCATTGTATAAAAGCGGCAACTCGACATTTTCAAAAACGGTATTATTTTCAATTAAGCTAAAATTTTGGAAAACAAAGCCGACTGTCTGATTGCGAACTTTTGACAAAACATCATCAGAAGATGAGAGCAACGATTGCCCTTCAAACAAATACTCCCCTTCAAATTTCCGGTCAATAAAACCTAATAAATTAATTAGCGTCGATTTTCCGGAACCAGAAGGCCCCATAATCGCCATCATCTCACCGGCATTAACATGTAGATTAATATCTTTTAAAACGTGGAGCGTTTCCTCGTCGGTTTTATAATATTTATTTACATTGATCAAATCAATCATTTAATTCACCATCACTTCCAGACCATCCGTTAGCTGGTCATCTGGATTGGTGATAATTTCGGCGCCCTGCTCTAGTCCTTCCCGAACCACAGTCACACCGGATTGATCTTCTGCTGTGATGGCTGTTTTGACTGCCTGATCGTCTACAACTTGATAAGCAAATTGCATTTCTCCTTCTGTGACAACTGCTGAAGCGGGAATGCGTAATTCTTCTAACGGTAACGTCACTTGACAGCTGTAGCCATATTGTAAATCACTTTCTGGTTTCACAGTGAAAGTATAATTGGCTGTCGTCGTAGTTGTTCCCGTCGCTGCGGCTGCCGCTGCTGCATCAGGTAATAAATTAACTTGGGTAATTGTGCCATTAACCGATTGGTCGCTGCTGACAGCGCGAGCAGTCACTGTTCTGCCAACAACGATCCGATGATAATCATATTCTGATACGGTTGTCTTAATCACCGTTGCTTTGCTGACAACTTGAATCACAGGTACGGTGGCACTGATTTGACCTTCTTCATTGACAATCGCAATGCCGTCAATATCAGCAGTGACTTGTGTTGCTACACGACTGCGCAAATCTTCGACGTTACTGTTAGCATTGCTGACTTCTAAATTGGCAGCGTCAACTGCTTGTTGCGCTTGTTGAATAACATCATCTTGAGCGGTTATCGATTGCGTGTATTGATCAATCAAAGCCTGTTGTTCTTGGCGAGTCGCCTGGCCTTCAAGGGAATTCGCATCAGCCCCATTGAAACGATTGCGGGCTGTCGTTAAATCAGCCTGCAGCTCATTTTTTCGTGTTTGCGCACTCTGCAGACTAGCAGAAGCATTTGTTGCTTGTAAATTTAAAGTGCTTAATTGCTGTTCAGCCGTTTTTACTTGCTCTGCTACTTCGTCACTTTGATAAGAAAGGATTGGTGTTCCCGCGGCAACTTCTTGACCATTCGCCACTAAAATTTCACTGATCCGACCTTTCGTTGCATCTAAATAAACATCGCTAGTTTGCTCAGCCTCGACAGTTCCATTAAAGGTTAACGGGTCAGCCATTGTCACCTCGGCCGTAGTGTAACTTGGTAATGCTGAAGCTTCGTTATTTTGGGAAGCCAGAAAAGCCATCATTCCACCGACAAGTAATACAACAGCAGCCACTCCCCCCAAAACACCAAAAATTATTTTTTGCTTTTTCGAAAAACGGGGCTCTTTTTTGCGAGTTCCGCTAGTTTTAGTTAAAGAGTTCGCTGCTTTAGCCTTAGCTGCTAGTTCTGGCGCTTTCTCGTCAGCTTTAACCTCGGCCTTTGCCTCTGCTACAATTTCTGTTTTATCGGCGTCTGCTTTCAGTTCCTCATTTAATTCTTCTGCTGCGACAGCTACTACTAGTTCCTCTACAATTTTTTCAGCCTCCAGCTCAGCTCGAGAGATATCTGCTTCTAAAATTGCCCTTTTGACTTTGCGCAAATTTAATAAGGCCATCAAGGCAGGGACAATCACAAATAAAGACCCAATGACAACACCAATTGCTGAGAAAACACTCAACAGACTGCTGACCCCACTCAAGCTGGGATCTCCCAAATCAATTTGCGGAGTTAAAACCAATGTATAGATGACATTTACCACTACCAACACAAACTGCAAATAATATGGAATGGTATATGGCAGTTTTTCTTGATTTAAATTACGATTATTTTTAAACAGCAGCACAACCACTGCAATATCGATTAATAAAGTTATGATGGCATAAGCTTTCACCACAAGACTATCTTGAAAAGCAAATAATTGTTCACTGATTGCTATAGTTTCCTCCGGCAGATTGCTTATATCTGCCATTTGGGGATTTAAAGTTGTTGGTATATTGGCAATTCCCATAATTACACCAAGGCCAACAATAATCAACAGCACCATATTCCAAGTTTTAGTCTTCTTAAAAAATCTTTCTACCTTTTCTGAATGATTCATTTTTCTCCTCCAATAAACGCTTTTTCCAAACCCTCTCCTATAGCCTATCATTTTATTCTAAAAAAACAATCTTTCCTGAAAAATTTCAACAAAATAAAGCAGCCATAAACATTTTTTTGAAAGAATGCCGGCTGCTTTTTATAAAAAATTTATCTTCATAAAATAAATTCAATTTCTTCTTTGCTTATTTTAATTGTTGCTAGAATTTTTCAAAAAACTTGCTAGAGCAGTAGGCTGTCAAAAAATGTCAATGCTGATTTCTAATAGTCTGCCCGCTAACCAGCAAGTTCAACGACAAATATGTTTTTTATTCTGAAGGCTCCACGTGAATGTCCGTATCAAAAACACCACAGTTTAGCCGCAGCATCTCTTCAATTTCATCCGTGATTTGATGACTGCGGGCCACTGTCATCTGCGGGTCCATCGCCACGACAATATCTAAGAAAATATTGGCTCCATAAGACCGGCCACGAATATTTAAAACTTCTTCAATCCCAGGAATATTTTCAATTCGCTCGGTATAATCCGTCAGCAAGGTTTGATCAAAACCATCAGATAAGGAAAAGACACTATCTTTAAAGATATCAAAGGCCGTTTTTAAAATTAAGACCGCCACCCCAACAGCCGCTAAGCTGTCAATCCAGCCTAAATTAAAAGTTGCGGCTAACACGGCCACAGCTGTTGCAATACTTGTCCAAGCATCACTGCGATTATCCTTAGCCGCTGCCAAAAGAGCTGAGCTATTAACTTTTTGTGAGAGCTTTTTATTATAAAAATAAACTCCGTACATAAAGGCAGCCGAGACGACACCGACAATTGCCGCCACCAAGTCTGGCGCTTGTGTGTTACCAGAAATTAAATTAGTGATGGAGGAATAAAAAACCTCGAGCCCGACCATCAGCATAATGAACGAGGTGACTAGACTAGCAACATTTTCTGCCTTCCAATGGCCATAGCGATGTTCTTCATCCGCTGGTTTTTGGGCCAAGCGCAAACCGATTAAAACCGCCACCGAGGCAATAATATCTGTCACATTATTTAAACCATCAGCTCGTAAGGCCTCCGAATTTGCTAAATTTCCAACTGCCAGTTTGACAATCGAGACCAAGATATAAGCGATAATACTGATAATCGCACCCTTCTCAGCTTGTCTTAATTCCCGTGAGCGTTCTTCAATCATCTAATCCCTCCAAAAAAGTAACTTTTACGAGTGTATTACTTTTTTGGAAACAAGTGTTGAAAATTTGAAAAATATAATCATTTTGGCTTTCAGAAATTTTTTTTTGGGCATCCTAAAATTAAAATTTTGGGAAACCTGTTTTTATTGAAACACCTCTTCAACAAAACTAATTTTCTGCGTTTCTATATCGACAGTTACCGCTAACCCGTATGGCAAAACACAGCGAGGTGCGCAATGACCAAAGTTGACATTGGTCACAATCGACAGCTTCGAATTTGCCACAATTTTTTTCAAACTTGCGTGATACTCTTCGTAAAAAATTTCATTTGCTGGCTTACCGACAATCACCCCCGCAATTACTTGAAACAGACCGTAATCCTTAAGTACCTGCAATTTCTCGGCAAACATTTGAGGATTCGGCTGACCCGCAGCAGTCTCGATAAATAAAATTTTCCCCTGCCACTCACTCAGCTCTGGAAAAAGCTGATAAGTTTGATTAACAACTGCTTCTTCGACATGATTGGCGCCTGTGATTAAATCGGCTAAGCTGTCCAAACAGCCGCCTAACAGCTTACCAGAAAAACTTTTTGTCCCTTGTAACAACTCAAAGCCTTTTGCATCAGCTTGCTCTATCAATTGAGAATCGGTCTCCTGATACCAGACTGGGCTTGGTTCAATCATTTTGATTTCAGGAAAATCACCTAGAAAGTTTTTAAAATACCTTTTTGTATAAGGCAGCATTTCCTTCGTCTCTTCCCCTAAGTCATTCAGAAAACTCGGACCATAAAACGTCTGTAGACCTAATTTGTAAAACATCAAATGATTAATTGTACTATCTGAATAGCCGCAAAAAATCTTAGGTTGATTGGCAACTAACTCTTTAAATTCAGAATCCGCCAGCAGATAAGGAATCGTTCGAAAGGTATCTTCACCCCCGATGGCACAAATTATCCCTTTAATAGAAGAATCTGCAAAGGCTGCCTTTAAATCCGCAGCCCGCTTTTCAGGGTGAGCTTGAATAAAGTCAATTCCTTTAAGAGCGTGCTCCATAAAAATCGGTTCTAAACCAAATTGTTTTAAACGTTTAGTCGCAATTGCAACCCGCTGAGCTGCTTCTGGTTCACCTAAAATGCCAAAGGACAAGCTGACAATTGCAATTCTATCCCCCTGTTTTAAGCGCTGAGGTTTACGCATCCGCATCTACCGTCACCGCTAAAGAATTTATTTTTGAAAACAATTGAGCATCGACAAAGCCTGTTTCGTTTTTTATAAATCCTCTCAGAGTTCCTTCCAATTCAAAGCCATTTTTTTCAGCGACCCTTTGACTTTTCAAATTGCCAGCTTCTGTGATAAGCCCTAAACGATGTAACTGCAATTCTGTAAAAGCAATCTCGCAGACCTTATTCAAAGCTCGACTGACGATGCCGCGATTTTGCTCCTTTTGACTAAGCCAGTAGCCAATTTCCCCTTGGCGATTGACCAAATCAATTCCATGGATATCAATAGTCCCCACTGGTTGATTATTCACCAAAATAATCGCCAGCCACAGTTCGCCATCAATCATCTTTTTTGCAGACATTTTCAAATAGTTTTCTTCATCGGCTGCTGTTTTAGTTTCAGCAACCCAAGGCATCCAGCGACCCAACTCTTGCCGGTCTTCTTCAACTACGGCAAACAAAGCGGCAGCATCACTTTTATCAGGAAACTTTAAAGCAAGCTCATTATCAATTCTTATCGTAAACATGGGGTTCTCCTTTTTTTCTATTAAGCGTACCATTCCCAACTTCAAAAACAAACAAAAAATCAGCAGAAGGAGGTAATTGACAAAGCTGATTTGCAAGTAAGCCAAGACTTAATTGCAAATCAATCCTCATCACCTCGGCTCTGCTGATTGTCTATTTAAAATAATTGGCAGTGGTTAATTCGTCCTGCTTTAATTGTGTGATTAAAGCGTCAGCTCCATTAAAGGCCACTTGGTCGCGAATAAAATGATTCCAACGGACGGAAACTTGTTCGCCGTAAATATCTTGATGGAAATCTAAAATATAAATTTCCACTGTCAAGCCCCGGCCGGCGCCAAAGGTATCGTTATGGCCGATTGAACCCATAGCCGGATACCATGTATCACCGATACGTAGCTCGCAGACATAAACACCTTCTTTAGGTAAACGGACCGAACTGCGCAATTTAATATTGGCAGTTGGAAAACCAAGCTCACGGCCACGAGCATCCCCGTGCATCACAGTGCCGTCAATTTCATAGATATATCCTAAGAGGCGAGTAACTTCCTCCATATCCCCTTGGTCCAGCATTTCCCGAATGCGAGTTGAGCTGACTTTCGCACCATCTTTTTCCTGCTTGCCGATAGTCACAACTTCAAAGCGACCTTTTGCATACAGCGGCAAATGTTGCACATCGGCAATATCTTTTGGCCCATAGGTATAATCAAAGCCGGAAACCGCATATTTTGCGTGGAGGCCAACAATATATTGATCGACAAAGTCTTGTGGCTTCAAGCTGGCAAAGGCTGAAGTAAATTCAATTTCATAAAGATAATCGACGCCTAAGTTCTCCATCAGTCTTTCTTTTTGTTCGCTACTGGTCAAGTATTTCATTGACTCGGCTTCAATTTTTTGAAAAACAATTGACGGATGCTGATTGAATGTCATGAGAGCCAATTTTAGTTGGTGCTGATCAGCCAATCTGCGGCCTTCATTGATAACAGCTTGGTGCCCTAGATGGACGCCGTCAAAAAAACCTAAGACTAAGACAACATCAGCTTGAGGAATTTGTTCTGGTTGATAGGGGTGACGAATTTTAATAATTTCCATAATTGACAGTCCTTTATTCAATAATTTCGCTGAGTTGATTGCGAATCACTTTGCTTGGTTTTAATAAAAATGCTTTGCTGGGATGTTCTTTATAAATGCTGACTAATTTTTCTCGGTAAAAAACAGCGACTTCCTCATGGTACTCTGACGGAATGTGAAAGTCTTTTTTTGTTTGCGGAACACCATTTTTTACTTGTTCCCACAATTCATCCGATAAATCGACACGGGGAAACTGGCTAACGGCAGCTTCGATTGGTAAAAAAATCGCTGCAAGCTGATTTTCGCTGACCAACTCTTGCACCTGTGCTAAAGTTAAAGCCTGCTCTTTCGTAAAGCCACCGCTGGCTATGCGGGTTAAATCCGACATGTGGGCGGGTACACCTAATTTTTTTCCCGTATCAACAGCTAAAGTTCTAACATAAGTGCCTTTACCGCACACCACTTTAAAGCGCCAAGTTTGCGTCCCAGCAACCTCATCAAAAAAAGGCTCGCTAGTTCGCTCAAAGCTTTCAATCAGTGCTTTGCGTTCAGGTCGTTCGATAGTTTCTCCATTGCGGGCATATTCATATAAGCGTTTGCCATTGACTTTGACTGCCGAATACATTGGCGGAATTTGGGTAATTTCACCAACAAAGGCTGCCATTGCCTGATCAATTTCTGCTTTAGAAAAAGGTTGACCTAATTTTTCAGCAGCCACCAATTCACCACTGGCATCTTCAGTCGTTGTCGAAAAACCTAATGTAATGGCTCCTTCATAGGTTTTGCCGGAATCTGTCAGGTATTCAATAACCTTAGTGCCTTTCCCGACACAAATCGGCAGAACGCCGTCTACATCAGGATCTAAGGTGCCGCCGTGACCGACTTTTTTTGTCTGTAAAATTTTACGCAATTTAAAAACGCAGTCATGACTCGTCATGCCTCGTTCCTTCCACAAAGGTAAAATTCCTTCCATGAAGTTCCTCCGCTATTTAAAAATTTCTCGTTTTTTAGATTGTTTATTGTAAACCAACCTAAACATTATAACACAAGATCCATTGGTCCGGCAGTTTCTGCTGTCGAAGCAATGGATGCTTTTAATGCTTTTGATAATTCGGATCAAACTCATCAGTTTCAATATAGATATAACATTTTTTATCTGGTAAGGCTTCCCGGATAGTTCTTTCAATCTCATTGATAATTAAATAGCCTTCTCCTTCTAAATCGTGAATAATATCAATTTTAGCAGCAATCATAATTTCATCTGCACTCAGGTGAACGGTTTTAATATCCAAAAGATGCGCAATTTCCGGCCGTTGAAAGGCTTGCCGGATTTTAATTAAATCCTGTTCTGTAACACTTTCGCCAATTAATAAACTATAAAATTCTTTAGCTAAGAAAATTGCCGCACCCATCAACAATAAGCCAATCAACAATCCGCTAACTGCATCAAAAATTGCATTGCCGGTGATTGCCGTTAACACCGTGCCGACAAAGGCTAAGCAGAGACCGATTATCGCACAAAAATCTTCAGTGAAAATAATTAAAACCTCACTGTGGCGGGATTCGTGCAGGTACTTAAACAATGGCAGCTTCTCAGTGTTTAACTCATTAATTTCTTTAATAGCTACTCGTAGTGAACTACCTTCAACTAACATACCAAAGATTAAAATTCCCATCACTAGCCAAAGACTTTCAACTTCATGACTAGGATGAAAAATCTTTTCCAGGGCCTCCATCACACCGAGAGCGCCACCACCAAAAAAGAGCATCGTCGCAACTAGGGTACTGAAAAAATATTTTGCGCGACCTTCCCCAAATTGGTGCAAGGTGCTTTGACCTCGCTTGGCTATTTTATCGCCAAAGAGCAATAAGATTTGATTGGCGCAGTCCACCACACTGTGAATGCTTTCGTTCAACATTGCAGCACTACCACTGAAAATATAGCCGACAAATTTACTGATGGCCACTAAAATGTTAGCAGCTAAAGCGGCTAAGACCGCCGTCATCCCCTGTGATTTTGCTTCCAAATAGATTCCTTCTTTCATCAACAATTTATTATAGAAAAGTTTGCTGGGAAAAGCAAAGCAGAGCCTCCTTTATAAAAGAAAAAGCCGGCTGGAAATTGCTTTTCCAGCCGGCCTTGTATCAATCTTAATCTTCTTTATTCAAGTTGCGTAATAATTCATCAATGTGATTGCCGTATTTAACCGACTGATCCACTTCAAAAATTAATTCGGGCGTTTTATACAAACTTAAGGCATGGCCAAGCTCCCGGCGAATTAAGCCCTTCGCTTTTTCCAAGCCTTCAGCAGCTTTTTCTTGGTCTGAAGCTAAGTCAGACAAGACACTGTAATAAATTGTCGCCTGCTGTAAATCACCGGTAACGTGAACATCGGTAATGTTCACGTCTTGCACCCGGGGATCGCGCACTTTTTTGCGTAAAATTTGATTGACTTCTTTTAAAATTTCTTGACCGACTCTGCGATCACGATAGTTAGCCATCAGAACGGCCTCCTTTAAATTTTTTCATTTAGTCTTTTTTGATTTCTTCCATAACAAAGCCTTCGATGATGTCATCAACTTTCAAGTCGTTGAAGCTTTCAATCATCGCACCGCATTCATAACCCATGCGAACTTCTTTAACGTCATCTTTAAAGCGTTTCAAGCTGGCTAATTTACCTTCAAGAATAACGATACCGTCACGGATTACCCGAACACCGCTATCCCGTTGAATCAAGCCTTCTGTCACGTAACAGCCGGCAATCGTTCCAACTTTTGAAACTTTGTATAATTCCCGGACAATCATTTGACCGGTAATTTTTTCTTCAAATTCAGGGTCTAACATACCCTTCATTGCTGTTTCAATTTCTTCGATTGCTTTATAGATAATCCGGTGTAAACGAATATCCACTTCTTCTGCTTCCGCTTGTTGACGAGCTTGTGGTGTCGGCCGCACATTAAAGCCGATAATAATCGCATTACTTGCCGCAGCTAACGTAACATCACTTTCGTTGATGGCACCAACTGCCGAGTGAACGATTTTAACACGAACGCCTTCGACATCAATTTTTTGTAGTGAAGCTGCTAAAGCTTCTGCAGAACCTTGCACGTCAGCTTTGATGATGACGTTCACTTCTTTCAGTTCGCCTTCCTTCAAGCTTTCAAACAAGTTGTCTAAAGTAACCCGAGAAGTAATCGCCCTTTGTTCTAGCAATGCTCGTTTCGCTCTTTCTTCACCAGCTGCTCTGGCAGATTTTTCGTCTTCAAAGACTACGAAGCGATCGCCGGCCTGCGGTACATCACTGAGACCAGTGATTTCAACTGGTGTTGCTGGTCCCGCTGTTTTATCGCGGCGGCCTAAATCATTTGCCATCACCCGCACACGACCAAAGGTATTGCCGACAACGATTGGGTCGCCGACGTTTAAAGTTCCGTTTTGCACCAATAATGTTGCAACTGGCCCTTTACCTTTATCTAAACGAGCTTCAATAACTGTTCCGATTGCTCTTTGTGTTGGATCAGCTTTCAAGTCTTCCACTTCAGCAACTAGTAAAATCATTTCCAACAATTCTTCAATATTTTGACCAAACTTCGCTGAAATCTCAACAAAGATAGTGTCACCACCCCAAGCTTCTGGAATTAATTCATGTTCACTTAATTCCTGCATCACATGTTGTGGGTTCGCTCCTGGTTTATCAATTTTATTGACAGCAACGATAATTGGCACCTTCGCAGCTTTGGCATGGTTGATTGCCTCAACAGTTTGCGGCATTACACCGTCATCAGCAGCGACAACTAAAATCGTAATGTCGGTGATGCTGGCACCACGAGCCCGCATGCTAGTGAAGGCCGCGTGTCCTGGTGTATCCAAGAAAGTGATTGGTTTGCCGTCAATTTCAATTTGATAGGCCCCGATATGTTGGGTAATCCCGCCGGCTTCACCACTAGTTACTCGAGAATGACGCAAGGTATCTAGTAACGTTGTTTTACCATGGTCAACGTGACCCATGATTGTGACAACTGGTGGTCGTGGCACTAATTTTTCTTCGTTAACTTCTTCTGGTTCGAAGAATTTATCAATGTCAGCGATATCGACAGTAATTTTTTCTTCTGATTCCATACCGTAATCAGTCGCTAATAATTCAATCGTATCTTTATCTAAGCTTTGGTTTTGATTGACCATCACACCCAGCAGGAATAATTTTTTGATAATTTCCGCTGGCTCCCGATGGATTTTTTTAGCGATATCAGCTACGTTCATGCCTTCAGTGTATTCCAACACCTCTGGTAATTCTCTGAACTTACGTTGTGGCATTGGTGCTTTAGGCGTCGTATTTTGTTGCTGCCTGCCCTTCTTGCCCTTTTTATTGCGATTGCGATTTTGGTTGTTGCCAAAGCCGCCTTCACGATAATTATTGCCTTTGCCACGATTTCTTTGGTTAGCCGGAGCCGCATCAGCCTTAGTAAATACTTTAGTCCGTTCCGGTTTTTTATTTTCTTGCCGTGTTGCATCGGCAGCTGGCTGTTGTGCAGCTGGACGAGTATTGGTCGGGCGGTTTTGATTGCTGTTTTGATTTTGTGGACGTTGTTGCGTTTGTCCGCCTTGGGCATTGCCGGTTGGGCGATTGCCACCAGTATTATTGCCAGTTGGCCGATTAGGATTAGTCGGCCGGTTGCCGCCTTGTTGATTACGGTTTTGACTTTGACTTTGATTGCGATTTTGATTATTTTGACGCATTTGTGGTTTTTCATTGGCGATTTCATTCATCGCTGCTTTGGTTGCCGCTAATTTATCTTGACCAATTCTTGAGGCACTTGCGCCACCGCCATGCAATACTTTAGGATTGCGATCTTGTTGGCGGGGATTATTACCTTGGCCACGATTTTGGTTGTTGCGGTTTTGATTTGGATTTTGACCCCGGTTTTGGTTGTTGCGATTTTGATTCGCATCCGTCCGGTTTTGATTATTTTGCGGGCGTTGTCCTTGATTTTGACGCTGACCGCCTTGATTATTATTGGTATTGCCTTGACCAGAGCGTTGATCATTGCCGCGGTTGCCTTGATTGCGGTTTTGATTGCCTTGTTGTCCAGCTGCTCCTGGTTTTGGTTGGTTGCGATTAACAAAATTTGGATTATTCAGAGAACTACGACCTCTCATTTTTTTCTTTTCGCCTTGACTTTGCGGGTTTGTGGGATTCGCTGGTTTTGCATCTTGATTAGTAGTTGCTTGGGCTGGTGCTTTTGGTGCGGTTGCTGCTTTCGGTGCAGCTGGCGCTTTTGTTGTGCTCAAAGCTGATTTCAGTTTTCCTTCATCACCTTCTGAGATTGAACTCATGTGGTTTTGCACATCCATCCCTAAGCTCTTGGCCTTATCAACTATTTCCTTACTGCTTTTGTCTATTTCTTTTGCAAGTTCATAAATTCTTTTTTTCCCCATGCAATCACCTTCCCTAACCTTTGATTAGCTCTGTAAATTTTTTGGCAAACCCCTCGTCAGCCACGACAATTACTGACCGCTTACGGCCAATTGCGCTGCTGAGAGTCAGCATGTCAAATGTATCATTCACAAGAACTTGGTAGTATAGACTTTTGTCTTTAATTTTCTTCATGGTATTTTGACTGGCATCGGCCGCTACAAAAACAAATTTTGCTTGGCCTTTTTGAATGGCTTTGACCGCCAATTCTTCACCTGTCACCAGTTTTCCCGCACGCATCGCAATGCCCAGGAGGTTTAAAATCGCTTGTTGATTAGTTGCCAAACAATTCTCTCCTTGCTTTTTGATGACTCACATAATCTAATAGTTCTTGATAAAAGGCATCGTCGAGAGTCGTCTCTAAGACGCGATCAAGAATATGTTTATCCCAAGCCTGTTGAACTTCTGCGGGCTCAATCGCCACATAAGCGCCACGGCCGGGTAATTTTCCACTAGGATCAATTGAAACTTGTCCTTCTTTGGAACGGGTAATGCGAATCAGTTCCTTCTTCGGTTTCATTTCACCGGAGACGACTGATTTTCTTAAAGGAATTTTCCGTTGTTTCATCTGGCTCGCCTCCTTTTTTAAGTAAAGCTATTCGTCTTCTTCGTTAATAATTTCTTCAACGACTTCGACTGCATCATCCTCAGTTGCCGCTTCTGTTTCCACAAACGTTTCTTCTGGATCAATTTCTAATTGATCCGCGCCAGAAAGAACTTCATCGTCATAAATTTCTTCTGCAACAGCTTCATCGGCATATTCTTCTGCATCTAGTTCTGCATAGAAATCTGCCATATCTGTTTCAGATTTAATATCAATTTTGTGGCTTGTCAATTTAGCCGCTAAACGAGCATTTTGGCCCCGTTTACCAATTGCCAAAGACAATTGATGGTCCGGCACAACAACTGTACAAGCTTTCGGATTTTCTTCATCGAAAATAACGTCAATGACTTGCGCTGGATTTAAAGAGTTGGCAATAAAGACTGCCGCATCCTCGTCCCACTCAACAATATCCATGTTTTCGCCTTTTAATTCGTTGACAATCGCTTGCACCCGTTGACCTTTTGGCCCTACACAAGTACCAACTGGATCAATGTTAGGATCATTTGAGCGCACCGCAATTTTTGAACGATCGCCGGCTTCTCTAGCAATGCTGACAATTTCGACAGTTCCATCATAAACCTCTGGTACTTCTTGTTCAAACAAGCGACGCAATAAATCTGGATGGCTGCGGCTGACAAAGACTTGCGGGCCTTTTGAAGTATTTTCCACTTTTGAAACGTAGACTTTAATCCGATCATGGGCTTGATAAAATTCATTCGGCATTTGATCTTGTTTAGACAAAACAGCTTCAATCTTACCTAAATTGACATAGATATAACGGTGGTCTTGCCGTTCAACAATCCCCTGCATAATATCTTTTTCATAGGCACTGAACTCATTATAAATAATCGTCCGTTCTGCTTCTCTCACCCGTTGCAAAATAACTTGCTTTGCCGTTTGAGCAGCAATCCGACCGAAATCCTTTGGCGTGACTTCAAAACGGATTTTATCGCCTAATTCATAAGCGGCGTTAATCTTGATGGCTTCTTCTAAAGAAACTTCTAATTGCGAGTCCATCACTTCTTCTGTCACTTCTTTAACAGAATAAACATGAATATCGCCTTTTTTCATGTTGAATTCGACTTCAACATTTTGCGATTGACCGTAATGGCGCTTATAGGCAGAAACTAACGCTGCTTCCAAGGCTTCCACGACAATCTCTTTGCTGATTCCTTTTTCTGCTTCTAAAGCGTCTAAGGCATTTAACATTTCTTTGCTCATTTTATTTTTCCTCCACCGATCTAAAATTGAATTGCTAAACGAGCTTTGGCAATATTCTTTCGATCAATTGTCAATTCTTTTTTGCGGGTTTTAATTGGCACACTCAAAATCAGCTGGCCTTCATCAAGGGACATTAGAGTTCCTTCTATTTGTTTGTTGCCATCGATTGCTTGATAGAGATTCACATGGATAAAATTCCCAACAGCTTTTTGATAGTCAGCTTCTTTTTTCAATGGACGTTCCGCACCGGGAGATGATACTTCTAAATAATAGGCTTGGGGGATTGGATCGGGATCCAAGGCGTCTAATTTTTCACTTAGCTGCTCACTGACAAAGACACATTCCTCGATATCAATGCCGCCGTCTTTGTCAATATAGACCCTTAAAAACCAATTTTTTCCTTCTTTTACAAATTCAACTTCAACTAATTCAAAATGTTGTTCTTCAACAATTGGTAACACTAAATCAGTTACTGTTTCCACAACGCTACTCAACTGCACAGCCTCCTTCAACTTGGGTTACTCAATCCATTAAAAAGAGTGAGGGAAAAAATCCCTCACTCGACTAAGTATCATTACCACAGATAATATAACATGGTTTTCATGTATTTTCAAGTTTTTACCGTAATTACACCCTTTTTCATTAGAAAAACCTCAAAATTAATGAAAGCTGCTTTGCTAAGTGCTTGCAGGATTAAAATTATCTGCCATTTAAAAATAGGAAAATGTTGCAGAGCTTCATATTAAATAGCCTCAAATCAGTAGCCTCAAGACTTAGGCTAAGCAGCTAAAGCTTGAGGCCACAGTTAAACATTTTATTTCACGTTTTTCAAAAACCAAACTTACAGCATATCAAACAAGGACAATTGATTTTCATCTGGTAAATCTTTTAAAACTCCATTATCGTTCATGTACTCGATTAAAGTTTTGGAAACTTTTCCGCGATTGGCCAAATCTTCTTTAGATAAGAAGGCTTGCTCCTCACGAGCGGCAACAATTTGCTTCGCCACGTTGGCGCCTAAACTTGGCACAGCTCTAAATGGCGCAATCAAGGTATCGCCATCAATTACAAAATTTTCGGCGTCTGATTTATACAAATCAATCATACCAAACTGATAGCCCCGCTCCAGCATTTCATTACAGATTTCTAAAACCGTTAACAGATTTTTTTCTTTCGTGGAGGCATCTAAACCTTTTTCATTGATTTCCTTCATGCGGGCCTTAACAGCCTCTTTGCCTTTAGCCATCGCTACTAAATCAAAATCATCTGCCCGCACAGAAAAATAGGCACAATAATAAAGAATTGGGAAATAAACTTTATAATACGCCACCCGCAACGCCATCAATACATAGGCCGCCGCATGGGCTTTCGGGAACATGTATTTAATTTTTGAACAAGAATCAATGTACCATTCCGGAACATTATTTTCCCGCATTGCTTTAAGATAGGTATCGCGCACCTCATCATCAATTTTATTCCAGAGACCTTTACGCACAGTTTCCATAATTTTGAAGGCCATGCCGTCATCTAAACCGGCATGAATCAAATAGACCATGATATCATCCCGACAGCCAATTACTTCGGCCAGTGTGGCATCTCCTCGGCGAATTAATTCTTCCGCATTCCCCAACCAAACATCGGTACCGTGGGAAAGTCCAGAAATTTGTAATAGCTCAGCAAATGTTGACGGATGGGTTTCCTCTAACATGCCCCGAACAAAACGCGTCCCGAATTCAGGAATTCCCAACGTACCAGTTTTTGAAAAAATTTGTTCACTGGCTACATTCAAAACATCCGGTCCAGCAAAAATCCGCATAACCTCAGGATCGTCGGTGGGAATAGTTTTCGGATCGATGCCGGATAAATCTTGGAGCATCCGAATCACGGTCGGATCATCGTGTCCGAGAATATCCAACTTCAAAACATTATCGTGAATTGAATGGAAATCAAAATGGGTCGTTTTCCATTCGGCATTTTGGTCATCGGCTGGAAATTGAATCGGCGTAAAATCATAGACATCCATGTAATCGGGGATAACAATAATCCCCCCCGGATGCTGCCCAGTTGTCCGCTTAACTCCGGTTGCGCCTTTTGATAAGCGGTCAATCTCAGCGTTGCGCAAATGCAAATTATTGTCCCGCTCATAACCTCGAACAAAGCCATAAGCTGTTTTATCCGCAACCGTGCCGATGGTTCCTGCCCGGAAAACATATTCTTCACCAAACAAAACCTTCGTATAATTATGGGCCTCAGCTTGATATTCACCAGAAAAGTTTAAATCGATATCGGGGACTTTATCCCCGTGGAAACCTAAAAACGTTTCAAAGGGAATATCGTGACCGTCTTTAAAGAGGCGGTGTCCACAATTCGGACAATTTTTCTCCGGCATATCAAAACCAGAGCCATATGTTCCATCTTCAAAAAATTCTGAGTATTGACAATTAGGACAATGATAGTGAGGGGCTAATGGATTGACCTCTGTAATTCCGGTCATCGTTGCCACAAAGCTTGACCCAACTGAGCCCCGTGACCCAACTAAGTAGCCGTCTTCCATACTCTTATGCACCAATTTTTGCGAAATTAGATAAATTACCGAAAAGCCGTTGCCGATAATTGAATCCAATTCTTTTTTCAAACGCTTTTCAACAATCTCCGGCAGGGGATCGCCATAAAGTTCCTTCGCTCGGTTATAACTTAAATTCGTAATTTCCTCTTCTGAGCCGGGAATTTTTGGTGTATACAAATCATCTTTAACCGGAATTACTTCGTCACACATCTCAGCAATCTGATTTGGAGTCTCCACGACAACTTTTTTCGCTAATTCAGCGCCTAAAAATTGAAATTCGGACAACATTTCATCCGTCGTTCTAAAATGAACTTGCGGTAGACTGTGGCGATTCAATGGATTGGCGCCCCCCATTGAATTTATTAGGACCTTGCGATAAATAGCATCCTCTGGATCGAGATAATGAACGTTACCGGTCGCCACCACGGGTTTATCCAGCTCATCAGCAATTCTAATCAGATTGCTGAGAATTTCTTCTAAATCTTTTTCTGACTTAATCATTTCTTGTTCGAGTAATGGTGCGTAGACGGGCTTTGGCATAATTTCAATGTAATCATAAAATTTTGCCCGGCTCTTGGCCTCTTCAATCCCTTTTTGCATCATCGCTTCAAAAATTTCGCCTTTGTCACAGGCGGAGCCAACTAATAAACCTCCTCGCAGTTTATTTAATTGGGAACGGGGAATCCGGGGAACCCGTTCAAAATAATTGACGTTTGACATCGAAATCAATTTAAAAAGATTTTTTAAACCTGCCTGCGTTTTAGCAAGGATTGTCGCATGAAAAGGTCGAGCCCGCTTATAGGAATCCCCTTCGCCGATATGTTCGTTTAATTGGTCGTGGAAAAACATTTCATGATTTTCCATCGCTTCTTTAACAAAAATCCACGCTAGATGTCCGGTTGCCTCCGCATCATAGACAGCTCGGTGATGCTGTTCTAAATTAACCCCGAATTTTTTTGATAGGACGCCAAGTCCAAAACGTTTAAAATCAGGATACAAATAGCGGGCCAGTTCCAGCGTGTCAATAACCGGATTTTCAGCTTCGGGAATCTCGTATTTGCCATAGCTCGTATTTAAAAAACCCATATCAAAGGAGGCGTTGTGGGCCACTAAAATCGTATCTTTCGAAAATTCCATAAAGAGCCGCAGCACTTCTTCTTCTGATTTTGACCCTCTCACCATCTCATCGGTAATCCCAGTTAGATTAATCGTCGTTTGGGAAAGCGGATGACCGGGATCGATAAATTGCTCAAAGGTTTCTAAAACATTGCCTTTGTGCATTTTTACTGCGGCTAGCTCAATAATCGTATCATAAACCGCAGAAAGTCCCGTGGTTTCCACGTCAAAGACAACATAAGTAGCATCGCTTAAATTTACATGAGCATCGTTGTAGGCAATTGGCACACCGTCATCAACAACATTGGCTTCCACTCCATATAAAATTTTAACGCCCGCTTTTTTACCAGCGGCGTGGGCATCAGGAAAAGCCTGTGCTCCAGCATGGTCAGTAATGGCAATTGCTTTATGGCCCCATTTTCCAGCTTGAGCAACTAAGTCCTTGACACTATTGGTAGCATCCATCGTGCTCATATTACTGTGTAAATGCAGCTCGACTCTTTTTTCGTCTTCAGGGGCATAATCTTTTCGGGGAGCGTGTTTGACTTCAATTAAGTCTTGACCGTTCATCACCAAGTCCTTCATAAAGCTATCTTCTTGAATACTCCCCCGCACTTTGACCCAACTGCCGACACTGATAGCATCAAAAACTTGTTCATCTTTTTCGTTGTTGGAAAACTTTTTAATACTAAAGGAAGATGTATAATCGGTCACTTTAATTAAAAGCATTTTCCGTTTTGAACGCAGCTCGCGAACTTCTTTATCGAAGATTAAGCCTTCGACAGTCACTCGTCGTTCTTCTTCTTGGATATTCACCATCGGCGTCACAACTTCATCACTTGGAATATTACGACCCAATTGGATTGGTCCAGACAACTCGGCAACCTTAGATTTTTGTTCTTTACGTTTTTCTTCGTGATTGGCCAGGCTCTCAGCTGCTTGCTGCTGGAAAATTTCCTGTTGTTCCCGTTGGCGTTCTTCAAATAAACTCTGCACTCTTTGAGCTTGTTCTTCGTCAATCTGAGGAATAATTTGGAATTTCTGAAAGCCAAAATTTTCATATTGTTGTTGAACTTTAGGGAAATATTGCTGTTTCAAATAATCAACAACCGCCACAGCTTCAATCGGCAAAATAATTTTTTTGTCTTGAATAACCGGCAGCTGATTACAGACAACTTTTTTGGCCAGTTGGCTGTCAATTTCTTGGGCCGCCAATGCCAGAGGCCAATAAGCCTGCAGCAGTTCTTCTGTATAATTTGCATCATCAGCAACAATTGTAAAAGTTGTTGCCGCAATATCTTGAAAAGCTAAAGCTAAATTGGTTTGCAGGTTTTGATAGAGGGCCACCGGCAAAATAGCAGGAAAGCGGAGGGTAAATTCCCACAGGCGGGATT
The DNA here is from genome assembly GCF_054871765.1 of Enterococcus sp. LJL120. Taxonomy (NCBI): domain Bacteria; kingdom Bacillati; phylum Bacillota; class Bacilli; order Lactobacillales; family Enterococcaceae; genus Enterococcus; species Enterococcus sp. LJL120. Next base: position 293,882 of record NZ_JBTXLV010000004.1, read on the forward strand.
TTTTATGGACAACAACACTTTCGATTTCACCAGCAGCGATTAGCGGCTCCGCTAAGGTTGCAGCATCCAATTGCATTTGTCCTAATAATTTTTCAAATAATTCACGTTTTTCTGACAAAATAATCCCTCTCTCATCTGAAATTCAGTACTTATCAGTATACCCTTTTTAGTCGTTTTTTTCATTAAAAACTCTTGCTGATTTTTGAGACAAGAGAAAAACACCAGCCGGCAGCTGATGTTCTCTCAAAACTTATTCGCTAGGATTTAATAAAATATTTAAAGTTGAAGCCAACTCATCTTTTCTGACTTCAATCATTTCCCCAGTGTTTTGAATTTTTACTTCAACGATACCGTCGACTGCTTTTTTACCAACAGTAATTCGAATCGGGCAACCGATTAAATCAGAGTCGGTGAATTTCACGCCAGCCCGTTCATTGCGATCATCCACTAAAACTTCATAGCCGACTTGCTTCATTGCTTCTTCAACTTCAGCGGTTAGCCGGGTTTGATACTCATCTTTGACATTCATTTGAATGATATGCACATCAAACGGTGCGATTCCCGCTGGCCAGTGGATACTTTTTTCATCAGCATTTTGCTCGACGATAGCCGCCAATAAACGGCTGACACCAATACCATAGCAACCCATTGTCACAGCTTTTTCCCGACCATTTTCATCTAAAACTTTTGCATCCATCGCTTCACTATAGCGGGTGCCAAGTTTGAAAATATGGCCGATTTCAATTCCTTTGGTAAAAGCTAATACACCAGAACCATCCGGTGAAGGATCGCCTTCTTTCACGTAACGCAAATCAGCATACTCACTAACAGAAAAATCCCGAACAGAATTAACGTTTTTATAATGGAAATCCGTCTCATTGGCGCCAGCAATCCCATTGGAGATATCCTGTACAAATAAATCAGCGTAGACTTTCACGTTTTCAGCAATACCCACTGGCCCAATCGAACCAAAGTCAGCGTTAAAGTTTTCTTTGACGTCTGCTTCTGCCGCTTCTTCTAAGTAATCGACCTTTAAAAAGTTTTTTAATTTAATCTCGTTAACTTCGTGATCTCCCCGGACTAAAACTAAGACTGGTTGACCATCTGCCATAAATAAAATGGATTTAATAATTTTCTTTGGCGAAATTTCAAAGAAGTCCGCAACTTCTTGAATCGTCTTAACATTTGGTGTCGCAATTTTTTCGAGTTCGCCTAAAGACTCCCTTGAGATACTTGGCGAGTATTCACTGGTAGCCATTTCTAAATTGGCTGCGTAATCACTTTCCGTTGAATAGCAAATCGTATCTTCACCGATGTCAGCAATCGCCATAAATTCCTTGGAATCTTTGCCCCCCATCGCTCCGCCATCACCGATAATCGCCCGAAACTCTAAACCGCAGCGCTCAAAAATTTTATGATAGGCAGCCTCATAACTTTTGTAGCCTTCGTTTAAACTTTCCTCAGAATCATGAAAAGAATAACCGTCCTTCATAATGAATTCCCGTCCCCGCAGTAATCCAAAACGTGGTCGCTTTTCATCCCGAAACTTTGTTTGGATTTGATACAAGGAAAGAGGCAACCGTTTATAGGAATTGATTTCATTCCTGATTAATTCCGTGAAGGCTTCCTCATGGGTGGGACCTAAAATCATATCCCGCTGATTGCGATCGCTTAAACGATATAAACTTGGCCCGTAAGTTTCATAACGGCCTGATTCCTTCCACAACTCTGCCGGTAATAAAGCCGGCATCAGCATTTCAATCGCATCGATTTTCGCAAATTCTTCCCGCATAATGCCCTTTAATTTCTCCAAGACCCGATTGGCTAAAGGCAAGTAGGAATAAATCCCCGCTGACACTTGGCGAATAAAACCACCCCGCAAGAGCATTTGATGACTCAGTGCTTCAGCATCTGCTGGAACTTCCCGCAGGGTTGGAATCAACATTTTTGACTGTTTCATTTTTAAATCTCCTCGTCTTACGATTGGTTCATCAACTAGCTAAAATAAAAAGCGTTGAATATCGTTCCAGGTTACAAAAATCATTAAAAGCATTAAGCAACCAAAACCAATCAAAGTTAAAATTCCTTCTTTTTCAGGACTAATTGGCTTGCCTCGTATTCCTTCAATTAGATTTAAGACAATTTTCCCACCATCCAAAGCCGGAATCGGCAATAGATTCATGATGCCCAGATTAACTGACAGCATCGCCATGAAGCTAATGACTGTCATTAAACCAGAATTAGCTGCCTCAGAAGACATTTGGAAAATGGCCACTGGTCCACCTAATTGATTTAAACTAAAGTTGGTTACCAGACGACCCAGTGCTTGGAAGATACCTAGCGAGTTGGCAATTGTCGCAGAAAAACCGCTAGCAATTTTATCGAAGACACTAGTCTCAATTAAAGCTGGACTCACCCCAATCATGCCGTAAGTTTCATCACCAGAGACGGTCGCTGCTGGCGTTAAATCAATTGTTAGCTCTTCACCAGCACGTTCAACTTCAAGCGTTATTTCTTCATCTGGACTGGCTTGAATATCGGTCTGCATTTCTGTCCAAGTCGTTACGGCTTCTCCGTCTACTGATAGAACCGTATCGCCGGATTGCAAACCGGCGCTGGCGGCAACACTATCTGCTTGAATGTCTCCAAGGGTTGTCGAATTAGAATCATAGACACCACCCCGCATAAAAGCAACCACAATAAATAAAACTACCGCTAAAATAAAATTATTCATCGGACCGGCAAAGTTCGTTAATAAACGCTGCCATAATTTTGCTGATTGAAATTGCACATCCCGCGGAGCAATCCGAATTTCAATGCCGTCAGGTTCAATAATTGTGGCGTCGTGGTCGACATTGTAAGTCACCACTTCAGACTCATCACCATTGACATAACCAGAAATCGTTAAAGCATCCACTAAATCATGCTCAGTCAATTCTAAAGGAATGCCGTGGGTTAATTGAACTTTTTTACTGGTATTGATTTTGACAACTTTATTGTGTTGATCGAGCTCAACTGAAATCGGCATCCCGGGAGTCATCTCAACTTCCTCTTCGCCGTTGCCAGCCATCCGCACATAACCACCAATTGGTAGCAAACGCAATGTATAGGTAGTGCCGGTTTTATCCCGGTACCCCCAAATCTTTGGTCCCATACCAATCGCAAATTCTCTTACTAAAATTCCCGAGCGCTTTGCGAAAAAGAAATGACCAAACTCATGAACTAAGACGATTACGCCAAAGACAATAATAAAGGTTATAACTGTTCTCATTTGAAATCCTTCCTTTGTTTTCATTTTCTAACAAAGTTTTCTCAACCTTGTAAGGAGTTTACACTAAGTTTGTTCTATAAAACAAGCTTAATTTTAGCATACTAGCGGGCTTCTGACCATTTTCTCTCAAAAATCAACAGTTTTTTATTGGTCTATCAGTCTTTTAAATTTTTTGTGAAATTTTAAAATTTTTAAAAAAACTGGCAGGTTTGCCTAGAGTCATTTACTAAGGCTTAGTATCAGCCTTGCCCCTATGCAAAAACCCTGCAGCAAACACCTGCATTTTGCAAAAAGACTAAAAGTTTTCCAGTCTACGGTAAAAGAAGTTTAAAAGACTTAATCTAGGAGCTGAATCTAAAAACTTTTTTAGAAAAATCTTTTTGGTTGCTTGAATTATCAATGCAAAATGAAATAGTTTTATTGATTTAAATCGGATTAATTTCTTCTCTGCAACTCTGAAATCATTTTTTCAGCTTGTTAATCTGAGCAATATTTTTTTAGTTGCCTCAAACAATACAGAATTAATTCAAATAAGCGTATTATTTGAAACGATTTTTTCAACATCCGCCTCTAACAAATTCTGATAGTTGCCATAATAGGAACTGATAAACAGAATGAATCCGCTATGACTTGTTCCATAAGGAAATATGCTAGAATGATATTAATGAAAGCGCTATTTCGAAAAGGAGGCAATACTGTGAAAAATCGTTGGTCAATTGATGAATTAAGGCAGCAAGTTGCGCTATTAGATGGGCAAGGCTCACCAAATTTGGTGTTAAAAAATGCGACTTACTTAAATGTTTACTTGAGACGGTGGGACCAAGGTAATCTCTGGATTTATCAGGATAGAATTATTTATGTCGGTGAGGAAATGCCAGAGGAATTAACGGATGTCGAAATCATGGACTGTACAGATCTTTTTTTAGTCCCAGGCTATATTGAACCGCATATCCATCCAAGTCAATTTTATAATCCAGTTTCGCTGGCAGAATATGCAGCCAAGCTTGGGACCACAATGCTGATTAATGACAATTTATTTTTCTTGATGACACAGCCAACAAAAAACTTGTTTGCGATGATGGAGGCGATTAGCCAGCTACCAACGACTACTTTTTGGTGGGCCCGTCTGGACAGCCAGACCGAATTTTTACCAGGCAACAATTTGTTTAATACTGAAATGATTCTGGATTGGTTGGATAATGAACACGTCATTCAAGCAGGAGAATTAACTGCTTGGCCCCGCCTATTAAAAGGCGACGATGAATTACTTAGTTGGATGTTGGAAACCAAAAAGCGAAACAAAAAAATTGAAGGCCATTTCCCCGGCTCTTCTGCAAAAACTTTAGCCAAACTTAAATTGCTGGGAGCTGATGCTGACCATGAGGCGATGACGGGAGCTGAAGTTATGGCGAGAATTCAAAATGGCTATATGGTGACTTTGCGGGATTCTTCGATTCGTCCGGATTTAGATGTGCTATTAGACGATTTACTGGCAGCGGGCGTCAACGAATTTAGCCGCTTTATGCTGACAACAGACGGTGGTCATCCATATTTTTATGAAAATGGCATCACTGATCGTTTAATCAAAATGGTTTTGGCTAAAGGCATTCCTGAAACACAAGCTTATAACATGGCGACGTTTAACGTAGCCAACTATTATGATATCGAAGATCAATACGGCTCACTAGCAACTGGCCGGATTGCTAATATCAATTTCTTGCAGGATAAAAAAAATCCTACACCTGTCCATGTCTTAGCCAAGGGCCAGTGGGTTAAAAAAGGTACCGAGACAACCACGGCTTATCAGAATTTCAATTGGACTGAATTTGGCTTCGGGCCAGCGAAAATTGATTGGGATTTAACTGCAAACGATTTTGATATTGAGACAACTGTCGGTATTCATGTCATCAACAATGTAATTACTCGCCCTTATGAAAAAAATTTTTCTGGCACCTTTAGTCAAGCGAAATTGGATGCTGATGAAGCGCTGATTGTGAAACTAGACAAACAAGGAAAATGGCGGGTCAGCACCTTTATTAAAGGCTTTGTCAGTTCCTTGGGGGGCATGGCCACCACTTATTCTGGCACGATGGATCTTTTATTAATTGGTAAAAATCAACCGGACATGACACTGGCCTTTGAGCGTTTAAAAGCAATTGGCGGCGGCCTTGTCTTGGTTGATAACGGTAAAATTATTTTCGAGTTACCTTTAGAATTAGACGGCCGCATGTCTTTATTGCCGATGGAACAATTGATTCAAAAGGATAAAGAGCTCAAAAAAATAATGGCAGCCCACGGATTTGCTTTTGCTGACATTGGTTTTGCTCTGATGTTTTTAGCAGCGACGCACCTGCCGTTTATTAGGATTACACCAACGGGAATTTTCGATGTGAAAGCAAACCAGCTATTAATTCCTTCTGTTTCTCGTTAATAAAAAACTGCAGCCGACAAGAATAGTTCTTGTTCGCTGCAGTTTTTTGTGACGACCTTTTAAAATAATCCAAATAAGTGCATGATTGGAAAAACAAATAGCAGGCTGTCAAAGCGATCTAGAATACCGCCATGTCCAGGTAAAATTTTTCCAGAATCCTTCACATCATAATGACGCTTGATGGCCGATTCGACTAAATCGCCAAATTGACCAAAGACTGAGAAGAAAGCCGCAAAGATAATCATTGCTAATAAACCGTGGTTAAAATATTGCTGTGCTGGATACAATAACGTAAAGATTAACGTGATAAACATTGCACAGCCAATGCCGCCTAACGCACCTTCAACAGTTTTATTCGGAGAAATGCTTGGTAAAAGTTTGCGTTTGCCATATTGACGACCAATCATATAGGCACCGATATCTGTCGCCCAAACAATAAATAGTGCCAAAATAACCATTTGAACACTGTGGGAACGGGCTGCAACTAAATTTTGGAAGCCGACACCGACATACAATGAAACAATTACGGGAAAACCGGCTTCGTCAATCGTGTAAGAATTATTGGAGATTACCCCAATTCCTAAAAGAACCATAACAATTAAATAATATAAAGTAAAATTGCTGATGCCGCTTGGTAAAAAGAAGAACCAACGCTCCACCGGTAAGACTAATAAAATTGCGCCTAGTGCTGACAGTCCACCCTCTAAACTTAGCAGTGTCAGCCCCCGCATTCTAAATAATTCATAAACCCCAACAACCGCTAACGCTGCCGCAACTATATCTAAGGGATATCCCCCATAGGCTATAATTGGAATAAAAAATATCAGGGCAATTACAGCAGTGATCACTCTTTGTCTCAATGCTCATCCTCCTCGTCTGCTGCTTCATCCAAACCGCCAAAGCGTCGATTGCGATTTTGATATGAAGCGAGTGCATGTTCTAATAATTCATCGTTAAAATCAGGCCACAAAGCCTCAGTAAAAAATAATTCGCTATAGGCAATTTGCCACAGCAGAAAATTGCTGATTCGCTCTTCGCCGCTAGTTCTAATCACTAATTCAGGATCGCGGTAGTCCGCTGGTAAAACGCCCGTCATCAAATGATCTGCAATGGCTGCATCGGTAATTTCCGTCACTAAGCGCTCACCGCTGGCAATTTCTTCGCCAATCGCTTGAACTGCCGATAAAATTTCAGCACGACCGCCATAGTTTAAAGCAAAATTCAAAATCATGCCCGTATTATTTTTCGTCTGCTCGATGGCATCAGCAACGGCTTTTTTAGTATGCTCTGGTAAAGCATCCCGATAGCCCATCACCTCAACCTTAACGTTTTCTTCAATTAATTCCGGTACGAACTTATCAAAAAAATCAACCGGCAGCTGCATCAAAAAATTAACCTCAGAGTCCGGCCGTTTCCAATTTTCCGTCGAAAAGGCATACAGCGTCAGCACCTTGACACCAATTCGTGAAGCCTGCTTGGTAATTCGTTTCACATTTTCCATGCCTTCTTTATGACCAGCCACCCGTGGCAGCCGGCGGTTTTGCGCCCAACGGCCATTGCCGTCCATGATAATCGCCACATGATTAGGAATAAATCCGGCTTTATCAAAAACCAGCTCACTTTCCGGCTGAACAAATTTATTTTTTTGTGGAAAAAAGCGTAACATGATTTTTCCTCCTACTTCATATTAAGGAATTAATTTTTTTCAAAAATTAGTTTGATTTTCATTCGTATATCATTCTGCTAAACATTGGTCTCGTTAAATTTGTTAACAATCAGTAAGAGCCATTTCTTCATTATAATACTGAGAAAAGCAGAACTGACATCCTACTTCGTACTAAGGTAATAAATTTTTCTAGAGAAATTTAATTTGATTTGCGAGTTCGTCTTAACCAAACAAATCCAATTAGTTGAATCGTATGCGTACTGATAAACTTAGATTTCAAATAAGGACCTCCAGAGAAATCTTCCTTTCTCTGTCAGTAGCCTCATCCGTATATCATTCTGCTAAACATCGGTGTCGCTAATTTTGTTAACAATCAGAAAAAGCTATTTCTAAATTGTATACTGCGAAAAGCAGAACTGACATCCTACTTCGTACTAAGGTAATAAATTTCTCTAGAGAAATTTAGTTTGATTTGCGAGTTCGACTTAACCAAACAAATCCAATTAGTCGAATCGTATGCATACTGACAAACTTAAATTTCAAATAAAGACCTCCAGAGAAATCTTCCTTTCTCTGTCAGTAGCCTCATCCGTATATCATTCTGCTAAACATCAGTGTCGTTAAATTTGTTAACAATCTGAAAGAGCCATTTCTTCGTTGTAATACTGCGAAAAGCAGAACTGACATCCTACTTCGTACTAAGGTAATAAATTTCTCTAGAAAAAATTAGTTTGATTTGCGAGTTCGACTTAACCAAACAAATCCAATTAGTCGAATCGTATGCGTACTGACAAACGTAAATTTCAAATAAGGACCTCCAAGGAAATCTTCCTTTCTCTATCAGTAGCCTTATCCGTATATCATTCTGCTAAACGCTAGTGTCGTTAAATTTGTTAACACATAGAAAAAAACTTTTTCTTTATTATTACTGCAAAAAGCAAAACTGAAAAGCTGATTCATCTCAAAATCAAACAATTAACCCTTATAAAGATACAGCATAAACCTTCTATACTACCAACCCTAGATTCCCAAACATTATATCAATAACTGGCGGCCTTGCCTATGAATATTCGTGAGTTTTGCCAGTCCTTAACTGCTTTTTAAAAAATTTACGGCGAAAAAAGAGCAGACCAGCGCCACAGCGCTTGCCTGCTCGTCTGCTTAAAATTAAACTTCTAGTAATTCTTTTTCTTTGTCAGCAGTGATTTGATCAATTTGTTTGATGCTGTTGTCTGTCAAAGTTTGAACTTGTTTTTCCATATCCCGCAAGTCGTCTTCTGTTAAGTCGCCGCTCTTTTGTTGTTTCTTGTAGTCATCAAGGGTATCACGACGGACGTTGCGGACTACGATTTTTGCTGATTCAGCAACTTTTTTTACTTCTTTGGCTAATTCTTTCCGACGTTCTTCTGTTAATTGCGGAATCACCAAACGAATCACATTCCCATCATTGGTTGGACTGATGCCGATGTCGCTGGCCATAATCGCTTTTTCGATATCACCAAGAGTGGTTTTGTCAAAAGGCGTAATCATTAAGACCCGTGCTTCAGGAATGTTGATTGAAGCCATTTGATTGACTGGTGTTGGTGCACCATAATAATTTACTTGAATACGATCCAAGAGGCTGGCATTGGCCCGGCCTGCTCTGATTTGTCCAAGTTCTCTTTGTAAAGCTTCCTCAGCTTTTTTCATTTTTTCTTTGGCACTGTCCATAATTGCATCTGCCATGATTATTTCCCCCTCACAGTTGTTCCAATATTTTCTCCTAAAATCGCCCGGCGAATATTGCCAGTCTCGTTTAGGTTAAAGACGACTAATGGAATATCATTGTCCATACTCAATGAACTTGCAGTTGAATCCATTACTTGTAAGCCTTTAGAAATAACTTCTAAATGTGTTAACTCTTCAAATTTGACAGCATTTGCATCGACTTTAGGATCAGCCGAGTAAACACCATCGACATTATTTTTGGCCATTAAAATGACATCTGCGCCAATTTCAGCCGCTCTTAATGCTGCTGTTGTGTCCGTTGAAAAATATGGATTACCGGTTCCGCCGGCAAAAATCACAATCCGACCTTTTTCTAAATGGCGTTCTGCCCGACGACGAATATACGGCTCAGCAATTTGTCGCATTTCAATTGAAGTTTGCACTCTGGTTGGTACGCCGACATTTTCTAACGTGTCTTGTAAAGCTAGTGCGTTCATCACCGTTGCTAACATACCCATGTAATCCGCTTGGGCTCTTTCCATCCCCATTTGAGCACCAATCTGCCCCCGCCAAATATTTCCGCCACCAACGACGATGGCCATTTCAACACCTAATTCATGGACTTCTTTAATCTCGTTGATAATTTCTTTGATGACCGGCGGCTTAATACCAAAACCTTCGTTGCCAGCTAAAGCTTCTCCGCTAAGTTTCAATACGACTCGTTGATATTTCGGTTTCATGTGTATTCCTCCAACTCTTTCTAACAGATATTTTATCATAGTCTTGGACCAACTGCCAAAGTATCTCTTAGTTTCAGTTATTTTTTAATATAAAAAAATTTGTCTGTTTAAAGCAATTATAATTTTTGCTGTCATGGGGCTGTTTGACTGCAAAAAAAGGGAGCCCATTTTCATGGGTTCCCATCTGTTATCATAAACAGATTATTTTTTCACTTGGCTCATAACTTCTTCAACAAAGTTATCTTCACGTTTTTCAATACCTTCGCCGACTTCAAAACGAGTGAATGATTTAACAGTTGCGCCTTTAGAAGCAACATATTGTTCCACTGTCATGTCAGGATCTTTAACGAAAGGTTGGTCAACTAAAGCAATTTCTGCTTTGAATTTCTTCAAGCGGCCTTCAACCATTTTTTCAACGATTTGAGCTGGTTTGCCTTCATTTAAAGCTTGTTCAGTTAAGATTGCTTTTTCATGATCTAATTCTTCTTGAGGAATTTGAGTTTCATTCACATAACGAGGGTTGATAGCCGCAACGTGCATTGCAACGTCTTTGGCTACGTTTTCGTCAGTTGTGCCTTCTAATAAAGCTAATACAGCAATCCGGCCGCCCATGTGTAGGTATGCGCCAAATGCAGCATCGTCAGTTTTTTCAACGATTTCAAAACGGCGAAAGCTGATTTTTTCACCGATAACTTGTGTTGCTTCGATTAAAGCAGCGTCCATTTTGCCTTTAGAAGTTTCTAAAGCCATTGCTGCATCCATGTCAGCAGGTTTGTTTGCTGCAATTACTTCAGCGATTTCTTTAACTAAGTCTTGGAACATTTCATTTTTAGAAACGAAGTCAGTTTCAGAGTTCACTTCAACAATCGCTGCAACGTTCCCATTAACAGCGACAGAAGCTAAACCTTCTGCTGCAATCCGGTCATTTTTCTTAGCGGCTTTAGCCATCCCTTTTTCACGTAATAAGTCGATTGCTTGATCCATATCGCCTTCTACTTCAACTAATGCTTTTTTAGCGTCCATCATGCCAACGCCAGTTCTTTCCCGTAATTCTTTTACCATTTTAGCTGTTACATCTGCCATTTTAGTAATTCCTCCTGATGATAAATTTTATTGGATATCATTTTCTCTAAAAAAAGCTGCTTCAAAGGAGAGTGCGGCCTGTAGCCTAGCCTTTGAAACAGCTCCGATTTTTAAAAATTATTCAGCTGATTCAGCAGCGTTGTCGCCTTCTACTACATCAACGATTTCTTCGATTGAAGTTGCGCCGTCTGCATCTGTTTCAACGACAAAATCTTCTTCAATCACTTGGTCTTCCCCTTGGTTACCTTCGATAAAGGCATCAGCCATTTTCGCAGTAATCAATTTAACGGCGCGAATTGCGTCATCATTTGAAGGAATCACTACATCGATTTCATCTGGATCACAGTTTGTATCAACCATTGCCACGATTGGAATGTTTAATTTGTGAGCTTCTTGAACAGCGATGCGTTCTTTACGAGGGTCTACGATGTACATTACATCAGGAATTCTCGGCATATCAGCGATACCGCCTAAGAATTTTTGTAGACGTTCCCGTTCTTTATTCAAACCAACAACTTCTTTTTTAGGCAACACTTCAAAAGTGCCATCTTCTTCCATCGTATTGATTTGTTTCAAACGAGAAATACGTTTTTGAATTGTATCCCAGTTAGTTAAAGTTCCGCCTAACCAACGGTGGTTTACATAGTATTGACCTGAACGAATAGCTTCGTCTTTGATTGCTTCTTGTGCTTGTTTTTTAGTTCCGACAAATAAAGCAACGCCGCCTTCTTCAGCAACAGCTTTCATGTAGTCGTATGCTGCATCTACTAATTTGACTGTTTTTTGCAAGTCAATGATGTAGATACCATTTCTTTCTGTGAAGATGTATTTCTTCATTTTCGGGTTCCAGCGACGAGTTTGGTGACCAAAGTGAACGCCGGCTTCTAGCAATTGTTTCATTGAAATTACTGCCATGTTGTGTTTCCTCCAATTTTGGTTTTTTGTTTCCCTCTCCAAACACTTAACTTTTTAAAGAACTCTCTAGTAAAGAAAGCACCACTTTAAAAAACATGTTTGAATGTGAGATAGTTGTGTCTACCTGACACACTCTGAATAGTTTATAGTACAACAGGTAATTAGTCAATAGAAAATCACTGATTCCCCAGTATTTACTGTGATTGTTTTACAATCTAAGTGTAAAATGAGTGTAAAATTTCTAAAAAAGTAATTTTCCAATGAAATAACTGCCATTTACGCTGCGAAAAACAGTCTTCATGGCAGTTATTTCACTTGTTAATGCTCAACCATATGTTGTTATTTTCAAAATTTAGCTTCAATCCGAAAAATCCTATTTAGCTGATTTCAAGACTCTTTTTAATTTTATTTGATGGTCCACTTGAATATCATCAATAAAACGCTGATCGTGATCGACTAAAATCAAAGTCGGCTCAACACTTAAAATCAGCTCCTCCAATTGTTTATGATTGAAGACATCCAAATAATTTAGAGGCTCATCCCAAACGTATAAAGCCGCCGGTTGAGAAAAAGATTTGGCCACCTCAACTTTTTTCTTTTGCCCCATACTCATTGTTTCAATTTTTTGGGTGAAGACATCCCGTTCCATCCCTAACTTTTTTAAATTACTCAGGAAACTTTCGTAATCTAAGCCCTCCGTCTCAGCGAAATCCTTCAAGTATCCTTGATTCGCTTCGTAATTTTGCTTAATATAAGAAATTTTAATTCCCTGCGTCAAACTGATTTTTCCATTGATTTCACCAGTGAAGGTCCCTAAAATCGCTTTTAATAGTGCAGATTTACCAGAACCATTTTCACCCGTAATCGCTAGCTTCTGGCCCTTTAACAAATCGACATTGACCGCTTCAAAAAGAGGTTCAGCGCCAAAATTTAAGCTAACGTTTTCTAAGGTCAGAAAACGCTGATGATAATCCGGTTGATAATTTAAAGTCAGCGGATCAATATATTCGATATTTTTTAACAGCTGTTCCTTGTCGGCAATGTTTTTATCCATCCGCCGTTCTAAATTCTTGGACTTCTTCATCACCCGGGCAGCCCGCGCACCGATAAAGCCAGTATCTCCAATGGCGCCGCTGCCTTTTTGATTCGGCTTGCCATATTTATCTGTCTCACGACTTTGTGACCATTGAGCTTTTTCCCTGGCCGTTTTTTTCAAACGGGAAATTTCTCCCTTGAGCTTTTGATTTTGCTGCTGCTCAAAATTATCTTCCCGCTCTTTTTCAGCATCATAGGTCGAATAATTTCCTTGATACAAAACCAAACGATTTTTATCAATCGAAATAATATGGTCCACCGTCTCATCGACAAATTGTCGATCATGGCTGATTAAAATGAAGCCATTTTTCTTTTTCTTCAAATAACCGGCGACTTGTTCTCTAGCAGCTAAATCCAAATGATTGGTCGGCTCATCGATTAACGGAAAATAGCCTTCTTCTAAAAACAGCAGACTCAGCAAAATCTTTGTCTGCTCCCCACCACTTAAGGTATCAAAAGGCCGCCAAAAGATAGAGTCGTCCAACCCTAATTGATGCAGCTCCCGCAAAACCTGCCAATCTTCAAAATCAGATAACTCCTGTAAAACGTAATAGGTCAATTGAGTCGGATCATTGACTGTTTGAGGAAAATACACGAATTGTTGTTGATGAATAATTTGCCCGTTATATTCTTCTTGACCTAACAAGAGCTTCATTAAAGTGGTTTTCCCTCGACCATTACGACCGATAATTCCTAATTTCCAATGACTGTCAATTGTCAAATTGACATCTTCAAATAGTGGTTCTTTACCGTCATAGGCAAAATTTAACTCTTTTATTTCAATTGTTGCCATAAAAAAACTCCTCCTTGTGCCCCAGCTCAAGTAAGAGTTTTGTAATAAGACGTGAAAAAACCGCCTATTCAAGACGGTTGAGGGGTTGATTAAAAAAACTGCTCAAAAAATTAAGCGATGTCTTCATCCCATCTTTAGACCAATCCTGAAAAAGAACAAACTCCTCCTATAAAGGGAGCAATTATTTTCTGTTCTCTTCTAAAAAATTGGCTTAAAATTTCAATGGCTGAAGACCTCCTCTGATGATTACTTAAATTTTAGCGGATTTTTCCTAAAAAAGCAATGCAAAACATTGCTAACGGTCTTTTTCAAAAAAATTACTTAAAAAGGCTGACAGCTGTTTAATTTTTAAAATAATCCCACCAGCTAATAAAACCGCCACTGTTAATTGCAGAATTTCTAATTTGGTCATTTTCACCACTCCCGGTAGCTTCGTTCTCCTTAAAAATAATTTAAACAAAATTTTTGAAAAACTTATGAAGATTCTACGCAGGAATTTTGAAAACGCTAAAAAGAGCTTCAAAACAGACTTGCCTTAGTTAATTCAAATTAAGGACAACGTCTCTTGAAGCTCTTTTATTTCATAAATTGTTTACCAATCTTTTTTCAGAAAATCACTGACAGTATCTGCGAATCGCTGAGTCTTTTCAATTTGTGTCCAATGGCCGCATTTACCAAAGATGTGCAGTTCCGAATTCTTAATCAGTTTTGAGAGTTTTAAAGAAGTTTCGACAGGAATGACGCGATCTTCTCTACCATGGATAATCAAAGTTTCATGGGGAATATCGCGAATGTAATGTTGATTGCCTGCCATCCCTTCAACGCCATTTTGCCGAGGAGCTGGAAACATTGATGAGAAGCTCTCATGAAACTCTGGTTTTTTACTAGATTCATAACGGGTTTTAACCAGCTCTGGCGTAACAAAGGAATGATCATACGTGAAAATTTCTAACAATTCCTCCATGTTTGCTAAAGAAGGCTGGTACCCCCATACCCGATCTAGTCCGTAAGTTAATTTAAAACTGACACCCATACTACCCATCAAAATAATTTTATTAACTCTTTCCGGATATTTAATGGCCATTGACAAGGCGAGGGCCCCACCAAAAGAATTTCCAACTAAGTTTGCCTTTTCAATGCCCAGAGCATCAAAAAAGTCAATCGTTTGCTGCACCCAAACATTCATGTTGTAGCTGATGCCAGCTGGCCGTTCAGTATAGCCAAAGCCGACCATATCAGGTGCCAGCAAATGAAAATCATCCTGCCAAATCGGAAAAACTTTATTCCAATTAGCCCAAGCCGTTACCCCGGGGCCTGACCCGTGTAGCATCACAATTGTTTCACCATCGGCATTCCCTAAGTCGTGATAATTAGTTTTAAAATTTCCAGTTTGAATTGAATTCGCAATTTCCGGTCTTTTTTCCATAGTAATTCTCCTCTTTTTTTAATTTTCTTCACAACAATTGAAAAGGCAGTTGCCCTCCAAAAAAATGGAGGGCGCATGCTTTATTTAAGGGCTTCAAAATTATCAACCATTTTAGCAAGTTCTAACTAACTTCTTTGGCTAGAAAAATGGCGTAATTTCTTTGTCTTCAATGACTGGTGTACCATAACGGAAATAGCTGTGGGGCAGCTCAGCACCGTACCAGATAATGGCTTTATCGGCATCATGGATGTTCCATTCAACTGGTTTCCAAGTTGGATCAAAGATTAGATAACCTGTGTCACCGAATAATTCGATACGATTACCGCCAGGCTCGATTACGTACATACATTTCGCTTGGGATACACCATGTTTTAATGGGCCAGCTTCAATCGGAATCCCCAATTCAGTTAAAGCATCTGAAAGATATTCTAAATCTTGAGGGTCGCCGAACCAGTAGGCCACATGATGAAGCCGTCCAGGTTCTGCCTTTTCAAACATGCCATCAGTCATAAAGGCAATTTCGTGTACCAAAGCAGAGACTGATAACCAAGCAGCTCCCTTTGAGCCATCTTCTTTTGCCAAATATTCCCGCACGTTAAAGCCAAGAACTTCTGTAAAGAAATCAACATTTTTATCAACGTCTTTTGCCAAACAGTTCATATGATCAAGACGACGAACAGGCACGCCGGTTAACGGACGTCTTTGCGGCCGATTATTTAGTTTTGATTTTAATTCTTCTGGCGCTTCATAGTATTCCACATCAAAGAATAATTCAAAACGATGTTGGTCTGGGCTGGTAAATTCGTAAGCTTTGCCTCGTCCATATGCTGGTTCAACCCAACCTTGTCCCTGCGGCATTTTTTCCAAGACCGCAACTCGACGATCTAAAGCCGCTTGACTTGTCACCCGCCAGCTAGCTTTTGCCAAGCCAGCTTCATGATGGGGCGTTAATTTCATGGAGTATTTGTAAGGGTCTTCATAAGCCCGCATATAAACACTGCCCTCTTTGTCCTCATGAACAACAATCATTCCCATCACTTCAAAAAACTTGATGGACTCATGGAGTTTAGGCGTGTAAAGATTAATCATAGCTAATTGGGCAACTTCAAATAACGGCTCTACAGTTTGGTTTGACATGTTGGTTCTCTCCTTTTCTATTTTACAAATTTATTTGCTGAAACACCAGCAATACCCCAATGACTAGCCGGTACTTCATTGATCACAACGCGAATTTTTTCCGGTGGTGACTCCAAGGTTTGACTGACGGTTGCTGTTACTTCAGCAATTAATTTTTCAATCACTTCTGGAGTTCTGCCTGCTATTAAATCAATATGAACAAGGGGTATCTTTATTCCTCACTTTACAAATAAACGCACGCTACCTAAGTCTTCGCCAAAAGTGGCAGTCACATAATCACCAGCCTGCAAAGTAACAGCTTGGGTGATGCTACCGGTCAAAATCGGTAAACCAGCTGGCAAAATTTGTTTTTCTTTGGCTAATAATTCTGCAAGTTCGATAATGGCCTGTGCTGGATGCTCCAAGACCGCCGCCCCAGCTCCCGTTTCTCTGACTTGTCCATTAATTTCTAAAACGACACCAATCGTTGCTAAATCCTGCGTCATCAATTTTCGAGAATTGTTACCAAAAATGACGCCGGCAGCTGAAGTATTATCAGCGATTACATCTGAAATCGTAAAATTAAAATCTTTATAGCGGCTATCAATAATTTCAAGTGCCGGAAAAATATAATCCGTTGCTGCCATTACTTCGGAAATGGTTAAATTTTCTCCGAATAAATCATGTTTAAGAACAAAACCAATTTCTGCCTCCACTTTTGGATGAAGAAAATTAGATAAGGCGATACTGCCGCCATCTGGGCTGACCATTGAATCTAAAAGCTTTCCGTAAACCGGTTGATCAACCTGCATCTGTTGCATTTTGGCACGACTCGTCAGGCCCATCTTTAAGCCTTTGACTTTTTCCCCTTTAGAAATCCTTTTTTCTAACACAGCTTTTTGAATTTGGTATGCTTCAGCCACCGTTAAATCAACAGCTAGGCTTTCTGTTAGCTTAGGAATCTCTTGAGGAATTAATTGGGCAGCTAAAATTGCTGTGACGATTTTTGCAAATCGTTCTTCATTCAACTAGTTTGCGCCTCCCTTTCTTCACTCATCCTTTTGGCAACATCAAGAATCATATCTTCTTGCCCACCTACAACCTTTTCTTTGCCTAATTCTATTAAAATATCACGGGGATCAATGCCGAATTTTTCGCCAGCCCTTTGAGCATGTAAACGAAAGCTGGAATAAACGCCAGCATAGCCCATCGTCAAACTATCTTTGGTAATAATTTGCGGCGTTTGTAAAATTGGTGCCACCACATCCTCTGCGGCATCCATGATTTTATACAAATCAATTCCGGTTTTTATTTTTAATTTATCTAAGACCGCTACTAAAACTTCGGTCTGAGTGTTACCAGCTCCGGCACCTAATGCTCGAATGCTGCCATCTATCCGAGTTGCGCCTGCTTTAATTGCTGCCAAAGTATTGCCCATCGCTAGCCCAAGATTATTATGGGCGTGGAAGCCAACTTCAATTGACAGAGCTTTTTTCAAGGCGGTAATTCGTTCAAAGACTTCATCCGGCAAGAGAGCGCCGGCAGAATCTGTCATATAGACGGCTTGGGCACCATAACTTTCCATTAGCTGCGCCTGCTTGACTAGCACATCAATGGGAGCCATATGCGCCATCATTAAAAAACCAAAAGTGGTCAGGCCCATTTCTCTAGCAGCTTTTATATGTTGAGCTGATACATCAGCTTCAGTAACATGTGTTGCCACCCGAACTAAAGACGCACCTAAATCTCGAGCGTGCTGCAAATCGTGAACTGTGCCAATCCCCGGCAAAAGTAAAACAGCAATTTTAGAATACTTCGCAGTCGCTACGGCCGTTTCAATTAATTTAAATTCGTTGACCCGCGATAAACCGTATTGCAATGTGCTACCGCCTAAGCCATCACCGTGGGCCACTTCAATATAAGGAACCCTTGCCTCATCTAAAGCTTTAACCACATCACGCACTTGTTCTTCGGTGAAGCTGTGACTGACGGCGTGACTGCCATCCCGCAGGGCAACCTCGGTAATGACCACATCTAAATCTTTTTCCATTACGCTTCCTCCTGACTACGGTGTTTTGCAATTTCTTCCGCCACTTTGGTCGCCGCCGAAGTCATAATATCTAAGTTACCGGCATAGCTTGGTAGAAAATCACCAGCGCCTTCAACTTCAATAAAAACAGTAATTTCATTTTTATCAATAATTGGTTCGCTCCGCAGATGGTAACCAGGAACATATTGCTGAACCTCAGCCACTTTTTTATCAATGGCCGCTAAAATTTCCGCCGTTTTAGGTTTGCCATCAACCAACACACGAACAGTGTCCCGCATAAAAATCGGCGGCTCCGCAGGATTTAAAATAATAATTGCCCGACCAGTTTCGGCACTGCCGATTTCTTCAATGGCTTTACTTGTCGTCTCAGTGAACTCATCAATATTCGCCCGCGTCCCCGGACCAGCGCTCTTACTGGAAATCGTAGCCACAATCTCGCCATATTCCACCGGCTGCACTTCAGCAATCGCCGCAATAAGCGGCACGGTTGCTTGGCCTCCGCAGGTCACCATATTAATATTTTTTTCTTGAATGTACTCCGCCAAATTTACCGAAGGAATCACAAAGGGACCGACTGCGGCTGGCGTTAAATCCAACATAACTTTGCCTAAGCTTTGGGCGATTTCATTGTTGTGGAGATGAGCAGTAGCAGATGTCGCATCGAATAAAATATCAACTGACTCAGGAGCTTTTTCGGCCCATTCATCAATGCCGCCTGCAAAAGTCTGTAACCCATTTTCACGGGCTTTAATCATTCCCTGCGACTGATCGTCAATACCAATCATCACAGTGGGTTCAATCAGCTCAGATTTTTTTAATTTAAACATTAAATCGCTGCCGATATTTCCCGAGCCGATAATTCCAGCCTTTAATTTTTCCAAAATAGATGCCTCCTTTTAAAAGTAAACTGACACCGTGCCCATTTGATTAAATTTCATTTCAAAATAATCGCCGGGTGCTGCCGGTACCGCTGCTGATAATGCTCCCGAAAGAATGACCTCACCTTTTTCTAAAGCAATATCATAGTCTGCCAATTTATTTGCTAACCAAGCAACTGCATTAATCGGATTGTCCAAACAAGCGGCTCCGGTTCCGGTATTAATTAATTCATTGTTTTTATAAAGGGCCATACCCACTAATCGTAAATCAAAATCATGAATTGAAAACTTGGCCGGGCTCAGTACATATAATCCCGAAGAAGCGTTATCGCCAACGGTATCCGGCAAAGTCAGCCGCCAATCTTTAATGCGACTGTCGACAATTTCGATGGCCGGCGTAATATAATCGGTGGCCGCCACGACTTCATCTGCTGTCACGTTAGGGCCCATCAATCGCTCTTTAAGAACAAAGGCAATTTCTCCTTCAACCCACGGCTGCAAAACTAACTCCTCAGGAACTTTTTTGCCATCGGAAATTTCCATGGCATCTAATAAATGACCATAATCAGGTTCATTGACTCCTAAAGATTCCTGCATGGCGACAGAAGTTAACCCGATTTTTTTACCGGTAATCTTTTGGCCTTTAGCTAAAGCCCGTAGGATTGTTTCCAATTGCACTTGATAGGCTTGATCCACTGTTAAGCCGGGAACTATTTTTGTTAGTGGCTGCACGCCTTTACTTTGGAAGGCTGCTGCCAAAAAATCTGCTAACTTTTCTGCATCAAACTTCATTCCGCTCCTCCTTTACAGTCTTGTTAATCATCATTTCTCGCTTGTCTATGCCCTTATGATACGAAGCTTTGTCAAAATGCAAAAGCCCCGCTTCCCTTTATAAGCAACAAGATTTATTTTTTTTGTTTTTTAGTTTAAAATACTTCTATAGTAAGCGATTACATTTTAAAGAATTTCCTATCGTGTTGCATATAGAGAAACAGGAGGGTTCTGATGACACAAGAACTGCAATCTGTAAAAAATGCATTATTGATTTTAAAATGTTTTACCGTTGAAAAAAGTAAATGGCGGGTGACTGAATTAAGCAAGCAGACTGGCTTATCGAAAAGTGCTGTCAGCCGAACTTTAAACACCTTGGCTAATGAAGGCTTCGTCCGCAAAGCTAAAGATCAACAGTCTTATCTTTTAGGCTTGTCTTTACTAACCTTGGCGGGCGTTGCACTAAGCTCTATTACCATCCAGCAGGAATTGTCACCGATCCTTAGCCAATTAGTCGTCAAAACAAATGAGAGCGGCCACATAGCAGTTTTAGATGACTGGGAGATTATTTATATTTTTAAAGAAGAATCCGCCAGCCACACAAAAATGAAAACTCATCTCGGTCGGCGCAATCCGGCCCATGCAACTAGCTCAGGAAAACTTTTATTAGCCTTTCAAGATCCTTCACCCTTAGATAAATTAAGTGAACGAACCCTGACAGCTTATACGCCCTCAACAATTGTTAATCCTTTACAATTTGCCGAAGAGTTGGGGAAAATTCGGCAAGCCGGTTTTGCTTATAGTAAAGACGAGTTAACCGTCGGCGTTTCTTCTTTAGCAGTTCCCGTTAGAGATTATACTGAAACGGTCGTCGCTTCCATTTCTTTAGTCGGAGATTCCCAACGCTTGAATCCACAAAAAGTTCAGCAACTGGTGCCGCTGTTAAAAAAAGCCGCTAAAGATTCCTCGCGGCGCATTGGCTTTTGGAATTAACGGATAAAAAAAGCTTAACGCCTAGATTTATGAAGAGCCTCTAACAGTCTAGAAAAAACTGTTAGAGGAATTCGTATGTCAAAGGCATTAAGCTTTTAAGTTTGTCCTACATTTCCTGTGGTGCGTGAACACCCAGCAAACGTAAATCTTCTTTTAATAAGGTTGTCAGCGCATAAACCAGTGCTAGACGAGCTTCTTTTTCATTGTCATCGACTAAGATTTTAGTTTGGGCATAGTATTTATTAAAGGCCTGCGCTAATTTAATCGCATGCTTAGCAATCACTGACGGTTCAAAATTGTTAGCCGCCTGCAAAACTGTTTCAGGATATTTTTGTAATAATTTTACGACTTCCCAGCTTTCAGGGTCAGCCAAAGTATATGACTTCTCGGCATCGGCAACAAAGTCAGCCTTCCGTAAAATGCTCATCGCTCGAGCATAGGTGTATTGCACGTAAGGACCGGTTTCCCCTTCAAAGCGGACAACCTCTTCTAAATTAAAATCAAAATTATTTAAGCGATCATTTTTCAAATCGTGGAAAACTACCGCTCCAACCCCAACTTGTTTGGCCACTTCATCCTTGTTGGCGAGGTCAGGATTTTTTTCGGTAATTTGTTCATTGGCAGATGCAATTGCTTCGTTTAAAACTTCTTCTAATAAAACAATTTTACCTTTACGGGTGGATAGTTTCTTACCACCTTGAGTAATTAAACCAAAGGGCACGTGGACCATCTCGTCTGACCAATCAAAACCTAGCTCTTTGAGAACAGCTTTTAATTGTTTAAAGTGATTGCTTTGTTCGTTCCCTACAATATACAACGATTTGGCAAAATCATAGGTCCGTTTACGATAAATAGCCGCCGCTAAATCTCGGGTAATATATAAAGTTGCCCCATCAGATTTACGGATTAAGGCTGGGTTTAAGTCATAGGCAGACAAATCGACAATTTCTGCCCCTTGATTTTCTTTTAATAGATGTTTTTCCTCTAATAGAGTAACAACTTCAGCCATTTTATCATTGTAGAAGGCTTCTCCGTTTAAAGAATCAAAAGAAATTTCCAACATGTCATAAATTTTGTTGAATTCTTTTAGCGATTCTTCTCTAAACCATTTCCATAGACGCAACGCTTCTTCATCGTTTTCCTCTAAGCGTTTAAACCAAGCCCGCGCTTCATCTTCCAAAGCTTTATCTGTTTCTGCTTCTTCGTGGAATTGTACATAAAGGCGCAGCAACTCAGTAATCGGTGTCGCCCGCACTGCTTCTTCGCTACCCCATTTTTTATAAGCCACAATCAATTTACCAAATTGCGTGCCCCAGTCCCCCAAATGATTGATCCGAATCGGGTTGTAGCCAATTTTTTTCATGATTAGGGCAATCGAGTTGCCGATAACCGTTGAGCGCAAATGGCCCATTGAGATTGGTTTTGCAATATTGGGCGAAGACATGTCAATCGTGACATTGCCATTTTCACCAATTGTGCTGTCGCCGAAATGTTCGCCGGCTTCAATTACGGCCTTCAACGTTTTTTCAGTGACTTGACCTTTATCCATAAAGAAATTTAAATAAGGTCCCACGACTTCAATTTTTTCAAAGGCTTCCCCGTTAATCTGCTCTTTTAAGTCAGCCGCAATTTGCTGCGGCGCTTTGCGAAAAGCCTTGGCTAGAGCAAAGGCTGGAAAGGCCACATCGCCATGGTCAACTGACTTGGGTGTTTCCAATAATTTTTGGACTTCGGCTAATGACAAATGTTCTTTGACAACATCAAAGATGACCTTTGCCACGATTTCTTGATTGTTCATAAAATTTCTCCCCTTAACAAAATAAATAAGTAAAAAAAAACGCCTCTAAGACTGTCAGCTCTAAAACTGACAGAACTAGAGACGAGAATTTCCCGCGGTACCACTCTGATTGCCGCAATTGCGGCCAACTTTATGCTGATAACGGTAGCTGCCGTCTGCAAACAGAATCTGACAAGGGCGTTTCACCATTACATTTTTGTTTAGCTCCCACCAAATCTAAACTCGCTGTGAAAATCTGTAATCGTTACTCTTTTGTCGTAACAGACATTTTTTAACTGCCAAAATTATAGCAGACTCCTGCGGAAATTTCTAGAAAAACCACAGGATTCATTTTAAAATGTCAAACTTGGCTTGGCATTCAAAGCCATATTAGCTAGATGCTGCTTTTTAAATTCAATATAGCCAGCAGCGCCAATCATAGCCGCATTATCACCGCATAAACGCAATGGCGGAATTAACAGTTCAATTTCCGGATAATTTTCAGCCATCATTTCAGTCATGCCTGCTCTTAAACCTTGGTTGGCAGCAACACCGCCAGCAATAATTAATTGCTTAACGGGATAGCTAGCCAAGGCTTTTTTAGTTTTGCCGACTAAGACATCCACCACACTGGCTTGAAAGCTGGCTGCTAAATCTTCAGGAATTAACATTTCTTCCCGTTGTTGCGCATTGTGAACTAAATTAATAAAAGCGCTCTTTAAACCGCTAAAACTAAAATCTAAATTGTCTTCTTGTAGCATTGCCCGCGGAAAATGATAAGTATCTTTTCCTTGATGAGCCAATTCATCTAAAGCTTTTCCGCTGGGATAAGGCAGGTCTAAAATGCGGCCGACTTTATCATAGGCTTCACCAGCTGCATCATCACGAGTCTCGCCGATGATTTCATAAGAACCATCTTCAACCATATAAACTAATTCGGTATGCCCGCCGCTGACTAGTAAAGCTAAAAGCGGGAACTTTAACGGCTGCACATATTTAGCCGCATAGATATGTCCTGCCATATGGTTGACTGGAATTAACGGTAAATCATATGCCCAAGCAAACGCTTTTGCCGCTGATACGCCAATTAACAAGGCTCCCACCAAACCGGGGCCATAAGTTACGGCGACGGCTGATAAATCTTGTGGTTCAATTTCTGCCTCCGCCAACGCATCATCAATACACAAAGTAATCTGTTCCACATGATGACGACTAGCAACCTCTGGCACGACGCCGCCAAAACGACGGTGACTTTTTATTTGCGATGCGACAATGTTGGCTAAAATTTTTTCGCCGTTTTCGACAACGGCGACGCTGGTTTCATCACAGCTGCTTTCAATCGCCAAAATTAAGCTCTTAACTTTTGACATTTTTCAATGCGCACCTTTCCTGACATCACAATTCCATCTTCCTGAGGGTTTTGATAATAGTGTTTCCGTTTGCCCACAGCAACAAATTTATTTTTCTTGTATAATTTCTGGGCGGCTTCATTGGAGGCCCGCACTTCTAAATAGACATGCTCGACACCTTTACTGCCTACCTGATCCATCAGCTCACAAATTAAACGATTGCCGACACCTTGATGCTTTTCTGCTTGATTGACAACCAGATTAGTAATCTCCGCTTCATCAACGACCCAATGATAACCAAGAAAACCTAAAATCAAATCATCCTCCACAAAAATTACGTACTCACTGTGACCTAAACTTAAATCAGCTAGAAATTCATTTTCCTGCCACGGCGCTCCAAATTGATAGCTGGCTTCTGCCATTTGCCATAACTTAGGAGCTAATTTTTCTGCCGGCAGAAAATGTTTATTGACTAACACTGCCAATCCCTCACTTAAAGATATTTCACCATGTCCAGTGCATCTTCAGCACTGTCATCATAGTAATTGTATTTAACTTTTCTTGATACAAACCCTTTGCGACGATACAGCCGCTGAGCGCTGAGATTGCTAACTCTAACTTCCAAACTCATACTCTCACATTGCCACATTATAGCAAATTTTTCGACTTCGTCAATCAGCCATGAGCCCAAGCCGCTACTTTGCAAAGTTGGCTTGACTGCAACATTAGTAATATGGCAATCGCCGCTGGCCACCCGACAACCGACAAAGCCCAATAACTGGCTGTCTAAAAATAAACCTAAATACAGTTTATGCTTGCTTTGGCGCAGCTCATGGATATAAGCGCCTCTTGTCCAGGGATGCTCATTAAAATAAACTTCCCCCTCCAAGGCAAAAACTTGATCCACATCTAAAACCTCAAGCTGACGAGCTAAATAAAGTTGCCCATGAATGGTTACCTGCTGCTGAGGATATGTCAGTGGCTCTCGTTTGGAAAAAAAGAGTTGAAGAAATTCTTTAAATTTTTTCAACATAATTTTCCCCGTTCTCATGATGGGTTTTCAACCAGTTTTCTTCGGCCTCTACCCGTTTCAAATAATCGGGTAAAAAGCCGTGGATATCTGTTACTGGCTCCCCCGCGGCTGCCAAGGCGGCTGCTACGGTTCCTCTTGGCAAATCCCATTCTGCAATGGGATTTATGGTCCACAAAGGATTGCCCTGAAGTTTGTCTAAAAATTTTTCGGTATCCACTCCAACAAAATAAACCTCTTGTTCTGGTGGAATTTTTTCTAAAAGTTCCGCTAAAGCAATGTGTTGGTCAGCTAAAACTTCAATTAATTCTCCCTGCTGCCATTGATAGATTCCCGCATAGACATTTTCTCGACGAGCATCAAATAGTGGTACTAGCCAGCCCTTCACATTGTGGCAATTGGCGGCAATTATTTTTAGGCTGGAGATGCCAACTAATTCTTTTTTTAAGGTATAAGCTAACGTTTTGGCAATTGTGACACCGATTCTTAATCCTGTATATGAGCCAGGCCCTTGCGCCACACCAATCCGGTCAATCTCTGCGGGTTTCAAACCGACCGCAGCCGTCAACTCTTCTATTGCAGGCATTAAAGTCAGGCTGTGATTTTTTTTGACTGCTGTTTGAATTTCCCCTAAAATTTTCCCGTCTTGAATCAGCCCAACTGCTAAGGGCTGATTGGCTGTATCAATCCCTAAAGTAATCATAAATGACCCCTTCTTCTTGTTATTCAGCTAATTGTAGCACATCTGCTTTTTTTAAAGAAGCTCTCAGAATTTTTTTCTCAAGAATTGCCTTTCACTAGTAATTTTTTAAGATTTCCTTCATAATAAAGAGGTCTAGAATAATTGAAAGGGTGATAACTATGAAAAAATTTGTAACTGGCGTTGTCCTTGGCAGCTTAACTACAGTGGCTGTCGCAGCTGGCTTTTTGGCTAGTGTGAAAAAAACAGTCATTGATCCAATCACTGAAAAAGAAGCGATGATTGAAGAAAATCGTCGGAAAGCCCGCCGTAAAAGTTCAGCTCGTTAATTTTTCTTAAAATAAAAAAGTGGAAACCCTCAAAGGTGAGAGTTTCCACTTTTTTTCTGTTATGGATAAATCCGATTTAATAGACGCGGGAACGGAATCGCTTCTCTGACATGTTCAATGCCGGCAATCCAAGTTACCGCCCGTTCTAAGCCTAAGCCAAAACCAGCATGAGGCACACTACCATATCTTCTTAAATCTAAATACCATTGATATTCTTCTTCATCCAAACCATGAGCTTTAATTTGTTCTAACAAATATTCAAAGTCGGTTGCCCGCTCGGAGCCGCCGATTACCTCGCCATAGCCTTCTGGAGCAATCATATCCGCACAGATCACAACATCATCTCTTGTTGGGTGCGGCTTCATGTAAAACGGCTTAATCGCTTTTGGATAGTTTAAAATAAAGACAGGTTGTTCAAAGGAGTTTGCGATAAATGTTTCATGAGGTGAACCAAAATCATCTCCCCATTGGATATCTTCAAAGCCATTTTTCTGCAATAATTCAACGGCTTCATCGTAGCTGATTCGTGGGAATGGCAGCTGGGTATATTTTTTCAAGACTTCTTTGTCCCGTTCTAAAACATCTAAAGCATAATCACAGTTGTCCAATACACTTTGGACTAAAAAGGCCACGTATTGTTCTTGAACTTCTAGACTATCTTCTTGATGCATAAAGGCCATTTCTGGTTCAATCATCCAAAATTCAATCAGATGGCGACGCGTTTTGGATTTTTCTGCTCTAAAGGTTGGTCCAAATGAAAAAACTTTGCCAAAGGCCATAGCAGCTGCTTCCATATACAATTGGCCGCTTTGAGACAGATAGGCTTTCTGATCGAAATAATTGGTTTCAAACAAATCCGTTGTGCCCTCAGCTGCTGAACCAGTTAAGATTGGCGGATCAATTTTGGTAAAACCATTGCTGTTGAAAAATTCGTAGGTCGCCCGAATTAATTCATTTCTAATTTGCATGATGGCATGCTGTCTTGATGAACGCAGCCATAAGTGGCGATGATCCATCAAAAAATCAGTGCCGTGTTCCTTCGGTGTAATTGGATAGTCATGACTTTCGCCGACGACTTCAATAGCAGAAATACCAATTTCATAACCAAATTTTGAACGGGTATCTTCCCGTACTTCTCCGGTTAATAAAATGGCAGTTTCTTGATTCAGATTTTTTGCCAGTTGGAAAACTTCTTCCGGCACTTCACTCTTGACAACAATTCCTTGGAAATAAGCTGTGCCATCCCGCAATTGCAAGAAAGCAATTTTCCCGCTGGAACGTTTATTGGCGACCCAGGCTCCGATTTGGACTGTTTCTCCTACGTGATCTTTTGAATCAATAATTGATATTTGTTTCACGATTGTCTCTCCTCTTCAAAGTCGAATGAAATCAACTTTTCAACTAGTCTACAATTATCCCGAATTGTTTTTAGCTAAAATTAAAAACTTACTTTTGTCGTTTACTTTCAATGAAGGCTGCCATTCGTTCAACAGCTTTTTTCAAGGTCTCTAAATCAGCTGCGTAACTCATTCGCACATTTTCCGGTGCGCCAAAGCCTTCGCCGGTTACTAAGGCAACGTAGCCCTCCGCTAATAAATCATCAACCCATTTTGTGACATTATCATAGCCGCAGATTGCTAAAGTTTCCTTCACATTTGGAAAAAGATAAAAGGCGCCCTGGGGTTTTTCTAGTTTCACTCCAGGTAAAGCGGCTACCAATGGATAAATTTCATTTAAGCGGGCTTCAAAGGCCTCCCGCATCACTTCAACCGTTTCCTGTGGTCCAGTCAAAGCTTCTAAAGCAGCATACTGACTGATTGCGGTTGGATTACTAGTGGATTGCGATGCGATATCAATCATCGCCGCAATAATTTCTTGATTACCCACTGCATAACCAATGCGCCAGCCGGTCATCGCATATGTTTTTGAAACACCATTAATAATAATAGTTTGTTTACGGATAGACTCGCCTAAAGTAGCAATCGGCGTAAATTGATTGCCGTTATAAACTAAGCGGCCGTAAATATCATCTGCAATAATCAAGACATTATTTTCAACAGCCCATAATCCGATAGCTGTCAATTCTTCTTTCGTGTAAATCATTCCCGTTGGATTTGATGGTGAATTTAAAATCAGCGCTTTGGTTTTTTCAGTCTTAGCAGACTCCAGCTGTTCAACGGTCACTTTAAAACAATTTTCATGGAGGCCTTCAACAAAAACTGGTTTGCCGGCTGCCAATTTCACCTGCTCACCGTAGCTCACCCAATAAGGTGCTGGGATGATCACTTCATCACCATCATTGAGGATGGCTTGAAAAAGCGCGTACAACGCAAACTTTGCGCCATCGGTTACGATAACTTCCTTTGTCTGATAATCCAAACCATAATAAGTTTTTACATGGTCAACGATTGCTTGGCGTAATTCTGGAATTCCCGCTGATGGTGTATAATGCGTTTTCCCATCTTTAATTGCTTGAATCGCTGCTGCTTTAATATTTTCCGGTGTTTGAAAATCTGGCTCTCCCACAGTCAGACTCAATACATCCTTCCCTTCGGCTTTCAGCGCTTTAGCCTTAGCTGAAGCCGCAAAAGTCACGGATGGTTCTAGTTGCTCCGCACGTTTTGATAACATAACTCATGTCCCCTTCAATTTTTTATTCGAAATTAAACGTCAGCGACAACACTGACTTCACTTCCCGTAGTAAAATCTAGCAGATAATAAGTTAACTGCTGTGAACTGTCGCGGGTGATAACCTCCCAAACGACTTGGTCTTGATACATGCCTAAATTGGCCTTTAAAATGGTTGGATTATTGTAATCCTGCTGGACAATCGACCGGATTTCCATTTCTGAATAGCCGTCGCTTTGATTGACTACTTTCACATTGCCGCCGTCTTGTGAAATAATGACGGCCACCGCTTGGCTATCCGCATCTTCTCCCAGCACGGTGAAATAACTTTCACCCCAAGTAAACCAGTAAAAGGTATCGACTGTGCTGACATTGGCATAGGTTTGAGCGATGGCTGCCGCCTCCGCTTTTGCTTGACGCTGAGGTCTGGTTGCCCGAATGAAAAAAATCGCTCCTAAAACTAAAAATAAAATTAAGAGCAGAATCAGGCTAAAGACGATGCCGTTAATTTTTCGATCACGTTTAATTTTTGCTTCCAAAAGAAAACTCCTCAATGCTTAATTGTGTTTCATTATACCAGAAAAATTCTGGAGTTTTAGCGCTTTAGAAATTTTTACTCTTTTTTTCTAGAAAATCCTTGGTCGCACTTAATAAATCCGTCAAAGCCAACTCTTCAATTGGCAAGTCCTCCGGTAAAACTTTGATAATCCGTTTCCCGTAGCTGGCAGAAACCAAGCGGCGATCCAGTACAATCATCACGCCGTAATCTTTTTTAGAACGAATCAACCGCCCTAAGGCCTGCTTCAATTTTAAAGCGGTTTTCGGCAGCGATTCCTGATAAAAAGGATTGATCCCCTGACTCTCTAAATACTGATTGCGGGCCTTGGTCAAAGGCCGCCGTGGGTTATCAAAGGGCAATCGGGTGACGATTAATAATTTCAAGGTGTCTCCCGGTAAATCAATGCCCTCCCAAAAACTATCCGCTCCTAACAGAATTCCAGAATCAGATAAAAAGAAACGCTTCAATAATTTTTCCCGGGTGCCGTTAATATTTTGGGCAAATAATTCCCGCCCTTTATCTAATAAGCGCCCTTGGATTCGGAAATAAACCTGCTGCAAGACCTCATGGGAGGTAAACAAGACTAAAATCCGTTCCTGCTGATTGTCGGCAATTTCCAATAAAGTTTCAGCTAGAAAATTAATAAAATCAACCTGTTCAATCTGATTGGCAAAAACAGCCTCTTTAGGCACAAACAAGCGGGCCTGCTGGCTATAATCATAAGGACTTTTAATAATTTTAACTTTCGCATCGTTTAAGCCCCAGCGCTTGGGAAAGTATTGGCGATCACTACCGACGCGAATTGTTCCGCCAATATAAAGAATTTTTTGATAGCGTTCGTACCATTTGGTTTCTTTTAAAACCGCTGCTTGATAATCATAGAGCATTAAACTCAAACTATTATTTTTTTCACGAATCAGCCAGTGAACATAACGCCCCTGCCAATTTTCCGTCCAAAGGGTGAAAAAATCAGTCTGCTGTTTAATCCGCTGAAAAAAATTAGCAAGTGTGCTAAAAAGTTTCCGTTGATAAAGGGTCCAATTTTCAAGATTGTCCTGCAAAATAGTTTCTAAACGCTGCTGCAAAAGCAAAATATCTTGATAAAGGGCCTTTAGAGACTTCAACTTACTAAAGCCAAAATCAGACAGCAATTCAAAATCCTCTTCTGTTATGACTTCTTCAACCGCAAAGCGCTGTTGCGGTCGTTTAACGAGGCGCAGCAATTCCTTAGCAAAATCCTGCTGTTCCTCCAACAAATCTTCAACACTTTGACGATATAACTGAAAAGCATCCCGATCGGCCTCAGTAAAGCTTTGACTTTTGGCAATCAGCTTTTGCAGTTCATCAAAAAATTGGCCTTCTGCTAGTTGATGATGGGCTTTTTTCTGAAAAGAACCCAGCGATAGCCGTTGCTGACTGGCCTTTTCTAAATCATCACCTAAATGATGGGCCTCATCGATTAGAAGATACGAACTTTTTGGTAGTTGGAAATAATTTCTTAAAGATTCATAGGACAAATAAGCATGATTGACAATTAAAAAATTACTTTGGGCCATTTTGCGATGTAAATGCAAAAGAAAATCCTCTTGATACAGCTCTTGGCTTTCGGCTAAATAATTGAGTCCTTGATGGGCCACGTCTTCCCAAAAAGCATGATTCAAATTGGTCATCTGCAGCTCTTCAAAGTCCCCAGTCTCCGTTTCCGTCAGCCAAACCAACACCGCCATCTGATAAAGGGCATATTGCTTTTGTGAAACCGGATATGCCAAAGTAGCCTGAAAACTTTGCAGATTTAAAAAATGGCGGGGACTTTTTACCAAAGTGCCCTGAATCTCTTGCGGCAAAACTTGATTCAGCAAAGGAATATCCTTATCCAAAATCTGTTGTTGCAACACAATGGAAGCCGTACTGATAATTGCTGGATTTTCCGGCGTTGCTAGAAAACTCAATGGCAATAAATAGCCAATTGTCTTGCCCATGCCAAGTGCGGCTTCCACCAATAAATTTTTCTCGCTGTCTTTATCTGTGAAATGACGATAGACCTGATTCATCAAAACGCCTTGATCTTTGCGCAATTCTAAATCCTGATTAAATAATTTTCGTTTCGCCGCATTGGACTTAGGATAATCCTGCTGCCCAAAAAAATTATAGGAAAATAAATTCACCGTCTTTTTCCGCAGGGCAATACCGGCAACAATTTCCAAATTTTCTGCTAACTCAGGTTTCTGCTTTGCTACATCAGCTGCTAACTCACCAATATATTGACCAGTCTCCATCCCAGTCAATGAGCTTAATTCGGAAATTTTTTGCAAGGTCACTACTGGTAGCGAACGAATTTTTTCGGTAATTTTTAACAATAATTGGGCGGTCACCTCCGCATCACTGTCAGCTTGATGGGGATTTTCATGGATCAAGCCGAGAGAATCGGATAAATCTTTGAGACGAAAACTCGCTTCGGTCGGTAAAAAAATCTGCGCCAGCTCCACGGTATCGATGCCGGGAATTGCCAATTCCGGCACACCGCAGCGGACTAATTCCGCATTTAAAAAGTTATAGTCAAAATAAATATTGTGGGCGACAAAAGTAGTATCCACCAATAAGTTATAAATTGTTAAGGCAACATCTTCAAAATAAGGCGCTTTTTGCACCTGACTATTTGTAATGCCAGTCAAACTTTGGATTTGCTTGGAAATTTTTTGGTCAGGATTAATATCCGTGGCAAAACGGGAGACAATTTCTCCATCTTCAACTAAGACACAGCCAAATTGAATGATGCGATCTGTTTTGTGATCTGTGCCGGTTGTTTCAATATCCACAACCGCATATGTTTTTGACTTCATCAGAAACCTCCCTAGTTATCCTCAAAAATTATACTATAAAAATCAAAAATTGTAAGAGGGAGACGACTAGAGTTTTTTCTTAGTTAAGTTACGCAACTTGTCATTTTAAGACTTTTTATTTCAGTTTATTGTGCAAACGTTTACTTCTGAATGATATAATTATTACAGAACTATTTATCAACACTAAAAAAAGTTAAGCGGGAATTTTAAACAAAGGAGGAACTGTCATGAAAAAGATTTTGGGGAAGAAAAGTTTTTTGTTGGGTTTGATTGTCTTTTTAGCTTTACTCACTGGCTGTAATGCTGAAGAAGCTTTTTTGACGATAGAAAAAGCTTCCATCACAACGAGTGAAGCCGGTACTGCCACGATTAGCGGGGAAACTAATCCTGACAGCACTGTAAAAATTGATGGGAAAACAATTGAGACAGATGACGGAAGTTTCAACCATGAAATTAGTTTAACAAGTTTAACTGATAAAAATGTTGTCGTGACCATCGACTTTAACGGTGATGAAATAAAAAAAGAGGTGCTGATTCGCCCCTCTTCGACCTTCATTGAGACTACTGAACGAGCCGATGCCGAAACAGTGCTTGCCTTAGCGGAGAAAAATCCGAATCAAAAAAATTACGATCAAGCCTTTACTTTAATTGCTAGTCTTAGTAAAGAATACTCGGATATTAGTGAGCGACTTGCGATTATTGAAGAGCACTTACCAATACTTACAGCGATTGAAGCAGCTGAAGCAGAGCCGAACAGAACAAATCTGTCTGTTGCTCAAGAAAAACTTGAATTGGCGACCCTCAACAAAACAGCCCTTGCAGATCGAGTATCCAGCATCGAACAAACCGTAGTCTTAAAAGAAGAAACCGAAAGAAAAGTCAACGAAGCCATCGCTGCTGTTGAAAAGGCCGAACAGTCTTTATCGGACGAGGATTATCAACAAGCCGTAACCTTATTGGCTTCTTTACCAACAACTAACGCAGATTTATCAACACGAGTCGAACAAGTCAATCAGTCGATTGCGAATAAAAAGGCTGAAGAGCAAAGATTAGCTGAAGAAGCTGTTGCCGCCGCCGAAGCTGCAGCGGCTGCAGAGGAAAATGCAAACACCCAAACGCCTACTGCTCAAATGGTAATGGTGACACCCACTGGTAAAAAATATCATACCCATAAGTGTGGAAATGGCAATTATTCAGAGGCAACCTTGGATGAGGCTTTAGCCCGTGGTCTGACTCCGTGCGCAAAGTGCTATCCGTAAAATAAATTTTCTTATAGAAGCTATTTACCAAATTCATTTAACTGAAAATCTGTTGGCTAGTACTTGTTAGCATTATCGCTAATTGGTACTGGCCTCTTTACTTGTCCTCCAAGATAGATAATTCGGTTTGGAACAGAAAAATAAGTTACAATTTTTATTTCTTTAAATAAAATTTTCTGTACAAAAAAAACCGGCGAGAAAAATCTCGCCGGTTGAAAGGTTTACTTGAATTAAGCTTTAGTAACGTTAGCTGCTTGAGGTCCACGTTGTCCTTCTTCGATGTCGAAGTTAACAGTTTGGCCTTCTTCTAAAGTTTTGAAGCCATCAGTTTGGATAGCTGAAAAGTGAACGAATACGTCGCTACCGTTTTCTGCTGTAATAAATCCAAACCCTTTATCTGCGTTAAACCATTTTACTGTACCTGTTTCCATGAAAAAAATTCCTCCTAAAAGATGTTTTTGCAATTCCATGCTGAGTCAATATAGGAGATGTTTTAAAGGAAACAAACTACCATAATTACCTAACACAAACTACGACTTAAATTGTAACACAGCTACCCTGCAAAGGCTAGGCAAAATCTAAAGGCTTACAGAAATTATGTGGAAAGTCTCATTTAATTAACTTTCTTAAAAATTACAGTTCAGAAATAATAAAAAACAAACTTTTCCTTAAAAAAATTAATAACGAAGGATTGCTGCCAGACTCTTTTCATCCGGTGCATCCTGTTGGTCTAAAATGAAAACTTCGCCACCACCGCTGATTGTGTTGTAAGCAATATCATTTAAAACTTGACGTCGATCATATTCAGTATCGGGATCTTCGCCAAAGCCATCAATCAAATTACTGGTAGAAATAAATAGATGGGAAATTTTCCCTTGGGTCGAGGCTTGGTCGATGTCCACCAATTGATCGATAAATTTCCGGTCTAATAGTTTATTGTAGGCTGCAACTTCTTTTTCTTTTAAAGCAGCCGTAATTTTTTCTGTTTCAACAGCCAAGTCTTTCGTATTTACTTGCACTGGTGAGCCGGTAATAGCCACAGTTGGGTCATAAAAGCTCAGCTTGCTGATTTTTTTAAACATCGCTTGATTTTCTGGCAAGCCATATACAAATAACGGCGTTTTATCGTCAGCCAAAAAGCCCTTCAAGAAATCATCCACGGCTTGGTAATAATTTACCCAATCAATTTCAACTTCTTCATCCTTTGTTGAAACCCCATGGAAGACGCCTGATGCAGTGCTGTAATTAATACTGCCACCCGTCAATTCATCACCTAAAGCAGTGACTACATCAACTGGCGCACCAGCTGGCAGAGCTACTTCAGAGATAACTTTATTGTTAACATCATACAGTTTCATCGTGTCACGGGTTAAAGCCAATAATTTGTAATTATAATTAAACTGAGCATTTTTGATAATCGCCAATAAGTAAGCCCGATCGCCTACGTAATATTGGTCGTCGACTCTGATTGATAAGCGATAGACAAAATCTTCTGTTTCAGTTAAAACGACAGCAACACTTGTAGTGGCACTACGCCAAAAAGAGCTGTCAGCAAGAATTTTATCAATCTTATCTTGGAAGATACCCCAATCTTTTTCAGGATATTTCTTCAAGAATTTCTTTTTTGCATCTTTTGCAAAATTTTTAAACTTCAATTGATCCTTCTCAACATCTTGATGAGACACATGGGTGTTTAACATGATGGTCACAAAAGGACCCGCCACTGCACCAGAAGTCAATTGAGCCAGTAATTCTTTTCCAACTTTTGTCATAAACAAAAACCTCCTCATGAATATTCTATTACAACCTCAATTTTAGCACAGTCTCGGGAATCCTTAAAACGTTTTGGTTGTTATTTTGAAGGAAATCCTCAAATCCATAAAATCGTTTTCATTTTTTTCTAATAAAAAATTTAGGAAAACAAAACTATTCATTAATGTTTCCTAAGCTGTTCTATTGTATAGTTATGTTAACCAATTATCCCGAATTGGTTTTTCATACTTACTCCTACAAGAGTAAATAACAACCTTCATTTCCACCACACTCCCATGTGGTGGTTTTTTTTGTATTTTCTTTTTCCAAGATTTCCTTTTGTCAAGAAACTCGCTGTAATTGATACAGCTTTTTTAAACTGGAAAATTTTGTACTTGTCTAAAAAATCAGTTTGCTCTGAGTCTAGTAGCGAAAAATTTCGTAATCAATCTCAAAATGCGAAACTCCATTTATTGATAATAATGCTGAGCTGCTCTCACTGCTTCTAGCTAATTGCCAAACGTTAAATTTTAGCCTCTGAAGAATTTCATGGCAACTTTTTTTTGAATTAAAAAGTCCACGATGAATTAAGAATTTGATTTTTATCTTAAAAAAGCTTGTTACATCAGCCATTATCCGATGTTGCTCTTTTTCTTTTTTAATCTATTCAAAAAAATATTAATTTCTAACTTTTTTGAAAATTGGGCAGATTGAGTCTTTTAAGCTTAGGCCTTAAACTAATAATTGAGGTGAGCCCTATGGAAGAAGTTCAAGAATTTCAAACTGATGAAGAAGCTGTCTTTTTGCTTCGCTTACAAAATTTAGTCGTACATTTTTCTGATGAAGAGTATTGTTGCTATAAGTTTTTAACCTTTGATGAGGCTGAAGAATATTTTTTTAAAACTGTTGCGAAAATCCGTTTGAAACACCCTGAATAATTTCTTGGGCTTACAACGTGCTTAACCATTCTCTTTCCTTACCTAAACAAAAAAAGCTGGAGACTACTCTCTCAAGAGTTAGCCCACAGCTTTTTTTGCTTTTTTTATAATTTTAACAACAAGGCATTGATAGCAACAACGACGGTGCTTAAGGACATAATAATTGCCCCTACCGCTGGACTAAGTAAGAATCCAATTGGTGCCAAAATACCAGCAGCTAAAGGAATCGCTACAATATTATAGCCAGCACCCCACCAAAGGTTTTGTACCATTTTCCGATGGGTATTCTTTGATAAATCCAAAAGTCGTAAAATATCATCCGGATTACTAGCAGTCAAAACCACATCAGCGGAATCAATCGCTACATCAGTTCCGGCACCAATCGCGACCCCGATAGTTGCTCTAGTTAAGCTCGGTGCATCGTTGATACCATCCCCTACCATCATCACTTTTTTTCCCTCTTTGACATAGTCAGCGACAATTTTTTCTTTGTCATTTGGCAGCAGCTCACTGTGGTAAACATCAATCCCTAAATAAGTTGCCACAGCAGCTGCCGCTTTTTCATTATCACCAGTCAACATCACTGGCGTAATATTTTTTGCTTTTAGTTGTTGAATGAAGTTTTTAGCAGTCGGTTTAATCGTATCGCCTAAAGCAATCGCTGCAATCAATTGATCATCAATTAACAGAAAGCTTAAGGTATTGCCTTGATTCAAATAACTTGTCAAAGCTGTTTCATCAACACTTAAAGCTCGTTTTGCTAATTCTTTTTGATTCACAATAGCGGCATTTTTATTATTGATGACCCCTTTTAGCCCGACACCTGCTATAACTTGCGCTGTCCCACCGTTATAGACATCAATATTTTGACTATTAATATAGTCCATAATCCCTTCTGCCAGCGGATGGTTCGATTGCGCTTCTAAGCCACCAACATACTTCAATACTTCTTCTCTTGAATAATTCTCAGCAAAAATTTCGACTCCTGTTACCGAAAAATTGCCTTCAGTTAACGTGCCGGTTTTATCTAATAAAACCATATCAATTGAACTGGCTTGTTCTAAGGCATTCCGATTTTTAATTAGCAAACCATTTTTAGCGGCAATTGACGTCGAACGGGCAATGACTAAAGGAATCGCTAAGCCAAGAGCATGGGGACAAGCGATAATAAAGGTCGTCACCATTCGTTCTAATGCTGTACTAAAATCACTGACAACCCACCAAATAATCAAGGCTAAAATACCGGCAGCCAGCGCAACATAAAACAACCATTTGGCAACTTTATCTGAAATACTTTCCAAGCGGGATTTTTCGCTTTGGGCTTTTTTGACCATTTCCATTACCTGTGACAGATAACTGTCTTGGCCGATTCCTGCAACTTTCATTTGGAAAACGCCATTGCCGTTGACAGAACCGCCGATTACTTTAGAGCCAACTTTCTTTTCGACGGCTAATGATTCACCAGTTAAAGCTGATTCATTAATGCTGGTGGAGCCAGAGGTAATTTCTCCGTCAGCCGGTACTTTGTCGCCAGCACTAACCAATAAAATATCGCCATTGTGGACCGCCGTTAATGGAACTTCTTCAGTTTGACCATTACTCAATAATCGTTTTACCGAATTTGGCAACAGTTCAGCTAATTTTTGCAGAGCATTGCCGGCATTGCTGACGGCACTCATTTCAATCCAATGGCCTAACAGCATGATGACAATTAAGGTTGCCAACTCCCAGAAAAAGTCCATATACATTTGACCCGTCAGCAATTCAACAACAAAAGCATACATGCTATAAAAATAAGCAACAGAAATCCCCATAGCAATCAAAGTCATCATGCCGGGACTTTTCATTTGCAATTCCATTTTGGCGCCACTTAAAAACGGTTGGCCGCCATAGAAAAATAAAATAGTAGCTAAAATCATGACAACCCAATTGGAACCAGGAAAAGTAAATTGAAATGGCAGTGTTACCCCCATCATCGGAGACAAGATAAGAATAGGAATGGCAATAATCAGAGAGAGCCAAAACTTTTGTTTAAAATTTCCCATGTGCATTGAATGATCCA
Source organism: Enterococcus sp. LJL120 (assembly GCF_054871765.1). Classification (NCBI taxonomy): domain Bacteria; kingdom Bacillati; phylum Bacillota; class Bacilli; order Lactobacillales; family Enterococcaceae; genus Enterococcus; species Enterococcus sp. LJL120. The sequence continues at coordinate 332,040 of NZ_JBTXLV010000004.1, forward strand.
TGCCCCCCATATCATCCATCGCCATTTCCCCGTGATGCATATGATTCATTTTATGACCAGCATGATTCACTGCCTTCATATCGTGCTGATGAGCACTGTGATCCATTTCTGAATTTTCTTTTGCTGCAGAAACGCTAGCCTTTTTTTCTGTTGAGTCATGATGCATGTGATGATGCATGGACATGCTATTATCTTTAGACAGCTCACTGGAATGATTAGCGTGATTCATTCCCTGCATGTTTTGCATGTCTTTTTGCATTTCGACCTCAGGATTATTTTTAGAATTATTTTTCTGCAGCTGAGTATCAACTGGAGATTGCTCAGTGCTGGAAATTTTTTTCGCTTCATCCACTTTATTCATCATTTTTCCTCTTTTCGTTTACAAATGTAATCTTTACATTTTTTAGTGTACCGAAGCAGATTTTTTCTGTCAAATAAAAACCACTGAGAAACTGCTGGAATTTTTTTGCAACACAAAAACACCTTCATGAATTTTGGCTTTTAGCCTGTCATAAAGGTGTTTAGCTATTATTTTTTACAACAAAATTTATAAGAGTTATAAAACTTAATTCTGTGAAAAATTTACTGCAATGTTTTTTTCATCATTGCTAATAAAGCTTTGACATCTTCTGGCTTGGTGTCGCCAGTTTCTTTGTCAATAATCGAACTATACACATGGGGGATAATCTTTTTGACGCCGGCATCTACGGCAATTTGAACAATCTCAGCAAAGTTTTCCAAATCAATTCCGCCAGTTGGCTCTAAATAAAAATCATAGGCCGCACAAGCTTCAGCAACCGCAATGTATTCTTCTTTGTGAGCCAAGCCCTTCATCGGAAAATATTTTACTGAGCTACCTCCCATATCCTTCAATAATTTGATTGCTGTTTCAATGGGAATAATCCCCTCTGGAGCTGCCGAACTTAAAGGGCCTGTTGCAATATTGACAAAGCCAACTTTGCCTGTTGGCGAAACCAAGCCGTTGACGATAGTTTCCTCTTGGTTTAAGAGTGCCCGAGAAGTGCCGACACCAGTAAAAACTTGATTGACGTGTTGAGGCTGCAAAACAGCAGAAATTCTTGAAACCATTTGGCTTTGATTAGGATCGCCGGCGCCTAAGCCGACAGACAAAGCGTTATTTGTAGCGGCTTGATATTTTTTCATATCTTCAATGGCCAATTCATCACTAGCATAATTTTTTGAAAGCACACCTAAAACTACATGGCCTTCTGCTGCTTCATAACAAGCCTGGGCATTTTCAACTGAGTTAGCTAAAACATTTAAGCACAAACGATTTTCTAAATAATTGGGTTGTAATGACATTTTTTTTTCGTTCCTTTCAAGGATAAACTTTTTAAAGCTTTTTTAAGCCATAATTTCCTGTAGACGCTGAATTATTTTCTTCATTTCAAGGGCATTAACGGAGCGAATATCAAATTCGATAATACCGTTATTGGCCTGATACTCACGGGTATAAATCGCCGGACTTTGACTTTTTAATTCGCTGATTACTTCTTTAGCGTTCTTTGGTCCAGTTATTTTTACACTCGCCCGATAAATTTCTCGGCCAGCGCTGTCCTGTACACTTTTTGCATCGATATTTTGAATCTGATTTAATTCGTCAACAAAAGGCGTTAAACGCGCCTGCATTGAAGTACCATCTTCAGAACCGACTGTCAAATAATCCTCAACCGCTTGAGTGAAGCCTAAAATATTATCTTTGCCAATTTTCATCGCCCGGCCAATTCCTTTACCCTGCAGGCGGACCCATTCAATCAATTGCTTTTCACCGATGACTAAACCAGCACTCGGTCCTTCGATTGCTTTGGCACCTGAGTAGATAACTAAATCAGCCCCTGCTTCGCTGTATTTAAACAAATCTTCTTCAGCAGCAGCGTCAACAATCAATGGCAGCTGATGTCGCTTGGCAACCTCTGCGGCTTCAGCAACTGTCAACATACTTTTTTGAACCGTATGATGGCTTTTAATATATAAAATTGCCGCAGTATTCTCTGTAATCATCATTTCCAAATGTTCTGGTGTACACATATTAGCATAACCGGCTTCAATAACTTGACCGCCACCTTGGTCTACCATCACTTCAACTGGTGTACCGTAGTCAACATTGTGGCCTTTAGGTAAAATGATTTCTCTTTTCGTAATTTTTTCTGTGTAAGGATGATAGACATGGTACAAACTACCTTGACCAATCACGGCAGCGACACTTTGAGCGATACCTGCAGAAGCGGAGGAAACAATTTGGGCATCCGCCACTTTTAACAAGTTGGCTAAATAAGCACCGGTTTTTTCACCAAGGTCGGCCATTTCAAAAAAATGTTCACCGCCAAATTTCTGAGCTGCTAACACATTTTCAGAAACTTTTGAGACTCCGAGGATTGTCATCCGCCCGGAGGCATTGATTACTTCCTTTAAATCAAACTTTTGATAACTCGTTGTCATACACCTGACCTCCTATTACTGTCTTGACCGGCACGATTTGTTCATTAGTTATTTCTTGATTGCCATTAGAATCAATTAATTCTTTCTCCGCTTCGACAAATTTAAAAATCGTAAAATCAGCATCCAAACCTTCTGTGATAGCGCCTTTACTGTTCAAATTAAAATTTTTAGCCGGAGCAACGGTAACCTTTTCTAAAATTTCTGGCCAGCTATAGCCGACTACTCGCAATTTTTCCATTGTCGTCGCTAGATTAAAGACCGGCCCTTTTTTACGATTACGAATATAGATATCCGTACTAATCGATGTCGCCTTCAGCCCTTCTTGAAAGGCTTCTTTGGCCACCGTGAAATTAAAGCTATCTGTCCCATGACCAATATCAAAAATAATTCCCCGCTTAAATGTCTCCCAAGCAAAATCTTTAATTTTACCTGTTTGCCAGTCATAAATCCCATTTGCTTTTCCATTGAAGCAATGGGTCACTACATCGCCTTGGTCCAATAAAGCAAAAATCTCATCTAATTCCGGCGGCGCTGAACCAATATGAACCATCAATGGCAAAGGAGCGTGTTCTTTTTGAATTTTTTTAGCCATCTGCAAAGGGGTCAAGCCGTTGTCGCCAATTACTGTTTTACTCATGCGAGCCTTAATCCCGACAATAAAGTCCGGATAATTTTCCAGCGCTTCGTCGATTAAAGCTCCTTGAACTTTACTTAAATCAGCCAATTCATCTTGTTCAACAATGCCCCATTTGGAGATATTTAACAAGGCCAAAACATTTGTTTTGCTGCGCTTGGCAAGCGCCGCAAAATCACCGATATTTTCTGCTCCGGTTGTGCCGGCATCAATTACCGTCGTCACGCCTTGAGTCACCCCGATTTCATCGGGGTAATCATAGTAGAGCTGCATTTTTTCATAGCAGTGAACATGGTCATCTATCCAGCCGGCAGAAATATATTCATTTTCTGACAGATGTAGTTCTTGAAGCGCCGGCTCTCTAATTTCTTTGGCAACAGTTGCGATTTTTCCTGCTTGAACACCAATTTCAAACATTTCTCCTTGAATATTCCGCGCATTTTTTATAATTAAATCTAGCAAGGGTCACTTACTCCTTTCAGCTTTCCCAGAAATTAAAATTCTATAACATTATAATCTTTCAACGCTATTAGCTTAGCATATTTTTTTGTGATTGTAAACGTTTTGCAATCTGAAAAAATTTTAATTATTGCTTAAAATTGCGAAAATCTTAGTGAAAAAAAACTATCCCAAAAAAATATTATTGGGATAGTGTCTGATTAAGTTTCGTATTCTATTTCATAAGGATAGGCTGTCGTATCGTAAATTGCTAAAGAGTATTCTACAACTTTGCCGTCAAAATCAATTGATTGGCGGTTACGCTGCAGAGCGATTTGGCTGTCGGTTTGCAAAATCTTTTTTTGTTCCTCCGTCAAGACAATTGCAGAAAAACTATCTTTAAAGCGTTCAATTTCAAAGCCATTGCTGTGAAGCAAACGGTACAAAGAAAAATCAGCAAAATTTTTCTGATCTATTTTTTTGACATTGCCCGGCAGAAAATGCTGAATGTAGATAAACGGCTGCTGATTTATAGCATAAGTCCGACTCAGATAAAGAGCCTTAGTACCAAAATATTGAAACATTGGATCATCTTTCGTCAATTTTATAGTTTGAAAGTCCAACGTCTTCTTTTCAACATTTTTATCCGAACGCTCTAAAATATCGGTAAAACTCGCCGCCCGGGACAATTTATTATAGGGGCGATTATTGATGACAGTCGTGCCTTTACCGCTTTTCTTTTCGACATATTCATCGGCGGCCAACAGCTCAATCGCCTTACGAATGGTAATCTTACTGACTTGATATTTTTTTTCCAGCTCGGTTTCAGTCGGCAACATACTATTTAAAGGATAGACTCCGGCATAGATGGCTTCTCTCAGCTCATCTGCAATTTCTAAATATAAAACGCGATTGCGCTTCATCGGCTTACCTCCAGCTTCTTTTCTTTATAAAAGATTATAACAATATCTTCCTTAACTTGCACAAAATTTTTCTCAAAATTTGTTTTTTTGACAGATTGGTCTATCTGTCAAAATCAATAAGGGTATCATTTGCCATAAAAGGCCCACAGGACTACTCTTAACTTAGCAAAAGAAAATTGCTGACAATGATCTAAGTGAATCAGAGAAAGAAGGATGCTTTATGCAAAAAGCTTTGATGATTGGAACAGGTATCGGAAATTTAGCAGCCGGCATTTATTTAATTCGTGACGGCGGCTTTCAAGGCAGCCAAATTACAATGTACGGGTTGGAAACCCATGGCGCTAACGATGGCAACACAGTGGCGGCTTATGAAGATGAATACAGCAACTCGGCGTTAAGCAACAATCGTGGCTATTTAGCTAAGGGTGGCCGCATGTTAAACGAAGAAACATATGAAAATCTCTGGGATATTTTGCGCTCCGTCCCTTCTTTAGACCATCCCGGTCAAAGTGTCACAGATGATATTTTAAATTTTGATCACACTCATCCAACCCATGATGTGGCCCGTTTGATTGACCAGTTTGGTCCGCGGACTAAACCAAATAAAGATAATTATGAACACATGCAATTTAATAATAAGGACCGGGCATTGCTGACAAAGCTGATGTTGATGCCTGAAAGCAATGAACAAACCTTAAATAATATCAGTATTAGCGAATGGTTTAAAAATTCTCCCCATTTTTTTGAAACAAATTTTTGGTATATGTGGCAAACGACCTTTGCCTTTAAACGGGCCAGCTCAGCCATGGAACTGCGGCGTTATATGAACCGGATGATTTTAGAATTCAGCCGTATCAATACATTAGCCGGCGTCACCCGCACGCCTTACAATCAATATGAAAGTATTATTTTGCCAATGCGCTGCTACTTGGCAGACCGGGACGTTACCTTTGTCAATAATATTAAAATTACTGATTGGGATTTCAAGGATACCCCACTGCAGGATGATATCATTGTAACCGGTCTACATTATCAAAAAATTGACGATGACGAAACGGGAATAATTCCGGTAGCTGAAACTGACTTGGTTTTTGATACAAACGGTTCAATCACTGATAGTTCTTCGATTGGTGATTTAGAGACTCCCGTAAAAGAAAATTTTGAATATGCACCAAGCGCAATGCTTTGGAAAAAAGCCACTGAAAAATTTTATTCTTTAGGACAACCGGATAAATTTTTCAATGACCGTAGCCAAAGTGAATGGATGAGTTTCACCGTAACGACCGATAATCATTTTCTCGTTGATCAAATTTCCCGGATTACCCAACAAGAACCCGGCAATGCTCTGAATACGTTTATTCATAGTACGCCGCTTCTTTCAATCGTCGTCCATCATCAACCGCATTTTAAAGCGCAAAAGCCAAATGAAACAGTTTTTTGGGGTTACTTTATGTACCCTCGTCGCAATGGTGATTATGTGCAAAAACCAGTCATTGAAATGACTGGTCGGGAAATGCTGACGGAATTATTAGGGCATTTAGCCGCAGTGGACCCCAGCAATGATAATCTGCGCAACCATCAAGAAGAAATTTGGAATTCAGTCGTCAATGTGATTCCTGTGATGATGCCTTATGCCAGTGCCCTCTTCAACCAAAGGGCCGTCGGTGATCGCCCGGCTGTCGTACCGACTCATTCGAAAAACTTGGCCTTTATCAGTCAATTTGCGGAAATGCCCTTTGACATGGTCTTTACTGAACAATATTCCATCCGAGCAGCACAAATTGCCGTTTATACTTTTTTAGGCATTCCTTTAAGTCAATTGACGCCGCTCCATCACTACGAAAAAGATCCAAAAATTTTGGCTCAAGCCACAAAAACAATGTTCCGCTAAACTTTTTCTCAGAAAGTAGGTGTCTAAATGAAAAAATTGGCAATCGTTTCAAAGGCGCTAGTCATTGGTTCTGCGATGACCATCACCATCGCCGTCTTGACAAAAAAATTTTTTGATTCGTTAAATGAATAAGCTTGCTTTTGCTAGTCAAGTATCAGTTTTTCAACGATAAGCTGTCGCTAAACAGTTTCAAAAAACTTTTCAGCGCAGTTTCTCTTGATTAGCTGATACTTTTTTTATGAAATCTTTCTCAGACCAAAGCCGATTAGTTGTCCCAATCCTTTGCAAGTATTACACTATAGAAAACGATTTCATTTTAGAAAGGCGGAATAGTAATGGCTTTTTCAAAGAAGACCCGAACAGATTCAATCGCTTATTTAAAAGAACATCCCGTTGACTTATTAATTATCGGTGGCGGCATTACCGGTGCTGGTGTCGCAATTCAGGCAGCGGCAGCGGGAATCAATACCGCATTAGTCGAGATGCAGGATTTTGCTGAAGGCACCTCTTCCCGCTCTACCAAACTTGTTCATGGCGGCATTCGCTATCTGAAAACCTTTGATGTAGAAGTTGTCGCAGATACTGTAAAAGAACGGGCAATTGTCCAACAAATTGCCCCGCATATTCCAAAACCCGACCCGATGATTTTACCGATTTATGATGAACCCAACGCAACATTTTCGATGTTTTCTGTCAAAATTGCGATGGATTTATATGATCGTCTGGCCAATGTAACCGGCACAAAGTATGAAAATTATATGATTGACAAAGCTGAAGTGTTAAAACGGGAGCCACAATTAAATGACAAGAATCTTTTAGGGGCTGGCGTCTATCTGGATTATCGCAACAATGACGCGCGCTTGGTGATTGAAAATATTAAACAGGCCGCAGCAGACGGTGCCCATCTGCTTAGCAAAGTTAAGGTCCTCAGCATTACCCATGATGCTAACGGTCAAGTAGATGGCGCGCTTGTCCAAGATATTTTGACGAAAGAAGAATTTAAGATTACCGCCAAAATTGTCATCAATACAGCAGGACCGTGGTCAGATTTGGTACGGCACTTGGATGACAAGTCTGAAAAAATTAGTCACCTGCGACCTACCAAAGGCGTGCATTTAGTTGTTGATAGAGAAAAATTAAATGTACCTCAGCCAACTTATTTTGATACTGGTCAAAATGATGGCCGGATGGTCTTCGTAATTCCCCGGGAAGAAAAAACTTACTTTGGGACAACCGATACAGATTATCACGGAGACTTTGCCCATCCGACAGTCACCCAAGAAGATGTTGACTATCTATTGGAAATAGTCAACCAGCGCTATCCCCATGCGGATTTAACCATTCATGATATTGAAAGCAGTTGGGCAGGCTTGCGGCCGCTAATTTCAGCCAATGGAAGTTCTGATTATAACGGCGGCACTAAAAATCATTTATCCGATGAAAGTTTGACAGCAGTTATCTCAGCCGTTGAAGCCTATTTAAAAGATCAACAAAAACGTGATTTAGTTGAAAAAGCCGTGGAAGATGCCCACGGAAAAGAAAGTGAAGCCGCAGCCGGCGATAATCCTTCGGCGGTATCCAGAGGCAGTGACTTGACAGAAGCCGATGATGGTTTGGTGACCTTATCCGGCGGCAAAATTACTGATTACCGACTGATGGCTGAAGGCGCCATGAAATTAATTCAAAAAATTCTGCAGGAAAAATATCAACAAACGGTTGAATTAATTGATTCCACTCATTATCCAGTGTCCGGCGGTCAGCTTGACCCGGCAAATGTTGATGAGGATTTAGAAAAATTAGCTGAGTTAGGTGAAAAAATTGGCCTTTCTTCAGCTGATGCTAATTACTTAGCTAATTTGTACGGCTCTAATCTGGAAACTGTCCTCAGCTATGACGGCGAACTGTTTCCTGGTTTAAATCGCAGAGAAAGTATCAGCCTGCGCTATGCACTAGCGGAAGAAGCCGTCTTAACTCCGGTTGATTTTCTCTTGCGGCGCACTAACCACATCCTCTTTATGCGGGACAGCTTAGATGGGTTAATTGAGCCCGTAGTAAATGCCCTGGCTGACTACTTTAACTGGACTGAAAAAGAAAAAACTTTTTATCAGGATGAACTTTCCGCAGTGATTGCTGAATCCGATTTACAGGAACTAAAAGCCAATAATTAAAAATTAAATGAACCAAAAATAAAACCCAAGTGCTTTAATAGAAGATAATCCTTATTACGATTTTCTTCTATTATAAAGTCTTTGGGTTTTTTGTGTCTTTGGATTTTTTTGTCAGCTGACTACTTCAAATTTTTAGTTCGCAGCAGATAATTGCGCCATGTTCGCCAAATAAAATACAAGAACACAATTATCATTACAATTAAGCAGCCGACTAGCAAATAGTTTTTGGCCTGCCTGAATTGCGCAGCACTATCAACAGTGCTGGCCACTTCTTCATTATAAGGTACACGATGCCCACGGACCAAAAGGCGGTGGGAATTTATCATGTAAGGAGTACAAGTAACCAACGTAATTAAATCTTCTCCTGGAACAATCAAGAGGCTTTCAGTTTCATTTGGCAAAACCGTTTCAATCCGATCGACTTGATAGGCCAATTTTTCACCTAAAACCGTTAAGACAAAGAGATCCCCTTCAACCAATTCTGGCAAATCGGTAAACAATTTTTTCTGCGGCAATCCCCGATGAGCCGAGATGACTGCATGAGTATTGATTCCACCAATCGGTTGAGAGGTGCCCCCCAAAACCGTTGCACCAATGTCTAATAAAGAATCACTAGTTGTGTCAAATAGCGGAATTTCCACAGCGATTTTAGGAATCGAAACGGTGCCTAATAAATGTTTTTGATAATCAGTCTGATTGCCGCTTTCAGCAGCTGTAAACGGATCGCTATCTGGATTATTGCCCTCTTCAGCTAATCGTTGATTCGCTTTTGCTAATTCATTCAGCTGTTCTTGTTCATTTGAAAGCTGGCTGTGGTAGTGGGCCAAACGTTGCTGATCAATCAGATTATTGACAGCATCTGAATAAAAAGGATAGCAAGCCACCAATAAACCTGTGAAAAATATCAGCCCGATTCCTAGTTGTTTCAGAAAATTGAATCTAACAGTGCTGGCCTTTTCCTGTTTGAAGGCAGCCTGCTGTAAACGATATTTCGGTGGTGAGTCTTTTTTTACTTCAAGATACTTTCTAGGTTTGCCTTTTAAAGTAACTTCTTGATCGGCTAATTTTTTTATTTTTGCTTTTAAGATAAGTCGGGTTTCCTTTTTTCCTTGCAGCGCTACCCAATACTTACCGCCGGGAATACCAGCAAACAACACCTCCCCTTGGGAATTGACCCGTTGCTGAGCCGCTGGGATTGGTAGAACACGGCCTTTACGATCAGTCAGCAAAAAAGTGGCTCTGCGCTTATTTTTGACAAAAAAGCGCAGATTGTAACGGCGGCTTGTGGACCGGTAAAAAATAATTTTGCGCCTAAGCCACCAGCCAAACAGACTAAGAAATGCCAAAATTGATAAAAGAATTAAAATCAAGCGATAACGATGATAATTTTGCGTCTGTTGAATCGCTTGATTCATTTCCGCTTGATAAGGGATACGAGAGCCAGTGACTAATAAGCGGTGACTATTTATTCCGTAAGGCGTGCAGGTTAACAAGGTTACCAAATCTTTATTTTCAACAATCTCTAAATCCGAAAACTCTGTAGGCACAACTTTTTTGACATTTATTACCTCATAAGCGAGGCGTTCACCTAAAACATCGATGTAAAATAAATCCCCCTGTTTTAGCTCTTCTAAATCCGTAAATAATTTTTTTTCCGCCAAGCCAGTATGTCCGGTAATCACCGAATGGCTACCCACCCCACCGATGGGATACGAAGTTCCCTGCAACAAAGTAGCGCCTTGTTGCAATAATGTTTCATTGGTCTCATCAAAAATCGGCAGACTGACCTTAATTGCCGGAATATAAATGGCTCCTAAAGAGTGTTCTTCTAAATAACTTTTATCAGGATTTTCTATTTTGCTGACGACTTCCTCAAAAGGATCATCCACCAAACCAAGACCCGGCACGGCGGTCTTGGCATTCTCAGTATTTTTTTGCTGTAGCTCAGCTAATTTGGCGGCCTGTTCTTCCCGATTTGTTTCAGCTTCTTTTTGATATTGAGTAATCCGCTGCTGATCAATAAAATTGTTCAAGGAATCCACCACAAAGGGGTAAGCAAAGATAGCAGCTCCTGATAAAAATAGCACTGCCATCAATAATTTTAGAATGAAATTAATCGAAGCGTCTTTTTTCATCAGCTACCCTCCCGTGTTTTAAACTTTTAGCTATCCCTTCATTTTTTAGCCAAGATTTAAATAATTTTTTTAATATGTGTCTCACTTATTCTATGTACGACTTCCGTTCGCTCATTTGTCATTTAAAAATAACCGGTCCAAGCTCTGCTTTGCGCCTTTGGACCGGTTATCGGTTTTCATTCAATTTTTATTTATCTTAAAATTTATTTTTAAGCTTTGACGGTTCTTTTAGAATTTTTAAACCAAAGATAAGCGCCAATCATCATACCTGTTCCAATTACTAGAAAAGCTACAATTCCTGCGCCACCAGTAGATGGCAAAGTCCCTTTTCTGGTGTTAGAAATAGACACGTTCTCAGCCATTTCAACGCTGACAGCTTCTTTATCATAGGTTCCCCAAGCAACATTGAAGTTTGTATAAGCACTCTCACCATTTGGTAAAGCATAGCCTTCAGGAGCAACAACTTCTTGCATTTGATAGTTGCCATATTCTAGGCCGACTACCTCAAAGGACCAGTCCTTACCATTAGCTGTATCAAAAGCCGTCGCCATAAAATGAGTAGCATTCGGAGCTGGATCTTCATCTGTCCCTCTGTCATTCCAAATAATGTTCGTCGCAGCAGAAGAATAATTTTCCATTGGGTCAACGCCATTATAGAATACAGCGTACTTGCTTCTATCAGCATTCCACAAAATAAATTCTGCTCCGGCTAAATTGTCTTGACTAGAGCCGTCAATTTTTTGGAACTTACGGCCACCGGTTAAAACTTTTTCATCTGGAATAATATCTTTTTGATAACCACTTTCGCCTTCACGACCAATGGTGATGGTTGCTTTGTTATCATGGAGCATATCCGCTTGAACTGTTGCTGTTAAAACCATATTATAGCTCAAGGTTAAGGTACTACCCGGAGTTAATTTTGCTAATGTGTCAGTATTAGCAAATCCACTCTCAGCATTTTTAGTTATGATTTCTAAATGAAACCCACCATTTTCTTCTGTAATGATGTAATCCGTATTCAACACTAATTGGGTATTACTAGTTGTATCAACGACTTCTAATGAATCTGTCACGTACTTCAAGTTTTCTGTTGGCACATCGACAATTGTAAAATTAGTGATGACTGGCGACTGATTGTTATTTACATCTCGAATGAAATACGGAATCGGTGAAGTAATTTCATAAGGAAGTACCAAACCTTTTTCTAAATCAACGACTTTGACTGTTGTTGTACCGTCTCCTTCTTTCACTTGAATCTCAGTAATTTCACTAGGGTCAACAGCAATTGTTTTGGTTGGTGTTTGCTGTTGATTTTTCGCATAAAGATGAACATCATCATTATAGGTATCTAAAAATGAACCGTCCCAAGCACTGCCTTCAGTAATATTTGGCATCATCACTGGTAACAAAATGACCATTGGCGTAGCAATAATTGAAATATCTGCCGGAGAATAGGTTTCGATAAACATTAATACTTTATCCCGATTCAGGCCATCAGTTGTTCTAACATTGGTAAACTCAACCAGACCATCTTCGCCATTGATATTAGCTGTCGTTTTAGTTTCTAATACAGTAGCCCCGCTGACTACCCATGAAGCATTCCAATTATCTTGAATAGCTTGAAGTGCATCTGCTGAACTTAAGCCATCACCAGCTGCTTCGGTTTGTGGATCGTCCTGCAACGCATTATAGTAAATATCAGTAACATCGTATAAAGTAAAATCAACTCCGTTTAAGCCGGCACCACTAAAATCCATCTCTAAGCCGGTGTTTAATGTTGCATCTGGAATTCCTGTTTCAGCATCCCAAACTTTTTTATGCAGTGTAAAGGAAATTTCACTTGGCTTTTCCGTCACTGCTGCCGCTTCGGCTGTCGTTGCCCCTGCCCTAATAATTCCCGCCATTAGCGGAGCTGCCATTAAAAAGGCAGCGATTGATCCCAATAATTTTCTTCTTTTCATCTCTTTTCCCCCTCATGGATAAAACAATCTATTTTATTTTGAATCTCTGATACCAGTTGTTCTTTTCTTCAAAAACCAAGCAACACCAAGTAAGATTATCCCTAAAATACTTATTAGTGATTTAACCGCCCCAGTATCTGGCAGCTTATCGCCATCATCTGTTGGTGGAGTCACTGTTTTTTCGTTATAGACTCGTGGCTCTTGTTTTTGATAGGCACTCTCGGGAACTTTTCCCGAAGCCAATTCATCCATTGAATAACCATTGACAGTGACAAATAAGGGATTGCCTTCCTCATCCTGCCAACTTTCAGGGATGACGACTTCTATTTCTTTATCAGCAGGCGCTATCTCGTAACCAGCAGCCGTCGTCAATTCTTCAAAATAATAAGTACCTGAAGGCAGATAACGTTCGTTAGTTGTCACTACCCCGTCTTCATCTGAGATAAATTTTGTCACTTCAGAATCCGTCAACGGATTACTTGAAGCAAGCCATTGATTATGCAAATCATGGACCTCGCTTTGCTGGAGATAAAGCTTGTTGCCATCCACCAGTTGATACAGCGCAAAAGTAACTCCCTCTAGCGGAGTTAAGACGTCACTGCCAGCAGTCCGTCCTAATTTAAAAAAGTAAGGATCCCGCACATAGCCGACATTTTTAGGATAAATGTGAATCTCCTGAAGCTCGGTTAACGGATCACGGGGATCCATAATTGGCAAAACAACCGCAATCGGAATTGCCCTAGCTTCGATGTCAACATTAAAGCCCACACTTGCATCCACTTTTGTTTCGACTACGAGGTACACACAATCTAAATCACCACTTTTTCTAGGTAAAAAGATTCTACCAGTGCCTCGACCATATTCATCATCATTAACGGTCGTCACCGGACTACCGGTAACCTGCTGCAGATTTTCAGTTTCAATCAACTCTTGAATTTGATTGTGATTGAAGCCGCTGATTTTTTCGACAAAATCAGCTCCGGAATCAACATCCCGATAATAATAATCGGTTAAGTCGTAGACTAAAAAATTAGCTCCGTTTAAAGGGGTGGCTTTAGTCACCACATCAACCGTTTCCCAAGCTTCTTCACTAATCGGCAGTCCGTCATTTTGATAATCGGCAATTTCGTCAGAAACAATGTCTCTAGCAATATACTTATGCAAAATCAGTTCCACTTGATCGTAACTTGTGGTTGCCTGAGCTGCGACTTCTTTGATACCAAGGACAGTCAAACTCAACAGCAGAACCAAAAGAAAGCGAAGAATTTTTTTCATGAGCGTCTCCTCCTTTGGTTCCGATACACATAATACAGTCCTATCAGCAGCATCGTGCCAAACAAACCAGCAGCTATTAAGGTAAATAGTGTCCTGCCGCTTCCACCAGTTGCCGGTAGCGGGAATGTTGGATCATTTTCCACATCAAAGCTAACAAGGAGTTTGGTTAGATTACCCTCTTCATCAGTAACCTCAGTTAAATTAACAAGTTGCTGGCTATTTTCAACTTCCAGACCAGCGTCATCAAAATAGGTTAGCTTGCCAATAATTTGACCTTTTTCAATCAGTTCACCGTCAATTATTTTATTACTTTCCTGTCGACTCACTTCTAAAACAATAGAGCCGGGAACACTGCGATAGCCTTCTGGTGTCGCCACTTCGTAAATTTTGTATTTGCCAAGCTCCAGCGGCTCCAATTGATGCAGGGCTGAATTTTCTGGCGGATTAGTTAAACGAGCCGGATAACTCAACTCTTCATTATCGTCTGACAGTTTGACATATTCAAAGGTCGCTCCCTCCAAAGGTCGCTGGGTGTGACTATCAATTTTTTGAAATTCAAGAGCTAGCTGAAGCTCATTTTTGACAGAGAGGGTTAAGATTTTTTCCTCCTCGACTGTCGCTAATTCATACTGATACCCCTCAGTCTCAAGCGTCGCATTTCCGTCAAAGGTAAACGTGCCGTCTGCATTTAAGGTAAATTCAAATTCGGTTTCAGCTACCGTATAGCCCAAGAGACCATCAACTTCTGTGACTGTGTAAGTTCCAGGCATTAATTGAAGTCTTCTATCAAAATTTAAATCTCGATATTTTTCGCTGGTTTCGCGATTTTTTGCATAGAAAATTCCTGTTCCTGTTTCATTGAGCATTAAGTCGCTACTAGCATCAATGCCGTCAACTCCGCTATAAGCTTTGAAATATTCTTGATTAACATCGTCGTTGCGTACCAGCTCAAAACCGACTCCCATAATCGCTACGCCATTTTGATCAACTTTACGAATTTTAAAATCCCGATTGGTCATTTGATTGGAGATGTCAAAATTAAGTTGAATCAATGACTCGTCTTCATTAAGCAAATCTGCGTATTTTGATCTTTCCCACTCGTCTTCACCGGCACCATTTTGTTGGTATTCAATTTGCTTGTCCTGATAATTCAAGCGGACATTCCAATAATCCTCCGCCTCTGGTTGGGCATAACCATCGGGTGCTTTAGTTTCTACAATTCTGAAGTTCGTATATTTTTCATTCAGGGCTTCCTTAAGATAAACTGGCTGTCCCTTATTTGAAAAGGTCACTTTGCCCAAGTCATCTGAAATCCCCTGGCCGATTATCTCGTATTCGCCGGTTTCTGTATTTTCCTGTAATAGCTCAAAATCGGCACCAGGCAAACCTGTATTAGTTCCTTCGATCACTTTATTAATTTCAATTTGAATCGGTTTCATTTGATTGACTAAATCCAAATTGACATACAGTTGATCAAAATCTTGATAGCCGCCTTCAGCGGGATCCGTCAAGGTTTGAACAATTGTAAAGGTATGATTTTCACCTTGGTAATAGCCTTTCCAGACATTTTCTGAATTTTCATCGATGCCATATTCTCCAGAGGTGGGCTCAACTAGCTCATAATGATTCAGCACTTCACCTTCGCTCGCCAGTTCCTTGCGTATGGTAAAGGCTAAATAGTCAGTCATTAATTGATAATAAGCTGGACCAGAAATTTCCTTCACATAATAAGTCGGATAAGTTTGATTGTCCTCTGAGCTGAATTGTTTTTTCGAGCTGGCCAAACCGTCAGTGTCTGTCAGCATATATTCTATTAATTCATACTCGCCGCTCTCACTTTTCTCATAAAGACCTAAAGTGATTCCGGAAATACCATTGCCGTGTTCATCAGTTTTTGTAAGGTGTAAATTCCGCTCTTTACCAATAAAACGAATGGATGGAGCAGGAATATACATCCGGTTGGTCTTTTGCGTTTCTTCATTTTGATAATCTTTTTCATTCACCAGATAAGCTTCATCGTTGACCGTATAAAAATTCCCGTTTTGGGCACTGGCATCAAGCTTAGCTTGGTACCTGATTCGCACCATATCGCCTTCCCCTAGAGAAATGCCATCAAAACGATAGGCATGATTTTTTTCAATCGAGCCTTCCGGTTCATAAGAAGTCGGATGGGCAACGACATCTGGCTGAATGCCGTGCTGACTTTCATCCCATTCGATAGGTTCCTGGTATTTTGTCGTTTCGCTAGCATTATCATTCTCATCGAGATGCCAATAGGTTATTTCAGAAGCATTACCGGGATTGTATAAAGAAACATTCAGACCAGTGGCATCATATAAAGATGCGTTGGTGATCGTCGTTTCAAATTTTGAAACAATTTGCGTCAGTGCGTTGACTAACTCTTCTTGGGAATCAGCCCCATAATAATAGGAATCCTCCTTAGCATTGGTGACTTCAGATTCAGGTTTTAAATCAGCAATGTTTTTCAAAACATTGCGCCCGAGAGCATCCTGCACGCCGCTGTCCCCTGATTGATTGCCATTCAAGCCGACGCCAATACTGTAAACCCTCGGGGTAATCCCATACTCATCAGCCATTTTATCTCTTTTCCAATGGTGGTAGGCGATGGTCTGGATGGCATTTGCTTTATTATAGGAATTAGTAGTGGCATTACCGCTTCCGTACCAGTAGCCGGAGACCGTAGTATTTGTTTCTTCGCCATAGCGATAATACCGACGATTGGTATTTCTAGGTCTTTCTGAGGTAGCAAACTCTGTTGGATAAAGTTCATTTGCTGCAAAACTTGAGGTTAAGCTAT
Organism: Enterococcus sp. LJL120; assembly: GCF_054871765.1. Lineage (NCBI taxonomy): Bacteria > Bacillati > Bacillota > Bacilli > Lactobacillales > Enterococcaceae > Enterococcus > Enterococcus sp. LJL120. The sequence goes on from NZ_JBTXLV010000004.1 coordinate 348,743, forward strand.
TATTAGCTTGGGTTTCATAATTTCTGATGAAACTGTTACCAGTATCATTGGTCCAATAGTTTACCGCTTGCGCAGCTACAGTCCATTTATCAAAACTAGCTGAACTACTGGTATTTGTTCGAAACCCGCTGTAAGAAAAAGTTGGTGTTCCATCGCCGACGACTATCAAAACTTTTTCAGGATTTCGACCAGCTGCGCCATTATCCCGATACAAAACTTCATAGCCTTTATTTATTCCTAGTGATAAAGGTGTTCCTGAATTGTCATAGGCTTGATTTGTTAAAACAGGAGACTTCAAAACAGTTTCGCCATTACTAGTTAAAGCAAGCTCTGATGACTTGACCCTGTCGACTCCTTCACTGCCAAAGTCGACTAACCCCACGCGAATATCTAAACCCGCTGTGTTAAAAAGTTTTGTGATTGTAGAAGTGAGAGCCGTTGTCATGGCGGTATCTTTTCTCACGCCGTTAATCGTGGTCGCCATACTAGAAGAACGGTCTAACACAAAAACAACATCAATTGGCAGCTGCTCCTTGATGGTACCGCCAATAATATCAATATAAACATTGTAAATAGTAGTATCGTCTTGATCACCAGCGACATGTTCAGTAATCGGTTCTACCCATTTTTTCATGTAAGCTCCACCGTAATCTAAATAGCTGTTAGAAAAGGTCTGCTCACTACCCCACAATTGAATATTGTTGGCAAAATCATTAGCTGAGCCAGCTTCTTGGCTAGCTGTGTAATCATAGTTGCGCCAATTCGCTCCGCCGGCGACAATCACATTATCAGTGATGCTATCTGCATCGTTGACAATTTCTCCGGTAATGTTGTACAGCTCCCCTTGAATACCCGAGTATAATCCATCGCTGCTAAAATCATTGGCTGTATCATAATTATTCGTCGTAATTAAGGGATAGCGTCGTTGCGTATTGCTTTGTCCTTCGGCATAGTGATATGGAAAAGGGTCACTTTCAGAAAATGGGGCCAAGTTGATTGGTGCAATTAAATTTTGTTGTAAATCTAGCAGAATGTTTTGATTACTGCTAGATTCTGTATTGGCCTCAGCTTGACTTTCGACCTCGTCTTCAGCTGTTTTTGCTTCAGAAGTTGTCTCAGTTGTGGCTGTGTTTACCGTTTTAGTTTCCTTTTCAGACTGGCTAGCTTCTTGATCAACTGCTATCACTAAAGGTAATTCACCTTCTGCCACCGTCTTACTTAAGGTGAAAAACAATTTACCTTTTTTGCTTCTCGTTGAATACCCCTCACCATAGTACCAATCCAAATCTTTTTCATCATTGGCTGCTTTGATTGTTGCCAACTGCTCTTGATCAGCTTGACTTGTCATCAGCCCTTCACCGCGAATATCTGATACTGTGCCAAAGCCGCTGTCTGCTAAAGCATCATTATCAATTGCTAGCCGCAGACGACTTGCAGTTTTTGAAGCCTTTTTTTCAAACTCGACTGTCCATTGATAGCTAGTCTTTGTCTCAATAAAAGAAGCCGTCACAGTCGCATAATCCTCATCCAAAACTATTTGTTTCTCTGACGAATCTGCTTGAATTGTCAGCTCTTTTTCGGCAACCATACTCTCATAAGTAACTACTGAAGCAAGCCCTTGGCTATAAGGTAGCAAGACACCTAAAATCAAAAGAAAAGCCGTTATCCGTTTTTTCATTCCCTCACCCCTTTGTTTCTAAAACGTCTCCCCAGACAATTTTCCATACTATAAAAAAAACAAAACTTTAAAAAATAAACACAAATTAAGTTATAATTAAAAATAATTCGCTACATTTAATTTGCTCACTGATATACAATACGCAAAAACAGCTTCACAAAAATCATTTATTTTCATTTTTCTTCATTTTATTTAATTTTAAAAATGATTCAATCAGAAAAGTCTCTTTGTAAAAAATACAAATTAGAAAACATTCTTAATAAATTTTATTTATTAATTTGTAATTTTTGCATAAAAATATCTCTTTTAGACATTTATAACGTTAATCAGGATATTTTATACGTAATTCTTAAGTTATTTTTTATAAAATCATTATAAGCCAGCGATTCATAATAATCAACATTTTTCATCAAAAACAATCAATTTATTTTCCTGACGTAGACAAAATAAAAAAATGTTCGTATTTTTATCAAGACAAAAAAAGAAGGAAATGCTTTAACTAGTGATGATTTTGGCTATTATAATTAAACATTTCACAAAATATCCCCTTAATTTTTTCTCGGAAAAATCCTTTAAAATGAAAAATCAAAGTGAAAATCCAAATTTTAAATTAAATTTTGATTAAACCCAAAAAATATAAAATAACATATAATAATTTTATAAGTGAAATTAACTCCATTGATTTATTTTGGAAAAATATAAATATTTTTATAAAATAAGGCAGGTTATAAAAAAAGAACTTGTCATTTGATTAAGTGTCATCAGCATTTTGCTACCTTAAAAAGAAACTTAAAAAAGTGAAGGCAACATAGCGATTTTTTTACGAGGGACTTAGGGAAAAGAGATCAATTTTTAACGACCTGTTGAAGATTAGGGGACGACTGACAGACAAGTTTTTTAACTGAAAGTTTTAACAAACCGAAAAAGAGTCTCTCCCAAAGGAAAGACTCTTTTTCGGTTTGTTATTTAGAGGTAAAACGAAGAAGAAACAAGTTTAAAAGGTGATGCGTTGTTCAGTTTCTTTGTCAAAGTAATGGCTCTTATTCATATCGAAGGCCATCTCAACAACTTCACCAGGACGGTGGAAGTCACGAGCGTCAACTTTTGAAATAAATTCATGAGCGCCAACTTTAACATAAAGCATACTTTCAGCACCAAGTAATTCAGATACGACAACTTCTGCTCTTACTTTTGCTTCAGGGTTAGAATCTAAAATAATTTGTTCTGTGTGAACATCTTCTGGACGGATACCAAAGGTCATATCTTTGCCTTCGTAGCCCATATCCTTCAAGACTGCATAGCGACCTTCTGGAATTTTCAGAGAGAACTGGCCGTTTTTATCAACAGCATAGCCGTCTTTAATTTGAACATTGAAGAAGTTCATCGCAGGCGATCCGATAAAGCCGGCAACGAATACATTAACTGGCTCATCATATAATTCTGACGGTGAACCAATTTGTTGAATGAAACCAGCGTTCATAATAACAATCCGGTCAGCCATCGTCATCGCTTCTGTTTGGTCATGGGTTACATAAATTGAAGTTGTACCGATTGATTGATGCAATTTAGCAATTTCAGCCCGCATTGCAACCCGCAATTTGGCATCCAAGTTTGATAAAGGCTCATCCATTAAGAAAACTTTTGCATCCCGTACGATGGCCCGTCCCAACGCAACCCGTTGACGTTGTCCACCAGATAAAGCTGCTGGTTTCCGTTGCAAATATTCGGTTAAGCCTAAAATTTCAGCGGCATTTTCAACCCGCTTTTTAATGTCGGCTTTGTCATATTTACGTAATTTTAAACCAAAAGCCATGTTATCATAAACAGTCATATGAGGATACAAGGCATAGTTCTGGAACACCATTGCGATGTCGCGATCTTTTGGTGCTACATCATTCATGACCGTACCATCAATCACCAAGTCGCCTTCTGTAATATCTTCAAGGCCGGCAATCATCCGTAAAGTTGTTGATTTACCACAACCGGAAGGCCCTACGAAAACGATAAATTCTTTATCCTTAATATCTAAATTAAAATCAGTTACTGAATAATTTTCAGCATTATCATATTTCTTGTAGACGTGTTTTAAATTAATATCGACCATTTCACTTCATCCTTTTCTATAGCAGTGCATTTTTTAAAGAAAACTTTTTGTTGTTTTATTAGCTTTCTTCTTGATGAATTTAGTTTATGATAAAATCGCTTTCAATTCTATGTGAAGGTGCACAAAAAAAACTCCCCTTTTTTTGTGCACTTTACATAAAAGCGCTTTTACGGGAAGTTTTCTTAGCTATTTTTGATTTTTTAAAGTTAGTAAATACATAAAAGCCAAGTCATCCGGCTTCTTTAAATTAATGCCACTTTGCTCAGCAATCTTTTCCACCCGATAGTTAATCGTATTACGGTGGGTGAACATTTCTTTTGCGACAGAGGAAATATTGCCAGAAAAACGCCACATCATCTCAACTAATTGGGTAAATGAATCGTCGGCTAGCAGCATCTGCTTCGAAAAATAATTGGCAAGCTTACTGACTGCCAGCTTATCTTTAGTGTAGTAATGCAAGGCAACATCAGCAAAATGAAAAATGCGCTGATCGTGTTTTGTCTGGACCTCTTCTAAAAACATTTGCCGTTCTTCGTTAAAAAGCCCGGGTATGTCCTCTTGATCTTGATAAAATTCACCGACAAAAACCGTTGACTCCAACGAAAAATCATCATCTAAAGTTGTGAAAACTCCTTCAATCTCATCCATTGTAAAACTGTTTTTTGTTTTTTCTTCGACTAAGATAAACTCTTGGTCTGTTATAAAAAAACCATCGACAAGCTTCGGGAAAAATTCCTTTAAACTATCCTGCCACAATTTTTGATAATCATTCAGTTCCTCTAGATAGGCCACGCGAATTTGTAAAATCCGATACTGCTGATCCTTTTGCACCAAAGGGCTGCCTTCAAATAAAATACCGTACCATCGATGAGGAGTCCGTCTAGTAGCCAATTGATTTTGCGGTAGGAATGCCTCTAATAAAAGCAATTCTCGTTCACTCAGCTCACTGCGTTTTAGCCAAAGATATTGCTCTTGATAAGGTACTCCAATAAAGCTCAAATCCTGTGGTGGAAAATCAATGAGTTGTGCTGTGGGAAAGATTGCTTTCAAATCCGTCTGTGTCATGTTTTGACCTCCATTACCTCTTTATCATAACTAAAAACGGCCTAATTGCCAATCTTTAATTTTTTTAAAAAGCTGAGAAAATATCTTTTTTTCTTTGTGAAAAGTTCATCTATATTTTTAAAAATGTGTTATTATATCCAAGTAACTTATCTTGATGAAGGAAGTGTATTTTATTTTGGAAGCATTAGTTTATCAGCCTTTAAATCTTTATTCAAATTATCGCGATGCCGCACAAGCAACGCCTGATGTAGCCATTTATCACGATGAAATTTTACCGGCTTTTCCAGAATTAGGTTATGAAAGTAATTATCAAAAGAGTCACGATGCCATTTTACAGCGGGCCTATCAGTTGGCGGCCTTAGGAGTCAGTGCCGGCGATAAAGTGATTATCTTTAAGAGTCCCAAATTTGATACCTATCTTTTAGCTGTGGCAGCTTCTTTTTTAGGTGCTGTGCCGGTGATGATTTCTTACCATTTTCCAACAGCTACGATGGAAGTTTTCGTTGAACGCTTAGACAATCCTTTCATTGTATTTGATGAAGTCACTGAAGGTCGCGTGAAGGAAATTAAAAACAGCAGTTCAAAAAAACAAATTGCCGTGCGGGATTTAGTCTTGCAGGCAGCTACGCCGGTTCCACAAGTTGAGCTCGACAATGATGAGATTGCCTATATGACCCATACCTCAGGCACCACTGGCATTCCTAAGTTAATCTGCCATTCTTATCATTCAATGGGTTGGCGCACGCTTTATCAGCGGACGGTCTTTACAAAATTACCCGCCAAGGAATTGATTGCTTTTCATATTTCACCCGTTCATTCTCGGTTTAATATCGGTATTTCTTCTTTAATGGCGATGGGCTTTCCGATGATGCCATTGGCGAACGCTTCTGGCAGCCATGTTGTGAAAATGCTGCAACAATATCCACCGATTGCTCTTGAAACGCATCCAAATAATTTTGTACAATGGGCTTTTGTCGCCGAAGAACACCCAGAAGCCTTTGCCAGCATCCGCTATTTGCATTCAACCTTTGATGCAATTAATAATAAAACGATGGCGACTTTTTTGAAGGCCTCCCAGCAGGAAAGCCCCGTCTTTTTACAAATTTACGGGCAAAGTGAATGTGGTCCGATGATTTATAAGGCCCACACTCTAGAAAGTTTGAAAACAAATGATGCTAGAGACATGGGCATTGGTCTAGAAGGGCTGACTCAAGCCCGCATTGCCGACCCTGAAGGCAATGTTTTAGGCAAGAATGTTGATGGTCACATTCATTTTCTTTCTAAGGGCCGAGCGTTAACTTATTATAAAGAAGATGCTCGCTTTGAAGAAAATGTTTATGGTCCGTGGTGGGATACTGGTGATTGGGGCATGATTAATGATGAAGGCCATTTATTCTTAAAGGATCGCCAAGTCGATTTGATTGAAAATATCAATAGCAATTTGGCCCTTGAAGATTATTTACTGGATACTTTGGACTTTTTAGCAGAAGTCGTAATTGTTCGGGACAAAGAGGACATGCCGCAACCCATCTTGGCCTTAGCACCGAATAGAGAAATGAATTGGGATGCTTGGTGGCAAAAAGTTGCTGACCTGCCTCACCTGAATTCTCCAGAAATTTGGGACTACGATGCTATTCCCCGTACGGCAACCATGAAAGTTCAACGCCTGCAAATTGAAAAAGATTACAAAAACAAATAAAAATAAACTGCCGGCCATCTAGTCGTTCTTTGCCCAATAAAAATTGAGCATCGTCGACTAGATGGCCGGCAGTTTTTTATGCTTTATAATAAAGTTGATAGCCTGTTGACCATTTTTTCAAATGGTCCCAATCCAATTCAACTCCAAGTCCGACACCCTTTGGAACTGAGAGGCTGCCAGCAATCATTTTCGCTGGTTCTTTGACAATGTCTTCAGCAAAATAACGGTCAGAAGCTGAGATGTCGCCAGGAAAATTAAAGCCTACTTGACTGGCAAATTGCAGATTTAAACTGCGGCCAATTCCAGATTCAAACATGCCCCCCAGCCAAATAAGGACATCTTCCTTGAGGCAAAATTCGTAAATTTTTAAGGCTTCTTGCAGACCTCCCACCCGTGGAATTTTTAAATTAATTGCTCGACAGCTGTTAAGGCCCACAGCAGTTTTGACATCTGTCACGCTGCGAATATTTTCATCTAAGCAGATTGCCGTTTGGATTTCTTTTTGCAAAATAGCGTGCTCAGTAAAATCCCTTTGATTAAAGGGCTGCTCTAGCATAGCCAGATTCAGCTCGTCTAATTGTTTTAATTGATCTAAGTCCTGAAGCGTATAGGCTGAATTAGCATCCGCCATCAAAGTTAATTCAGGAAATTTTTGCCGAAGAGCAGCTAATGGCTGATAATCATAGCCCGGCTGAATTTTTAATTTCACCCGCTGATAACCCGCTTCCACATAATCAGCAACTACCGCCAACAATTGCTCGGTCGATGGCTGCATGCCGACACTGACACCGACAGGCAGCATTGGGCGGCTGCCGTGTAAATAAAAACTGAGATTCCGTTGATTTTCTTTGGCGTATAAATCCCAATAGGCGGTTTCTAAAGTCGACTTGGCCATATAATTCCCTTGGACTACTTTAAAAATGTCAGTGATCGTCTGTGGTTCAAAAATTTCTTGCTGAACTAATAAAGGAAGCAAATTATTTTTAATAATTTGCCGAGAATTCATCAGTGTTTCTTCAACATAATCTGGATTTTCAAAGGAAACCAGTTCGCCAATCCCCTGCTGGCCCTGTTCATTTGTAGCGATAAAAATATCAAAGGCCTTCTCCCGCAAAAGCCCGTAACTGGTTTTGAAGGGTTGTTTCAAAGGGAGACGAACTTGATAAGCCTCAATTTTTTTGATTTTCATCTGCTTTCCTCTATCCCTTCTGATCAGCTAACCACGACAAGACAGCTTGCTGAAATTTTTCCGGCTGCTCCAAATGAATACAGTGCCCAGCAGCTGGAATCACTTGATAAGCGAAATTTTTGGCTTGCTGAACCATTTTTAAGCCAATTTGACTAAATTTCAAATCCAATTGTCCCGCTAAAAATAAAATGGGTAAGTCGGCTTTTTTCAATGCCGACCAATAGCTAGCTTGGCTGCCAGTACCCATGAAAAGCAAGCTCATGGCAAGACCAAAGGGGGCTTGTCGCAGCCGTTCTTGCCGGACTGCCGCTTGAATTTCCGGAGCTAAATTCTTTTGGGAAGCAAACAGCGGCAACTCCTGCCAAAAATCAACGAAATTTTCAATGCCGAATTGTTGCAGGCGAAGTGCTAGCTTGCGGTCACTCTTTTTTCTAGCAATTCTCTCTGGTAATGTCTTTAATCCTGGTGAGGTACTTTCTAAAATAATTCCCAGTTTATTTTCAGGAAACGTCAAAGCCCATGCTAAAGCAACCCTTCCTCCCATGGAATAACCTAAAAGAAAATAAACTGGAATTGCCAATTCTTTCATTAAATCCTCTAAATCACGAATCAAAGTTGGCAGTTGATAGCGATAAGGATGTACATAGACAGCTGAGCTGCCATGTCCAATTAAATCAATAGTTAAAAAATTTACCTTGTCAGCAGTCTTCAGGCTTTGGTTAAAAGTTGCTGAAGTGCCGGTAAAACCATGGAGACAGACGACTGTTGGCCAAGACGTTTGATAGGGTTTGAGCCAATGATAGGCATACTCAACACCCTTAATTGTCTTTTTCATTTGCCGCCACCATCTCGTGATAAGTTTTTAGAACTTTCTGCCAAAGCTGATAGCCCTCTGCTTGCTGACCTTGAACTTCAATCAGCTGTAATCCCTGCTGGCGACTCTTTTGAAGAGCCGCTTTAAATTCTGTAGCTGTAGCAACCGCTTGATACCCGGCATCGTAAAGGGCTGCGGCTTTTTTAAAATCCAGATTCAACGGCGTACCGAAAAGAGCATCAAATTCAGTTGGTGGCAATTGATTTTGCGAAAGATGTGAAAAAATTCCGCCGCCATTATTATTCAATAAAATAATGGTCACTGACTGCTTAAGTTGACGCATCGCCTGCAGACCATTCATATCATGAAACAGTGCTAAATCGCCAATCAGTAAATAAGTTTGTTTTGAATTGGCGGCAAGACCGGCAGTCGTTGAAACCAAACCATCAATTCCGTTGACACCCCGATTACCATAAACTGTATATTTTTTCTCAGACACCTGACTAAAGCGGTCAAAATAGCGAATTGCATTGCTGTTGGCGACTAGCAGCTGCTCTCCTTGTTCAAGTTGACTGGATAATTCTCTGGCGGCGTGGCTTTCGCTAAAAGCAGTGTTTAAAAAAGTCTGCTGTTGAGCTTTGATTGCTAACTTCTCTCGCTGATAAAAGGCCTCAGACCATGCTTCGTTTACTGTTTGAAGAGACAGCTTCAATACTGCATCACAAAATTCTCCAGCAGTCGCCGCTATCAACAAATTGGTCAACTGCAGCTGGTCTTTTTTCTCATGACTTTCATCTATGAAGATCCAAGAAATATCTTCAGCAGCTAGGCTTTTTAAATAGAGCATTACGTTTTTCGTCACGGGTAAAGTGCCAAAGCGCAAAACAACTTCTGGCACAAAAGTTGCCACCAGCTGATCAAAAACTAGCTCAGCATGCTTCAAATATTGGCGGCTGATTTTGCCGCAATTACTTAAATTTGTCAGCGGGTCACCGACAATCGGCCATTGCAATTTTTCTGCTAAAGCCAAGAGCTTTTGTGCCGTTTCAATCGATTGACTGCCACCAACCACAATCAAGCCTTTTTTCTCTAAAAGTTTTTCAAAACTCATGTCATTTAATTCAACTTTTTCTGAAGTCTTTTTAAAGACTTCTGTAGAAAACTGATTGACATCTAAATCGACTTCCACTGGCAACAGTGGTTCTCTTAGGGGTAGATTAATCTGGACTGGTCCTTTTGGTACTTCTTGAGCAACTAAACTATTGGTAAAACCTTGCCAATAACTATATCTCAGCAAATTGTCACCGGCTTCTGGAACATTCAACTCGCTAAATTTTTTAACCTGATTGCCGTATAAATTTTGTTGATCCATAGCTTGCGGAGCCCCCACATTTCGCAGTTCCGGCGGCCGGTCAGTGGTTAAAACCACCAAAGGCAGATTGCTGGCTTTAGCTTCACAAATTGCTGGATAATAATTAGCGGCCGCCGTTCCTGAAGTGCAGACTAAAGCAATTGCTTCACCACTGCTTTTTGCAAGACCGACGGCAAAAAAACCAGCTGACCGTTCGTCAACCAGAATATGCGTTTGAATCGCTGGATCTCGATATAATAAAAGAGCCAGCGGAGTTGAACGGGAGCCCGGACTAATCACAGCTTGAGTTACCCCGGCTTGTTTCAAACCATGAATAAATGCTAATAAATAGCGGCTCATCACTTCTTGTTCCTTCATTTTCCACGGATCCCCCTTAACAGCGGCTGAAATTTATTCCACGTCTCTTGTCTTTCTTCCTCGGCCACCGATTTTGCGACAATCCCGCAACCGGCATATAACAAGCCCTGTTTCCTAGTAAAAATTCCTGACCGAATCGCTACGGCGAATTCTCCTTCATCAGCGGCCAAACTTTGCCAACCGATTGGTGCACCATACAAGCCGCGACCTGGCTTTTCATTTTTCTCCAACCAGTCTAGCGCAAGAGCTTTTGGCTGACCACCTAAAGCGGGAGTTGGATGCAGCTTTTTGACAGCTGCTAAAAAGGAAATCGATGCTTTCCGTTGCCCAGCTAAAGGCAAATAAATATGCTGCAGATCACGATTTTTTAAAATCTGCCGCTCGCCTAATTGTAAGGCTTCTTCAATCAAGTCTGCCAATTGTTCCTGAATACCCGCCACAACCAAGCCATGCTCATGACTGTTCTTTGGATCAGCCAGCAGCTTTTGACCAAGCTGCCTATCGGTATTGGGATTTTTGTCTCTTGGAGCCGTTCCCGCAATACTTGCAGTGTAAAACTTTGTGGCATCTGCTTTTAACAGGCGTTCGGGAGTAGCCCCAACAAAAAAATGCTCGCCTTTTTCAAGTAAAAATAAATAGGTATTCGGTTGTTCAGCTGCCAAATTTGCAACAATCTCAGCAGAAATAAACTCCTCGGAAGCTGTCACTGCTAACTGACGGGCGGCGACAATTTTTTGTAGCGCTGAGTCTTCACCGTTAATTTCTGCCACTGCGGTTTCAACCATTAACAACCATTGCGGTAATTGCAATTCTTGATAACTCACCGTATTTTCAAAGCTCGTCTTATCATTTTCAGCAGGCTTATTCGTCACGGACAAAAGTTCTTTCACTTGATTAGCTAACTCTTTCAAACGTTTTTCTGCATTTTTTTTAACTGTTAAAGTTACAGTCAACTGATTATCCAGTTGCTGAAATAAGATCTGCGGCAAAACAAAATACCCGGCTTCCATGCTGTCCCAAAATCTTTCCTTGCTTCCTTTTACATCAAAGGGAAAGCCGCCAAATAGAATTGGCGCCGAACTCTGGTCATCAACTAGTTGAATCTGTTCGGTTAAAGCCTTTTTAAAGGCTGTCACTTTCGCAAAATCTGTTTCAGTGATACTTAATACTGTGCCTAAGCCTAAAAAACTTTCCTTTAAATCTGCGGAACGCCAAAAAAAGCGTGTCCCTTGATAGATTTCGGTCTTTGCTAAAAGCTCTAACAAATCTATTGGCTGCTCAAGTGAATAAGACCAGCTAAGTAATGGTTCGCTTGGCGTCTCATAATTCCAATTGGTACTCAATGTAGTTCACTCTTTCCTCTGTCAAAAAAATTCTTTTTAAAGGTTTGCCGCTGCCGGTTTTGGGAATCTCTGAAACGATGAAAAAGGCGGCCGGTCTTTTAAAACGAGCTAAATCTTTTTCAATAAGCTTTTTAAGAGCAGCTTCATCAAAATCTGGTGCGACTTTTAAATAGGCCACCGGCACTTGGCCCCAACGGGAATCCGTTTGACCGACTACCGCAGCCTCTAAAATCTGCGGACTGCTTAAAAGCAGCGTTTCAATCTCTGCCGGATAAATATTTTCACCACCAGAAATGATTAACTCACTTAAGCGACTCACCACAAACAAATTATTTTCCTCATCTAAATAGCCCAAGTCGCCGGTATGAAACCAGCCTTGAGAATCCCAGCTGCTACTTGCCTGCTGTTTCAAGTAGCCCTCAACAACGCTAGCACCCTTCAGTAAAATTTCCCCGACAGCTGTGTTATCCCCGTTTGATAAAATTTTCAATTGGGTATCTCCTAGAGGCTTTCCGGCAGAGCCGCTTTTTCTAAAAGCTTCCTCCGGTGGCAAAGCAATCACTTGGGAACAGGTTTCAGTCATTCCATAGGATTGAATGACTGAAATTTTTTTAGCAGCCGCCTCTTGCAAAACTGCTGCCGTCACCGGTCCGCCGCCTAATAAAAAGTAGCGAAAACTTTTAGGGAATCCTTCAACTGGTATTAATGGTAATAAATCAGTTAAGGTTTTTGTCACCACTGATGCCAACGTTCCTCGACCGTTTACAATATCGGTCGTCAATTCGGTTGGACTGAATTTAGGATAGAGCCTTAGACTATTTCCTAACACCAGGCTCCGCAGTAAAATGGATAAGCCGCTGATATGATACAACGGCAACGGACACAGCCAGCAATCGTCAGCTGTTACCTGCATATTTTGGGCAGTCGCTTGGGCACTGGCAAAATGGTTTTTAAACCGCTGTGGTACGCCTTTAGGAAAACCAGTCGTCCCAGAAGTATACATAATAGAAGCAATTTGTTCTAGCTGATAATGAACTCGTGGCTCTCTTTCAAAAGTTTCCTCTAGCGGATTTTGTTTAATTTCTGTTGCCAGAGGTATTGGCAACAGCTTGTCATGCTTCATTTTTAAAAATCCTGCAGGTTGACTTAATAAAACTTCTGCTTGACCGTCTGCCAATTGATAAGCCAGTTCACTTTTTGATAAACGGGTATTTAAAAATTGGATTTCTAAACCCATTTCCCACAAGGCCAGAATAGTAAAAATCATTTCCGGCGTATTTTCGCAAAAGAGGGCGACTCGTGTGACTCGATAATTTTGAAATTGTTTTTGGTACTCATTTTGATAGGCGGTCACCTCAGCAAGCAGCACCTCAAAGGACCAGCTTTGATTTTGCCAATACAAAGCCGGTGCTTGAGGATGTAAGGCCGCTTGTTTTTTTAACCAGCTAGTCATTATGGGAATTTAGGGAATTGGTCGAAGTCTGGTTCCCGTTTTTCTTTAAAGGCATCGCGGCCTTCCTGCGCTTCATCCATCGTGTAATACAATAAAGTCGCATCGCCGGCCAATTGTTGAATGCCGGCTAAGCCATCGGTATCAGCATTCATCGCCGCTTTAATCATGCGCAAAGCAATTGGACTCTTCTTCAACATTTCTTCAGCCCATTCCATCGTCACATCTTCCACTTCAGCTAAAGGCACGACCGTATTAATCCAATTCATCGCATAGGCTTCTTCGGCTGAATATTGTTTGGTCATAAACCAAACTTCCTTGGCCCGCTTATGACCAATCACTCGAGCTAAATAACCTGAGCCATAACCACCGTCAAAGCTGCCGACATTCGGACCTGTCTGACCAAATTTAGCATTGTCTGCGGCAATGGTTAAATCACATACTAATTGCAGCACATTACCGCCGCCGATTGACCAGCCTTTGACCATTGCAATCACCGGTTTAGGAATCACTCGAATTAAACGTTGCAAATCTAAAACATTTAAGCGAGGAACCTGATCGTCACCGACATAACCGCCGTTGCCTCGAACTTTTTGGTCGCCACCGGAACAAAAGGCTTGATCGCCAGCTCCGGTTAAGATGATGACACCGACATCTTGTTTTTCCCGACTAATAGAAAAAGCATCCATCATTTCAAAAACCGTTTTAGGGGTAAAAGCATTGTGGCGCTCTGGGCGATTAATCGTAATCTTTGCCACCTTGCCGTGTTGTTCAAATAAAATTTCATCGTATTCTTTAATTGTTTGCCATTCTCTCATTAAGAGACCTCCTCATATTAAAAAGCCTTGCCAGAATTTATCCGGCTTAAGGTTACTTCAAATCAGCATAACTCTGCTAGCATTTTGAACTGAGCAGCTGCTGTCAATGAAGTACAATCCTCAACAATTATACACAAAACTTCTTAAAAAAGAACCCGTTTTGTTTTTCAGAAATTAATTGCTATACTAGCTCTAGCAAAAGAAATGAGGAAGCCAAATGAACTTAATAGAACAGTTAGGAATCAAGGTTATAACCGCTAATCTTGATAAAGTTATTTTAGAAATGCCCATCACAGATCAAGTGATGCAACCTTTTGGAGTGGTTCATGGCGGCATCAACGGGGTTTTAATTGAAACAGCTGCCGGTGTCGGTGCCAATTTAAGTTTGACTGAAGGCAAAGCTGCTCTCGGTGTTGACTTGCAGGTGAATCATTTAGCGAGAGCCAAAAGCGGCAGTCTGATTGTCACTGCTACCCCAGACAAAATTGGTCGGCGTATTCAAGTTTGGCAAGGGGAAATTTTTAATGGTGAGCAAAAAACAGCAGTAGGTCGCTGTACAGTGATTGTGGCGTAAGCATTGAAGGAGTGATTAGGTGGCATCTGGTATTTTTATAAATGTTGCAAGTGTTTTTTTAGGAGGGCTTTGCGGCGGGTTTTTAGGTAATAAATTATCGGCTAAATTCAAACGGGAAATCACGATGATTTTCGGAGTGTGTTCTTTGACAATGGGTGTCAACGCCATTATTTTAATGGAAAATATGGCGGCGGTAATTTTTGCGGTAGTCTTGGGAACTGCTTTAGGACTGGTGCTACACTTAGGTGAGTGGATTAATAAAGGCGCCGGCTTGATGCAAAAGCCGATTGTCAAATTAGTTTCAACCGAGCATTTGGGAATGTCCCATGATGAGTTTTTAAGTCAGCTGGTGACCATCATCGTCTTATTTTGCGCCAGCGGAACGGGAATTTACGGCAGTCTTGATGCTGGTATGACCGGCGACAGTTCCGTTTTAATTGCCAAATCCATTTTGGATTTTTTTACAGCGGCAATTTTTGCCTGTAATCTTGGCTATGTCGTCTCTGTGATTGCTCTGCCGCAATTTATTATTTTTATGACGCTATTTTTATTAGCCGGTCTTATTTTTCCCTTGACTACCCCCACCATGATTAATGATTTTCGAGCCTGTGGCGGTGTTTTGATGTTGGCTACTGGTTTTCGCATGCTACGCTTGAAAATGTTTCCGACAGCGGACATGATTCCGGCAATGGCCCTCGTGATGCCCATTAGTTGGCTCTGGGTAACGATATTTTAAAAAAAGCTGTAACAATTGCTCTACATATAGTAAAGCAGCTGCTACAGCCGTTTTAAATTTGATTATGTTTTTATTGAATCCCACAGAAGGTCTTGCAGCTAATTTCTTCAAAACCAATCAGCAATTGTTGACCTTTAACAATCAGAGGCCGTCTTAATAACCGGGGATTTTCAGCCAGCACCGCCGCTAAATCCTCGGTGCTCATACCTTCGTAGTCTAAATAAAGATTATCATGAATTTTTGTATAGATTAAAAGTAAATCCTCCACGCCGTTTTCCGTCAGCGCAATCAAGTCTTCTAATTCTTGAGACGTCAGGGGCTGTGAAAAAAAGTCCCGTTCCACATAAGGGATGTCGGCTTCACTTAATAAAGTTTTCACTTTGCGACAGGGATTACAGGTTGGTTTGATATATAAAGTAATCATAATTGACCTCTTTCTTGTTATTGAATGCATCATGACACTCAAGGGGATTTTTTGCAACATTTTTGGCTAATTTTTTATAAAAATTTCACAGAATTTCTGTTTTTCAAGGAGCCGCTTCAGCTCATAACTGTTTTTTAATTAACCTTACAAGGAACTTACAAAACTGTTATTTTTATCTAGGACTAAAGTTTGATTTTTAGAGAACTCTTTTGCGTTATGATAGCTGTGTTGAAAGGATGAGTGCTATGAAAAAAATTATTATCGGAGTTCTAGCTTTTCTGGCTATTATTTTAGCTGTTGGTTTTGGTGGCAAATACGCCATGGATAAATATTGGGAAACGAATTATGGCGGCCCTAGCTATTACACAAAAATTACCGGCGATGCGGTAAATACTGGTGTAGAAAGCGGCTCAACTTATTATGAATACGACCAAGTTTCCTACGATGAAAACGGTGTTGAAGAAACCGTTCATTTAAAGGAATACCGTGATAGCCCGTTAAGAATCGGTGCCTATTTGAAAATGGTAGTCAACGATGAAAAAGGCGTCACCTCTTGGGAGGAAGTTCAAGAAAGTGATTTACCTAGCGCCGTCGCTGATAAATTAGTGGAATAGAAAAAAAGAGCGGTCCATGCTCACCAGCGGAATCCTCCGCTGACTAGCATGGATCGTTTTTATTTGCTATTTAATTTAATGATTACAGGCTCAACATCATTTTTAATGAAATAAAATCTTTTTTTGGAGAAAAGGGTAAAATCAGTTCCGCGAACTTTTTTTATTTTAGCAATCAGCGGTTGATTCCCATCGGCTCCTTTAAGCAAATAAGTACCACCTTTAACGTCTTCAATGAGGAAAGTGCCTGTCTCATCGGTTTGAGCGCTGATTGCAACCTCCTCCCGGGTAATTGGATGCTTACCATTTTTGGTATATAATTCAAATCTTGCATTGCCAATTGGTTTTTCATCACCAGTTAATAAAACAAAATGAAGACGATATTTGTGGCCACTGACTATAAGATTTCGCAGCCACTTGTAAAAAAGATAGACAGCTAATAGCGCAACCAGTATTGCTCCTCCAGGAACCACCGCAATTTTCAGCCAGCGTTGGGTGCTGCCATTAGCAACCGCTTGATCATCTCGTTCAGGAACATAAGCCACTCGATGCCCCCGCACCAACAAGCGATGGTCATTAATCATATAAGGAGTACAGGTTAGCAGAGTAACCAGATCTTCTCCCTCAACAATCTGTAAGTCGGCAGTTTCTGTCGGCTCAACTACCTTTGTCTGATCAACTTCATAGGCATGGGTCTCGCCATTTATTTCAATATAAAAGACATCTCCAATTGCCAATTCCGGCAAATTCGTAAATAATTCTGCCTCCGGCAAGCCCCGATGCCCTGCAATTACGGCATGGGTTGAGGGCCCACCAATCGGAAAAGAAGTGCCGTTGACCAAGGTCGTCCCCTTTTCCAACAATAAATCATTGGTAGTATCAAAAAGCGGCAGTTCCAGATTTAAACTAGGAATTTTTAAGACAGCAATTGTGTGCTCTTGAAAATAATTGGAGTCAACAATAGTCGGAGTTTGACTATCACCTTCTGACCAAGGATCTGCTCCAATTTGGCTGCCGGTTTCGGCCAATTCTTGATTGCTAGCTGACATTTCCGCCTGTGCCTTTTCAATAGCTGCTTGATTTTCTTGATTGGCCTGCTCTTGATAATAATTTATCAGCCGTTGATCCAATAAATTATTTAAAGAATCACTGACAAAAGGATAGGCGAGGGAAATTAAACCAACTGCTAAAAGAAGCATCATCAAAATATCTAGGAAAATTCGCTTTTGTCTTTCCTTCTTAAAAGAGGGCTGCTTTTTTTCCGCCATCTCCTCGCCTCCTTTGTTAATCTTATCAAGTAAAAATAAACTTAAAAAGTAAATCTAGTTTTTAAACTATTTTATATTTTGCGGTATGACCACGCCGAGTGACTTGAATTCTTAATACAAATTTTTTTGACCATAGTAAAATTTCATCGCACCGTCATTTATAAAATCAATCTCAGTAAAAATTTTTTTTGCTGCTAGAGTTTCTTTTCAGCAGAGCCTAAGTTTAGGCTTCAAACTTGCGGCGGTCTTTCGTAAAGTAAAAGGCTCCACCGGCAATCGCAATAACGCCAACTGCTAGGAATAAATAAATACCACTACCACCAGTTGATGGCAAAATACCTTTAGGTGTGTTGGCAATCTCCATAATTTGGCCAGTATCTGTGTAACTATTTTCTGCAATTTTAAATTTGACAGCATCTTTTGCTAACGCATAGCCTTCAGGCGCAACTGTTTCTTGAATTTTATACTCACCGTATTTCAGACCTTTGATAACTAAGTTGCTATTATCTGTACTTGTTGACACTAAAGTTGTCGCTTCAGCAAGGGTATCTTTCCAATCAGTTAAGAGGTATTCGCCATTAGTTAAACTAAAGACACCGTATTGACCAGCGTCATTTGTCACTACAAAGGAGGCATCAGCTAAAGATTTGCCTGTTTGAGAATCTACTTTATGGAATTTATAGCCGCCGGTTTCGACAACAATTTCTCCACCTGGCGTTAGTGGTGTGTTGGGAACAACTGTATTGTCAAAGCTAACGTAAGCGGTATTGTTGATAGTCAGGTCCGGCACGATTGAGCTATCGATTTGCATTTGATAGCTGATAACTAAAGTTTTTCCTGCCAAAGCCTGAATCGCCGCAGAATCTTTATTGTTAAATTCGATATAGAAGCCATCTTCAAAACCATCTTGATACAAAGTCTGATAATTTTCTGGTAAGTTAGCTGCCAATTGATCTCCGGCATAAATTGTATAATCTGTGCCTTCAGTTAAACCAGCAATCTCCAAGCTTTTTTCAACATACTTTAGACCTTCTGTGGGTACATCAATCACATCAAAACAATCCTTTAGTTCGACATCCGCCGGCACATTTACGGTAATGCTGTAATTGATTTTACTGGTACCATCAACGCTATAATGATTCCCTTGACCGTCGACAGCCGTTAAATTACTTGGATCAATTTCTTTTTTATCAGTAGCTACAATATTTTTGGGATATAAATGAATATCATAATTAATCGCTGTATTGCTATCATTCTGATAAACAGGCATTGAAACAACTAACGGAACTGATTTGACGGTAACAGTTGGTGAATTGGGCGTCTTTGTTTCTAAAATTAAATACACTTTATCCCGCCCTGTGTCATCCTTCAATGCTAAACTGTTGAAGGTGGTTGTTCCTTCACCAGCAGTAACCTGTGGAGCGCCCACTACTTTATCTGTAGTGGCATAAGTAGCAGACTTGTCTTCCAAAGTTTGAATAGCGGTTTTTTCCTTATTTTTTGAATCCGTTGTGCTATCAGCCAGCAAGCTATAATAATCGGCTGTCACATCGTAGACAGTAAATTCGGCACCGTTTAACGGTGTGCTGTTGGCAAAATCCATAAGTCCACCAGTGTTTTGAACTGACTCTTGTTGACTGCTGTATTGTAATTTGTGCAAGGTGATATTTGCGGTGCCGTCAGCCTCATCTGCTTTCACAACCGACCCATTGCTAAATGCTAAAATCACTGCTACAAATGCTGTCAATAAACTAATTACTGCTAATTTTTTTCCCTGAACGCTGTTTTTCATATCCTTCATCCCTTATGCGAGTTATTTTTTGCCGATTTGCGGCGATATAAGATAAAACCAAATGCTAAAAGAAAAATCCCGCCAATCACAATCAAGCTTTTTTGAGTCAGCTCATTAGTCTGCGGCAATGGTGACTTGCCGCTTGTGTCAGGCGTCTTAGTTGTAGTTGTCGAATTTTTAATGTTGACAATCTTTAACGGCGTCTGCTGCGCTTGGTCATCTGAATAGCTTGAAGCATCCACTGTAAATGGCACCAGCTCACTATTTATTTGGTAGTCAGTGGGGGCGGCGATTTCCTTCAGATAATAATTGCCATAGGCTAAGCCTGTGATTTCAAAGGCTCCATTAACACCGGATGTTAAAGTTACAATGCCAGTATCAGCAGCATCCTTTGTCCAAGCATAGCCTGTCTCAGTTTGTTTTAAATATTCTGATTGCTGGTTCAGCACCTCAAACTGCGCATTCGCCAAAGGAATACTTTGATCACTGGCATCCACCTTAACAAAAGCTTTGCCGCCGGTGACTGCGTCTAATTCTTTTTGCAGATTTTCATGATCGGTTTTTAGATACACGACATTTGCTAAATTTTCTGGAACAAATTGATTGCTATTGACAACCATCTGATAGGAAATAGTCAGCTCCTTACCAACATCAGCTCCTAAAAATTTTAACGCCGCATTACTGGCCAAAGTCAAACTAAAGCCGTGTTGATTTTTGGTCAGCGTAAACTGTGGTAAAACATCCTGACCATCAATCGTGACCTTTAAAGAAGCTTCATCTAAGTCTAAAAAATCACCGGCTTGATCACTAATCTGATAGCTTTGGTAATCTAAAATATCAGCCGGAATGCTCGTGCTTGCCGTGTATTCAATCGAATCGCCATACTGATAATCTTTTTTTCCTGTAATGGTCTTGGTTAAATCAGGCGTGATGTGAGCAGTTTCTTCATTTTTAGGATATAGATGAATCGTTGTCAAAGCCTGCTTCTGCTCATCGTAAACCGGCAGCACAACCACCAAGTTAGTAGCCGCTGTCTTAACTCCAGTCGGCTGGGCACTTTCATTAAATAAATAGACTTTATCCGTGCCATCAGAAGCTTTGGCTGGTAATGAAAATTCAACGAGTCCATCTTGGCCGTCCTCAATCGCTGTAACACCTGAGCTAATTTTTTGAACAGTTATCTCAGTTGGCTCCAATTGGGCTAGCCGATTTTGGGCTTCGGCTACGCTTAGATTTTCCTGTGAACGCAGTTGATAATACTGCTGACTGACATCGTAAACATCAAAGGTCACCCCGTTTAATCCGCGATAGCTTTCCAAAAGATTCGCCAGCTGGCCATCTTCAGTCCCTGAATTCAAAATTTCAGACTCTGGAGCTTCCCCATCAGGAAAAACAATTTTATGAAGAACAAAGTTCACCTGTTGATTGGCATCTTCAGCAGCATAGACGGCTGATTTGTCAAAGCAGAAAAAGAAGCCGACTGTCAAAATCAACAAAAGCCTAACTAATTTTTTCATCTGAGCCACCCCCTCGCCGATAAAAATAAATTCCTGCAGCCAGCGTACCGATTACTCCAAGGGTTAGATACATGGCAATTCCACTGCCGCCAGTTGCCGGTAACGGTACCTTCTTTTGATTTTTAATCGTAAAAGCAATTGTGTTTGTAGTCGTCTCACTATCAGCCAAACTTACAGAGGTTTGGGCTTCAGAAAAGCCAGCAGGATAATCTTCACCGATATAGCTCACCGAAACAGACCCATCGGCAGAAATAACTAATTCAAAGTAGCCCTGTAATTGCCGATAATCAGCAGGCGCTCCAGTTTCCTTTAGATAATAAATCGTCCCTTTTTGTTCGGCTAGCTCTGTGTCATAACTCAAGGTAAAAGGCTGTTGCGTTTGCGAATCCATAAACGTTAGTGCCCCATCGCTTTCCGAGCTAGTCGCCGTCGCCAAAATATTGCTCACTTTTCCTTGGCTGTCTACTGCTGTGCCGAGTTCAAAATCGGCCCCGCCAAGAGAACTTGTTTCCTGATTGGCATCAACCTTTGTCAAGTTTAATTGGTAGGCTTTCAATTGATTCGTCAACGTGTCATCTTCATTTTCCCCGGCTGAAATTGTGACAACACCCTGATCATCACTGGCCGAAAAATTACTTAATGTTTTTGTTTCGCCAGTAAGATTGTTAGTTAAAAGAGCCCCATCGGCTGTAATTTCTAGCTTCCAAGTCGCAGATTCCAAAGCAAAACCTGTCGGTGCCACAATTTCTTTAAGGGTATAGCTTTGGCCCATCTCCAAGAGACCACTGCTAAAAATTAAACTGCCTTGTTCATCTGAGCTTGCGGTAATTAGAGGCTCAGTTGCATCCGTTGTTCCTTGATAGATGGCAAAAGTCGCACCCGCTAAAAGATTGCCGGCTTGATTGACTTTTGTCAAAGCAAGATTGAAGGCACCCTTCGTTTGAATTTCAACTTGATTAGAGCTCAAGGTACTTGTTGTGCCACTGGCAAAGGTAAAGGCGGAAGTTGCTGTATTGGTAATCGGTGTCAAGCTCGGTGCATCACTAGTTAAATGAGCCTTGATTTGAACAGACACTTCACCGCCATAAACCGGATTTGCATCGTCACTGCCAGTACCTTTAGCACCGCTTTGGGCATTTAATAATGCCACGCCTGCAGTTGTAAAAGTAATCGTCAATTGTCGATTATTATTTTCAGTAGGTAAGCTAACTGAATAATACTTGGAAGCTAAAACTGCCCCGTGCAAATCATAAACAATAATATCCTCGCTGCTGGGAAGAGCGACTTCAGCGGGCCAAGTGTCACTCAGACCGATTTCTGTCGGTGTGATAAAACTTTGTCCGGTTAAATCAATCATTTTTTGATTGATATAATAATAAAAACTGTCCCCTTGATTTAGATACCGTTCCGCTTGTGGAACAATTCCAGCATCAGCGGCCTCGCTAGTTGGAAAATGTCCAGCAACCCAATCGTTAGTCCCATAAGCCGCATCCCAAGCGCGATCTAAATCGTTATAATGACTGGCATTCTTGGCAGTTTGGCTATTTTCAGAGTAGGTTTTCGTTGCTGAATCATAGGTATAACTCGTTAAACTTTCGACTGTTTTTGTAGGGGCCGATTGAATGACTGATTGCTGCGAAGAAATCGCACTTGTTGAAAAAGTGCTCCATGCTTCGCCATACTCAGAACCTAAGATAAAAGAATAACCGCTGGTGCTGCTGCCAACTTTATTTAATTCAAAAGAGACAGCGTTTTTGGCGGCAGTCGCTCCACCGAGGTAATCGGTGAAAGCTGCATTAATTGTTGCAGCGTAAACACCCTTCACACCAGTGTTGAAGGAAGTTTTACCTTCTGGAACAATTCCGTTGGCATAATAATTCATATTTGTTCCGACACCGGCTGCATCACTGACAATTCCTTGGGCGCCATTTCCAGCAGCGACATATTCCAGCTGACCGTTAGCGTGATTCATAGAAGCAAAGGTCATGTAAGCAGCCGAGCTACTGTCGCTGATTGCCATTTGCTGAGGCAAAACTTGCTTGATGGCGGCTGCCAGTGAAGTGCTATTGGCTGCTGTAATATCCGCCAAAGAAATAAAATTGCCGTTGCTTGCTGTGTCGTTCATATCATAAAAGCTAAAGGTTACGGACATCTGTGAGATATTATAGTATTCAATCCCAGAATAAAAATTATTAGAGACTTGAATTCGCGGTTGGCTGCCCTTAGTTTGAATGTTTGATAAAGTTAGCATAATCCCTAAACGATGGGTTACTTGTCTAGTTTGAGTGGCCCCACTCGCATCCACATAGGTTTCGCTACCAATTAAACTGCCGGCATTGTCATAAAATACTTGAACCGTTTGATTCGTCAACTTGCTTGAGCCGAAGATAATTGAAATACCATTGCTCGGATTTGTTCCGTTTCTACCCATATAAACACTGCGAAGTTTTGAAGTGAACTCACTGGCATTATTAAAAAGATTGCCGTTTGGGACAGTCGTCGCTAAAGGAATAATCTTGGTGCCTTGGCTGCTGCTGCCAGTTGCAAAACTATCTGAGTCATCATTGTCAATGCCGCCAGCTAGGCCATCTGAGGTATAGACCCGCAAATTACTTCTGGCGTCGGCAGTTGTGACCAATTGTTCCCCCATCAAGCTTCCCATGTCGATGGCGCCGGCATCTCCTAAACTCAAATCGTTGGAAGATTCCGTTTCAGAAATAGCTGTCGAACTTTCAGTCGCTTCATCAGTTGAATCCATAGTACTTTCTGATGTGGTGCTAGTTGTTGAACTATCTGAGGTGGTCAACTCTGAAGATTTGTTTTCGCCACCAGTTTCTTCGCTAGATTCTGTTGTTGATGTAGCTGCTTCAATTTGCAAAGTTACCGGTGTTGCAGATTCTCGTATATTTGTTTGTCCGCCTTGAGTATCAGCTTGATACAAGGCACTGACTACCTGAACATCTGACACAAAATCCGTTGTAAATTTTAAGACAGCGTCTTTTGTTTCAATGGTACTTGCAGTCGTTTGAAGCAGCTCACCTGTTTGTTGACCAGCTGTTGTTAATTGATAGGAAAAATTATCCGTCATTCCTTCTGCCAATGTCGGTTGAATTGAATTGCCTTGACTATCAAGCAGCCTAAAACCTACAAACCGCTGTTCACTTGATGCAGTTGTTGTGTAATTAATTGTCCAATTAATTTTATTTTCACTTGTTATTTCATAAGATATTGTTCCATTGCCGTCACTATCATTGTACAACTCTGTTTGTTCATTATCCGGGATTTCTTCTGCTAAGACCTGCAAACCAAAAACCATTGAAATTCCGATAGGCAACAGGATGATCATCACAGAAAATAAATTTAAATACCTAGATTGTAGCAATTTCTTAAACATTCATTCCCCTCCAAACTACCAAAAACTAAAACGCAAAACCCTTAACTAGTTATGAATTCGTGGATCATTTTACTGATCACAAAAAAATATTCAACTGTACCAATTTTTATTTTTAATTTTTTCGACTCTTTATCAACATAGCTCGTCTGTTTTTTTACCAAACTTTGCAAGCAAACGAAAACCTTGAACGTTTGTTATTTAATTTAAAAAATATTTTTTACACTTGATATGAAAAAACTAGTTTTTTTTCGGATACAACTTTTTTAATTTTTATTTTTAGAAAAAAATTGGCGAATCTTTTAGCAATTACCGAAACCTTCAAAAGTAATTTATTTTGATTATCAAATTATAATTATTTAAAATAGTTATCCTCAGATTTGAAAAATTGCCGAATTTCCGTCAGTTATGCCGTTATCTGACATCAAAGTTAACGCAAAAGAAACTTATTTTCCGCTAAATCCCTTTAAAATTATCTTCTTTACGAATGAATGAAAGGGATATTCTAGCAAAAAACCAGCCGTCTTCTTAAGGAATTCTTAATAATTAACATCAGAAATTTCATAGTTTTGCTTCTTTTTAACTTAAAAGAGACTAAATTTAGATTTTTTCATTCTTTTTAGCAGTGGAGGACTGCTTAATTTGTTGAAAAGCAAAAAAAGCGAGATTTCACTCACTTTCTCAAACAACAGAATAAACAGCCGCAAAGATATTTTTTTGTTCATTGATTTTAGTTTGAAGGAGTTGATAGCGGCGGGATGAATAATTGCAAAAGATTTAGAGGGGACGGAAAAAATCATTTTAGCTTTTTTTCCAAAATAAAAAGAACAGCTTAATCTCTAGCACCTTTACTAATAGAGGCTGCTTGAAGAGATTAAACTGTTCAAATGTAAGTGTAATATAAGCTTGGCTAAATGATTAGCTAATGGTTAACCTAAGACATTCACGGCAAAACTTGGTGTGTAGTAAGCTGTGCTAGTAATTTTTACAACATCACCTGTTTGCGGTGCGTGAATAAATTGGCCGTTGCCTAAATAAATTCCTACGTGATACGTACCGCCACGAGAACCAAAGAAGACTAAATCGCCAGGTTGTGCTTCAGAGACAGAAATCATTGTACCTGCGTATTCTTGGGTAGTCGTCACACGACCGATACTAATACCGGCAGCATTTGAATAGACATAAGAAGTTAATCCAGAGCAATCAAAACCACTAGGAGTTGAGCCGCCCCATACATAAGGAATTCCTAAGAGTGTTTGGGCGTAGGCAACAATCGCACTCCGAGCGTCTGAGGTTGAAGCAGAGCTAGTACTGCTAGAGCTTGTTGATGAACTGCTGGATGAACTAGAAGAGCTGGTTGAGCTCGATGAATTGCTAGTCGAGCTACTAGTGGATGATCCACCATTGCTGGCAGTTGAACTGTCAGTAGTTGAACTGCTAGACTCAGTTGATGTGCCTGTTGACTGACTAGTTGAATCAGTCGCTGTAGTTGAGCTGGTTGTGTCTTCTGTTGCTGTTACATCAGTAGCCGCAGCAGATTCGATGGCAGCTTGTTCTTCAGCGGCAGCAGCTTGAGCAGCGGCTTCTTGTTCAGCTGCTAATTCAGCAGCGGCAGCTTCTGCGGCAGCTTGTTCAGCTTCCAAGGCAGCTTTGTCCTGTTCAGCAGTTGCTTGTTGAGCTGCTAAGGTTGTTGTTAAAACATCTAATTCAGCTTGTTTGCTTAAAAGATTCCCTTTTTGGGTTTCTAAATCAGCCTGTGTTTCATTTAATTCAGTTTGCTTTGCTGTAACTTCCGCTTGTTTTTCTTCAACAGCGTCTTTGTCAGCTTTTTGCTGGTTGACTAAATCGTTATTAGCACTCATCAAAGTTGTCATGGCAGTTACTTTTGATACTGCGTCTGAGATTGAATCAGCATCTAACACCGCATCGATTAAGCTGGTGCTTTGATTACTAACTTGAGCATCTCTAGCTTGCTCTTCAATAGTACTTTGACGCTTTTCAATCCGTGTTTCTAAATCAGCAATTTGATTTTGTAAATCTTCAGCTTCTTGGGTTAAAGCGGTTTGTTGTTCTTGTAAATCTTCCGCTTGGCTATTGATATCGTCCACTTCAGATTGTACTGTTGAAATTTGTGATTGAATATCTGTTTGTTGATCAGATAAACTGTCAATCAAATCTTGTTGATTTTGAATTTGCGTATCATAGTCTGCTGCAGAGGCCGCAAGTGGTGCAGCGACTGATAAAGCAACGGCGCATACCATAACAGTTGACAAAACTTTTTTGTTCAAAATCCTACCTCCATTTATGTACTGTATTTTTGCATTCTCACGAACACACTTAACCCTATCACAGCATTATGTCATGAAAGTAAAACTAGTATTACATTCATATTTCATAACAAATCTTACCAATTCTGTCATGAAAATTTCTTAAAAAATTCACAAATAAATTTTAATAAATCGACCTCCATAAGACAATTCCTCCTGAAAAAAATAAAATTTCTTTTCAAATTGATGAGGATTTTCATTTGCGGAAAAAATGCCAAAAAAATAAGCTCAATTTCTTCACAAAGAAATTGAGCAAAAAATGACCTTCAAATTATCCAGCCAAAATTTCTTTTTTGACGGCAGTTGTCCCCTGCATTTGCAAAATACAATTTTGCGGGCAAGCGGTCACGCACTCTCCGCAATTTGTACATAAATCAGGGTTAATCAACGCAAGATTATCGACGATTTCAATTGCGTTTTCAGGACATACTTTGACGCATTTGCTGCAGGTAATGCAGCCGACACTACAAATTTTCTTAACGCCCCCGCCCCTCTCAGTATTCGAACAAGCGACAATTGCCGTATTTTCGGCTGGCAGCATTTTGATTAATAGCTTGGGACAAGCGCTGATACATTTCAAACAGCCAACACATTTATTCGGTTTAATTTTTGCCACACCGTCAATCATTTCAATAGCGTCATAATCACAACTAACAAGACAGTCCCCATATCCTAGACAGCCCTGTTGACAACTCCCTTGACCGCCGAAAACCTGATTGGCAGCGTAACAGGTTTTCGCCCCTTGATAATCCATCTTGGTTTGGGTAAATTGACACTGCCCATTGCAGCGAACAAAAGCAGCGGTCTTTTGAAAACTGCCGGCTGTTTCGCCTAAAATTGCCGCCAATTTTTCTTGCGTATCCGCTCCGCCTGGGGTGCATAAACCGCCACCAGCTTCATCTGCCGCCATTGCTTTGGCATAACCATCACAACCAGAAAAACCACAGGCACCACAGTTAATTCCCGGAAGAGCCGCTCGTAATTCAGTTTCTTTTGGATTCTCCGGTGTGCGGAATACAATCGTGGCAATCGACAAGCCAATCCCAGCAATTAATCCGAGCAGGCCGACTAATAAGACAGGATAAAAAATACTTTCAAACATTGACAAGCCTCCTCTATTGGAATAATCCTTCCGCCAAACCAGCAAAACCTAAAAATGATAGGGATACTAAAGCAGCTGAAACCAAAGTGATTGGCAACCCCTTCAGGTTTTCAGGAATATCATTGGCTTCTAAGCGTTGCCGTACACCGGCAAAAATTACCATCGCCACTAAAAAACCAAGACCTGCACTGAAGGCGTTAAAAATAGATTCAAGATAGCTATAACTTTTGGAAAAATTTAAAATCGTTACTCCCAATACAGCACAGTTAGTCGTAATCAATGGCAAATAAATTCCTAAAGCATTATATAAAGAAGGCATGTATTTTTTTAAGATGACCTCCACTAATTGAACTAAAGCTGCTATCAATAAAATAAAGACGATTGTCTGCAAATAATCTAAACCGGCCGGCACTAAAATCATGGTGTAAATCGGATAGGTTGCGAGTGTAGCAATCACCATGACAAAAGTCACTGCAATCGACATGCCGACAGCCGTATTTAATTTCTTGGAAACTCCTAAGAAGGGACAAATCCCCAAAAACTGCGATAAGACAAAATTATCCGTGAGCACACCGGCTACTAAAATCGTTACGAAGGCTTGCATGAGTCATCCCCTCCAGTCTGTTTTGCTTGAAGTGCTTTTGGATCGCAGGCTTCTGCAATCGGACAACTTGCACATTCTAATTTGCGGGCTTGATATTTGCTGTATTTATTCACGAGCATCACCAACATCCCGAAAACAAAAAATCCTCCCGGTGGTAGCAATAAGATAGTCATTGGCGTAATCCAATTGGCGGTAATCGTTAGGCCAAGCAAGGTGCCGCTGCCGATTAATTCTCTAATGCCCCCCATCAAAAATAGCGCAGCAGTGAAACCAACACCCATGCCGAGACCGTCTAAAGCTGAATACAAAACTGGATTGTCTTTGGCATACGCCTCTGCTCGTCCTAAAATGATGCAGTTAACCACAATCAGTGGCAGATAAATCCCCAAGGTAGCGTCTAAAGCAGGCGCTAAAGCCTTCACTAAAAATTGAACCACTGTCACAAAGCCCGCAATAATTGTGATGAAGGCGGGAATTCTAACCTGCGGCGGAATAACTTTCCGCAATAGTGAAATTACCACATTGGAACCTAATAGAACAACGGTTGCCGCCACTCCCATTCCCAAGCCATTAAAAGCAGAGGTGGTCACGGCTAAGGCAGGACAAGTACCTAAAACTAATTTTAAAACAGGATTTTCTTTAATAATTCCTTTACTAAAAATCGGGAATAATTTTTGTTTTTCCAATACCTTTCCTCCTCCCTTTTAGGGAATTAATTCAGATAAATCGAGGGCTTCGTTGACAGCAGCGACCACTGCATTTGAAGTTTTTGTAGCGCCGGTGACGGCCACAATCTCGCCAGCGGTGCCGTTTCCAGTCTTAGTGACAACTGGTCGGGTGCTTAATTGGTTAAACTGCTCTAAAAAACTTTGGTTCGTGACGTTTTGACCGAGCCCGGGGGTTTCATTGCTGGCATCTAAGACTGCAACCCCTAAGACTTCACTTTGATAAATTGCCGTCATCACAGAGACATCACTGCCGTATCCATAAGCGGCAGTTTCAAAAAGATAGCCGCTAACCTCAGAACCATTTTTGGCTTCATAGGTAACTTCGCCATCTGCTAAAGAAATTTCTTCATAGCTAGATGCCGTAATTAATTCTGCCATCACCGCTTGTTTTTGCTGCCACTCCTGTTCGGCAATGCGCTCTGCAAAAACATAGCGGGTACCAGCGACACAAAGAGTCACCACTAAACAAATGGTAACCAGACAGATTGTGGCAGTTAAAATTGATTTACTGTCTTTAGTTTTCACGCTGCTTCACCTCCCGGCCAAAGGTTTTGGGAATCGTCAAATTTTCAATCAGGGGCACTAAAATATTCATTAATAAAATGGCGTATGAAACCCCTTCTGGCAGAGCGGCAAAAAAGCGAATTGCTACGGTGATTACGCCACAGCCGACAGCGAAGATAATTTTGCCATTTCTAGTGACCGGCGATGTTGTGTAATCAGTCGCCATAAAAATGGCACCCAACAATAAACCTCCCGCCAGTACATGATACAAAGGATTGCCTCCTAATAAAAAACTTAAGAGAGCAACTGTTCCAATAAAAACCGTGGGAATCAGCGGCGAAATTACTTTGCGGAAAATCAGATAGGCCCCACCGAGAAGTAAAGCAAGTCCACAGGTTTCTCCTAAACTGCCGCTGCGGACACCTAAGAACATGTCCATTAACGAAGGCAACGAACTTTCTGCACCAGAAAGAAAAGTCGCCGTTGTCGTGACGTCGATTCGTTGAGAATATTCAAAGGGGACAACCCAAGCGCTCATTTGAGAGGCAAAAGACATCAAGAGAATGATACGAGCAGCAATGGCAGGATTGACAAAATTTTGACCGATGCCTCCGAAAAATTGTTTAACAATAACAACTTCTACATATACTTTGTTATAACAATCTAATTAAAGTTCCGATATAATAGGCTTTTACTCTCTTTTTTATTTTTTAGAAAATCTTCAATATACAAAATTTGGTATTCAAATGGTATTCATTTTATCCCTATTCACCCACCCCGCCACTTTTCTTAAAATAGGGAGTTTTAAAATCATTTCTCACACAAGATTAGTTCGATGCAAAGAAAATTGAATTATTAAGAAGATAGAAATTAGCTTTGGCCAAAAATGGTCAAAGCATTTTTATTTGTTCCCCTTTACAAAAACGAACATTTGTTCGTATAATGATATTACTAAATAGGATAAAGGAGTGGTATTCGTGAAATACAGAGACTTCAAAAATCTTCTTGAAGAAAACCTAAAATCATATTCTCTAGCTCTTGAGAAAGTCAGTGACTATGAAGAAGCTAAGAATAAAAAAAGAACTGGCAAAAATAAGTGGCCACAAAAGAAAGTAGACAAAGCTAAAGAAACAACTTGGGATAGTATATGTAAAAATCTTTATGAGTCTGTAAAGTCAAAAGTAAATAGCAAACCTCTATTCCCTGAAAAGGAATGGCTTGACTATATAGAAAAACACAATTTTTATGAGAATGTAGACGACATGCTCGCTGAACTAGAATTCGAGTAAGTAGGAGGTTTTTTGTATGAATCCATTTGGCGCAAACCCTGTCTTTGATTATTCAAAAGAACCTCGGAGAGATATACTCTGCATCGACTGCAAGTCGTTTTACGCCAGCGTTGAGTGTGTCGAGAGAGGCCTCCACCCTCTTAAAACGGAATTAGTTGTTATGAGTTATCCTTCTGACAATCCTGACGAGCGAGGGAGCGGATTGATTCTCGCAAGCTCGCCAGCTGCTAAGCGCAAGTATGGCATTAGCAATGTCAGTCGTGCAAGGGACCTGCCCTTCCCTTATCCAGACAGCCTAATTATTGCTCCCCCTCGCATGGCTTATTATATGAAGAAAAACATGGAAATTAACAACATCTACAAGAAATATGCTGATGAGAAAAATCATCATGTCTACTCTGTTGATGAATCATTTGTTGATGTAACAGAAGGTATGAAGCTATGGGGAGCCAGAGACGCTAATGAAATGGCCCGCATTATTCAAACTGATGTCTATAATCAAACTGGAATTTTTACGACTGTTGGCATCGGTGATAATCCCCTTCTTGCTAAACTAGCACTAGATAACGAAAGTAAGAAAGCACCCGATTTTAGAGCAGAATGGCGTTATGAAGATATTCCTACAAAGCTCTGGCCAATCGACAACATTACTGATATATGGGGAATCGGACGAAAGACTGGCAAAAAATTGAATGACAGAGGCATTCAATCAATGTATGACTTAGCCCACTATGATTATTATCAGCTCAAGTCTTCAATGGGAGTTTTAGGAACTCAATTATATGCTCATGCCTGGGGCATCGATAGAACATTTCTCGGACAAACTTACAAACCTAAAAGCAAAAGCGTTGGTAATTCTCAGGTTCTCAATAAAGACTATATCAAGCGGAGTGAAATAGAAGTTGTGGTAAAGGAAATGGCTGATCAAGTTGCTACTCGTCTTCGAAGAATGGGAGCAAAAGCTCAAACGATTAGTCTTTGGATAGGTTATTCTCTTGCCTACATTTCTCCAGACGGCAAAGGCGGATTTCACCAACAGCTTAGAATCCCACAGACAAACAGCACTAGAGAAATTGCTGGCTACCTTCTGAAAATCTTTGATAATCATTACACGACTCAAGAAGTCAGGAATATCGGTGTGAATGCTTCAAATTTAGTTTCGACTAATTCTTTGCAGCTTAATCTTTTTGAAGAGCCTGACGATCAGGTTCACGATATGAAAGTGGATTATGTAGTTGATACAATTAGGAAAAAATATGGCTTTAAAGCAATTGTTCATGCTACAAGCCTCATGGAAGGTGGTCGAGCAATTGAACGAAGCTCGTTAGTTGGTGGCCATGCTGGAGGAATGAGCGGGATTGAAGGTGATCCTGGTGGAAAAGCGAAGAAGTAAAAAGTTCTTTATTGATTATAATGAATACCGTGACCGGCCATTTGGCTTGAAATGGGGCACAGCTTACGCAATGGATGAGCTGGTTAAAGGGATTGACGAGAATAAACTTCAAGCATTAAAAGATAATGTAGCACTTCAATCAATGACTCAAGAAGAAATTGATGCTGTCTTATCCGAGTCTTTTCTCTATCATAAAGAAGTTGAAATACAGCTACATTTAAAGGATGACTTCGGTAGATTATTAGACAATGTTTGCGGATGGTTTTCCGGTGAAGCTTATGAAGATTACTTCGTCATAGATGAGAAACCAATTATGTGGGAAGATGTCAGACACATTGAAATAAAACAGGAAAAGAAATGGTTTGACATAGATATTTTTGAATCTAAGAAAGACTCAGATAATCAGTTAGCTTCCTTGCCAGCTGAGATTGAAACTATTCAAGATTTTGATTATCAGGACTTCTACGATGACACGCCAGACTTTTCGGAGGATTCAAATGAACATAATTGATCGCTACGAAGCGGGTGAATGCAATTTAGAGGAGTTAACGGAAAGGTTGCCGGGATTGGCAGATGAAAGCCTAGAGGCTGATGTCGGGTATGATAAACTTTGCTTCTACATGGAACTAATATTTGGTTATCACGACATTTTGTTTTATGATAATCATTGAGGTGAACTCTATGGACAAGTATACGGGATTGCTGACGAAGATTAAATTAATCAAAGAGGAACCGCTTCTGGTGCGTTTTACGCTCGTCAGTGAGCATGAGCGGGTTAATTGTATTGTAGCTAATCCTCGTATTGCTATAAAGATTCTTATGCTACCTAATGACAAATATAAAGCGAGTGTGATTGGTCATCGGAATAAATACGACCAATTAGTTATACGCTGGTTAGCTGTGGATAATGGGGATAACTTTGCAAGGGAGTTGGGATTGTAAAAATATTAATTTAAATTAATATTTTATTGAAGTGATATTTTTGGTATGATTTATACAAGCCCGGTGAAAAACGGGTGGCTGTTTCTTTCTTTTGTCACCTAGCGGAAACTGGGTGGCTCTTTTTACGCAAAAAAAGGACCCTCCAGCTGTCCATCAACAACAAGAGGGTCAAGAGCAGAATTTGCTCAATGGATTATCTTTACTTTACCATAATGTTGTCACATTTCAAGTTTTTTTGTTATACTATTTTCAGAGTAAGTGACCTGTAGTCGTCTAGCGGAAACTAGGCGGCTATTTTTGTACAAAAAAGTAATCCCGTAACTGAGGTGGTCAATTACGGGATAATGAAGAAAACTTTTTA